>NZ_MVKW01000004.1:0-475916 GCF_002018395.1 Acinetobacter sp. ANC 5600
GGACTACAGCAGAATGAAGTGGTTGAGAATAAAAGATTAGGTTCGGTCCTGGCCCATATCCAGCAGCAACATGAGGAATTGGAGAAACAGAATAAACGTTCCCGTCTCAAGAAAAGTATGCCGAGTCGTAAAGCTCAGAAAGTTGTTATTGAACAAAGAAATTTAAATCCTGTACTTGACTCTTGTAGTTAAAAACAGGACATTTTAAATGGTTTATCGCACAGACATTTTAATTGGTGAATAACAGCTTCAGATTTATTTACAAAGATGATAATTCACAGCTCTTGCACATCAACTGTATTCAAATTGCTAAGTTCCTAAGCTTCGCTAAAATAAATTTGTCCTACCACAATCCTCAGACAAGAAAAAAGCCATAACAACTGTTGCTATGGCTAAATCACATGTATTTCTATATTGAAATTCTATATTTTAAATCAATCAATTGTTTTCCTGATTGTTGATTTAGGAAGATTTGATTTCCTCACTGCTAAATGCATTTGCCTTTCGCTCTATTTGGTCCGGCTTTAAGAATGATGATGCAATAATCGCAATCACTGCAAAGCCTGAAATATAGGCAATAATTAAATTAGGGCTTCCATCACCAATACTCAGCAATTTCGTCGCGATTAATGGTGCTAAACCACCACCTAGCACGCCTGCAAATTGAACTGAGATTGAAATACCGCTATAACGTATTTCTGCTGGAAATTGGCGCGAAAATAACTGTGACTGCGGCGCATACATCAAAGGAAAAACCACACCAATACCAATCACAATGGCCGTCCAAACCAATACTGGATCTTTAGTATTTAACATCGCAAAAAATGGATAGCTGTATAAAGCCAGTACGCATAAACCAAATCTAAACATGTTTTTTTGCCCAACTTTATCAGACAAATGTCCAAAAATTGGCGTAATAACCATGATGACTGCAGCACCACAAATCGTTGCAAACAAGATATCTTGCCTAGGAATATTTAGCTGTGTGGTGGTATAGGCTAAAGCAAATGTCGATGCCAAATAGAACCAAGCATTTTCAGCAGCTCGAGATAAAATAATCGTAATCAACTGCTTAGGATGATTTTTAAACACTTGTTTTGCTGGAACTTTAATTGATTTGGTTTGAGCTTTAACTTTTTCAAAGTCTGGTGATTCAGGCACTTTTACACGAATATACCAACCGACAGCCAGTAAAATAATGCTGGCTAAAAATGGTAGACGCCAACCCCAGCTAAATAACGCTTCTTCAGGTAACATTGAGACTAAGCCTAAAGCTACCGAAGCGAGCAATAAACCACCACCTGTACTGGCTTGCGGTAAACTTCCCCAAAAGCCTTTTTTACCCGCTGGCGCATGCTCTACCGCCATGAGGACTGCTCCGCCCCATTCTCCACCCATGGCCATGCCCTGTATAAATCTTAAAATAATTAAACAGACCGTTGCCCAATAACCAATGGTTTCGAAAGTCGGTAACAACCCAATCATCACAGTAGGAATACCCATCAACATTAATGTGACCAATAACATTGATTTACGACCGATTTTATCGCCAAAATGACCAAAAACAATGCCACCTAGCGGTCGACCAATAAAGCCTACAGCATAGGTAGCAAATGCTGCCAATACGCCCGTTAAAGGATCAAGATTTGGGAAAAAAAGTCGATTGAAAATGAGTGCTGCGGCAGCACCATAGATAAAAAAGTCATACCATTCGATGGTTGTACCCACCATGCTGGAAATACCCGCTAAACGATGCGAGGACTTAGCTGGTGGAGCTGTGTTTCCCTGTACATTTTGCATTGTTATCTTCCTTATTCTGCAAGATATTTCTATGTTGCATTTTCACGATGCTTGATTTATGTGATGATTTTCTTCTTGAAAATCAATATTTTTAGATCTTATATGTGTTTAATTTACGCTGAGTCACTTCTTTATACCTAGTAACAAATTGAATATGAATATTGACCAAGGGTTTGAACCATTAAAGTTTTTTAAATCACTGATTAAATAGATATTTCCTCCAATATTTTGTCTAAAGTCGGACTAGACTGTTGCCACTTTGGCTGCTTGTCTTTATCCACAATTAATGCGCGTACACCTTCAACAATATCGCCATGTTGAAACCAAACATCTTGTAAATGTCGTTCAATTTGCATGCATTGCTTCAGTGAAAGACCGCGACCTAAATGTTGGAGCTGTAAACTGATCCTTTTCGCAATTGGAGATCGTTGTTCCAAGGTATTGCGTATTTTTAGCGCCCACACTTGAGCATCATTATGCTGTTCATTTTCAAGACTATTTTCAATGGCATCAATGCTCTCAAAACCAAAATGCTTACGAATTAAATCTGCATTTTGACTAAGTTCACTTTCCGCTGGTCGAGTAATATATTTCGCAATCAATTGTTCAATATTTTCCTTGCTGAGTTGCTTGGAATTTCTTAAATCTTCTTCTAATTGAACAAGTTGCTCACTCGGAACATGGTAGTCAATCAAATCTAGATATAACGCATCGCTGGCACTGATTTGATCGCCCGTAGTTGCCATGTACACACCAATATCATCCAAACGTGATAAAAAGTGTGTCGCAGCCACATCTGGGAAAAATCCAATGGCAGTTTCAGGCATGGCAAATCTAGACTTTTCGCTGCTGACAAGCACATGACATGCTTGGGCTAAGCCAAATCCACCGCCAAGTACATAGCCATCGAGTATGACAATAATGGGTTTTTCATACGCACGAATGCTATTCAGCATTTCATACTCAGCTTGAAAATAAGCTTGATGATCTTCTTTACCATTCATATAACTATCATAGAGATAGCGAATATCTCCACCTGCACAAAATGCTTTGGGACTATTTGAGCGAATAAGTACAGCATGAATATTAGTTTGATCAGCCCATAGTGCTAATTGCTGTTGAATCCCTTGAATCATTTCCAAAGACAAGGCATTTAAATTTGCCACGCGATCTAAACTGATTTGGCCTAAATGTCCATGTTCTTCAATCATTAAGTTATTTGTACTCATATCCATATCATCCTTTTTTATTTTTAATTGTCTTTAAAATTGGCTTGGCGCTTTTCAACAAATGCTTGCATGCCTTCTTTTTGGTCTTGAGTTGCAAAAATCGAATGGAATGTTCTACGTTCAAAACGTAAACCTTCTTGCAAACTGACTTCAAATGCACGGTTAATTGACTCTTTGATCATCATGGTTGCGACTACAGATTTTTCGGCTATTTTTTCAGCAGCTTTTAAGGTCTTTTCGACCAACTCCTCTTTAGGGAAGACTTGAGCAACTAAACCACTCTGCTCTGCTTCTACTGCGCCCATTTGTCTCGCAGTCAGACACATTTCCATTGCTTTGGCCTTACCAATAGCAAGCGTTAAGCGCTGTGTCCCACCTATCCCTGGGATTACTCCCAAAGTCACTTCTGGTAAACCGAATTTTGCATTATCGGCACAGTAAATAAAGTCGCACATGAGTGCTAACTCACAGCCTCCACCTAACGCATAACCACTGACAGCTGCAATTAGAGGTTTACGGCGCTGAGCAATTCGATCTGCCAGATGAAAAAAATCATCCAAATAAATATTTGGAAAACTCAGTTCAGCCATTTCTTTAATATCTGCACCAGCAGCAAAGGCTTTTTCTGAACCTGTAATAACCATACAGCCAATGGAAGAATCTCTGTCTAAATCATCTAAGGCCAAATTAAGGTCTTGAATTAATGTGCTATTTAATGCATTTAAGGCCTGAGGACGATTTAAAGTAATAAGTCCAACACCATTGTTCTTTTCAAGCAGAATCGTTTCAAATTGCATGTAATATCCCTATATATGTTCAATATTTATGAGTAGGCTTCATATCTGAAGCCTTTTCATTTAAATGTCTTAATGACAACGTTATAAGCTGCGGGCAATTACTAAACGTTGGATATCACTCGTACCTTCATAGATTTGGCAAATACGTGCATCACGATAAATACGCTCTATCGGGAAATCTTTGAGATAGCCATAACCACCAAAGACTTGTAATGCTGCGGAGCAAACACGCTCAGCCATTTCAGATGAAAAAAGCTTGGCCATAGACGCTTCATTTAAGCAAGGTTGTCCTGCTTCTTTTAAACGTGCCGCGTGATAGACCAATTGGCGTGCAGCTTCTATTTCTGTTGCCATACTTGCCAATCGGAACGCAACTGCCTGATGTTCAAAAATTGGTTTACCAAAAGTAATACGCTCTTTGGCATATCGGGTTGCTTCTTCTAATGCTGCACGTGCAAGACCAACTGCTTGCGCCGCTATACCAATACGACCGCCTTCTAGATTTGATAAGGCGATTTTCAAACCTTCACCTTCTTTTCCTAACATCAAGCTTTCATGCACTCGCACGTCTGTGAGTGCAATTTGGCAGGTATCTGAGGCATGTAATCCAAGCTTTTCTTCAGTACGAATCACTTCATAACCAGGTGTTTCTCTTGGGACAATAAAAGCACTCATGCCTTTTTTCCCTGCACTTGGGTCAGTCACAGCAAAGACAATAATGACCCCTGCATTATGTCCCGAGGTAATAAACTGCTTAGCACCATTAATCACCCATTCATTGCCATCTTTTACTGCACGAGTTTTAATGGCAGCAGCATCTGAACCCGTATGTGGCTCAGTTAATGCAAATGCACCGATCATTTTGCCTTGTGCTAAAGGCACTAAATATTTCTGCTTTTGTTCTTCTGTGCCAAATTTAGCAATAGGAACACAGCCTACCGAGTTATGTACACTCATAATGGTTGAGGTTGCCCCATCGGCCGCGGCAATCTCTTCTAAAGCCATAACATAGGCAAGATTACCAGTATCTGAACCACCCCATTCATCTGATACCAGCATGCCCAATAAACCCAGTTCTCCCATCTGCGCTAATGCCTCTTTGGGAAAGGTACCGTTTTTATCCCATTCAGCCGCTTGAGGTTTAATTTGTTCCTGTGCGAAACTGCGTGCCATGTCCTGAATTAATAATTGTTCTTCGGTAAATTGCATCTTATCTTCCTGTACATCAATCAATTGCTTTCATCCAGTTTGAAAATGACTAGAACTGAATGAAAGCTTGATTTTGATCCTGATTGTTCGGCATTAATTTAGAGTTAATCGATACGTCATTTAACTTGCATGCTGCGTAGATTGTTTTGCAATCTCTTGATTTCTTAATAAGAAACGCTGAATTTTTCCACTTGGAGTCTTCGGCAGTTCTTGAACAAACTCCACCAATCGTGGATAAGCATGTGCAGATAAGCGCTTTTTCACAAATTGCCCTAGTTGCTCTGCTAACTCTTCTGACGCTGTGACATGCTCAGCTAAAATCACAAAAGCTTTTACAATTTCTGTCCGATCCGGATCAGGTACACCAATGACCGCAGCTTCAATCACTGCATCATGCTCAAGTAAAGCGCTTTCAACATCGAATGGCCCGATACGATAACCTGATGTTGTAATCACATCATCATTACGACCAACGAAGCTCATACTGCCATCTGCGTGTAATTCTGCGGTATCACCCGTGAGGTAATAATGCTTTACAAAGGGTGACTTACGACTTTCTTTATAGCCACCAAACCACATCATCGGTGATTGACTAATATCGACAGCCAGTACTCCTGGCGTTCCTGCAGCTAGCTCTTGCCCTTGTTCATCAACAACCGCCACGCGATATCCCGGACTGGCATAACCTGCGACACCTGCGCGAATATCATGTTGTAAACCATGGTGATTACACACCACCATACCAACTTCAGTCTGACCATAATGGTCAAAGATCGGTGCATCTAAAACTTGTTTAAACCAGCGGAAAACTTCAGGGTTAAGCGGCTCACCAGCGCTACTGACGACGCGGAATTTCCCTTTGAGTTTTGCCATTTGTTCAGGATCAGCCGCCATCATCATCCGATACGCTGTCGGTGCGCCTGCAAGGTTCGTCACCTTGTAGTCATCTACGATCTGACACAAACTATCAATGCTAAAACCACCTTCGTAAAAGAGCGTTGCATGTCCCAGTAAAAGTGGCCCAGTGATTCCATAATACAAACCATAAGCCCAACCCGGATCGGCAATATTCCAAAATGAATCATCTTCACGCAGTCCTACCGCATTTTTCATATATTGACCAAAAGCGATTAAGGCTTTAAGGGGTACTTCTAAGGGTTTTGCAGGACCTGTAGTACCTGAAGTAAACATTAGAAGAAATGGATCATTGATGCTCTGTAGGACAATTTCACAATCTGTAGACTGTGCGTTTACTTCATCCCAAAAGTTTAAATCTCCCTGTTGAATCCCTTGACCCGCTGGATCTGCAACAGTAACGATTTGGGGACAATGTGCAACTTCATCTAATTTACTGCGATTACCAACATCGCTAATCACCAATTTGCTTTGTGCAAGGTGTAAACGATGTTCAATGGCTTTGGGGCCAAAGGCGGTAAATAGCGGTTGATATACAGCACCTATTCGCCAAGCCCCTAAAATCACCACAAGTAATTCAACTGTACGGGGTAATAAACCCGATACACGATCACCCTTTTGCACACCCTGTGACTTTAAAAAATTGGCAAATTGGCTTGACCACTGTTGCAGCTCTGCAAAGGTATATTGTTCTTTCCGCCCATCTTTGCCTTGCCAATACAGTGCAACCTTATCTTGATCAATCGCATGACGGTCGCAGCATTCATAACATGCATTTAATTGCTCTAAAGAGCCTGATAACATTTCTTTGGCAGCATGATTTAAGTCAAATGCCTTTGCAACATCTTGATAATTCGACATCTTCTCTACCTCAGTCTCAATTTATTGTTATTCCGACACGAGTGTTAGTATTTTTAGCCATCCCTAGGCTAGATTGGTGTTCAAAGCGATTAAGCGTCCTTAGGTAAGTATTGCTGCACAATGCTTGAAAAATCTAAGTGTGCATTACCTTGTAAACACAGCTGTTGATACATCTGCTGAACCAGTCCACCTAAAATAATCGGCTGTTTGACTTGTCCTGCGGCTTCTACAGCCAATCCTAAATCTTTCAACATCAACTGCGTTGCAAAACCATCGGTATAGCCACGTCCTGCAGGTGCATTTGCTGAGATACCTGGCCATGGATTACATACATCCGAACTCCAGCAACGTCCACTCGAACTATTCACCACACCCGCTAAGGCTTGAGGATCAATTCCCAGACGCGCACCGAGTGCCATACCTTCAGCAACGGCTGCCATGGAAATACCAAGAATCAAGTTATTGCAAATTTTCGCAATTTGACCTGCACCCACATCACCACAATGCACAATGTTTTTACCCATGTGCCCCAATACAGCTTTGGTTCTTTCAAAAGTTTGATCATCTGAACCGACCATAAAGGTTAATGTACCTGCCTGAGCACCAATAGTGCCGCCTGAAACAGGTGCATCACAGATTTTTATCTGATGTGCAGCACCCGCCTCGGCTATATCCTTAATGGTTTGCGGATCAATGGTACTGCTATCGATACATAAGCTTCCTGCTTTCATTACCGCCAATACACCATTTTCTCCCAAGTACACCTCTTTGACATGCTTGGCAGCAGGCAACATGCTAATCACAACATCTGCTTGTTTCGCAGCATCTTGTGGACTTTGGCAAACGATGCCACCTGCTTCAGTAAAATACTGAATCGCAATTTCGCTTAAGTCGAAACCGTAAACCGTAAAACCTGCTTTGAGTAGGTTTTGGGCCATTTTCCCGCCCATGTTTCCTAAACCGATAAAGGCAATATTCATCCTTGAACTCCTAAATTAACGTAGGTTAATGGTGGTATTCACTTCACCTTTTTCTTGTGTATCTTCGAACCAACGACTGGTGATGGTTTTGGTTTGTGTATAGAACTGAACCGCTTGCTTACCATATGGACCTAAGTCCCCCAGTTTTGAACCACGCGATCCTGTAAAGCTAAAGAAAGGTACAGGTACAGGAATTGGAATATTGATACCCACTTGACCAATATCGATATCACTTTGGAATGTACGAGCGACTGCACCGCTTTGTGTAAATAGTCCAACACCGTTGCCAAATGGATTGGCATTAATCAATTCAATCGCCTGCTCCAGAGTATCGACATGAATAATGGCTAACACGGGCCCAAAGATCTCTTCGGTATAGATGCGCATATCGGTTGAAACTTGATTAAAAATCGTTGCTCCGACAAAGTTTCCTTGCTCATAGCCGATGACTTGAACATCACGACCATCCAGCAGCAACTCCGCACCTTGCTCTACACCGCTTTGAATTAAATCCAGTACACGTGCTTTTGCGCGAGGTGAAATAACTGGGCCAATATCGGTATTCGGCTCATGCCCTGCATTGACCTTCAGCGTTTTGGCTTTTTCAACCAGTTCATTAACCCATTCTTTACTTTCACCAACCATGACAGCAACCGACAAAGCCATACAACGCTGACCCGCCGCACCAAATGCTGCACCAACGAGAGCATTTAAAGTGTGTTCTTTATTGGCATCTGGCATCACCACCACATGGTTTTTAGCCCCCATCATCGACTGCACACGTTTTCCATGCTGTCCTGCAAGGTTATATACATGTGTACCAACAGCCGTAGAGCCAACAAACGAAATGGCCTTAATAGCTTGATGTGTGCATAAACGATCAACAACGTCTTTACCACCATGCACTACGTTTAATACACCTGCTGGAATACCGGCTTCAATCGCAAGTTCGACAAGCATCATGGTCGATAATGGATCTTGTTCAGATGGCTTTAAAACAAAGGTATTTCCACAGACGATGGCCATTGGGAACATCCACAGTGGAATCATCGCAGGAAAGTTAAATGGCGTAATTCCTGCACATACACCCAAAGGTTGCTGCAAAGTATAGGTATCCACACCACGTGCAACACCTTCTATATATTCGCCCATTTGAAGTGTGCCAACCGAACACGCATGCTCAACGACTTCTAAACCACGTTGAATATCACCTTCAGCATCTGCAAGTGTCTTTCCTTGCTCAGCAGTCAGTACGCGGGCAATCTCTTTCATATTGCTACGGATCAGATCTTGTAGCTTCAACATAATGCGCATACGTGCTTGTACGGGTGTTAAGCGCCAAGTTTTAAACGCCTCTTGCGCTGAAGCAATCGCTGCATCCACTTCTTCCATAGTCGCCATTGGAACACGACCCAAAACCTCTTGAGTTGCAGGATTTAGAATGTCTTGCCACTCTGTAGTGTTTGACTCTACAAATTTACCGTTAATTAATAATTTAGCCGTCGCTGACTGAATATTTGACATTGTGTTCATGACCTCTCCATAGGCACTTATTGTTTTGTACTGACTTAGAAAATATCCAAAAGCCTTATATTTATATTTTCCAATTCACTTCAAACTAGCAAAGAAAATTTTGACTACCAATAGAGATTCACGCACGATTGATGTGCAAATATGCACAGGGATGACAATAACAATGAAAGTAGATTGGGATCATTTACAGTATTTTTTGGTTTTGGCTCGTGCGAAAACCCTAACCAATACCGCCCGTATTATCGGTGTTGAGCACAGTACGGTTTCTCGACGTATACATGCGCTAGAACTGGCTTTAGGCACACCATTATTTAAACGTGAAGCCACAGGTTATGAGCTTACCTTAGAAGGTTTGGCACTGGTTCCTCGGGTAGAACAAATGGAACAGGCATTTTTACAAATCGAAAAACCTAACCAACCTATGCAAGGTCGTGTGCGAATTGGCACACCCGAAGGATTTGGAACAGCATTTTTGACACAGCTCTTGGCAGAATTGTCCAAAAAATACCCATTGCTGACTATCGACCTTATTCCTGTGCCGAAAATGATCAAGCTTTCACATCGTGAAGCAGATATTGTTATTTCCATCGATCGACCAAAATCAGGCCCCTATATCATTACTCGATTGGCAGACTATTGTTTAAAAATTTATGGCAGTAAGGAATACCTAAAAAACACGCAACCCATTCATACATTAGAAGATTTAAAATCACACACTTTTGTGAACTATATAGATGATCTAGTCTATAGCCCCGAATTGTATTGTTTAGAGCGCTTACCTATTCAGCTCAATGCTAACTTTAGAAGTAGTAGTATTTTGGCACAACAAATTGCCGTGAGTGCGGGTGCAGGATTGGCAATATTGCCCAAATTTTTGGCCGAGGAAAAACCCGAATTAGAACAAGTCTTGGCGCAAGATGTTCGTTTTGTGCATACCTTTTGGATGCTGACCTTAGTCGATTTACAGCATGAGCCGCGCATTAAGCTGGTTTGGGACTTTTTGAGAAAAAGAACTGACCAATATCATAGTTTATTAATGGATTAAGAAATGAAGCTACCTTCCAAACTATAACTGTTATAGAAATTTAGATGAATGTTGTATCTATGCTTTAAGACGTTATACCCCAATAATCACCTATAACCACTAGGGATTTAGAGTACATCTTATGAGTAATCAAGAGCCTAAAAAACCGCAAAAATATGCAGACAGTGAAATTTCAGATAAGGCCTTTAAACGTGCCATTATTTGGTTCTCAATCTATGTGCTTTTATTCTGTATTGGTGTAGCGTTTGTCGTTGGTGCAGATAATTCTTATCTACCTTAAGCGATAATCTATTCACTTATTGCAACTCGCTATTGCATGTATATCTTACATTTCATGTTTGCTCATGATCAGTTCATAAAGTATTAATCGGATCATTAGGCCAAATAAATTGGTTTAAATTTGAATTTAAAAAAAGCTTGTAAGTCTAGATTTACAAGCTTTTTTGCATTTTTAAAGTGATCAATTCACAGCTATAAACTTAATTAGTCATCTTTATCGCTTATGCAGGACTCTGTTTTTTAACTTGGTGCTGAAGATGCGTTTGAATGTATTCACCGTAGACCGACATTTTTTCAAAGATATGCTCTGAATAAAACATGTCTTCTACCAAGACTTGCGCACGGTCAAATTCATATAAACCTAATCGATGTAAAATTTTCGCATTGATAAACGAAAACTTTTGGCATAAATCGATATATTGCTGATCTTTGTCTTTAAATAGCAGCTTTAACATATTGATTTTATTTAGATCAAAATCAATCGGTTCAACTTTATCCGCCAAGACATGGATTTCAACATTTAAAAATTCAGTGAGCTGTTTTAATTTTTCTAAGTCGATATGTAGATGTGTAATACAAATGATTTTGGAAACTTTCGGATTACATAAGCTATTGATCAAACCAAAATAGAAGTATTCTGCTGGCGATAGCTGTTCATTATGTAGCTCAATGTAGACATTTAGTCCCGATAAAACATCTTCAACTTTAAATGCGCTAAGTTTAGCCTCCGCTTGATAATAACGATTTAATATCGCAACATTTTCAGGGCTTTGCGGTGTAGCGTAGATCACCTTCTGATTCAAATTCGCTAAGATAAAGGGTGCAAATAAAAAAGCCGCATTTTCAGCCTTGGCATTCATATGCTCCTGACAAATACTGACATAGCCCACTTGCTGTACTTGACGCAAAATTCGACTGCGTAACAGCACCGCTTCTAAATTAGTATGCTGTTGTTGTAGCAGATGCAGCGTTGAATCTGTCAATGGAACATCCACCAGTAAATGTTGTAACAGTTCTAATTCACTGGCTTTAAACATATTCAACTCCCTAACTTCCCTACCATTTGACGCCACAAGTGTTGTGGTCAATGCACCTTATAAAAAATTCAAACTTAAAACTAGATACAGTGATTTTGAAAAAACTTATAACAGTACAGACTCATCTGTTATAAAAATTTAATATAAAGTTTCATTTACTGTTATATTTATAACAGAACTTTGTCTTGTTGATGACTATGTATAAATCGGAACAGCTTGCTCAGCACCTACGTCAACTGATTGAAAATGGCACTTTAAAAGCGCACGAAAAGCTCCCGTCTTTACGTGAACAAGTGCAGTTGTCCGGTTTTAGTTTGATCACGGTCATGAATGCCTATCAGGAGTTGGAATCGCGTGGCTTAATCTATGCACGTGAAAAATCAGGCTACTATGTAGCTCAAGGCTTAGTCGAAATAGAGGCTGAACAAACTCAAATCGTGTCTTTAAACACCCCCATTGAAATTAACTCTCTGGTATTTAAGTATTTAAAATCGATACAAGATGAAAAAATCGCTCCATTGGGTTCAGCCTTTCCAGCTCAAGACATTGTTTTTTCTAAAAAGTTAACCCAAATCATGGGGCAAATTTCCCGAAATCCCAAAAGTTACGATGCCATTGATAATCTTCCACCCGGTAATTTAGCTCTACGTAAGTTGGTTGCACAGCGTTATTGCATGCAAGGCATAGCCACTGACCCAGAGGATATTGTGATTACCTCAGGCTGTATGGATGCACTGAATCTTTCCTTACAGGCCATTGCCTCACCGGGTGATTATATTGTGTTACAGCAAAATATTTTCTATGGCGCCTTGCAAGCTGCAGAGCGCTTAGGCCTTAAAGTGGTGACCTTACCTGAACATCCACAAGATGGTTTTGATTTAACCGCGTTTGAACATATTTTAAAAACTTATCCCGTCAAAATTTGTTGGCTGATGCTGAATTCGCATAATCCTGTGGGCTTCACAGTGAGTGATGAAATCAAGCAAAAAATTGCCGTTTTATTACACCAATATCATGTGCATTTAATTGAGGACGATGTGTATGAAGAAATGCATTATGCGTCTAAGAAACCTGTTTCAATGAAATACTTTGACCAAAATAATATGGTCTTACACTGCTCTTCTTTTTCTAAAACGTTGGGCGCTGCATTTCGGGTCGGTTGGGTGCACGCCGGTAAATACTCTCAAGCGATTCAACACTTACAACTCATGAGTACTATTTCCGTCAATACCTTATTGCAAAATGCCTTGGTGGAATTTATTTCAAATTATCATTATGAAAAACATTTACGGGTCCTAAGAAAAAGTCTACAACAACATAAATTACAGTTTTACCGTTATTTAGAAAGCCGTCTACCGACTGGATGCAAATTACAATATCATCCAAGCGGTTATTTTCTTTGGTTAAGACTACCGGAAAATGTTGAAAGTATGGCAGTCTATGAAGCCCTAATTCAACAGCAGATTGGCGTTGCTCCAGGCCGTTTATTTAATGTTGCGGAAGCCAAAACTCAATATATCCGTTTAAATTGTTCCTTTGCATGGAAGGATGAGATTCAACAGGCTTTAGATGCCCTCCTTAGTACAATCTCTGCACTTTCCTCAGATCAGACGAATATTTGACAATTTTTATTGTCATTATTATGCTCAAACAGATATTGTTCAAATACATATATTTGTTGTTGAGATAACAATGAATTCATTCAATATTTACCAAAATTCAAAAAACAAATAGGTTCGTTCATGGAAGATCAAAAACACAGTCAACGCATACATGCTTTTAGTTCGGATGTACTCACAGATCTAGATGCTGTGGGGATTGCACAGCTCATCAAATCTAAAGAAGCCTCTGTACAGGAAATTACACAAGCGGCCATTGCACGTGCGGAACAAGTCAATCCGCATCTAAATGCCATTGAACTGGACTGTTTTCAACGTGCTTTAGAGAAAAATCAATATGTTGAACATGGTCTATTTGCGGGCGTCCCTTTTTTCTTTAAAGATAATCTAGATTATCAAGGATTGCCCTCACGCCATGGTTCAAAGGCCATAGGTTTAAAACCAGCCGATCGTAATCCTCAAATTAGCCAACAAATCTTAGATCAAGGGTTTGTCGTATTAGGAAAATCCAAGCTCCCTGAATTTGGTCTAAATGCCAGTACCGAATATAAAGATGGCTCAGCCACCTATAACCCTTGGCATTTAAGTTATTCCTGCGGTGCATCTTCAGGGGGTTCCGCAGCTCTCGTTGCAGCCGGGGTAGTGCCGATTGCTCATGCCAATGATGGCGGTGGTTCGATTCGTATCCCTGCTGCATGCTGCGGTTTGATTGGATTAAAGCCTAGCCGTGGCCGTACTTATGACAGTGAAGCAGCAGGTTCTCTTCCGATTAATATCATCAGTGAAGGTGTCCTAACCCGTAGCATACGAGATACAGCGCATTTTTATGCAGGAATGGAATCAAGTTATTACAATAAAAAGCTGCCACGCATAGGCATGATTCATGGGCCTTCTAAACGTCGATTACGCATCGGTTTAGTCCCGCAATCGATTACAGGGCAAATAGATAGCGAAACAACTGCAACCTTAATGCATAGCGCAGCACTCTTAGAAAAATTAGGCCATCATGTTGAAGAACTTCAATTACCTTTTTCCTTAAGCTTTGTTGAAGATTTTAGTGAATATTGGGGGATGTTATCCTTTTTACTGAGTACCTTTGGCAAGAAAATTTTTGGTGCTGACTTTAGTCCAAAAGAATTAGATAACTTAACCGTTGGTTTATCGAAGTTGTATAAAAAGAACTTTTATAAAACCCCGCTGTTTCTGTATCGATTAAAGAAAATGCAGCAGCAATATCGTGAAATCTTTAAGCATTATGACGTTTTGCTATCGCCTGTACTTGCACATACCACACCTAAAATTGGCTATTTGTCACCTCAATTACCGTTTGACCAGTTATTCGAACGTATACAGAAATATGTGACTTTTACCCCTATCCAAAATGTGGTGGGTGCGCCGGGTATGTCGATTCCTATGGGAGAAACGCAAAACGATGGACTACCGATCAGTATGCAAATATCAGCCGATGTCGGGGATGAAAAAACCTTGATCGAACTGGCGTATGAAATTGAAGAAGCTCAGCCATGGCGACGTATTCAGGATATGCCTCGTACTGCTTAACAACTCAATCAAAGATTTAAAAAACGGGAGCTGATTGGCTCCCTTTTTTATTATCAAATCCGCAGCATAAGGCTTTTCAATTGTTCGCTGTATTTGAATATAAGATGCTTAATTAAAATGATACGTCAGTCCTGCATATACCGCCCGACCTTCACCCGGTGTTAAACGCGCAGGATCTTTGCCGGCATCGTTATAGCCCGGTGTAACGGTAGATGCATATTTTTTATTGGCCATATTTCTGAAATCCAACCAAGCTATATATTGTTTTTGTGGTTGTATATAGCCGAATGATGCTCCCCAAATTTGCCAATCTTTTGCATAGAAACTATTGGCATAGTCGGTTGCGACCTTTGCGGCATAAAGTGTATTCACCGCAGCATAAAAGCCTAAAGGATGTTCATATTTAAGTTCAGCCTGATAGATGTGTTTTGGTATACCTGCCAGCTCATTTTTTCCAAATACCGCATCATTTTTATAGTGAAAATCATTCAAGGTGTAGGCTTGTTTCAGTTGAACTTGTCCATATACATCATTTTGCCAAAGTAAACTGTTTAAACCGGCTTCAAGCCCCTGATGAATGGTGTCTGAAGCATTCGATTCGGCAATAATCTTTTTAGGCTCTGATTGGATTTCAACAGCCAACAGTTCATTTTTAACCTGCGAATAGTAATATGCAATATTCCACTCACCCAGTGCATGTTGACCACGCCCACCTAGTTCAAAAGTATTCGCAGTCTGACTATTCAAATGAATCGGAGCGCTTTGGCGTCCCGTTGCTGCGCCACTACCATCTGGGAAGTATTGATCAGAACCCCAAATTAAAGCCCATGGATGTGGTGCTTCTAAGCTTCGACTGACATTGGCAAAGAGCTGTGTTTCAGGTTGGATTTGATATCGAAAACCTAGCGATGGCAGGACATTCCATTCACGAATATTTTCTTTATGGCTCTGCACAGGCCATGTCACTTCACTTTCACGATGGGTGTACGCCAATGCAACTCGACTATCGAGCCAAAACTGTGGGTGTAGTGCCAAGGCATTGGCATAATGTAAAACATAGTCACCACCTTGGTAGGTATAATGCCGCGTTTCTGTACCCGCAGCATACGCGCCTTGCGCAACACGCAAGCGTTCAACGACCTGACCATCTGGCAAATGCGTGGTACTACGGAAACCTAAAGTATTTTGACTTTCATGGCCCCACAAGATTCGGTCAAATTGGTAGTTAAATAAGGTACTGATATCGTCATAGTTTACATCAGTACTATATAACCCTTCTTGCAAATCCATCGGATAATGATGATAGGCCAGACCCAACTGTAAGCGATCACCGGAGTCCAAAGTCATATTGGTTTTATTCGCCAACCAAAGACTTCCCGGCTGCGGACGATTATTATTCAGCGAGATATTTTGGGCTACTGCTTGTTTTGGATTTTGTTCAATCTGTTGTTGGGTTAGACGTCCCGGCGTTTGGTGTTCAGTCTCTCGGTAACGCAGATAAAAACGTGTATCTAGGTTAGGGTTTATTTTATATCCCACATTGGCCGATAAACCTTTGCTCTGGCTTGAAGCATGATCTTGAAAACCGTCATCATCACTTTGCGTTAAGGAAAGATAATAGTCTAAGTCACCGATTTGTTGTCCTGAACTGATTTCACTTTTTTGATAACCGTGGCTGCCCATTTCATGATGCACTGACAGTTTTGCTGCATTTTTTCCTGTTGGGCTAGCATAGTTAATTAGACCACCCAAGCTTAATGCACCACGTGTTAAACCATTAGCCCCCCGTAAAACCTCTATATGGTCTACCCACAGCGGCTCAAGCAGTTCATAAGGTGTTCCTCCTGGCCCTGTAAATGGCAAATCATCTAAGGTTACATACAACCCTGAAGCATGCGCCCCCGGTGCACGATTGATCCCCGAGCCACGTATCGACAGTTTCACCCCTTCATTTCCTGAAGATGCCGCGTATATCCCCGGTTGATTTTTAAATAAATCAGCATTTGTTCGCTTCGGTACATCTTGAATGTCTGCTGCAACGATCGCATTGGTTGCACCATTTACTTTAGTCAGTGCTTTTTTTATTTGATCATCCATTGAACTTTGTTCAACGTTAATGGTGATTTCAGGTAATATATTGCTATCTGCAACACTATATTGTGCCATTGCAGTAAGCATCATCAGGCTTAAAAGCTTAAGTGACGTGTTGTTATATTTGGAAAATTGAGGGACATCCATGATTGCGTCTTCTAAGTGAAACGAAATTTACGGCAAGGATTGTAGTGTGTTTTATCGTCATGTATGTATCAAAATATTTCAAAATTCATGATTTTTATCAATATCCTTCTTCGTATTTTTATATTCAAATGATTTGTTAAATGAAATAAAACAGATAATTATATTTTTTAGTCAAAAAATAAAAGTTTCTAAATAAGATAAAAGCCCTCAATCGGAGAAGATCAAGGGCGTGTATGGATTGAGAGCACGTATTGAAAGTTTTTCGGAAAATTAAATGTCAAAACCTGAATATACTTCCAATCACGCTCTCGTTAAATTGATATTGAAATTTCTAAGGCAATTTAAATTAAACTATTCTCTGTAATAGCATTAGAAGTTGTACATCGCGACCGCATTGATTCGGTTATCTTCACCCTTGGTACTGCCATTTGGTGCAGCGCCAAAAGCTTCACGTTCACCATAGACATATTCCAGACCTAAACTAATCGGCTTAACAGGGCTGTAAAATACATTTGCCCAAGCTTGCCACAAGTTTTTATTGGCCTTGGTTTTATCGACTAATGAGTTGACATAATTTGCATTATTATCTGCTTTCATAAAACCATAGCCCAATGTTCCGCGCCATTGTGCTGAAATTTGTTGAGTTAAACCTACTGTAATCGAGTCAAATTCATTGGTGGCGATGATGTCTTTATCTGCATTGGTCACAAAACCTTGGTTGGTCCATGACACAAAACTACTGTCGCCTTTGACATGGTAATAATCCGCTTTGAGCACTGTTTTATCCGTCAAATCTAGCTTTGCGCCCAGACCAAGTCCCCATGCAGTTTCTGTATCCGTATCCGTTTTCTTTTCAGCACCCATCGCACGTGCGCTCAACATGAGTGTATCTGTCATTTTATGGTTTAACCGCGCTGTTAATGCAGGCAAACGCATATTTGAACTGTCATCCTTAGAATCTTCTGCTGCAAGCACAAGATTTGTCTCAGGACTAAATTTGTGACTATAGCGAACTTGCGGTGTACGTTTAACAGCACCACCAACATAGCCCAATGCATCAATAGTTTCAGGCATATAATCAGGTACAGCAAAGTTAGACCATGTTTGCCCCACCAACCAATCACCATAAGTTAAATAGGCATGACGAATCCTCAGTCCATCATTTGCACCCAAAAAGTCGACTTCAATTTTACCGCCTACATCGCCCACTTGAGTCGGCGTTTTAAAGTCTAGGCCTAAACGTGTGGCAGCAAGTGTTGCTTTTAAACGATCTGAACTTTCAGCATTCCCTTCTAGCGGAACACTATTCATTTGGTTATACAGGCGAGATAAGCTGCCGCCTTCTGCCTGATAAGATGCATCTGCTCGCACATTGCCATACAAGCTAAACTCAGCGCCCGATTTGGTATTTAAACTCAGGCTCGGTGTTTGAGTCGGTTTTTGATTCTGCACAGCAACTACAGGCCCTTGTTTTACGTCTTTGATTTCACTCGACAAGGTGTTTTGCTGTTGAACATATTGCTGCATCATGGCTTTTAATGCTTTGACTTCTTCACGCAACTGTTCAACTTCAGCCTCGCTGACTGCCGCATGTGTCCACATGGGGAACACAGCTGCACAAGCCAGTAGCATCGGTTTAATTTTAAAGGTTTTTTTGACTAAATTTAGCTTTTGAGTTTTCATCCTGACCTCGATTTGGGCGATGCCCTTTCCTTATTTTTTGTCACAATTTCCCACTAGCCCTCATGCTGTGCATCAAGGCCTGGAAACTTAAATTTTGGGGTAATGTTAAATCTTTAAATATCGGCTTAATTCGCTGGATTTTTGATAGCTTGCGTATTGAGTTTTGGCGATTGACCTTGAGTAGATGCCTCTACAGACGCTTGCAAATTCACCATAAATATTGCTAAAGAAGCAATGACACCGGGAATGGCAATCACCAAGAAGTTCATTTGATGCGGTAAATTCATGGTTAACAGCGCACCAGTAAGTACCGGTCCAACGATTGCACCAATTCGTCCAATGCCCGATGCCCAGCCCATACCTGTAGAACGTACCGTGGTTGGGTAGTATTGTGCGACAAAGGTATAAAGTAAGATTTGTGAACCGATGGTAGCTGCACCTGCAACAGAAATTAAGGTATACAGAACCATTTGCGGACTGTTAAAGCCCAGTAAGATTAAAGCCAATGCGCCACACATGAACATGATGCTCAGAACTTTTTTGATATGGAATCGGTCTGCCAAAGCACCACCACCAATAGCACCTACCATTCCACCAATATTCAGTGCAAAGAGGAAAATCATACTTGCACCAAGCGAATAGCCAGCTTGAATCATCAATTTTGGTAACCAGCTTCCAAGTGCATAAACCATCAATAAGCACATGAAAAATGCAATCCAGAACATAAACGTACTGAAACTACGGCCTTGTTGAAATAATGCTTTTAACGGAGCGTTATCTTCTTCAGAAACTTCATTGAGTATAAATTGAGTATCCGTTGTGAGGACTTGTTCAGGGGCAATTTTAGAGACAATCGTTCGAGTCGTATCTGTTTGATGCTTTGAGGTTAAATACATCAATGACTCAGGGAGGAATTTCCAAATTAAAGGCAATGCAAGACATGGAATAATTGCAATATAAAACATGATTTTCCAGCCATATACAGGCACTAACCAAGCACCCAATAACGCTGAAGCCATACCACCTATGGCATAACCACTAAACATTAGTGCAACTAAGGTACTGCGTATACGTTTTGGCGCGTATTCTGTCATTAATGCGACAACGTTCGGCATAACGCCTCCGATGCCTAGACCGGCAAGAAAGCGTAAAATACCAAACTCAACGGGAGTACTTGCAAAAGCGCCGCAGAAGGTAAAACCACTAAAGATACCGACACAGATCATAATGGTTTTTTTGCGACCAATTTTATCCGACAGTGTGCCAAAACACATGGCACCAAACATCATGCCAAATAAAGCCGTACTTGCCAGTAAGCCGGCTTGTACCGCAGATAAGGACCATTCTTGCATCAACAACGGTAAGGCAACGCCATAGATCACCAAGTCATAACCGTCAAAAATAATAATCAAAAGACACCAAATCAAAACACCCCAATGAAATGGCGTAAATTTGGCTTCATCAACCAAGGTATTAATATTAATTTTCTGGTTTTGCATAGCCCACCTCCTAATTGTGAAGCTTGTAAAATTCGCTTTTCACAATGAATAAGTCGGTGCTTAATGTCCAAAACCGATTAGGCATGTTTGTATACCTAAAAAGTTGAATACAAATTAATCCCTTGATTCCGCTTTATTTAAATAGATCATTTCATATGTGCAGTTCATCTGAACGTCTAGCGACAACATACTCAAAACACAGCACGATCATATGGAATCGATTCTAAATCATACACTTGATAAACACTATCAAATAAACCACGAATATCTTCGCTTTCATCCATATGACGTACAGCCATAAATATAGGACTAATCGCGGCTTCATCTAAGATAGGAACAAATGTTAAATGTGTTAATTGCACACTTTGGGCACTCATTGGGGTGATACAAACTCCTTCATTCGCTGCAACAAAGCCCAAGGCCAGTTGTAATTCACGTACTTCACGTACTTTTTTAGGTTCCAAACCATACTCTGAAAATATGCCACGCACTTGGGTCGAAAAGTTTGGTTTGTTGTGATTTGGGTAAAAAATCAATTGCTGATCGATCAGATCTGCAAGATAGACTCCTTCCTTTTTTTGTGCCAAAGGATGACTTGCATGTAAGGCTACCACTAAGCGTTCTTCACGCAGTAAAACCCGTTTGATCGCGGGGTCTGAAATACGCAAACGCCCAAAGCCGACATCTATACGACCTTCTTTTAATGCTTTGATTTGTTCAGTGGTCGCCATTTCCTCCATTTCTATTTTTAAATGTGGATGTTGTTGTTTGAATAAATACAAAATATTCGAGAGTAAACCAAACAATAAAGAGCTCACAAAACCGATTGTCACTGTTCTTTCTGTCAAACCGATTCGTTTCGTCATCGATTTAATTTCTTCTGCATTAGACAAAAGTTTTAAAGCATGATGATAAAAAAATTGGCCTGCTTCCGTAGTCTTAAGCGGACGGCTACCTCGTTCAAATAACTGAATTCCAAGCTCATGTTCCAAATTTTGAATCTGCCGACTCAAAGGTGGTTGAGCTATATATAGTTTTTCTGCCGCTTTGGTAAAACTCTGCTCTTCAACCACCGCGACAAAGTATCTTAAGTGTCTTAGTTCCATGGCCATCAATACCTATTAAGTATAATAAAATGCAAATTTGATCTTCGACGTGAAGATTTTATTCTTTTAAGGTATATCACATAGACAGGATTAAGCAACTTTAATCCCATCCAACAGATCAAACACATCGTGCAGCGCATTACCTGAAAGAAACTTCAGCCGCTACACGAAACAACTTAAAAAGTATTGTTAGACAACCAAACAAGGAACGTGGCAGCCAAAGACCTCTTTTATCGAGTGATAGCCACCCATACTTAAATGCATACTTAAGGAGATATAGTATGAACCGTCAAGAGATTGATGTTCTGGTTAAACAAATGAACGTAGATACAGCGACAGGGCCTGTTGACCAACGTGTACAGCAAGTTGTGGTACGTTTATTGGGTGATTTATTCCAAGCGATTGAAGATCTAGATATTACTCAAACTGAACTATGGAAAGGTCTAGAGTATTTTACAGACGCGGGTCAAGCAAACGAATTGGGTCTTTTAGCCGCTGGTTTAGGTTTAGAGCACTATCTTGATTTACGTGCCGATGAAGCTGATGCGAAAGCAGGTATTACAGGTGGTACACCACGTACCATTGAAGGCCCTTTATATGTGGCTGGCGCACCTGAATCAGTGGGCTTTGCTCGTATGGATGATGGTACGGAAACCGATAAAATTCCAACACTGTTTATTGAAGGTACAGTAACAGATACCGAAGGCAACATCATTGAAGGCGCTAAAGTTGAAATTTGGCATGCCAACAGCCTAGGTAACTATTCTTTCTTTGATAAGTCTCAATCTGACTTTAACCTTCGCCGTACGATTCTTTCTGACCAAGACGGTAAATATGTTGCACAAACTACGATGCCCGTTGGTTATGGCTGCCCTCCAGAAGGTACAACTCAATTTGTTTTAGACAAATTAGGCCGTCATGGTAACCGTCCATCGCATGTACATTATTTTATCTCTGCACCAGGTTACCGCAAGCTAACCACTCAATTCAACATCGAAGGTGATAAATACCTTTGGGACGACTTTGCCTTTGCAACTCGTGATGGTCTGGTAGCAACTGCTGTTGATATCACAGACGAAGCTGAAATTGCGCGTCGTGGTCTAAACCAGCCGTTTAAACACATTAGCTTTAATGTTGAGTTAGTTAAAGAACAAGCTGCAGCACCAAATACTGAAGTTGATCGTCGACGCGCTAGCGCTTAATTACTCACTCAAAGGAAGCCGAGCTGTCTCATCCAAGTTTGACAACTCGGCGACTATCCCCTCATTGGACAGTCGGAGAATGGACATGCCACGTATTCCTGTAATTAACACCAGCCATCTAGATCGTATTGATGAACTTCTTGTCGATAATTTTGACACTGGTGAATTTAAATTGCACCGCTCAGTATTTACTGATCAAGCGTTGTTTGATCTTGAAATGAAATACATTTTTGAAGGTAACTGGGTATATTTGGCACATGAAAGCCAAATTCCAAATAACAATGATTATTACACGACTCATATCGGTCGCCAGCCCATTATCATTGCACGTAACCGTAATGGTGAACTGAATGCCATGATCAATGCCTGCTCACACCGTGGCGCACAGTTATGTCGTTATAAAAAAGGCAACAAAGCAACCTACACCTGTCCATTCCATGGTTGGACTTTTAATAACTCTGGTAAATTGCTCAAAGTTAAAGACCCTGCTGAAGCTGGTTATTCAGATTGCTTTAACCAAGATGGTTCACATGACTTGAAAAAAGTCGCGCGCTTTGAAAGTTATAAAGGCTTTTTATTTGGTAGCTTAAATCCTGATGTGCCAAGCCTTGAAGAATTCTTAGGTGAAACCACCAAAATTATCGACATGATCGAAGGTCAGTCGGAAAACGGTTTGGAAGTTTTACGTGGTTCATCTACCTATACCTATGAAGGTAACTGGAAACTGACAGCTGAAAATGGCGCAGATGGCTATCACGTATCAGCCGTGCATTGGAACTATGCAGCGACCACTCAGCACCGTAAAGAAGCACAAGCGGCAGATAATATTCGTGCCATGAGTGCGGGTTCTTGGGGCAAGCAAGGTGGTGGTTCTTATGGTTTTGACAGTGGTCACATGTTGTTATGGACCCAATGGGCAAACCCAGAAGACCGTCCAAACTTTAGCAAAGCCGATGAATATACCGAAAAATTCGGCGCACCGATGTCGAAATGGATGATCGAGCGTTCACGTAACCTATGTCTTTATCCAAACGTCTATTTGATGGATCAATTCGGTTCACAAATTCGAGTTTTACGCCCGATTTCTGTCAATAAAACTGAAGTCACCATTTACTGTATCGCCCCTGTCGGTGAAGAGCCAGAAGCACGTACACGTCGTATTCGTCAATATGAAGACTTCTTTAATGCCTCAGGCATGGCAACACCTGACGATTTAGAAGAATTCCGTGCCTGCCAAGCAGGTTATGCAGGGATTGAATTGGAATGGAACGACATGTGCCGTGGTTCAAAACACTGGATTCATGGACCGGATGATGCAGCCAATGAAATTGGATTAAAACCACTATTAACTGGCATCAAAACCGAAGATGAAGGTCTTTACCTTGCTCAGCATCAATATTGGTTAAAAACCATGAAACATGCCATCGCTGAAGAAAAAGAACTAGCTGAACAAGTCGCAAATGAACAAGGAGATGTCGCATGAATGCAACTGCACATTTAGACAGCGTAAGCATTGAAGCTGTATCTCAGTTCCTCTACCGCGAAGCGCGTTTTTTAGATGATGAAAAGTGGGATGAGTGGCTAGCGTGCTATGCCCCATCTGCATCATTTTGGATGCCGGCTTGGGATGATGATGACCGCCTGACAGAGGATCCTCAGTCTGAGATTTCTTTGATTTATTATCCAGACCGTCAAGGTTTAGAAGACCGTGTCTTCCGCATTAAAACTGAGCGTTCATCTGCCACGATGCCAGATACCCGAACCAGCCATAACATTAATAACGTCGAGATTATTGAACGTGATGGCGACAAAGTGACGGTGCGTTTTAACTGGAACACCTTAAGTTTCCGCTACAAAACCAACTATAGCTACTTTGGCATGTCACGTTATGAAATTGATTTTTCAGGCGAGCAGCCAAAAATCCTCAGCAAATATGTTGTTCTGAAAAACGATTATATCAACCAAGTTATTGATATTTATCACCTCTAAAAGCTTATTTCACTAAGCAAGGTTTTACTTTCAGCCAGAAGGATATTTGGCTGAAAGGACACGTTATACCAGATTTTCAAAAGGATATTCAGCCATGTCAAACCATAATGTTGCACTTCAATTTGAAGATGGCGTTACTCGTTTTATTAGTGTTGCTCAAGGTGAAACCCTTTCCGACGCAGCCTATCGTCAAAAAATCAATATCCCTCTAGATTGCCGTGATGGCGCATGCGGGACATGCCGTGCATTTTGTGAGTCGGGTACTTACGACATGCCTGAAGAATCTTATATCGAAGATGCTTTAACCCCCGAAGAAGCTGAGCAAGGTTATATTTTAGCTTGCCAATGTCGTCCAAGTTCAGATGCTGTTTTCCAAATTAGTGCATCATCTGACGTGTGTAAAACTGAAATTCATGAGTTTCAAGGCACATTGTCTCGTGTTGAAAATATGTCGGATTCTACGATTACCTTTGATATTCAACTGGATGAAGGTCAACCTGACATTAACTTCTTGGCAGGTCAATACGTCAATGTCGGCATTCCGGGGACTGAAGAAACACGTTCGTATTCGTTTAGTTCAAAGCCGGGCAATCGTTTAACAGGCTTCGTGGTTCGTAATGTCCCTGAAGGCAAAATGAGTACCTTCCTGAGTGCCGATGCGAAAGCCGGCGACAAAATGACCTTCAAAGGTCCTTTTGGTAGTTTTTATCTGCGTAATGTCGTCCGCCCTGTGGTCATGCTTGCAGGTGGTACAGGTATTGCGCCGTTTATGTCCATGTTACAAGTGCTTGAAGAAAAAGGTTCTGAACAACCTGTTCGTCTTGTATTTGGCGTAACCAATGACTTTGACATCGTGGCAAAAGACAAGCTCGATGAATTACAAAGCAAACTCCCGTGGTTCGAATACCGTACTGTGGTCGCTCACCCTGAGTCACAGCATGAACGTAAAGGCTATGTGACCAGTCATGTTGAAAAAGATTGGTTAAACAATGGCGATGTAGATATTTATCTCTGTGGTCCTGTGCCGATGGTTGAAGCTGTACGTGGCTGGTTAGATACAGAAGGCGTTAAACCTGCAAACTTCTTGTTTGAAAAATTCTCAGCGAATTAAGGGAGAATAGTTTAATGTCAGAACAAGCCAGATTTAGCAATAAAGTTGTGATTGTAACCGGTGCCGCTCAAGGTATCGGTCGTGGCGTCGCACTACAAGTGGCACGGGAAGGCGCTCAAGTGGTATTGGCAGATCTCTCAGATTTTGTTGAAGATACGCTGAACGATATTCAAGCCCATAATGGCGATGCCATTATTGTTAAAGCCAATCTTGAAACATATGCAGGCGCTCAATCAGTTGCTACCCAAGCCATTGAAAAATATGGCCGAATTGATATCTTGATCAATAACGTCGGAGGTGCGATTTGGATGAAGCCCTTCCAAGAGTTTTCAGAAGAAGAAATCGTTAAGGAAGTTAATCGTTCATTATTTCCAACTATGTGGTGCTGCCGAGCCGTGTTACCTGAAATGATTCAAAATCAGCAAGGGACGATTGTAAATGTATCTTCTATTGCAACCCGTGGTATTAACCGTGTGCCATATTCAGCGTCAAAAGGTGGGGTCAATGGCTTAACCGCTGCACTCGCTTTTGAGCATGCAAAAGATGGTATTCGAGTCAATGCCGTAGCCACAGGTGGCACAGAAGCGCCACCACGGAAAGTACCAAGAAACGCAAACCCATTGTCAGATCATGAAAAACAATGGATGCAAGACGTGGTCGATCAAACCATTGACCGTACATTCTTGGGGCGCTATGGCACAATTCAGGAACAAGTCAATGCCATCCTATTTTTGGCATCCGATGATTCATCTTATATGACAGGAACAGTCGTCCCTGTTGGTGGTGGAGATCAAGGTTAATCTCTAAAAATCATTGGTTAAATTCAACAGGCTCATTGACATAGTCGCATGGAGGCAAAAGCGATGGCACCCCTGTTAAAAACATTAAAAGAAGATTGGTCGATCTCAGCGACGGTTGCAGGATTTTTAGCCGTGCTGATTTCATATTCAGGCCCATTGATTATTTTTTTCCAAGCCGCACAAAAAGCCCAAGTCTCCCCAGCCATGATGATTTCATGGATTTGGGGCATTTCTATTGGTGCAGCACTGACGGGTATTTATCTCTCTATTAAATATAAAACCCCGGTGATTACCGCGTGGTCAGCGCCCGGTACGGCTCTTTTAGTCACCCTATTTCCGAATATTTCACTGAATGAAGCCATAGCGGCTTATATCACATCCGCTATCGTTATATTTTTGATTGGCATCACCGGCTATTTTGACAAACTCTTAAAATGGATTCCTCAAGATGTCGCTGCGGGGATGATGGCAGGTATTTTATTTCAGTTTGGGCTTGGACTGTTCACTGCTACAGATAGTATGCCGATCATTGTCTTTGGCATGTTATTAGTCTTTCTTATTTCTAAAAGACTATCGCCACGCTACGCGATGATTTGGGTCTTGCTAACTGGTGTTGTCCTGAGTTTTACATTAGGGAAAATCAATCCTGTTGATGTAAATTTTCAGCTCGCTATACCGCAGTTTATTGCTCCAACTTGGACTTGGAACTCAACTTTAAATTTGGCAATTCCCTTAATCTTAGTCAGTCTGAGTGGTCAATTCCTTCCGGGGATGGCGATCATGAAACTCAGTGGATATGAAACGCCAGCCAAGCCGATTATCACAGCAACCAGTATTGCCTCGCTCGCTGTCGCATGTGTCGGAGGCATTACTATTGTTTTAGCGTCTATCACCGCAGCCATGTGTATGGGCAAAGATGCACATGAACTTAAGGAAAAACGCTATATAGCCGGTATTGCCAATGGTATTTTTTATATTTTAGGCGGCTTATTTGCAGGCAGCATTGTCATGTTATTTAGCCTATTACCTAAAGAGTTAGTCGCTGCACTTGCAGGTTTAGCGTTATTAGGTGCGATTGGGACAAATATGTCGGTTGCGATGAAAAATGAGGCCAACCGTGATGCAGCGCTGATCACTTTTTTAGCGACAGCCTCAGGTATGCATTTTTTAGGGCTAAGCTCAGTATTTTGGGGGATTTGTATCGGTGTCGCGGCACATATCATTTTGACCAACCGTGTAACTACACAAGCGCCGATGACAACGACTCAAGATTCTAAAAGTTCATAATATCCAAACGCATTGCTAATACAAAGAAGATGGAAAATTACATCTTCTTTGTTTAATCAAAAATAAAATGCTTTCATTTAGACTTCGGTTAATTCAGGCAATTCTCGATGAGCGATTTCAAAAGCTTATTGAACATCTAATCCCACAGCAGTCAATAAAAGCTCTACAACTTTGGCAATCCAGTGAACCCTTTAGGCAAATAAGCATAGCAACGCACAGATTCAATTTTTATGATGAAGTAATCGCCACCTAGCCTTAGTTTAAAAAAAACCATCTAATTTGAACCAACATAAACTTTATCAGCAGCGTAAATCCAAAGGTTTTTACCCCCCTGAGAAGATTATTTATTGAATAGAATCACTTAACTAAATGATAAACTTCAATCAAACTTCAAATGAAAAAAATCGTTAATTAAATTTATAAATGCTTGCACACTAGGTGATGTATTTGTACTGCGCTTACTCATATATAAGTTGATTGTTGGAAGGTCCGTATCTAACTTTTTGACAATAATATTTTCATAAGCAATATCTGCAATATAACTCGGTAAAATCGTACACGACTGTGTGATATTGATTGAATTAATGTTGAATAAAATATTACTGGCGCGCTGGATGATTTTTAAGTTGATCTTTTTGTCTTCTGCAAATTTTAAAATCTTATGATGCAGAACTGACGACACTTCCTCAGCCGGAATAATAAAATCTATTTCTTCTAAAGATTTGACTGATATTTTATTTTGATTTGCAAATGGATGCTGATTATTCATCAAGAAAATCAAAGGCTCTTCAAATATCAACTGACTCGAAATTTCATGGTTATTAACATCTGCCCTCGATATGGCGATATCAATACGTCCATTATGTAAATCACTGACGATTTGAGTGTCATTTAAGCTTAAAAGTTCAACTTTTAAGTCAGGAAACATCTCTGTGAGTTTCGGAATAATAAAAGGAAAAATTTTCATTTCTGCAACTGGTACAAAACCAATGGTGATTTTTTGGTCTTTGGCTTTTTTGACTTGGCGCGTCATTGCAACTGCTTTATCGGCACTTTCCAAAATATTTTTGGCATGTTCCAAAAAAACAATTCCTTCATCGGTCAGTTCAACTTTACGTTTAGAGCGAATAAATAACTGTACGCCAATAAACTCTTCGAGGTCTTTGATTTGTTGGCTAAGAGAAGGCTGAGCCGTATAAAGTTTTAAGGCCGCTTGGCTAAAATTAAGTTCTTGTGCAACCATGACAAAATATTTTAAATGTCTTAATTCCATTTAAGTCACCTGTGTAGTCCAATCCTTAGGACGTTTTTAATACAATTCTGTTAGCAAGCTAAAATAGTCTTATATTTTGTGGTGAAGTGTTCATTTTTTATTTAAATATCAATTTTTCTCATATTTTACTTCTAAATGGTTCAAAATTTTTAATCAATTGAACTCATGCTGGAATTATGTGATTTCAAAATAGCGTCTTCTCTAGCACCGCTTAATTCATTTTAGAAATACATTTTCAAATATATATTTTGACAAAAACAAAAAAAAGGGATCATGTTGCATCATCCCTTTTTTACTTATCTTTGAATTATTTACGTTTTTTCTTACCACTGAGCAGATCTATGGCTTGGGCATAACGTGTAGGTGCAATCCGCTGAATTAAATCAATGATTTTGGCGTCATTACCGATCAAAACACGACGTTTATTTTGCTTTACCGCATCTAAAATCACTTTTGCTGCAACTTCAGGCGGTGTTTTCAACACTTTATTAAAGGCTTTCGTGGCTCTATCTGGGTTCATACCCAACGCACGAATACTGTCACTCATACGCGCGCTATTTGCAATATTGGTTCGAATTCCACCCGGATGCACACAGGTAGCGCTCACTCCGACATTTTCCAAGTCTAATTCTTGACGTAAAGATTCTGTAAAACCACGTACTGCAAACTTCGTTGCATTATAGGCACTTTGAGTCGGTTGAGCTGTCAAACCAAATAAGCTGGAAATATTCACAATATGTCCATCGCCACTTTGTCTTAAGTACGGTAAAAATGCTTTTGTCCCATACACCACGCCCCAGAAATTGATATTCATAATCCACTCAATTTCATCATAATGCATACCTTCTACTGTACTGGCTAGCGCGACACCCGCATTATTAAAGATCAAATTGACCTGACCAAATTCAGCTTGGGTTGCAGCCGCCCATTGCTCGACAGCGGCACGATCAGACACATCTAACTGGGTCTGAGTTATTTTCACACCGGTGTGCTTAATCATTTCAGCCGTTTGTGCAAGGCCGTCGAGGTTGCGATCACTTAATGCTAGATGCGCACCTGATTGAGCCAGTTGAATGGCTAATTGCTGTCCAATACCTGAACCTGCTCCAGTAATGGCTGCGACTTTGTTGTTAAAATTTTTCATCGTTATTCCTATACACACTTAATCCAGTTCAGTGATCAAGCCGCATTTTCGTATTATTCATAGCACAAGCTTAACGAGTTCTAATCTATGAATGAAATGATTTTATTTAATTCTAAAATATGAATGCTATACATGGCTATTTAGCGTTATTTCTTCAAATCAAATGAATGTAATTCGCCATGATTAGAGCAAAAATTAAAAGCTTTAATGAGCCTTTTATCTCCTGCTTTTTTGCGGATTGTAGCTCCAATTTTTTTAAATCAAATTGCGTTTGATATTTATAAAAGTGATACAAACCCCAAATGTTATAAACAAAGCTCAACATTTATTCTATTTTTCTACACGATCCAGATTCTAGATATTCAAAATCAGTATATAAAATCCACAATATATACTTATTTTTTTGTGAATATAGTCCTTGAAGAAAGCAAGGCTGATGCTTTGTAATTTTCCAAGTCTTGTGTATCCACCCTTTGGAAGATCAGGGATGCACATCTCTTACTATGTTCAATAGAGGTTCTAAAATGATAAAAACAACTCTTAGCCTAATCGGTTTATCACTGGTGTCTAGCTTAGCATTGGCTGCTGATCCATTGCATGGTACTAAATGGAAAACCATCGATGACCAAACAAAAAAACCTTTATCCGTAGTTCAATTTAACGAAACCTCAAATGGCGTTTTATCTGCAAAAATCGTTGATGTACTCACCCCGGGTGAAGCAGAAAACTGCCAAAAATGTGTTGGTAAATTCCACAATAAACCATTACTCGGTGTACAAATCGTGAATGGTTTGAAAAATACCGGTAAAAATACCTATGACGGCGGTAAAATTACTGACCCCAAAAATGGTAAAACCTATAGCTTCAATGCGAAAATGTCGAATGACGGTAAGACTTTGAATGGTCGTGGCTATATTGGTGTATCTGCGCTTGGACGCAGCCAAACATGGATACGTGTAAACTAATCCTTAGTGTACAAATTCAAAAAGCGGCTCGATTGAGTCGCTTTTTTGCATGAATACTTCAAATATAAAATTATTCGAATATAAAATTTAAACGGTATAACGTTTGCTTAGCCCCCATTCGGCTAATATGCGACGATAGGTTGTGGATGAGCGATCTGCTTCGAAATGCGCCTCCATACTGATATCCAGTGGCAATTCCTCAGGTTTTTGACTTTCCACCATGTCCTGATCTTCAGCAAAAATTTGTGCATTAAAATCATAAACTGCTTGTAAATCTCCTGTGGTATCAAAATTTCGAGTTAAAGGCACAAATAAACGGGTTTTATTATGCGATACAGGACAACAGGCATTTAAGATTTTCAACACCCCATTTTCAGGAAAATCGATGGTTAAAATTGCTGAAAATGGCGGATAGACATCAAATGTTCTTTTCCATAAAAAATCTTCTGGCGCTAAATGTTGTAAGCCATGCGGATAATTACTCACATCACTGAGATATTCTGTATGTAGTCCATAGTCCGTACGTACTGTGGAATATTTTTGTACTTTAGGATTTTCACGGTCTGCAAAGCTCTCATGATGCACCCATGCGAAATGTGCAACATCAATAAAGCCTTCGAGCTGACGCCCACTTGAACCACCAATATCTACATAAGGTGGCAATATCGATTGGTGCTGCTCGGTATCCCACGTGTCTAAATCTGGAAAATTGGCCGTAGATTCGTCTCGGTTAAATAAACTGGTCCACACTAATCCATATTTCAATACAACTGGAAATTTAGTTAATGAAAAACGCTCTGAAATTTGAGTCAGCTCTGGCTGTGCGGGAATTTTTACACACTTTCCTGCGCCGTTATAATGTAAACCATGATATGGACAAATAATGTCTTCACCCTTGACCCAGCCTTTAGTTAGTGGCACCCCTCGATGTGGACAAATGTCACGAACCAAATGAATTTTTCCACTTTCAGTTTGATATAACGCCATTTTTACATCGAGTAATTGCACTTGTTGCGGTTCAGTCGAAACATCTTCTACACGTGCAACGGGATACCAATGCTGCGCCAAAATATTCCAGTCGTTGGCATCAAATGTACTGCACTGAGGTTGGGTAAATAAATTGAGTACTGGAATGGCATTCATAGTTCATCTCGACATTTTCAATATTTCTTCAGCATTTAGCTCTATTTAAATTTTGCTAAATCCTTATTTTCTAAGTCGAAATTAAATTCTAAACACATTTCTGTCTATTAGAATGATTTGCATAGATTGTTCTATTTTTTAGAACATTAAGTATTCATTATTGCTTGATTTGATAAAGCTGGCATGAATATCGCTTAAAATGCATAACATTATGATTCGCTGATGACGCGATAGAGATTGAAGCCTGTATGTCGATTACCTTTTCTAGATTTTCTGAATATTTTATGGCGGTTGCACGGACTGGGAGTCTACGTAAAGCTGCTGAACAACTTTTTATTTCAGTCTCGGCAGTACATCGACAAATCGTTTTGGCAGAGGAAGAACTGGGGGTTGCCCTATTTGAACGATTACCTCAGGGCTTAAAACTGACGCTCGCGGGTGAATTACTGTATGCCGATTTATTAAAATGGCAAAAAGAATATCAACTAACGCGAACTCGATTTGATGAAATCCAAGGCTTAAACCGTGGAAACATTGAAATGGGCTTTATTGCAGCTTTGAATGACAGTTTTGTCGTCGACTGTATTCAAAAGATGGCTGAAACTTATCCGTGGATCAACCTCAACATCAGCATGAATAGCAGTGATGATATATCCAGAAAAATCGTCGATGCAGAATTAGATTTTGGCATTATTTTAAATCCCAAAAGCCATAGCCAATTAGAGATTTTATCCTTTATAGAAATTCCTTTGGGCTTTGTGATGTCGCCGCATCATACCTTGGGTGGGATGGATAAAATTTATCTTTCAGATACGTTAAATGAACGGCATATTTTGCCGAGTGAACCACTCATTATTAGTGAATATGTACAGACTTTATATAAGCATCATAAGTTTAGTCCGATTCAAAAGATCGAATGTAATGACATTAGAATGATATTGTCATTGGTTCAACAACAATTAGGCATCAGTTTGATGTCATACATGGATGCTTTGCCACTGCTTGAGAATAATAAGATTATTTTTAAACCGATCCGTGAAAAAGGCTTACACAGTTTGACCATCGCTTTATGTGTCGCATCGAAGCGCCAAACCTCTCGAATTTCTCAGATCATGATTAATCTTTTGGTGGAAAAAATGGAAGAAATTAAGATCAATTTAAAATCTTTGAACCATTAAAACCATTATTTAAGCTTTTTTGTCACTTAATTTTTTGTAAAAAAAATCCAGTGCGAATAATTCGAACTGGCTGCTGAAAGCTAAAGTTTTATTAGTTTATTTTTAATCCAATGGATTACCTACAATATTACTGATAATACCTTTCATAATATGATTGCCTTGTTCTTTACGCAGTTCTGCATACCATTCGCGCGTTACGCTTACATCTTTCATATGGGTTACATCACAACGCTTACGCGCTCGCAGAACCAATTCATTGGCACGTTCATTACGTTTATTTTGATAACGACGCAATGAATCTTGCAAGCCCAAAGTATTGATTTGTAAAGAACGAGCTAAATAAATTGCATCTTCTATTGCTTGGCAGCCGCCTTGTCCAATATCCGGCGTTGTACTGTGTGCTGCATCACCCACAATCACCACACGACCTTTGTAGAAATCTGCAAAAGGTTCAATATCATGAATTTCTACCCGATTGGTTTTTTGGGCATCTACAGCATCAATTAGCTTTTGAACCGGTTCACACCAACCTTTAAAGTATTCTTTAAATAAGGCCTGATATTGTGTCCGGTCATTTTCTAAGCCTGCTGCTAAAGGGACATCAAAGAAGAAATAGAATCGGTTGTCGGCAACGGGCATCAGCGAAACGCGCTTACCTTCTCCTACAAATGTCGTCCATTGATCTGCCGCAGCAAATTCTTCTGAAATATCGACTAAACCGTTCCAATTGACATAACCTGCATAGCGGCGCTCAACTTGTTCACCCAATACATATGCCCGTGTCAATGAATGTGTGCCATCAGCGCCGACCAATAAATCAGCCCGAACCTCGCTTCCGTCGGCAAAACGGGTGATCACTTGATTATCTCGTTCTGAGAAGCTCACCATTTTTTTGCCTAGATGAATATTCTCACGACCAAATTCATCCATGAGCATATTTTGTAAGTCTGCACGTGAAACGGGATATGGTCGTTGTCCAACTTCTTCAATTAAAGGAAACAGACTAAACTGCGTCATAACATCGCCCGTTAAACCATCAATATAGGCTAAATGATCCATCTTGCCACCGAGCTTTTCGACTTGTTCGGTTAGCCCCAAATAGTTCAAACATTTGACACCGTTAGACCATAAAGAAATAGCGGCTCCAACAGGTAAAATTTGTTCTGCCTGTTCATAGATGGTTACTTGGTGTCCAAATTTTTTCAAAGCGATCCCAGTCGTTAGGCCCGCCATACCTGCACCAATAATTGTAATGTCCATCTATAACTCCCCTGTGTTTTTAAATATCTTTCTCCTAAAAAGCGAAAAGCATGCCATTTTTTCAAAAAAGCAATAAAAAATCTAAAGTTGGCACACGCTGTGCTTCTAAACACGTGTAAATGCTTGTTTTTATCAAATGTTAAATTTTTAACACTGAAAACAAAATGCATATGTTTTAAATGAAAATAGTGAATGGATTTTATATATGGCGACTTTACTCGCACCAAGTTTTGATATTCCTGCACAATTACAGACACTTACAAATTTAGCAGATGACCGTATTGGTGCAAAAATACTTGATTGTTCAGATGATTTTTTTGCAGAATCAAAACGCATGCTTCAATTTAATGCACCTATCTTCGTCGAAGATAAATTTGATGAGCATGGCAAATGGATGGATGGTTGGGAAACGCGTCGTAAACGCCATGCAGGTTATGATTGGGCAATCATCCAACTCGGTGTTGCTGGTCGAATTCAAGCCTTAGATATTGATACAACATTCTTTACAGGGAATTATCCAGCTTCCGCATCAGTTGAAGCCTGCTTTGCACCGAGTGGTGAACTAGCACAGGCAGCATGGGTCAATATCTTAGGCAATACCGTATTGGGCCCGAGCCAACACCATATATTGAAGGTCTCAACTGATCAGGTTTTTACCCATGTGCGTTTAAATATATATCCAGACGGCGGTATTGCACGATTTAAAGTCTATGGTGAAGTTCAGGTTCAAATTCAAGATAGTATGAGCACATTAGACCTCGTTGCACTAGAAAATGGTGGACGTGTTATTGCTTATAGTGATGCTCATTTTGGACATCCACGAAACTTAATTAACCCTGGTCGCGGCATCAATATGGGAGATGGTTGGGAAACGAAACGTCGCCGTGCACCAGGTTTTGACTGGTGTATTTTGGCTTTGGGCCAATCTGGTGCAATAGAGAAAATTGATATTGATACTGCCCATTTTAAAGGCAACTTCCCTGCGCAGGTTTCTATACAAGCGATCTATGTAGAAGATGCCACTGACCCTCAACTGATTCCGCAAAGTATGTTCTGGCCTTTTTTACTCGATGCACAAGACATGCAGATGGATCATATTCATAGCTTTGTCAGTGAGATTTTAAAGCATGAAAAAATATCGCATATCCGCATCAATATGATTCCTGACGGGGGAATTAGTCGCATACGGTTATGGGGAAAAATACATCCTTAAATGCAGTGTTAATCAAATAGGAAGCCTTCGTGCTTCCTATGTGTATGGTTTCAATTTTTTTAATTAAATACCCTATAAGATATCTAAACATGACTCACAGCATAAAAATACAAGCTCTAAGTATTGAAGGCTTTGCGCCTTTTGGTGAGGTTATTTGTACGACTGGACATGATTTTTTCCACATCAATGACGCACATACAGAGCGATATCATGCCCTCGTAGAAACAGAAATTTCAGGTGATGCGGTTGCTGGAATTAGCATCTTCAGAAATATCAAAACGACTGAGTTGCCTTTTACGATTTCGATGTTAGAGCAGCATCCCAACGGCTCACAAGCGTTTATTCCAATGCAAGCGCAAGCTTTTTTAGTGGTTGTTGCACCTGCGTTGGATGATCACAGCCCTGATCTTACACAGCTATGTGCTTTCATCACTGATGGTAGCCAAGGAGTCAACTATCGTGCAGGAACATGGCATCATCCACTACTGACACTCGAAGCACCAAGTAGCTTTGCCGTCATCGATCGTATTGGCGCTGGGCATAATTGTGATGTGTTTCAGTTCCCAACGCCTATTCACATTTCAAATTAATGTATTTTTAGCTTAAATACTTAGAGTTAAATAGACCAAAAATCACTTAACCAATTGTTAGTAAATATCTTATTTAATGTCTTGGTATTAATTAATTTATTTAAATATTACGCAATAAAAAGCCCTCAATTTAGAGGGCTTTTTTAAACTATAAAGTTATTATTTTATGAATCATCGTGAGGTTCAAGACTCAAGATCTGCCATGATTAATGTTGCACATCTATTGCCATGTTTGGTTTTTTCACCTGATCTTTGCTCATAGTCACTTCTTTATTTTTAAATAAATTCAGATGATTGAACACAATATTTAAAATAATCGCCATCAAACAAGTTGAACTAATGCCTGAATGAAAGAGTGTTTGCACCCATTTCGGGAAGTTTGCATAGAAAGAATGATCGATAATTGGAATCATTCCTGCTGCAATTGCAGTCGCAACAATGATGAGGTTCTTTTGCTCGTTATAGTCAATTTTCGCCAAGGTACGAATACCACTTGCTGCGACCGTTCCAAACAAAACTAAACCAGCACCGCCTAAGACAGGGACAGGAATCGCTGCAATCAGTCGCCCCATAATTGGCAGAATGCCTAATACGACTAAAATCATTCCACCCGCTGCGACAACAAAGCGACTTTTCACGCCAGTAATCGCTACTAAACCGACATTTTGTGCAAAAGCACTTTGCATGAATGAACCGAAGATTGGCGCTGCTGCACTAGATAGCATATCAGCGCGTAAGCCATTGGTAATACGCTCAGCATCCACTTTAGTACCAACAATTTCCCCAACGGCAATAATATCTGCTGTCGTTTCAGTCATAATCACTAAAGTCACAATCAGCATGGCAATAATGGCACTTAACTCAAAAGTTGGCATACCGAAAGCAAAGAAGCTTGGAAATTGAATCCAGTTACCATTTGCAACTTTAGAAAAATCGCCAAAGCCAAAGGCATAAGCGAGCACTGTACCGAAGACGATGGCTAACAAAATAGATAAACGTCGGATGGTTGCATTACGGGTTAAGTTCAGCGCAATCACGATACCTAAAGTTAAAAATGCCAAGCTGATGTTCTCAGCACTTCCCCAGTCTAGTGCTTTATTATTGCCCCCCATCATCCAGCGTACCGCTACAGGCAGCAATGAAAGACCAATCACGGTGATCACACAGCCAGTCACAATCGGTGGGAAAAAACAAATAATTTTTGAAAAATATGGAGCTAGAAAAAAGCCAATTAGAGATGCAACAATCACCGCGCCATAAACAGCAGAAAGCCCACCGCCAGTGGTTACTATGGCAATCATCGTCGCCACACCTGCAAATGAAACCCCTTGAACTAAGGGTAATTTTGCACCGATATATTTCACACCTACGGTTTGCAGGATGGTCGCCAAGCCACCCACAAAAAGCGCCGCCGCAATCAATAAACCGATCTGCGCAGGTTCAAGTCCCGCGGCTGTACCAATAATCAATGGCGGAGCGATAATACCGCCATACATGGTTAATACATGCTGTAGACCATAGGCAAGGCTTTTCCCTGCGCCTAAATATTCATGTTCTGGTGAAACTGTTTTATCTTGTTCTGTCATTTTTATATCCCCTATTTTTTAACTTTGCTCTTAGCTTCCGCGATACGTTGAATATGCAAATGGGCTAATGAGTAAAGGAATATGAAAATGCTGCGAGGCATCTTTTACATAAAAATGAATCACAGCTTTTGGAAAAAAGGTTTCGGTATTTAACGTCTGAAAATATTCAGCAGTCGCAAATTCAAGGCTATACGCACCTGCTGTAAATTCCTTGAGTGCAAAATCATTAACGCGGCCATCAGCATTGGTTTGGGCTGAACCTAGTAACTCTCCGTGTGCATTAAATAATTGAATGCGGACATTCGCTGCAGGTTTGCCTAGATTGGTGTCTAAAATATGTGAGCTAATCATGCGCTAAGCTCCTGTTTTAATCTTAATAAGGCAATTTCAGCCAGTTGATGATGGACAATTCTTTTTTCTGTTTCAGGATCATTCAATAATCGATATTGCAGCGCCTGTAGTACATCTTCACTACTGAGGCCTGAAGCTTTGATTAAAAAGAGATAACCGTACTTTTTCTCATACGCCATATTGCCTTTGAGCAATGCAAATTGAGTTTCTTCATCTGCTGAAATTTCAGACTGTTCTCGATTTGAAAATTGTTGCTCCAAACTACTTAATTCAGCCTGTGCCTTTTTTTCACCAATCCGTGGATGGTTATCTAAAGCATTTTTGATTTCATCCCAAGTCCAAGCATTTGCAGCTTTTACTGCTTGCTCTGTGATTTGCGTGACAGAGGTATAAGGACGCTGCGCTACAATGTGTTCTGCCCAGCCTTCAATTTGCACACAGTGCTTTAAAAAAGTTTTTACATCTGCTTCGGATGCTTTATTAAATTCAACAAGTTGCACTATAAATTCGCCTAAAATTATTGAATGATTGTTCAAATTTAGATTTGCAATATCAGTGCCAACCTAGGTCTATGAAGTCAGTTACATAAGTACAGGCCTAAAAAAAGAGGAGCTAAGCTCCTCTTTATCCAAATATTTTTTTATTAGACTGCATGATGTGTATACCAATGTTCCGCGATATCACCACGGCGACAGATCCAGACTTTTTCATGTGATTGCACATAATCTAAGAATCGTTGTAGTGCTTTAAAACGGCCTGGTCGCCCTAAAATACGACAATGCATCCCAATCGATAACATTTTTGGCGCGCTTTCACCTTCTGCATATAGCACATCAAAAGCGTCTTTAAGGTATTGATAAAATTGTTCACCACTGTTGAAACCACCCGGTGAACAAAACTTCATATCATTGCTTTCGAGAGTATAAGGAATAATTAAATGTGGACGGGTTTGACCACTTTCATTCGTCAAATGACTCCAAAAAGGTAAATCATCACCATAGTGATCGCAGTCATATTTGATTTGCGGAAATTCAGCCAATAGCTGACGTGTGTTGGGACTGTCACGCCCTGTGTACCAGCCAATAGGCGTCTTTCCAAATAAAGCTTCAAGCACACTAAAAGCTTGATCCATGTGCTGACGTTCTAGCTCTATCGGCATATCTTGATAATGTAACCAGCGTTGACCATGTGAAACGACATCATAGTTGGATTGTTTGATCGCATCGACGATATAAGGATTACGTGCTAAAGCCATACCGACACCAAAGACCGTCAGGGGTAAATCACGTTTTTTAAATTCTTCATGAATCCGCCAAAAACCTGCTCTGGAGCCGTATTCATACATCGAGTCCATCGACATATGTTTGGCAGGAAAACTGGCCGCTCCAATAATATCGGATAAGAATTGTTCTGATCCTGCATCCCCATGTTCGATGTGGTTTTCTCCACCTTCTTCATAGTTCAACACGAACTGCACTGCGATACGTGCCTGATTAGGCCATATGACTTGAGGTACATCGCCATGATATCCAATTAGGTCTCTGGAATAATCCTGTTGTTGGATCTGGTCAATTAAGTCTTGCCCGCGTAAGTAGCCTGTAGTCACTTCAACTTCCTAATTTGTTATATCAAACAGTAAAAAATTAGGTAGAAGCAAGCAAATTATGCGCCAATATCGTAGACGGCTAAATAACTTTTCATATCAATGACCATTGCCTTTTTTTAAAATATTGAATGGTTGCCCTGAATCATCTGCAAGGATTGAAATTTGCCAAATTTCATCTATTTCTGGAAAATTCTGATGCAGTTGATCAATGAAATAGTAATAACCCTGTGTATTTTCGGTAATATAAATGATTGTATTTGAACACAATATATAGAGTTGAATCTCATCAATGGTTCCAAAATTTTGGCGTACGACATCTATACTTTGAATATCTTTCCATAATAAGCCTCTTTCATAAATCAAAAAACGAACAGTCTCTTGCTGATTATTTGTACCGAAGAATTTTAAATATTCATGCATAATCTGCGGATGAAATATATCGATTCAAAGAAGCTTTCTGAAACACAGTTTAAGCGATACACCGGCATATCATGGTCAACCTTTGATTTAATGGTTGAACAACTGAAAATGCATGTTCCTGCTAAAGGTAGACCAACTAAATTGAGCATAGAAGATCAAATCCTTCTGTGCTTAAGTTATTGGCGCGAATACCGAACCTTGTTCCATGTTGCAACAAGTTATGGTGTGTCAGAGCCGACTGCTTCAAGAATTGTCCGTCATGTAGAGGACTGCCTGATCAAGTCCAATTTATTTAATTTACCGAAGCATTTGCCTGAGGGCGAAGGCATCGACTGGAACGTGGTGATTGTTGATGCCACAGAAATTCCAATACAAAGACCTAAAAAAACAGAAGAAAAGCTATAGTGGCAAAAAGAAGGCACATACTTTCAAAGTCCAGGCCATCATTCATTATAGAACTCAGCAAATTCTGAGTTTATGCACTGATCGTGGTGCTGTACATGATTTCGAACTCTTCAAACGAAACTTACATCAGATTCCGGCAGGTGCCTTTATCCTTGCAGATAAAGGCTATCAAGGGATTTATGCAATGTATCCAAATAGCTTGTTGCCATTAAAAGCAAAAAAGCGCTGTAAATTGGATCCTGAACTAAAAATCTATAATCAAGAAATCAACAAAAGAAGAATTGGGGTTGAGCATGTATTTGGTAGTTTAAAAACTTTCAAAATCCTTGCCGAGCGATATCGTAATCGAGGAAAAAGACTGGGCTTAAGATTCAATTTAATTGCGGGAATCTATAATTTAGAGCTGAGCAAAAAATGAATTATGAAAGAAGTCTAATATAGATAAACCTAATATAATATTCATAAACTTCACTTTCTTTTTTTATCTTCCCGATCAACAAATAACTCCCATTATAAATTAGATCAACAAAGATAATAAAAAAAACTACTGCACCAATAAAACTCCAGAAACCTATCCCAAAAAAGTAATACTTTATTAAAAAAATCAAAAACTCAATAATAAAAAAAATAGCTATAATTAGCCTTTTATAATCGTGATAAACTCTAATTACAAATTTATCCATTATTATTCCTTTTTAAACTATCGATCCATCTCATTACGAACTGCATCATTACTTTACTTCTTCAGTAGACATCAATTATTTAATACACATCACGGCGGTAACGACCTGCTTTACGCAGTGTATGCAGTTGTTCAATGCCCAGTATCTCTTGCAAAGTGGCATCTACCGCTTTAGCCATATTCAAACTGCCGCAGATATAGAGACAAGCCCCTTGCTCTAGCCAATCAATCAATTCAGCTTTTTTTACAACTAGGACATCTTGCACATACTTTTCAGCAAATCCATCACGAGAAAATACCCGATCGATTTCTGCAATTTTACCTTGGTTTTGTAATTCATGCAGTTCATCAGCAAAAATTGCATCAAAAGCTTGTTGACGCTCACCATAAATTAACCAGTTTTGATAGTGCTCTGTTGCGACACGTTGCTTAAGATGTGAAAGCAAACCCGCCATTCCTGAGCCATTGCCAATCATAATTGCCGACTTAACGCCCTCTGCTAAGTCAAAATTTGGATTCGCACGAATATAGGCATGAATACATTGTCCAAGTTTTAAATCTTGTGTTAATAAACCAGAACCTAAACCTAGTTCATCGCCATGCTGCTCTTGACGTACGACGAGCTCTAAATCTTTTTAATTAAATAGAGTTTGATAATTTCACGCTTATACTAAACGACTGAATAAAGACTATAATAAAAATTAAAAATTCATTCGCTATTTGCGAAATCTTCGAGCAATCATGTCCAAAAATCTTGCAACGCTGATTGGATTCAGTGCAATCTTACAATGGTCTTCTATTGTTGGTTTACTTAAGAAAATTAGTTTCAGTATTGGCCCTGATCTTGCTGTGCTCTTTATGTATACCTTGAGCGCAATTATTCTATTGCTCTTATTTAAAATTCCAAACCTTAAACTGGTTCCGCGCCAATTTTTGATATATGCCACCCTTTTATTTGTGATTTATGAGTTGTGTTTTTCGTATGCCATTGCTTTGGCTCAAACAGCTCAACAAGCGATTGAAATCAGTTTGGTCAATTATTTATGGCCGAGTCTGACAATTGCCGCGTTAATATTATTTAAAGAATTAAAATTTAACTTTTTCGTAATCATTGGTTTAGCCATTAGTTTGGGCGGCATTATTTTAATCCAAACTGTTAACGGAAGTTTTAACTGGTCTACCGTCTTTACCAACATTCAGTCCAATCCATTAAGCTATTTTCTTGCTTTTATGGGCGCTAGTTTATGGTCACTCTACTGTGTGATTACACGTAAATACAGTCATGGACATAACCCTATTTCATTCTTTTTCGTCGTGATCACCATTGTGCTATGGCTAAAAATGTTGATATTTCACGGTATCCCGCGAATGCCTGCCGTAGACTTACATACCGGTAAGTATATGTTAATCGTATCCATCGTGACCGCATTGGGCTATGCAGCGTGGAATGTAGGTATTATAAAAGGCAATATTACGATATTGGTGACCTTATCGTATTTTAGTCCGATTTTTTCTTCATTGATTTCAATGTTTATTTTACAGACACCACTGAGTTTAAGTTTTTGGCATGGCGCCATTTTAGTGACATTCGGTTCGCTGGTATGTTGGATTTCAACCAGTTGGCCACAAATAAAAGCCAAATTAATGCAATTGCGCCATGAATAATATGAAGCAGTCACTTGGCTCATTTATCTTAAACTGAATAACAAAACCGCGATTAGGCACAGCATATGAAGTAACTGTGTTGGTGCAAAATATAGAAAATATTTCCAGCCACCTGTGAGAAATGCATTCACACATTTTGAAATTGCATGGGCTGATAATCCAATCACCACAGCATAAACCAGTGTCAAATTATCGATATTACCTTGCATCACAACGGTTGCCATAGCTGCATGGACTTCAAAGAGTGATGCTAATAATGTCCCTAAAATTAAGCCTTTATCACCTAAAGCGAGATTTAATCCATACACAAGTGCTTGGATCAAAGTGAGCGTGATGGCAATGATTGCCGCCTGTTTTAAGCTAAACATTCGACTATCGGTATTTTCTAACGGCGCTGGTTCATTCGCTTCTACACAAAGTTTTTCGGGTTCTGTCTCTTTATTATGCTGAACTTGAGATGAGCCATAAATCAGATATAGCGCAGCAAGGACTAATATCAAGATGCCGACGATACTTGGTATAACTAATATTTTAAACCAGGCAAAACTCACCCCAAGTACGATGATCAAGAGTTGAACCAATGTCGCAACACATGAAAAAAGTCCTGCCCCTGCATTACTTTTGGCACTGGCTTTTCTTGCTCGCACTTCCATGCCTAAGCTTGCGATTGTTGCTGTGCTCGACACAAAACCTGATGCCAAGGCCGATAAAATAATGGCTTTATCAGAAGATAGAAGCCGCTTGGCGATGTGCGCTAATGACTGCACCACCAAGATCAATATCAGTAATTTTAAAATCACATAGGGATTTAATACTGAACCCCAATAGGCTTGATTCGGCGTTAAAGGTAAGGCAATTAGGATCAATGCCAGTAAAAAGACCCCATCTCTTAACTCATAGTTTTTGATCCAATGCGCTGCAAAATGATGTAAGCCTTTTTTTCCAAATAATATGAGGGTCAACACGACAGCCAAACACGCAGCAAGTGGAATATTAAAAACACAAGCGGCACCGATCAAATAAGTCATGACAAAAGCAAGTTCAGTGGTTGTTCCAATATCTTGTTTTTGTTGACTTAATCCATAATAGCTAAACATACTGACGACAATTGCACCGATCACACCAACAGTTAAATGGATTAAAAAACACAATGCTCCAAACAACGAACAAATGGTAAATGAGCGTAAACCAGCAAAACTCTGTTCACTGTCCAAATTGTTGTTACGTTGACGCTCCAAACCGATGAGCAATCCACAGCCTAAAGCCGAAGCTAAAATCGTTAACAATGCTGGGAAGGATAATGTTTGTATGAGTATTTCCAAATTTAAGCCCTCCCATCAATACATTGTTTATATTGGCAATATAAATAAAAAATAATTAAAAAAAATTAACGCTAAAATTCGAAAAATAAATATATAAATTGAACAACTTGAACATTTTCAATCATGTTCAAAGTTTAATCATCCTTTAAATCATAAACAATTCCATGATAAATATCTTAGTAAACATTAATTTTTCTCATATTTTAATTAAAAAAATATTCGAAAATCTGACTTAAATTCGGCCTCTATTTGCTTCCATGAATGTTTAAAGCACACATTAAGCCCAAATCACCATAATCGCCGCAATCACCACTAAGGCTAATCCCCAATGATCGGTTCTTGCGAGTTTTTCCTTAAAGAAATATGCAGAGATTAAGAGGCTAAATAAGATTTCGATTTGACCTAGGGTTTTGACAATCGCAACCGTTTGCATACTCATAGCAGTAAACCAGCCCAAGGATGCTAGAAAGCTACAGACACTAACGCGAAAGGTCAGACCGACTCTATCCCACATGGCAATGAGCGTTTTACGGCTAAATAAACTGAGGTAAAGCAGCATAATCACACATTGAAAGCCAATTACACTCAACAACACCCACGCCGCACGATGCAAAGTCGGTAAATCACTTAGCTCTATACTGGCTTCACGAACCAATAAAGAGGTAATTGCAAAACTTAATCCACTTCCTACACCGATGCATAACGTTGGCAGAGATAATTTTTGTCGTTGAGAACCTTTGCTTAAAAGAAAAACGGCAACACCACCAATCAAAACTCCAATCCAACCAAATAAACTTAAATGTTCACTTAAGAAAATCACCCCAACAATGGCCGCAAATATGGCTTCACTTTTCGCTAAACCGACACCGATGGCATAATTCTTTTGCTTAAAAAGCAAGACCATTAAAATCGTCGCTAAAATTTGACTTAGTCCTGCAATCACCACATAGACCCAAAACATAGTTGTAAATGTGGTCACCTGAGTCACAGGCTGTTGTTGGTACAGCACATATAAATAAATGCAGGCAAATGGGAGTCCAAAAATAAACCGTGCAAGGGTGACACCATACACATCAACAGTGGTACTGAGTTGTTTTTGAAATGCATTACGCCATGACTGCATAAAAGCAGCCATTAAAGTGAATAAGATCCAAACTGGAAACATAAGAAAGGTGGTTTAACGGTGGATGCCTCATCAATTTACGCTTTTATTGAATTGAATGCGACCCAACACGGCTAGATTATTCATTGAACTTGGTTATGGATTCGTTGAAAAAAATTTATTTAAAAACCTCATATTAAGAATATGGTATTTATCAAAATTTAAGTTTTTATAAAAAACGCAAAGGTAACATACCTTTGCGTTTTGCTCCTTACCAACATTTAGTTAGTGACTTATATTAAGTTAGCTTTCAAGTAGTACAGCACCAAATTGCTCACGTAAATCTTTTTTCAGCATTTTACCTGTTCCACTCAAAGGAATAGCATCCACGAAAATCACTTTATCTGGCACCTGCCATTTAGCGACTTTATCTGCATAATAATCCAAAATTTCTGTATCAGATAAATCGACATCTGGCTTTTTAATTGCAATCAAAACAGGTCGCTCATCCCATTTCGGATGAGTCGCTGCAATCACTGCTGCCATTGCAATTTTAGGATGTCCCATAGCCAAGTTTTCTAACTCAACAGAAGAAATCCATTCACCACCCGATTTGATCAAATCTTTTGAACGGTCACTAATTTTTAAGAAACCATCTTCATTCAGGGTTGCAATATCCCCGGTATCAAACCAACCATCTGAGGTTAATGCAGACTCTGTTTTGCCAAAGTAATTGCCAATAATCCAATGCCCTTGGATCTGTAAATTACCCGTCGTTTCTCCATCACGTGCAACTTCGTGTGTACCGTTTTCTTCATCGGTAATACGTAAATCAACTCCAAATGGCGGACGACCTTGTGATAATCGTACTTGTAATTGTTCTTCTTCAGATAATAACAAATGTTTGGCTTTAAATTGGTTTGAAGAACCTAATGGACTGGTTTCGGTCATTCCCCAAGCATGAATCGTTTCACAGTTAAATTGTTCTTTAAATACTTTTAACATCGCAGGTGGGCAAGCAGATCCACCAACTACATTACGCACTAAACTCTGGAGCTGACTACCCGCTTGCTGCGCAGCATTAATTAAACCTTGCCAAATCGTTGGAACGCCCAATGCAACAGATACTTTATAGTCATCAATCATTTGTGTCAGGCTCGCACCATCTAAACCTGGGCCTGGCAGCACTAAAGTACATCCCACCATTGCCGCAGCATATGGCGTACCCCATGCGTTGACATGGAACATCGGCACAACAGGCATCATAATATCTCGCGCTGAGATATTTAATGAATCCGGCATACAAATCGCATAACTGTGTAAGACTGTTGAACGATGACTATACAACACGCCTTTCGGATTGCCTGTGGTACCCGAGGTATAACATAACGAACTAGCCGATAATTCATCTAATTCTGGCCATGTATAGTCTGCAGATTGCGCCGCGATGAGTTCATCATAAAATTTAACTTCTGGCACTGCTTCGATAATTGCTGCATCTGGTGCATCTAAACAAATAAAATGTTCAACAGATTTTAATAGTGGTTTTACTGCTTTGATTAAAGGCAAAAAGGTTTTATCAAATAACATGACGCGGTCTGCGGCATCATTGATGATAAAAATTAATTGTTCTGGAAATAAACGTGGATTAATGGTGTGACATACATAACCACTACCTGAAATAGCGTACCAAGACTCTAAGTGACGATGGTTATTCCAAGCGATGGTCGCAACACGATCCCCTAAATTTAAACCGAGTGATGCAAGAACATTGGCAAATCGTTTTGAATTTTTATGGACTTCACCCCAAGTGGTTTTCGTAATCGTCGAGTCTGTATTTTTTGAAATGACTAAACTATCCGCATGATAGCGACCCGCATGTTCAATCATGCTACTAATCAAAAGCGGTTTAAACATCATATTACCAAGCATTCTTTGCTCCCACATTCATCCATATTGAGTTGTTGTTTTTCCGCACTGTCCTGCAGATTTTTTAAAACTTTGCACCATGTCAAAAGTGATTATTCTTTATCGACAAGGTTGAAAGCAGTAGATATGAAACGCATATCCAAAACTGATTCTTATGTTTTAACCTTAATTGATTTTAGAATCCACTGTTTTATTGCTCAAAATATGAATGCTTTAGTGTTATAAAATGCAAAAATTAAAACTTTATCCCTATTCAAAATATAGTCTTATTTAGTTATAACACTGCTACTTTAAAAAATGTCGTTTTCAGTTATCAAATAATCGACTGAGTCAATTAGCATAAAAAAACCCAGTCTAGATACACTGGGTTCATTCGTTGCATTAGCCGTTGTAGTTAAGTTGAAATAGTTACAGCACTTCAAACTCAATACGACGGTTTTTCTTACGGCCTTCAGGCGTAGCATTGTCTGCTACAGGCTTATTTGAGCCCATCCCTTCAGTACTTAAGTTCGCCGCCGCAATATTCTTTGAAATCAGGTAGTTTTTAACTGCATTAGCACGATCTTGGCTTAAACTTAAGTTTTTCTCAGGATTCCCCGAGCTGTCTGTGTGACCAATAATTCGTACTTTTTTCCCACCGACGCGATTCAGTGCGATAACCATTTCATCTAAGATCTGTACCCCAGATGGTGCTAAAATCGCGCTTCCAGATTCAAATTCAATAATACGATTACGTAAAGCCGCATCAATAATGGCCTGTTCAGCCTGATTGACAGAAAGCTGTGCATTGAAACGAAAAGGTGCTGTGACCAAAGACTGAAACTTGGTGGTCGTGGGTTGGATATCATTTTGATTTGACATCTTGCCACTTAAATCGACTTGCGTTCCGCGTACAGAGAGTTTCCCCTGTTTTACTTTTTTTAGGTCATCATTAATCATTTGGCTTACGCTATTACCCCAACCATTAGGTGCTGTAACCGCTCGAACCTGAATTTTATCAACCACATTTGCCTGACCATAGGTCAAATAGGCTTTATTTAATATTTCTTGCTTGGTTGCTTCATTCGGTACAGCACCTTCAATCACAATAGGCTCTGCCCAAAGCAAAGTCGAACAACCTAAAATGCATACACTCGCAATAAATTTGGGCAACATTGGTAAGATTCTTTGCATCATTATTCTTCTATAAAAGTCTGTCTAAAAAGTTTAATGCCATGAATAAGGCTGATCTGACGCTCACTCAAAGACTGTTCCAAAACGGCTAAGCCTGCATTTTGTTCAAGATAAGGATCAATCCAACTGGCATCGATCAGGGAAACCCAATGATCACTTTGCATATTTTGGGTAAAAACATCACTGAGTGCAGTAATATCAGCACCTTGAAAACCAAACAGTAAAACAGGTGAATCACTGTGTAGGATGCCAATGAGTAACTCAGCATCTTGGTTTTCGACAAAACGACTAATTAGGTTGACCCAAAAAGCCGCAATTTCATAGCAGTAACTAATATTATTAATTGGTAAAATCAACACTTTATTCAACCGAGACGTGCCCTGATGAATAATCGGTTGTAGCAGCAAACCGAGACCAATCATGCTTTGCGCCAACTGATAAGGCGTAAAATTCAATAAACGTGCAAATGAATGCAACGTATGATGCTCATAAAAAGAAGAGGTTTCTTCTGTCCCGAACACTTGAATTTCGTTATTCAGTTTGCCTAATTTATCGAGCAAAATATCGGGATCGCGAATAGAACGCATCACTCGGTTACGCTGATATAAGTCAATTAAGGTTTGTTTATAACGAAAAGGTGCATACAAAATATTATCGAAAGGATCATCGATTTCTAGCAGATGAGCGAGCACCATTGGAAATTGACGCTTTGAACTGTCTTCACTACTAATCAAATTGGCAACCAAAAAACGCTTATCTTTTGGACTGGCAATAAAGAAATCTAATGAAGGCAGTGAGTTATACGCTGCATTAAAATTGTCTGAACGCATAGCGAACTCAAGCGCCTCCGTGATCCACTGATCGATTAACTGAATCAGTGAATATTGTTCACGGCTCTTTAAGAAGTCACCACGAGCTGGACATTTCCCATAATACAGCGGTGTCGTTCTCACTTCATACATCGTCACACTCCTTGTTCTTTTGCACGAATGCCACCGCTCTCATTTTTAAATTCATCATCATGGTGTTGCTGTTCCTTGCACAACACTCATCGGTGAAGTCGCTGGCACTACAGGCGCTTGTCCTGCAGGCATCGTTTGCGCTGCGACGACACGAATACCTTTATTCGTCACCACTTGATCAACAAGAGTCATACCTGAATAGCCTGAACCTGTAGTTGGGCCAGATGCGTTACCACTAATTAAACGGAAGTTCACTTTTACAAACACTTTTGGATTTTGTTTGCTACGCCACACCATTTCAAATGAATTACCATTTTGTGTACGCTGAGCGCCTTCAACCAATCGGTTAATACCATATTCACCCGGCTCATCAAAAATCGTATGCGTTTGACCTTCCAAGTCAATTGCAGTAATACGTGCACCCGGAATTGCCCCTTTATTTGGCCAAACGAAGTTCACCCATTGCTGAACACCGTTTTCATACACCATACGCTGACCATCAATATCAATGGTATATGAAAGCAACTGTGTATTTTCTAATGGGAAGAACTGGAAGTTCGATTGATTGGTTGCCGCAGGTGCTGCTTGACTCAATTCCCCTGTAGCAACGCCATTACTTGGCGCAACATAGCGTTGGAAGTTCGCTACAAATTGTGGATTTAAACCAATGCCCAAATCTTTCCATGTTTTCGTGGTTAAGGTATAGCCTCGACGAATCACCAATGGATCCAAATATTCTTTTACAAAACGAGCAATACTTCCGTTTTCACCAAAAATTTGGCTAATTTCATTACTGGTCGCTTGTAAAGTAGCATTGCTATTAAATGGATATTTAGGTGCAAGATTGGTTGTAAATGGTTGATACGCTTGCATTGCCCATAACTTATTAATTTCGTTTTGAGCTGGGATCAGTAATACTTCAAATGACTGGGTCACCGGCTGCATAAAGAGCTTTTGAATCAACTGCTGGTCTAATTCATTCAGACCCACAGACATTTTTTCATCCACAAATTTTTGCGTGCTATTAAAGACAGAGCTTTGATCATTGATGGTTTGTTTCACCAATGTCATGCTTGCAGGCCCCATGTCACCGCCACTCTTCAAATCATTGAACTTACTACGTACTTGACTCAAAGACAGCATGTATTCATCTAAAATAGATTTGTTTTGCTGATCATCACGCTTACGAACCAATTGATAGAACACATCAAACTCTTTTGCAATAACACCTTGACCGGCTTTAGAAGCAACTTGCTGTGCCTGCTGCGCATCATCACGGCTGAGAACTTTACGTTTAAACCACGCAATAAAGCCTTTCTGAGGCGCAGCCAGTTCTGCTTGAACAATTGGATTATCCCAACTGGTTTCTTTCGCAATACGGTCCACCACTTTACGAATTGGAGAATTCTCAGGTTCACCTAAAATATCGATAAAACGTGACTGCTGAGCGACATCTGCACCTTTTCCATAATGCACAGCATTTAAAAATTTACGCCATTCAGCGATATATTCCTGCTTATAAAGTTCGGTTAACTGTTTACTGATCTGGTCTGGACTACCACTAAACGTCAGGTCATCCGATCGATTGGTATTGAGTACCCAGTCTTGGGTATCTGTCGGATTATTCGCAGCTTGGTTAATCGCATCTTTTACATAATCATTCCAAGCTTGGTAAGTAAAAATACCCGGCAAGGCATAACTACCTAACATGCTGTTTTGGCCTGTTTCACCTAATATTTGCTTCACTGTCACCGCAGGGAAACGTACCGAACCACGCATTTTAATTTCATTATAAACGCGGTCACGTGCAGGAATACCCATAGTAACAGCCGTCAATAATTGACGTGTTTGATCAACCAATAAAGGATCAGATTCCATTTGCGGGAACGCAGGATCAGCAGCTAAAGTCATCGCATAAGATAAAACTTGTTCAGCTTTTTGAATCATTTCCCCACGTGGCATTTGACCGCGATTTGAATCTAACCATGAACGCCAGAAACGAGTAACTTGGTCACTCAAATGGCTCGATTCCATATATTTATGATTGCTCATCATCAAATACGCCTTCAGTGCATTATATGCATCCTGAGGGTTAGTATCTGATGGTTCTAAATAGGGCTGATTTGATTTCACAGCTTGAGTGATTTGCACATTGACGTGATTTTCTTTCAACGTCGCTTCATTGGCTTTAACGCGTTGTAAGTACTGCGCCATATTTTGCTGAGATGGTGCCAATACAATTTGTTGAATACCACGTAAATACTCAACTTTAAGTTTTTCACGGATTTTATTCCCTTGGTATAAACCAAAGCTGTATTTCAAAGGACGATCTTCATCAAAGTGATCGAGCTGCTGTAAATGCCCTTGTAATATCAGCAATGCATCCAATTGAGTCGAAAGCTCACTTCCGCTACGGCTTTCCATTTGCACAACTTTGTCTAAGTCAGCTTGAACTTCCGCCACGAGTTGTTGGTTATTACGATACGACCAAACCCATAACCCAAGCACCACAGCAACCAATAACAATGCAGCAATAAATGCCATAAAGCGCTGACGTTTACGTGCAGGATTGATATGTTGTTTAACTAGATTTTTATCTTTTAAAATGACGGTTGAAAAGAGTCCTTTTAAGAAATAACCATGGTCTTGCGAAACAGAATTCGTAGGAATGCCAAACTCACTATCCGTACTTTTCACCAAATGAAAGTCTTCAGCGATTTGCTCGGTCATTGGACTTTCAATCACACCTTCTTGTAACGCACTGGTGAAATAGAACCCACGGAAAACTGGTTTAAACTGATAAGGGTTGTCTTGAAACAACGTACCAATAAAAGTTTTTAACACTGGCTTTAAACTTTTAAACTCAAGTGGAAATGTCATTACACTTGGAGAAATATTTTGCGAATGACGACGACTCAAGTGCGTAGTACTGACGCTCTTCAAACCATCGTATAAAATTGAATAATGCTTTTCGAACATCTCAACAGCATGCTCAGATGAGTCTGGATCATAAGGCAGTGTTGCACCCCAAACTTGATCAAATTCATCCTTATCATAACAATCAAAAAATTCAGTAAAGCCGGCAATCAAATCCATTTTTGAAAAAACGATATACACTGGCGCAAAAATTTCTAAACGTTCAGTCAAATCCTGTATACGTGCGCGTAAGTTTTTGGCTAATTTGATTGATTTTTCAGGACTTTGACTGACAAGCTCAGCCACAGAAACAATCACGATTAAACCGTTAATTGGTGCTTTAGAACGGTTTTTTTTGAGAATATTTAAGAAACCTAACCATTCTGAATGGTCTTCGGCATAAACAGAATATCGACCTGCGGTATCGAGTAACACACCATCTGTAGAGAAAAACCAATCGCAGTTACGTGTTCCACTTAAACCTGCTGACACCATTTTCTGATGAGTTTCTTCAAATGGAAATCTAAGGCCAGAATTATAAATCGCTGAACTTTTACCCGCTGCTGGGTTACCAATCACCATGTACCAAGGTAATTCATATAGCGCTGCATTACCCTTTTTGTCGCCAAGTTTTGATTTACGGATAAGTTGAATCGAGTCTTTCATTTGCTGATTGATCAGCGCAAGTTCTTCTTTATTCTTTTGTTTGCCGTATTCAGCTTCATTATCTTTGGCAATCGCCTCAGCCAGCTCTTCGCCTTGCTGTTTATGACGATAATGCTGCACTAATTCATAAATACCCCACAGAATTAATCCGAGAATATAAACAGCAACCACAATGTAAAAAGTCTTTTGTGGAATCGAATTATGCATAGCCACAATGGCCACAAAAAATGACAAAGCCACCATCGCTTTAGGATTGGTGACGTACTGCCAAACATAACCGAGGATCGTATAAAATAGTGTGTTCACAATGTTCTCAATTTCGTCTTAATTCTAATTAAACAGTTTCTTGTTCAAGTTCATCTTCTACTGAAAATGCTTGAATAAAAGCAAATGTCGATTCTTGGTCTGTGCTATAAATCATGGCAGTTAACTCTTCTGGCAAGTGCATACCCAACATGAATCCAAAAATTTTTGCCAATTGCTGGGTATTTCCAAGATTCTGTTTTGTATATAAAAAATGATAGGTTTCAATCGCGGTTTCATTAAATTTATGCTGTAATTTTTTCACCACTTTCATATCTGTTGCATCATCTAACATCAATAAAAAGGGTTGTTCTTGATCATACTGATCTAAATTATTCAGTGCTTTAAGCTCTAAATTACGTTTCAACTCAGGCTCATGTGCCACCACTTGTAGCACTTTATTTGGAGTTAAACCTCGAACTTGAACGTCTGAAGCAGCCAAACACCAACTCGATGCAAACTCTGCAGCAATGTATTTTTCTTGTAACCACATCTTTTCATCAATCCATTCTTGGTCGATTTCAGAGTCAGCATTCAGAATCAAACTGACTTCAAACTTTTGTTTTGAAATCATCTCTAAAATGCTTAACCATTCTGAATAAGCGACTTGAGTGCCGATAAAATGTGGCTCGATATGAATTTGTTCGGGAATGATCGAAAATCCGTCAGATAGATATTGCTGAATAATTTGAGCATAATCATCATTCCATTGATGAATCAAATTATCAGCAAGCAAAATATGAACATTTATACGATTTAGACGTGAAACTTGCTGTGCATTGTTCGCCAAATGTTCTGGATGTTCATCTTGCGTATAATCTGGATCCACCCAACCCGGATGCATACGGTACTGATATGCCAATTCACTATCATAAAAGAGTGCTGATTGCTTCAGATGCTCTGCAATTAAAAATAGACTTTCAACGTGTTGCTCTAGTTGTTGCTGAATAAGTGACTGGATGCGTTTTTCACGCATGGTGATGGCACTAAATTCATCATCTGCTTCTTCACTAGTAAGTTCATCTAAATCTTTAATTCGAAATGAAAGAACAGGCAAACCGTATGCATTGAATAATTTATCATCGAGTTCAGGACTTTTGAATTGTTGAATATCTTGGATAATTTGTTCGTTTTCACCAAAACTATGCCAAGCCGCTGAAGAATAAACATTTAAACGAAATTGCTGTACATCGACAGGCTTTGGTTTTGCTTGTTCAATGACCTCAAGTTGTTGTTGCTCAGCTTGTTCTTCTGCACGTTTTTCAGCTTCAAGTTTTTTTTCTTTTTGATGTTGAATGCCCTTGTAAAGCAAATAAGGCGACAAAATAATTGCACATAAAGCGACAGGAAGAAGTAGAAAATAGGTGATCAGATCAAAAGCTGTAGGGTCATAGCCTGTATCTCGCCAGTAAAAAATCACGAAAGCAGTACACAAAACAAAAAGCGTACTAAAGGTTCCAATTATTAATTTCAGCATTATTATGAATTCCCCATTAAGGCATAACAGGTTTCTGTATTATCGACCTGTTTATTCGGCTGTAAAAATGCTCCCTGAGCTAAACCAATTCCGCTCAAAGAATTTAAACACACCGGTTTTATTTCTTCTTTTTGTAAAATTAAGCGCACATCCACCATTAATGTTGGACTGCACCAAGTTTGAATCATTTGTTTTAATTTTAGGCTGCGTGCCTGATTCGGTAAAAATGTTAAATAATCTTCATGATTTAAAGGTCCAATCACGATTTCAATTTTTTCGTCAATCTGTTGAATCTTCTCACCACAAAAAGTATTCAGCCCCAATAAGCTCGGCTGAGATCCACCTAAACATGTTCTCTGATCTTCTTCAAATACAAAAGTTTCAGGGATAAATTCTCGAATATCAAATTTCTGCTTAAAGATACAATTCAGCATGGTTTTTAATGCATAAGCTGTATTGTTTTGCCCCTGCATTAAACCTGAGAATTCAGCAAAATAATCATCTAAATCTGGCTGATCATGCTGGCTACGGATATAACCATTTAATGCATGTAAAATATCAAGATAGTGATTATCCTGCTCGATTTCATAACGAATAGGTAAATGATAATTTAAACTGGCATCAACATAATGTGCTGTTAATTTATGATTAAACAGTCCTAAAAACTTTTGTGTTTCGTGTCGCTGATGTCGCCCGCTGAGCTTAATCTTATTGGTATAGCTATAAGGTAATGCACCTTGAATACCCGTTAAACCCACCATTAAATTTGTCAGTTCAACTTTCTCATCGTTGAACTCTAAACTTTCAATTTCAGTGTTCGGGAAGTTCAAATTAAGTGAACTATTAAACTCAAAGTCATTGGCCCAATGGACTTGAGCTGCTCCATAAGGTGCATGTCTTAACAAACGAGTAGCTTGAACAAACTCGTAGGCTTTCGGTTCTTGGAAAAGTCCGTCAATTACAGAGCTTTCTTGCCACCAACGTTCTGCACGCATTGGTATAACTCCTGTTGACTATTTGCATCAAAAACCGAGACATCGACAAAGCTGTTCATATTGACTTTTAAATTAAAGATATGGGCTAGCAATTGACTAAATATATACAGGCTATGCCCTCTAAATATATCCGCATCGATATCGAGCTGTACTTTTAAACCTCTGACAAATAATGGAAACGGTTTACTATCTACAAGTTTCTGTGTGGTAGAAAACTGAATATTTTTTATGGAGTCGATAATAATTTGGTTTTCTTTCGATTTAGGTAAATTATACAATTCCAAAAGTTCTTTAATATGAGAGACCGTATCGCCTTTCATTAAAGACATATTATTCAAAGATAAATGTGAAATGACCCGCCACTGTTCTTGTTTATTTTGCTCAAAATAATACGGTAACGACGGTCGTTTGAGCATCAGGGCACGACGGGCCAAATTACTATCATTCAGAGTTAATGCATTCTGATCTTTATTATAACTTTCGTAAGGTAACTCACGATTACTACATAGTAGTTCAGTACTAATAAAATCGGACTGAGTGCTATGTGGGTCTAAAGCACGAGATATGATTGAATAGTTTAATTCCTGATGTTTATTCTTCATCTGCTGCGGATTTAAACTATAAAAAAACTGGACTTTATCCTGATGATAATGACTCATTGCAAAAAAAGGCAGTACCGGATAATACACTTCATCTTGGTTACTTTTTTCACGCACCATATTCATTTTTAAAATGCTATAGGCTTGAAAATATTCAGGATGGTGTGCATCTGTCACCAATGGATATTCCATTCGCTTATGATTAATCTTTTGCGGCTCTGCTTGTTTATTGAAAAGATTAACAATTGGTGTAACAAACAATTTAAAATTTGCAGCATTTAATTCAGAATAATTTCGAATTGCTGCTTGATCATTTAAATTGAGTTTAAAGTGCATTTGAACATCAAATTCACTATGTTCTAAACTTAAAAACTTAATGAAATCTAGATTTAGATTTAAAAAATTGAATTTTTCAGGAACACAAAAATATTCCATCAGTAAACGATATGCATGATGTGTATGTTGATCGATAGGTAGAACACTTTGAACTTCATCAAAGCCCATAATTTCAAATGGATTAGCAATATCAAAAATGTGCTGCCCCACACGAATCGAAAAACTTGTAGTCGATTTAAAAATACTATCTAAAACCTGCAAAGGAAAATTAGAAATAGCGTCTAAAAATATCGGCAAAGTTTCATTTTTGAGTAAAGCGTGCTTATTCGAAAAAATTTCAAATCCTAAGCTCAATGTAGCATTTTGATTTAAATGCATATGTGCCGATGGATGAGTTTTGAAATTGAGCTGTTTTAATTGAATCGGCAATAATGTTACTTCTTGTACCGTCTGATATTCACATTGAACACCGCGCGTACTTTTGGCTTTTAGACTGGTCGCCTTTGGAATAACGTGTCGATCTGTTAATTGCTTAATTTTATTTATATCTTCGAAGCTCACCACAGAACATGCAGGAAATGGTTTTAAATATTGAGGAAACATCACCTCAAAAATTGATCGGGTAAAAACGTCATAACTATCTGCAAGTTTTTTATCAATCCGTGCAGAAATTAAAGAAAAGGCTTGAATTAAACGCTCAATATGCGGGTCATCTATTTGTTCTTGGTTTAAAGACAAACGCTGGGCGATTTTGGGGTATTTACTGGCAAACTCACGGGACTGTTGTCCAAATTCCTGTAGTTGTTTTTCGTAATACGGTAACAGCTCTTCAATCACAGATAACCCACTTCATTAAGCTCTTGGAGAAATAACATATTGTTGTGTTGTTGGTTTTAATAAGGCATCAAAAATAACTGGTTCGTATAAAGGATGAATATTTAAATATGCCTGAATACTTAAACATAGTGCCCCCATATTATGGCCATCCATGAGCATTTCGACGCGAATCTGTTTTAAACGCGGTTCATGTGCAGCAATCGATTGCTCAATTGACTGGCAAATTTTGTCGCGATCCGATGGATTTGCTGTCGATAAGCCCACAAAATCGATAATGCCAAATTGCAAAATAGACTTTTTTGCTAATGGAAAGTCATCAATCAGTTCATCTAATTTTGCCACACGACTATTGAGGAGATCCTCTAAATCGGAAGCAACAGATTCACGAAGTTCTTGCAAAGACAGACCTTGAGTCTGTTGAGCATCAGCTGGTAATAAGCGGTCAAATAATGTCGTTCTAAAACCATAAGGATAAAGCTGATCGAGATTCATATCTTCTTATAAATATTTAAAAAAATGAAAATAGAGGCTACCCAAGTTAGCCTCTATCTGAATCCATCTATTACGCTGCGTATGAAGCAGTGTTGTTAGATAATGACCACTTCTTAGTAACAGCACCTTTCGCAGTACCGTTAATATCTTGTTGGTTATATGTCCACTCTACTGCAGCATATTTCAAACCAAATGATTCGTGTGGAACACCTTCATCATTTACAGTTGGAGTCACGCTAGAAACCAACACATGTTTCAGTTTGATTTGAAGATATTTAATACGTTTGTCGCCATTCGCACGGTAGAAATCAATTTGAACTTCATCAAATGTATAACCTGCTGAACATGCTTCCCAAAGTTTAGGGCTTGTCGCGTCTAAATCTTTAACAAAAACCATATCAGAATGTTCTACACGTTCTGCAGTGTGACCACCCACACTGGAAGAAGTCGCAGATTTAGGTTGACGGATGTTATGCGTCCAAGAGTTTACTTCTAACCAACTCTTGTGCTCTGCATCACGAGATTCGCCGTCTACTTTATACTTACCACGAAATTGAATGTATATATCTTTCATTGTTCTGAATACCTATTTATTTAAAGTTATTATAGTGTTGACCCAAATTAATTTGAGGACTGAGGTAACTCGGTCACAAGTCGTAATGAAACAGACAACTCATCCAACTGGAAATGTGGTCTTAAGAAAACCACAGATTTGTAGTGACCAGGCAAAGCTGGATTTTCTACAACTTTTACAGAAGCTTCACGCAATGGATACTGAGCTTTAGCTTCTTGAGATGCACCATCATCGAGTAATACATATTGCGATAACCATTCATTTAAGAAGGTCTCAACATTACCCGCTGATGCAAAACTACCCACTTTATCACGCATCATTGCTTTTAAATAATGTGCAATACGTGAAACTGCCATGATGTATTGGATCTGGCTAGACAATGCAGAGTTGGCATTTGCTGTATCGCTGTCATATTTTTTAGGTTTTTGCGTCGATTGCGCACCGAAAAATGCTGCATAATCCGTATTTTTGCAGTGTACTAACGGAATAAAACCAAGATCACTCAGTTCTTTTTCACGACGGTCAGTAATGGCAATTTCAGTTGGGCATTTAAAGACCACTTCGCCATCATTGGTTTTGAACGTATGGACAGGCAAGCCTTCAACTAAACCACCACCTTCTACACCACGAATCGCAGCACACCAACCATGCATATCAAATGCATTGGTTAAACGCGTACCAAAGGCATAAGCCGCGTTCATCCATAAATATTCATTATGATTTTCACCTGAAACTTCTTCAACGAAGTTAAATCCTTCAGTGGCAATGCCTTCTTTTGGATCATATGGCAAACGACCCAATACACGTGGCATTGTCAACGCAACATAACGTGCATCATCACTTTCACGGAATGAACGCCATTGTACATATTCTGCTGTTTCAAAGATTTTAGATACATCACGCGGACGATCAATATCAGTAAAAGACTCTAGACCCAACATATTCGGGCTAGCAGCAGAAATAAACGGTGCGTGTGCAGCCGCCGCGACATGTGAAATTTGCTCAAGCAAATACATATCAGATGGAGTACGGTCAAACTCAAAGTCACCAATCAATGTTGCATAAGGCGCACCACCGAATGATCCATATTCTTCTTCATAGATTTTTTTGAACAACGTGCTTTGGTCAAAATCGGTCGCACCTTGGAAATCTTTAATCAATTCTTTTTTCGTCGTATTTAACATACGAATTTTTGTTAAAGAATTTGAAGGTGTTTCTTGGCAGAAATAATACAAACCACGCCATGTCGATTCAATTTTTTGAAATTCAGCATGGTGCATGATTTTACTTAACTGAGATGAAATCAACGCATCAATTTCAGCAATACGCTTATCAATTGATAAAGTCATATTGTCCGAAACGGTGATGGTACCTGCCATTACTTCTTTGGCAAGCTCACCGATCAGACTTTTTGCACGATCATGTTCTTGATCTGTACGCGCAATACGACTTTGTTCGACAATTGAATCTAAAAGTGAATATTGTTCGGTTGCTTCAAGGTTTGCAGCAGTTGCAGTATTAAAATTACTCATTTTCTGCCTCCACACTCAACTTACGAATTTGATCAGTGTTATGTAACACTTCATCCAATAAATCTTCTAAGCGTTCATTATTTGAAATTTTATTACGCAAGTCAGACAGACGCTCACGCGCAGCAACTAACTTTTGTAGTGGATCAACCTGTTGTACAACTTGCTCAGGAGTAAAATCGGCCATGCTCTTAAATGTAAGATCTACCGACATTTTTCCACCGTCTTCAGTCAAGGTATTCTCAACTTGAAAATTAGCACGTGGCGCTAAAGACTCCATGACTTCATCAATATTATCTAAATCAACATTAATAAATTTCTTGTCTTTTAATTTGGTTTTCTCTACTTCAGATGCCGCAGAGAAATCACCTAACACCCCTACAACGAATGGTAATTCTTTAATTTCTTTACCGTCGCCAACTTCAACATCGTAAGTCAATTGAACACGAGGAGGACGAATTCGTTGAAGTTTTTTCTGTACACTTTCACGTTTTGCCATGAGTGCTTTTCCTTGTTATTTATTTTTCAATGTATCGAAAGGTGAACTATTGGTAGCAGGTTTTTTCGCTGTAGGTTGCGGTTTTGCTGGCGTGGTGGTTTTCTTTTTACTTGCTGCTGTAGTCGTTTGTTTAGGCTTCGTAGAAGCTGTATTGGTTCGTTTTTTAGTCGGTATCGTCTGTTTAGATTTCACATTGCTCGAAGATTCAGTGCTTTTTTCACGAACATCTGCTGAAGTAGAGGTAGATTTATCAATCGTCGGCTGAATATAACGAATATTATCCGACAACACTTTTGCAGGAGAATAGGTCTGTTCATCTAGAGTACGATTTTCATTACTGCGCATATGATTCAGCGCATTATAAGAAATAGCGATACCTGCTAAAAAAGTGACATCAGTAAGTTCAGGCGACTGATAGTTCTTTTCTCGCAGCAGATTGACCGCTTGCAATGCTTTTAAATTGTAACCATTAGCTTGATATTTTTTGGCAATATCTACAAAAATTTCATTTTTTAAGTTCTCATTTTTCTTATTTTTTTTGTCACATAACTGATTATAAAAACCAATAATCTCTGGATCTGTATCACCTACTGCCAGTGGATAATCCTTTAAACAGGATTTTTTCACAGATGCCGCTTTATCTTTTGCAAAAACGGTTTGTGTTAAACTGGCTGCTAAAATTATAGGTAATAAAACACTAAATTTATTCAAAATTGCCTCTGTATTTCTACGTGCTAAAACTTAATTTATGTGGAGAAATCACCACTTATTTTCCCGTGGGTTTTCTCTTCATTTATCAAAATTAAAAATATGCTGCAGATTTAACAAAAAATAAGCACATAGAGTCAATACAAAAATGTGCCAAATACTCCAAAGTTTGTAGACTATTTGTTTTTTTTTGTTTCATTTTATAAAAAAATCTTTTTCCTTTTTTTATTTAGTCTGTATTATATCGCCTAAAGCAAGACACTAATAACATATAAGGTGTTGATTTTAAAGTTTTTATTTTTATAGCAAGAAAAAAGAGATCACAGTCAAACTTGTAAAATTTCGTACTGTGGATTCTAAATTTGATGAGTTATTTATGAATAATTTAAAAGTTTTAATTACTAAACTTTCACCTCACGCCCGCATTTCACTCGAAAAGTCAGCCAACACATGTATTTCACAGCAAAATTATGAAATCGAAATTGAACATTTTTTACTCGAATTATTAACCTATAACAATAAAAATGACCTTCAAATACTCTTAGAAAAATACAAAGTTTCTGCAGATGGTTTGGCAGATGACCTCAAAGAAAGTATTGCTCAACTTCCAAAAGGAAATACGCGCACTCCTATTTTTGCCCAATCCATTGTGCGCTTACTTGAACAAGCTTGGTTATTAGCATCTGCTGAACAAGATCCACAAATTCGTAGTGGTCATTTACTTGTTGCGCTCCTTACCGCGCCAGATTTATACCAAATTGCAGCAAGAGCATCTTCTCTTTTCGATTTATTACCTATCGATACGATTAAACATAAATTTTTAGATCTTTGCCTAAAGAGCATTGAAAATGAAGATTTAGCAACTGCATCACCAGAGGAAAAATCAGCTGCTCAAACGAATGCAACAACGCCAGTTAAAACACCAGCTCTAGACCAATACACCATTAATCTTACTGAAAAAGCTAAAAATGGTGGCATTGACCCTGTGATTGGTCGTGAGTTTGAAATCCGCTTAATGCTCGATATTTTGATGCGTCGTCGTCAAAACAATCCGATTTTAACGGGTGAGCCTGGTGTTGGTAAAACGGCCGTTGTTGAAGGTCTTGCATTAAAAATTGCAACCAACCAAGTTCCAGATGCTTTAAAAAATGTCAGCATTCATACTTTAGATATGGGCTTACTACAAGCGGGTGCCAGTGTTAAAGGTGAATTCGAAAATCGCTTAAAACAAGTCATTCATGAAGTTCAAGCCTCTGCACATCCAATCATTTTATTTATTGATGAAGCACACACGTTGATTGGTGCGGGTGGTCAAGCAGGTCAAAATGATGCAGCAAACCTGTTAAAACCGGCGCTTGCACGTGGTGAGTTAAGAACCATTGCCGCAACTACATGGGCTGAATATAAGCAGTATTTTGAAAAAGATGCCGCATTAAGCCGACGCTTCCAAGTAATTCAGGTTGAAGAACCGACTGAAGAAGTCGCAATCGATATGCTGCGTGCCATGATTCCAGTGATGGCAAAACATTTCAATTTACAAATTGACGATGAAGCTATCGTTACTGCAGTCCATGCTTCGCACCGTTATATCACTGGCCGTCAATTGCCTGATAAAGCGATTAGTGTCTTAGATACAGCTTCTGCGCGTGTTGCGTTAACGCAAAATGCACAACCTGTAAAATTGGATCAACTTCAAGCTCAATTACATAATTTGAAGCTTGAATTGGCGATTCTTGAAAATGAACATAAGAATATTCCGATTCACCACGAACGCATTGAAAGTGTAAAAACACAAATATCCGCGCTTGAACAAGAGATTCAGTCAACAGAAACGCAGTGGAAAAAAGAACTCGAAATCATTCAACAGATTAAAACGCTTGAACAAGAGTCCGAGCAAAAACCAGAAAATATTGAAACTTTAAGCAATATTCGTAACCAATTGGCAACGTTACAAGGTCAAACGCCGCTGGTTTTTGAACGTGTAAATGCTCAAATTATTAATGAAATCATTTCAGACTGGACCGGCATCCCTGTTGGTAAAATGGTGAATGATGAAATTCAGCAAATTTTGAAGCTTGAAGCACAGTTAGAACAACGTGTGATGGGTCAAGATTATGCACTGCATCAACTGGTACAAGGCATTAAAACCTCCAAGGCAAAATTGGAAGATCCAAATAAACCTCAAGGCGTTTTCATGCTGGTTGGCCCAAGTGGTGTGGGTAAAACCGAAACTGCACTTGCGTTAGCAAACGAGTTATATGGTGGTGAGTCTCATTTAATCACCATTAACATGTCTGAGTATCAAGAAGCACATACCGTCTCGTCTTTAAAAGGCGCTCCTCCAGGTTATGTCGGTTATGGCCAAGGTGGCGTACTGACAGAAGCAGTTCGCCGAAATCCATATAGTGTGGTTTTGCTCGATGAGATTGAAAAAGCACACAGCGATGTTCAAGAGCTATTCTACCAAGTATTCGATAAAGGTACTTTGGAAGATGGTGAAGGTCGTGTCATTGACTTTAAAAATACCACGATCTTATTGACTTCAAATGCAGGTTCAAGTGCCATTATGCAGGCTTGTTTAAATCAGCCAGTAGAAGAATGGCCGTCAGCAGAAGAACTTCTAGATGTATTAAAACCAGCTTTATATAAACAATTTAAGCCGGCATTTTTAGGTCGTATGCGTATCGTGCCGTATTTCCCATTGCACGATGATCTGCTCGTACGCATTATTCAGCATAAATTAAGCAAAATCACCGCGCGTATTGAAAAACAATATGGTACGCAAACACGCTATACCGATGATTTAGTCGAATTATTATTAAGTCGCTGTACTGAGGTCGATAGTGGTGCGCGTAATGTCGACAACATTTTAAATGCGACGGTCTTACCTGCTTTAGCCACTGAATTGTTGATGGCGATGAGTGAACAAAAGATTCCATCAGTCATTGAAATCGATGTCAAAGACGATGAAATTATTTATGTTTTAGATCCTAAAAGTAAACCTGCGAAAAAACGCAGCAGCAAAAAGACTAAAACCTTAGAAGCATAAGTTAGGAACGATGTAGAATATGAGTTTAGAGCTCGACGCTTTATTGCAACCGATTACGGATGATTTACCTTGCGGTAGTGATTTTTCATTTTCTAATGATTTTCATGCAATTAAAAAAGCTAAAACACAAGATGACCCGCTCTTGGATCAAGGCGACTGGATCGCAGAACCAAAACAGGCAGATTGGGGCTTTGTGCACCAAAAATCGTCAGATCTACTTCGCGAACATACAAAAGATATTCGCTTATATGGTTGGTTGCTTGAAGCGTGGACTCACATTCATGGTTTCGAAGGGATTGCCAAAGGGATTGAACTTACACAAAAAAGTTTGCAAGACTTTTGGCTACAACTTCATCCTGAAATTGAAGATGATGACCTTGATCAACGTCTAGGTTTATTACAAGGGATAATTAATCAAATCCCAACATTAATTAAATCAGTTTCAATCGTTCATGGCGCGGCAGCTTATTCCCTATCCGACTATGATCGACTACTTCATGTTCAAAACCAAAGACGTAAATCCAACCATGAAGATGATGATCAAGAAGAGTCTTTTAATGGTATGGAACAGTTTGAACATGCCTTGTTCAATACGTCAAAATCAATTCAATACCAGTATTACCAACAGTTTTTAGATATTTTAAACCATTGGGAAAACTTAAAAACGACTCTTGATGATTTGATGGGTTTAGATGCGCCAAGCTTTGCTGGCATTGACTCTCAAATCGAAATGATTCACTTGAGTTTAAAAAAAATCTATAAAGCAGATGCTTTTATCAATTCATCGAGCGCTGAACAGGTTCAATCAAATTCTCCAATTGAAAGCCAAACACTTTCCACTGTAACTTCCGTGCAGAATGATATGCAAATAATACAACAACAGCATACACAGCAATTTAAACCTCAAGTGCAAAATCATCTTGAAAATCGTGAACAAGCCATGAAAGTCTTGCAAGATATTGCTGACTATTTTCAAGTGAATGAGCCGCATAGCCCTGTCAGTTATATGCTGCAAAAAACCATTAAATGGTCACAAATGCCTCTACATGAATGGTTAACTCATGTGATTAAGGATGAAAACCCTCTTGAAGCTGTACAAGAAATGTTAGGTGTTCAGCAACAAAGCAATGAATCGAATAGCGACTGGTAAAAACAATGTTTAAAGCAGAAAAAATTTTATGGGGTGAAGGATTATTTTTACGCCCACAACACTTTCAATTACAAGATGCTTATCATGAACAGCGTTTAAACCATACGGTTCGCGCAACGATACCGTTCGCTTATGGTATTCAAAGTTTAATTTTTGATGAATCGCAACTCAGTACCAACACATTAGCTTTGAATAAAGTCGAAATGATTTGGCAAGATGGTGAGATTTATCAGGCACCTGCACAAGATTTATTACCTGAGCCTGTACTACTTGATTCATTAAATTTACGCGGTGAAATGCAAATTTATTTAGCATTACCGATTGTTCAACCGAATAAACGAAACGTCAATTTTGAAGAAAATACCCAATCGAGTCGCTATCATTCACATTTGACTGAAACTCATGATTTGTTTACAGATGCGACGGCTGCTGAAATCACTTTATTACGCCGCCGTGCAGAGTTTAAAATCTTTGAATTAGGCCAAGAACCACAGCACAATCTTGATGGTTTTCTATATATGCCTATAGGCCGAATTAAGCGCCAAAGTTCAGGTAATTTTGTTTTAGATTATCAATTTATCCCACCAATATTACATATTAGTTCGTGTGATTCACTGATTACCGGGCTTAAACGAACGCTCAATATTATCAAAGCTAAAATTAAAACCATTCAATCGAATAATCGTGAAAACGAACAAAAGTTAATTGAATTCCGTTCTGGTGATATCGTTTCATTTTGGTTGGTTAATGCGCTGAATACTGCACATGCGACCTTAAATCATTTATTGCAATATCCACTGATTCATCCTGAACGTTTGTATTTTGAATTATTACGTCTGACAGGTTCTTTACTCACCTTCTCTACAGCTTATGAAGTAGATCAACTCCCACAGTATCAACATCATAATTTGCAAGAAAGTTTTGCTCAATTAGATGTGATTTTACGTGAGTTGCTCGATACGATTATTTCAAATCGATATATCAGTATTAACTTGAAAGAAACCCGTCAATCCTACTGGGTGGGCAGTCTTGAAAGTGACAAAATTACTCGCGATTCGCGCCTGTATTTAGCTGTTTCAAGTAGTGTGATGCCTACACATGACATTATTTCTTATGTACCACTGCGCTTTAAAGTCGGTAATACCGTTGATGTTGAACAGCGAGTCATGGCGGCCTTACCTGCTGTTCCATTGCAACATATGATGCAAGTGCCAACAGCAATTCCGGTACGTTCAGGTGTGAGTTATTTTGAAGTTGAGCCAAATAATGATTTGTATCAACGTATGCTTGATTCTGAATCGATCTGCGTTTACATACCAGCTGGCTTCCAAGATATCTCGATTGAACTTATTGCAGTGATGAATGGTTAAGGAGCAATCATGAATATTTCAAATAATGCCCCTTCACTTTTTGACGATGGTCAAATTGGATTAGGCTCTTCAAAACCAAGTGCTGAATCGAAAATCAACAGTTCAACCAATTTAGTTGATCTACTACATGATGGTTTCTACATCGTATTTTTACTCAAAAATCAATATGTTCCATCCAGCCCTGAAAGTTTCAGGACAAAAATTATGGATCTATTAAACCGATTTGAAAGCCAAGCCCGTAAGCTTCAATTCAGCAATGAAGATATCACGGACGCAAAATATGCCTATTGCGCTTTATTAGATGAAACCATTGTCACCCAACAAGATGCACGTTTTTTTGATTTACAAAACAATTGGATGATGAATCCACTGCAATTAAGTCTTTTTGGTTCACAGCTAGCAGGTTATCGTTTTTTTGAAAATTTAGAGCAAATTCGTTCTAAGAATAAAGATCGTTTAGCAGCACTTGAAGTTTATCATTACTGCATGCTCCTTGGTTTTCATGGTAAATACCGACTTGAATCGATTGAAATGCTCAATTCACTCGTTGCACGTGTCGGCGATGAAATTGATTATATGAAAGGTAAAAAGGCGTTTTCGCCTTTCGCGGCACTGCCGGATCAAATTAAAAATATTATTCACCGTGAATTACCATTTTTTTGGATCATTATCTTTTGGGCATTGTTTGCTGTATTAGCATTTGGTGGACTGAAATATATGTTATCCAGCCAAAATAATCAGGCGTTATCACAATATCAAAATGTCATAACTGCACCATCGGAACAGGCTTATATCACCATTCATTTACCATAAGACTTAGACACCATGGCAAACGAAAAATCGAATAACGTTAGAATTTTACAGTCGACTCAAAAGAATAATTTACCGCCTTTAGCTCATGCTGCGATTGGCTTTCTTGTTGGTGCTGCGGTCATTATTGTTGTTGGCCTGGGATATTTTTATCTAAGTTCTGACGATCAGCCTGCAAATACAGAAATGACTACTTCTGCCCCAACTGAAGATAAAGCTGAAACTGAGGCAACCACTGCACCCCGTCAAAGTGAAAATGAGCAATCTTCAGCTGAAAAAGCACTGCAAAGCGTTCATGCTATGGACGAAAAAGATCAGGATAATGGTTTATATTCGAATGATTTAGCTACTGCTTTCAATCATGGCAATACGGCTAAAGTGACTCAGCCTGTTCAAGCTGTAGCGAATAACCGTTCGCCTTTTGAAATTACCCAACCGCAGCGCCCTGTTGTAGCTGCTACAACAACCGTTAAACAACATATTCCAACTACATTAGTAAAACCAAAAGCTGCGCCAACAACAGCTAAGGTGACCAAACCTACAGAGCCTTCTACGAAAGCAGCAAAAGAAGAAGAATACTTTGAAGAACCGATGGGTGGAACGCAAATTTCTGAAACCAAACGTCCGAAAGTGGTTGCTGTAACAAACACTGCTAATGCGACTGTGAGCGCTACAGTTTCCCCATGATCATCTTTTTGGTTAGTTGTTTCTTTGTCTTAGCACTGGTGACAGTGCTTTGTTTTTCTTATGAACTCAGAGTTAAAGTTCAGGATTTTTTCTTTCAAATCATTCCACAAAGTAAAAAAAGAATTCAGCACGCCAAAAATTTTGCTTATGAACTGAACTATGCAGCAGCACCACAACAAATTCAATCACACTGGCATTTACAACAATGGTGGATTTTATTTGCAGGCTTCTTACTGTTTGCCAGTATTTTATTATTTGCTTTTACTCGCCCGATTACTGCAAGTAAAGTGGAAGCTGATTATTTGCGTAAAGTCGACCCACAAATTTACGCCATGCTTGATGGACAGGTTTTAGATGCGCCTCCTGAGGTTGAAGAATATCTTGTTCAAGAAGCGATCGCTGAAGAAGCAGCAATGATTGAGCAGCCATCTGTTATGGCCTCAAGTTTCAATCCAGAAGTTCAAGATATACATACGCATTCATATTCTACAGATGTGCCTTCAGCAGATCGTAAATGGCATAAAATGAACCCTCGTTATAAGCAGCGCTTATTAATGGTATTTAAAATTATGCGTGAACAGCATGGTTATGAAATGGTTTTGCTTGAAGGTTATCGTAGTCCTGAACGTCAAAATAATTTAGCCACCAATAAAAATACCACTCGTGCCCGTGGTTTCCAAAGTTATCATCAGTTTGGTTTAGCAGCTGATGTCGCCTTTAAACGCAATGGCAAAGTGGTCATTACTGAACGAGACCCTTGGGCTATGCGTGGTTATCAACTTTATGGTCAAGCCGCTGAGTCTGTCGGTTTAACATGGGGTGGACGCTGGAAATCTATTCAAGATTATGGTCATACTGAATATCGTATGCCAGGCCTGAAAAAAACTGCAGAGATGGCGGCACTACTTACCTCTGAAGGTCAGCTTCAAGCCAATAATATTTCGATTGAGTAATTTCGATGTTGTGCCTGCAAAATATCATTGAAGGCACACCGTATTAATTTAAATAATTTTGTATTTGCTCTAAAACGTCAGTTGTTTTTTCTGCATGTAACCAATGGCCTGCACCTTCTATTTCTACAATTTTCGCATGTGGAAATTGGTGTTCTATCGCCTTAGTATGTTCCGTGTTTGAAATATAAGGTGACTCTCCACCTTTGATGAACAATACAGGCTGTTGCCAAGTATTTCCGATATTTTCCCAACCAATAATCTGGTCATACTGTTTATACAACGCATCTACATTAAACAACCATTGTCCTTTACTAAACGATTTGAGTAGAAACTGTATAACCATATCCGAATGAATATACTCACGCATAATTTCAACCGCTTGCTGTCTAGATTGAATTTGTGCATTTTGTACAGCGATCAAAGCTTTAAATATTTCATCATGATGACGTTCTTGATATGCAAAGGGTGCGATATCCAATACAACAAGTTGCTCTACCCGCTCTGAGATTAAAGCCAATTGCATTGCGACCTTGCCTCCCATGGAATGGCCAATCATTGAAAACTTATCAATGCCAATTACATCTAATGTCTCAAGTACATCGTTTGCCATCTCATGATAATTCATTTCTGTACTTTGAGGTGATTTACCATGATTTCGTAAATCAAGCTTAATGACAGAATGTGAATTTTGAAAAGCTCTGGCAAGCATCCCTAAGTTACTGAGGCTGCCAAATAAACCGTGAATAAAGACTAGCGGGTGCGTTTCGCCTTCTAATTTTTGATGATATTCGTAATTAAGGATCATTTTTGAATACTTTGCTATGTTGATATAATGATGCCTAGTTGAATGAATGAAATCAAATGACAGTTAAAACTTATTAATCCTACTTAGGCTATTTTTAGGTGGCAATTAATTAACTTGCTTAGGCTATTTTATTAAGTGAAATAGCCAACCGCATTCAACCTAAAGGTTCTTTGTCTTTAATTTGCAGATTTAAAGTGATTAAAAGGAATTTTTAAATAGCGAATACCATTCCCTTCTGGTTTTGGAAATTTACCTGCATCTATATTGATTTGTATTGCAGGTAAAATCAGTTTTGGCATAGCCAAATTTGCGTCACGCTGAGTTCGCATTGTGACAAAATCTTCTTTTTTCGTACCAACGTGGATATGAATATTCTGCTGTTTTTGCGCATGCACACTGCTTTCGCAGCAGTATTTTGCATGACATAAAAACACGCGCATTTCAGGTGCTAACTGATAAATCTTTTGTACAGAGTCGAATAATACTTCCGCACTGCCCTTGGGAAAATCACAGCGTGCTGTGCCATAATCAGGCATAAATAAGGTATCACCGACAAACACAGCATCATCACCAACCACATAGCTCAGACAAGCAGGTGTATGTCCAGGCGTTGGAATGTTATAGGCATTTAACTCACCAATTTTAAATGCCTCATGATCTGCAAATAAATAATCAAATGACTGATGTGAATTAAAATATTTCACATCAAAATTATAAATGGCGCTGAATGTTTCCTGCACAATCTTGATGTTATGGCTCATCGCAATTTTACCATCAAGAACTTTTTTAAATATTGAGATGCGGTTAAGTGATCTGCGTGCACATGCATTTCTAAAATCCATTCTACGCTTAGGCTATTTTCTTAAATATAATGAATAATCAAATCTGCATGCTTCGTTTGAGTAGTTGCAGAAGCAACATTATAATCCAATACACTGTCTATAATCGCACATCGGTTTGTTTGCGGATCGGCTAACACATAACTGAATGTATTGGTATTTTCATCAAAAAAATGTTGTACCTGTGCACGATTTGACATTAATTTGCTCCCGAAAATTTACGATGTATATAGACGCCCGCAAACATCGCTACAACGAAATAGATCGCTTGATAATAACCAAGCCCGATCAAAGTAAAGGCTGGCGCAGGACAAATCCCAGCAATACCCCAACCTATTCCAAAGATAACACTCCCTAAGACGAGTTTTACATCAATTTGATTATTACTTGGTAATTCAATCGCCGTCCCATCAAAGGTTGTCGGTTTTGATTGACGAACGGCCATTTGAAATGGAATAAATGCAACTGCAATGGCTCCCATCATCACAAAAGCTAAACTCGCATCCCACTGCCCTGTTGTATCAAGGAAACTTAAGATCTTTTCTGGATTAGACATGCCCGAAATCATTAAACCTAATGAAAAAATTCCACCAAAAATAAATGCCAATATATTTTTCATCATTAAGCTCCGATTACATGTCTCATTACATAAACTGTGATAATCCCTGCCAACATAAAACTAGCAGTTGCAACAAATGAACGCTTAGAAAGACGACTAATACCGCAAATGCCATGACCGCTAGTACAACCTGAACCTAATCGAGTTCCGAATCCAACCAAAACACCGGCAATGATCATCATCCATGGACTTGCATCCAGTTCAATTGTCACAGAGGTCATTTTCCCGTAGATAAAAGGTACAATAAAAAGTCCCGCTAAAAACCATATCGCAGGTGTTTTTAAAATCGTCTGAGGATTCAACATTTGCGCAATTAAACCACTAATACCAGCGATTCGACCATGTACATATAGGTAGCCTACTGCTGCCAGGCCCAATAAGATCCCGCCGAGAAAAGCGGTTAGAAATGGATGCATATTTATCAGCCATAAAACATATATGTTTTTATAATATGTTATTAAAAAAAGATGCAAACTCGCCAGTCTAAATATTCATTCTGACATGCCTTTCCTGATTGAAAAGTTTAACGCTTCAAGAGTGTTTGATTAGTTTTATTTAGAATTAATTTATAAACTTGAAAAATCACGAAATATATCCTCGGAGATTTTTCAATAAAGGCTGTTTATTATGAAGTTAATTGAAATAATAGATAATTTATAGATCAATACTGATATCGCTGAGTGCATCGCTCACCCACGTTAAAGCACCTGAACCCAATTCTATAATATTCGAACCAATTTCAGCTAAGTCAGTCAAATCTAGAGAAGATAAAGGATCAGATGATGTACTATTTTTTTGCTGTTCTTGTTCAGCTTGCTGCTCAATGGCTTGATCAAGATGAGTTTGAATGTTGTTGTAATTCATAGTCGTTATTTTGCATAGGTTCATCCTGTTATTTTGTTTTTTATTACGTTTAGTTGACATTAATTTGGCTCAAACTCTTTAAGCACCTTATCTACAAACCACCACGGTAAACGCTGAATACCTGAATTCATCTTTAAAATTTCAGCTTGTTCAATTTCAGCAATGAAAGAAGCATGCTGTCCATCGGCAGAGTTATCAAATAAATAACTTCGATCCGTTGCTTCTACCGCCTGCATTAACAAATCCATACTTCTATAATAACGTTCGCGAATTTTTTGTTCTAGAACACCATGTCCACCCGTTTTTACGCGGTACTGAACACGTGAAATATTGATAACAGGATCAATAGTGGAAACATAATACAGATAGGTTTTAAAGCCTTTTCTTTTTGCTTCGCGTAGAAATTCTACCTTGGAAATATGGGACATCACCGTTTCAAAGGTAAAACTAATTTTTAGTTCTAAAAACTGCAAACGGATGTAATCGATAATTCTTGCACAAAGATATGAATCAATCTGATCTGGATGAAATTCAATTTTCCACGGATCTAATATCTGAGGTTTTCGTGCTAATAGCGGAATAAATTCTCCATTCGCGGGACGTTTTTTCGTATCGAGAAAGTCAATTAATGCTTGTGATTTTAAAGCGGAATGGTAATCCAACAAATTGAGCCGGTGTGAATGTTTCAGTTGAGCTTCGAGTTCATCCGCATTTAAATATGCCCCAATATGATGGGGCAATAAATATTCTTTAACTGTGCTTTTACCTGAACCATTTGGACCCGCGAACATTCTAATGCGAGGTTGTGGAGGCATGTATTAAACAATTTCCTCTGTTTTCTTTTTACGTTTTAAAATTTTTGGTAGATCATCCACTTGTACGAAGTCGGCTGATACATCTTTTATTTGTACTTCTTGACCATTTTGCAGACGTTGAACCAGTTGTAGACCTTTTACATAAACCACAGTGGATGACGCACTTGCTTGTTCAAAAGCATGGCGAAATGCATGGATAGCAAGGCTTGGGATCATATCGTCCTCATATTGGCTTGCTTTCATTACTGAAGTATAAGCTGTCATGTAACAACTCCTCAAACATCAAAAATAATGTGTTCAATCATCTTATCATACTCGCAATATTTGTCTATTTATCCATCAGTCATCCTGAGAAGAAATTGATAAAAATTCAAAATGCTTAAATCATTTGATTGTATTGCTCGAAAAGAATGTCGTATATGAGTCAATGTGTGTGGATAGTAAATCAAGAATTATGTAAAAGTTACCTACATTGGATTTATCACCCAATTAAGCATTTAATTTTTCAAAAAAAATAGCCACTTATTCAGTGGCCAAAAGAGAACGACATCAACAAGTTGATGTATTAGTACTGACCTATGCAACAGGACCAGGGATGTTTGTTGCATATAAATCGTTCTAACTTGATCATAATAATGTGATGGACTTGTCATTTTAAGCATATTTTATATCATTTTCTGACAATCTACATTTTCAACTTCTAAGATTATTAGAAACTGCACCTATAGTGAATAATGCTGTAATAATTTTGAAATATTAGACCATTTCGAATTATGAAAAATAGAACAAAATGAAAGAAAGTTAGACTATAGCCCAAAAGTTTTAGAAGAGAAATTTAAACCTAAATTATTTTGTAGGAATCGAACAAAATGCACTTTCGTTTAAGCCAGATGACTGCATACTCTGTTGCTGTTGTTGTAAATAGTGCTGTGAAGCCACTCGCATTAGATTGGCCATTTCAAGAGCTGAGTTTTGCTGAGAAATTTCTAAAATCTGTCGATATGCATTCAATCTTAAACAAAAAGCTTGAGTTTGCTGCTGACCCGTTGCTGTAGATGCAGGATCATCCAAAAATAGCTTTGGTTGAATTAATTTGCTCAGTATATGCTTTTATCTGAGCATTATATTCAGTTTGAGTCAGTTGTGGAGTAACCGCTTCATTCACATTTGCATGTTTTACAGAAGCAGTAAACACAGAAAAAATAAGGATATAAAGTTTATACATCAACGGAGAATGCATAAATTAAGCCTCATCACCTTCTTTCCAGACATCTTCATAATCATCAGCATCGATCATAAAACGATAGCCTACATCCAAAGCTAAATACGGTAGCACTTCAGGCACAACATCTTGCAGTTTACGCACAGTCATTGTTTCAAAGTTATCTGCGCCTTCAAGCTCACCACCATAAATATACCAACTGACATTTTCATCACCTTCTGCAGGCTTACGAATACCAACAATTGGATCTTTATTTAAGGTATGGACAGCCACAGCAATTACATCATCGCCCTGCACTTCTACATATGCAGAACCTACTTCTTCACATAAAAGTTTTTGTTCTGCAATCAATTCTGCCAAAGGTGATGAATTTTGCGTATGTTTTGCCATGTTTGTTCTCAGGCCATATAGGTTTCGGGCATTCTACCGTGAATTACACTTATATAGATAAATTTTTTCCGCGGGAAAGCATTCGAGCCTTGTTTTATCAATTCATTTATAGAAAAAGACTCAATGCGGTAGATTCCACCTAAAAGTATAAACAAGAAGAAAGGAAACTTATTCAACACATATACCGTTCAAACACAGAAATAGACGAATAAAAAATAGAATCAGCATGCAAACAGCAAGCTTCTTTACCACCACAGATTTAACTTTTGCCAATGCCTGTGCAAATTTGGACAAATACCCGATTTTCCAAACTTACATGATTTATGAAAGAAATCGTCAATGCCTTGCACGTTTCATAGATTCAAAACACTGACTAGAAAATACACAGGATGGTTAATACGCTTATATATAGGTCTATAAAGTATGACTTAGCTAGGCAATAAATGTTCATCATATCTAAAGCTGCCTACTTCTAAGGAAATGTTCCCACAGAATATTTAATTCACTGAGGCAAACAAAATATCTAGCTTGAGCCCTCTCATTTATGAAAGCATTTCATTGGCTTAAAAAATATGCCTTATAAACCATAAAAAATTAACTATCTTTTAATTTTTATATACTTAGCACACAAACCTGATTTATTCTTTCAAATAACTCGATTGAAAACTGAGAACAATTTAGATTCCTTTACGCGTGAAATAAGTTAAACCTTAGAATTTTTTAAGTCGCTGTATAAATACCATCTTTACGACTATGCATGCGTAGGCTGTTCAACTGACGATCTATAAGACAAATGTACAAGCCATCTCACCTTTCAAATCATTTATACTGGTTATTGCTACACGAATGCACCACGATAAAGCAAGTTTACACAAAAGATATCAACAGTTTTAGCCAATTGGGTTTAAAATGATGTCCTACAATATAATGATAAAAATGTAATCTTTTAACATTGCCAATTCTCTGCAAAGTTCGCATTATATAGCCCATTCTCGGCACATGCTTTTCACGTCAATTCAAAGAAATTATAAAAAAAAATGTGGAATTTTATGCCATAATGAGCAAACTTTGCAGGTATCTTGCAAAGTAAATTTGCAACTTTTTATTGGAGCAGGCTGAATGAGCTCGACCATTTTGGTCATTCATGGACCGAATCTCAACTTACTGGGAAAACGTGAACCCGAAGTTTACGGCTATCTGACACTTGAAGATATCAACCAAAAACTGATTTCACAGGCTCAAAACGCTTCCATTTCTCTCGACACTTTCCAAAGTAATTGGGAAGGCGCTGTCGTCGACCGAATTCATCAAGCGCAACAAGAAGGCGTTCAATTCATCATTATTAATCCAGCAGCCCTAACACATACTTCGGTTGCTGTGCGTGATGCCCTTCTTGGTGTAGCCATTCCGTTTATCGAAGTACATCTATCAAATGTCCACGCTCGCGAAGCATTTAGACATCACTCCTATCTATCTGATAAAGCCGTTGGCGTTATTTGTGGTTTAGGTGCAAAAGGTTATGCCGCAGCACTAGACTTCGCCATCGAAAAAATTCAACCAACTTCTCAATCTTAATTAGGAATACTGTTCATGGATATCCGTAAAATCAAGAAACTCATCGATTTGATGATTGAATCTGACTTACAGGCGATTGAAGTTAAAGAAGGCGATCAATCGATTGCTCTAACTCGTCGCAATCCAGTAGTTGCTGCCGCTGCGCCTGCTATGGCTGCTCCTGCCGCTGCACCTGCTGCACCTCGTTCACCACGTGGTGCTGTTGAGCCGTCTCCTATGGTTGGTGTGTTCTATGCTGCGCCAAATCCAGGTGAAGCACCATTTGTTAAAGTTGGTCAAACTGTATCTGCTGGTGAAACACTCGGTATCATCGAAGCAATGAAAATCATGAACCCAATTGAAGCAACTCAAAGCGGTGTGATTGAAGAAATTTTGGTTAAAAATGGCGAAGTGATCCAATTCGGTCAACCATTATTCCGCTATCGCGCTTAAGACCACGGGGAATCACAATGTTGCAAAAAGTTTTAATTGCAAACCGTGGTGAGATTGCGCTCCGCATCACCCGCGCTTGCAAAACTTTAGGAATTAAAACCGTAGGGATTTATTCCGATGCCGACAAAGACCTAATGCACTTACGCTTCTGTGACGAAGCTGTGTGCATTGGACCAGGTGCCAGCAGCGAAAGTTATCTCAATATCCCTGCCATTATTACTGCGGCTGAAATCACCGGTGCAGATGCCATCCATCCAGGTTATGGTTTCTTATCTGAAAACGCTGAGTTTGCAGAAATTGTAGAAAACTCAGGTTTTATCTTTATCGGTCCGCGTCCTGAACACATTCGCTTAATGGGGAACAAAGTTTCTGCCATTATTGCGATGAAAAAAGCTGGTGTACCGACTGTTCCGGGTTGTGACCATGCTGTAACGATTCACAATGCATTGGCAGAAGCCAAAGAAATTGGATTTCCATTGATCGTAAAAGCTGCCTCTGGTGGTGGTGGTCGTGGTATGCGTATCGTTGAACGTGTAGACACGCTACTCGAATCTGTACAAGCTGCTCAACGTGATGCGGAAATGTGGTTTGGTGACGACACCGTTTATATGGAACGTTTCCTTCAAAAGCCACGCCATGTCGAAGTGCAAGTTCTTGCAGATGGTAATGGCCATGCAATTCACCTTTATGATCGTGACTGTTCATTGCAACGTCGCCATCAAAAAGTGCTTGAAGAAGCGCCTGCACCGGGTTTACCTGAAGAAGCACGTGCGCATATTCTTGAAGCGTGTGTAAATGCTTGTAAATTAATGCAATACCGTGGTGCTGGTACATTCGAGTTCTTATTTGAAGAAGGTGAATTCTTCTTTATTGAAATGAATACTCGTGTACAAGTAGAACATCCTGTTACTGAGCAAGTGACTGGCGTAGATATTATCGAGCAACAATTACGCATTGCTGCTGGCTTAGGTTTGGATCTTCAACAAGAAGATATTCAACTTAAAGGTCATGCGATTGAATGTCGTATTAATGCGGAAGATCCATCTACATTTATGCCTTCACCGGGCAAAATCGATCATTTCTATGCACCGGGTGGCGCAGGTATCCGACTAGATTCTCATATCTATCAAGGATATAACATCCCACCCTACTATGATTCAATGATTGCAAAACTCATTGCGCATGGTAAAGATCGTGAAACCTCTATTGCTCGCATGAAACAAGCCCTAGAAGAGATTATCTTAACTGGCGTGAAAACCAATATTCCGCTACATAAAGATTTGATTCTTCAAGATAAAAATTTCTGCGAACAAGCAATGGATATTCACTATCTTGAAAAACATCTATTAAAGAAAGTCGAAGGACATGAAGAGAAATAAAACTTCAGCGTCAAAAAAACCACTCAAATGAGTGGTTTTTTATTTTCATAAGAAAGATCTATAGTCATGCTTAAGGCAAAACTCGACGCAATGTCGCAAAACACTGCTGAGCCTGATCATTGGCACAGAAGTTAATGACCGATGGACTTTTCCACTTTACAAAGTACTGTGAAATTTCGCCGGTTTGATCTTGAATATTGCCCGAACAATCCATCTGATTATTGTCATATTTCACTTGTAAAATCAGTGCTGGAATTTGCACATTCGGATCTTGCGCAGGTTGATAGTCATATACCCCAGATGACCACTCTTCACCGCTTTTGATCACAACATCATTATTGCTCTTAAAATTATAATATTCAACGCACTTTTTATTGGTCGGAATTTCCATGCCCCATAAGCCAACCAATTCAGAACGTGTTGTCACCCTAAAGCTATTCACCACTTCAACTTGATTTTTAGCCTCTGAATTTTGAGTTGTATTCTTATTATCTGCCGCCATCACCAACGATGAACTCAACATGAGTAAAACTGTAAGATATGCTATTTTCATACATTTAATCAGTCATATAAATCATGCTCTTAAAGTAACACATTTTTTTACAAATCCGCGGTTTATCACATTTTCATAACAATCATTTTTCATATTTATCCAAAAAATCAATCTCGGTTAACGAAACTACAAATCAGCTAAATGCCAAACAAATCACACTATTTACAATAAAATAATATAAAATCTTTTTTATCGTTTAATATACGAAAAAAACGAATTCTCCCATATTTAACCTAGGCTTACATAAGCTAATGAAACTGCATTCGAATAGTCTTGCTCCGCTTAATGCACGCCACAGCATGGCTTTTGTAATAGTCGCTGCAGTTATTCTTTGCTGCTGCTTAATCGGTATTTTCACCCGCCCATTAAGCTATTTAGCGATTTTTTGGCCTGCGAATGCAGTATTGTTAGCAATATTCTTAAGGTTCCCTAAACTGAGTAATCTGGGAGGATGGTTAGGTGCATTTACCGGTTATATGCTCGCAGATTTAGTGACGGGCAATTATTTCCAACTCACTTTATTTCTCACTTTTTCAAATTTAACCAACAGCATGGTATCGCTATTTTTTATGCGATATTTTCAGGTGAACTATCAAAACTATAATAAAGGTTTCACCTTTCTGACCATGATTGTCATCATCGCCTGTGGTGGATGCCTTGCAGGTGCTCTTTTTGCTATTTTCACTGTGCCTTATATCCCCAATACGTTTATGTCGACCGATAGATTATCGATTGATTTTGGTATGTGGTGGATTACTGAAATATTAAATGCGCTGATTATATTACCGCTTATTCTGTCTTTTCCTAAACTGGCCGATCTTAAACTTTATTTCAAAGATCGACGTCATCAAAGCTTTCAGATCAATAAAATATTTCCGGCAATTGCAGTTGTCTTCTGTGTATTTTTAACAGCCGTTTCTGCAGGTCCAGGGGCAATTCTCTACCCTTTAGCGGCTCTAATTTGGGCAGCATTAACCTATCGCTTATTTACCTTATCCCTAATTAATGCCGTGGTAATTTTAGCGACCTATTACAATTTAAATGCGTTCTACTTACACGATTCTTCATTAGCCTATTTATCGACAGCAATTTCAGTTCGTATTGGCCTAGCCATGCTGATTCTCTCGCCGTTGATTCTTTGTATTATTAGCCGAAATCGGCACGAACTATATAAAGAGGTTTTATACCTTGCAAATCATGATAGTTTAACGCATGCGATGAATCGTCGATATTTTTTCGAGCAAGGTGAGCTTTACCTACAAAACCAAATTCAGCTTAACTTTTCCATTATCATGATAGATATTGATCATTTTAAAAAATTGAATGATCAATATGGGCATTATGTCGGTGACCAAGTTTTACAAGAATTTTCGAGCGTTGTGCGTAAGAATTTACGTGAAACAGATTTATTTGCACGTATTGGTGGTGAAGAGTTTAGTGTATTACTCACGAACATTGCAGCAGCTGAAGCTCAAGGTATTGCTGAGCGTATCCGAAAAGTCGTTGAAACTACGCCTATTTTCATTGATGAAAAAAATACGATTTATATTACGGTGAGTATAGGTCTGATTCATCAGTCTTTGCCCAATGCTCCAAGTTTGCAAAGTATGATAAATCAAGCCGATCAGGCCTTATATCAAGCCAAAGAGCTCGGCCGTAATCAGGTGATTTTAGTTCATTGAGATTTATCAAAATACTGAATTGTTTCAAGCTGGCTTTTGGATCGTTTTAGGCAAGCCCACGACCAAAAACATGGCAGGTATAACCGCCAGTCCTGCAATTATAAAAATAACGGGTCCCGAAAGCATGTCCCAATATCGACCTGCTAAAATACTGCCACTCGCAACACCTAAGCCCCACATGGTACTGTATAGCGCTTGACCACGCCCTTGTTGACTTGCGGTAAAATTTTGAAAAATGATTCGCATAGCGATTAAGTGGAATAATCCAAAACTAAAGGCATGAATCGTTTGCGCAGCAAATTGAGTGATAAACACCGTCGGATATAAGCCTACAATCAACCATCGCATCCCTGTTAGCCCCAAACAAATGAGCACTAAGTTACGCCAAGAATATCGATTAAAAAAGACATTGGCATAGGCAAACATAATGATTTCCGCAATGACTCCGACAGACCATAAAAAACCGATTTGGCTCGTCGAAAAATCAGCCTGCATAAGGTAATTGCTATAAAAACTATAAAACGGTGCATGCGAAAAGAGCAGAAAAAATTCAATGATAAAAAAACTCGCTACAACTGGTCGTTTTAAGATAGGCCAAAGTGGTTCAAGTTTTTTCTGTGAAGATGGTGCAGTAGCGGGCTCTTTAATCGTAAATGACCAAATAAATGCGAGAAATGCAATGCATAACAACATGATAGGCAGCATTGAAACAGGTATTATTTCTAGCAAAGCCCCAATTCCAAATACCCCAACAATGAAGCCAACTGATCCCCATTTTCTGACTTTTCCATAAAGTTCTGCACGCCGCTCAGCTAACCAAAATAAAGTTACTCCTTCAAACTGAGCCAATATAGCATTTTGAAAGAAACTAAAAACCAGCATGAGTAATGCAACAGATTGAAAACTGTTGGGAATTATAAAAATCAGAAACCAAATACAGGCTTCCATCCATGTTGCGATTCGAACTAAAAGCATGCGCTTGCCGGATTTATCTGCAATCCAACCCCAAATAAACGGTGCAAAAAAACGTGTGACAATTGCAATCGAAGATAAAATACCTATTTCTTGATAATTAAACCCTTGATCCTCTAGATACAAACTCCAATACGGCATGAATGTACCCACTATTGAATAATAGAAAAAGTAGAATCCACCTAGTTTTGTTTGGATTGGAATTGATTGCATTTGGTTGTATTCACTTGTATTTTCAAACACTTAAAAATTTTAATGGTTGTATAAGGTTGCAGTCATTTGGCTGTATTTGTAGCTCAACAGTCTACAAATGAGTCTACAAATTGCAAAAAAATATTTTTTTTGATTTTTTGTAGACTGCTTTAAAAACTCATTAATTTTCACTATTTTATCATTGTTTTTTGCATAAAAGAAAAACCGCCCGAAGGCGGTCTATTTTTTCACTTGAGCAATCTATATCTTGCATGCGGAAGTGTTTTGAGTTCAAACATGTGGTCGTAATCATAATGTGGCATTTTGAATCCGCATTTTTTACTCACGTCTGATATAGCACTGCTCATAGAGAACATATTGTCGTTTAACATGGTCACCAGTAATGGATTAAGTTTGGCCAATGCTGGACTATGTGTGTTCCACCATGCCTGAAATAATCGAGCATGTACGCAAAGCATTTCTAGGGATTGTTTTTCATCTATATAGATGTTCCCTTTTGACTTCACTTCTAGAGTTTCTAGGTAATTCACTGCATCTTGAAAATGAATGGCTAGCAGATCGCTATAACGTGAGATGCGGAAGTGTTTGTTGTGACGTGTCCACATTTCTGCATGAAGTTTGCGTTCGCCTTGTGCGCGTCGGTCTACGATTTCTTTAAGTTCAGCTTGCTGTTCTGCGTTGATTTTTACTCGTGTGTCGATTTGCTGTTGCAGCACTTCTTTTTCCAGTACATCAAGTACCCATTTGCGGAATTCTTTGGCTACTGGAGTGCGGGCAAAGAATGTGATGAGATGGCAACCGCGTAGAGAAAAAATACGTGTTTCTTTCTCTGAATTTCCATTACCAAAACCCTTGACCGTCAATTTGACGGTCAAGGTCATATCAGAAGTAAATTCATCTGACTTACGATCATATATACGTGAAACTGAATCTTCACGCGCATAACCTAATGCACGAGCTAACTCAGCAGATGTAATCCAGACTTGATTATCATTTCGTTGAATTGGATGAAATTGCATTGCATTAAATGTTAGACTGTTCATATCAATTTTTCTCGAAGAAGATTGGTAACTCGCCCCGTAGCCGTCCAAAGTTTCGGGGCGTTTTTACATCCCTGCTAGGGATGTTTTTAAATTTATTCTTATCACACCCTATTGTCAATCCCTACTAGGGATATTATTATAAATTTAATAAATTGACTTTTTGCAAGCGAAATAGGTATGGGTAAAAATCTAGCAGACGTTGAATACAAAATGCGTATGACTCAAGATCTTAAAGATAAGATCGTTGAATCAGCAAAAGAACACAACCGTTCTATGAATGCGGATATTGTGGCTAGACTTGAAGAATCTTTTACAAAATCATTTACTGAAAGTGTAGACTTCGCAAAAGGATTCTTAAATTCATATCTCCAGATACGTGCTACTACATACTATTCATCAATGATTGATCTTAAAGAACAGTATGAAAAGGAACCTTCGACTGAGCTCTTATATGAAATAACTAAATACGAAATTTTATTTAATGAAATGATGAAATTAGCTCAACGAGAAGAAGAGTTGCGACTTCAAAAATTTGATAATTCATACTCTGCTGATGAGTTTGAAAAAATCACTAAACAGGCTTTTGCACAGTTTCATCAAATAAAAAAAAGTGATGAAAGCTAACTTTATTTAGCTTGGAATTATAATATGAAAGATGAAAAACTTTATAAAATAACTGAAAATGCTTTAATTTGCTTTAAAGAACATCTACCGTCTTATGGACATATACAAACTTTTCCTAAAAACTACTGTGAAGAAGTATCAAGTATTTTATTAAGCATTCTAGTGGATGAGGGATACACATACTTTAAAATGATGAAAGGTTCAAATAAGAAAAATAAACATCATTTTTGGTTGGAATCTGAAACAGATATTATTGATCTTACAGCCCATCAGTTTAAAGAAATTCGCCAGCCATTTTTATTAATTAGTAAAACTGAATACCCTCTCAATAAAATTTTTTCTGAAGAAATACATTCAAAATCAATTGATACTAACTGGCAGCATTTGAGTGAACTTCTACCTAAAATAAAGACAATTTTCTATTCCAATTATTATGGCTGATGTAAAATTTTCATCTAAAGAAGTGATGAATGTAAATTTAAAAGATGGGAAAAGAATTCACTATTGGTATTTTATTCTTAGAAACGAAAGTTTAAGGAATTAAAAAATTCTAAATTTTTAAAATATTAACTTGAAGGTAAGACATGGAAATATCAAAACTTTTTGAAGAAATTAGTGCAAAAATGAAAGGAGATTTTAATATCTCAGCTCAATTTCAACATCATGGAAATAGAGGAGGTTACAGAGAAGACTCACTTAAAAACTTTTTAACTAATGGAAAATTGCCTGATATTTTTGGTATAGCTAGTGGGGAAATTATTAGTCAATACAGCCAAGCTTCAAAACAGGTGGATGCAATAATATATGACAAAAGTAAAAGTATAATATTTGAAGCGTCAGAATCCACCAAAATTTTTCCAATTGAATCCGTCTTAGGAATCATCGAAGTAAAATCACAATTATCTAAAACAAAATTAATCGAAGGGCTTGAAAACATAAAATCCTTAAAAACTTTACACGCTCCTCAACTCATAGAAAAAAACTATGGTGATGTTATGAGGATGGGATATTATAACAATCCCCCTTTTGGTGTAATCTTTGCCTATTCTTTAAGTGGTAACTCTTTAGAAAGCTTAAAAAATAATTTAAAGGAATGGTGTGAATATAATCCACCTGAAGTATGGCCAAACTTTATTTGTATTTTAGATGAAGGAACCATTAACTTTAGAAATGGACTTAAGGATGTTTTAATATCGTCGGATATAAAAGAAAATAGTGCTATAAGTGCGATACAGCATAGAGAAAACTCATTATTTAAATTCACATCTGCGCTACTTACATTATGTGCAAATAGAGAGATAGATATTTTTGACATTCAACTATATAACAATATAGGAATAATGGTCGATACTCTTCGAGTAAAATTTGAAAGTGAAATAAAAAATATTGAAGGTCAGAGAATAAGATTAGCTGATGAATTTATAAAGACAATATATGAAAATCGAGGCCAACCTATTCCATACAAGGATTTAATAAAAAAATTTACAGATGGTTTAAAATTTATCGGCAAGGAATTATTTGATGATAGAGTTGATAACGTTTACGTCTATGATCCTGATAATTTGCCAAGTATGTCACATATATTATCAAAAAATACTGAAAATAAATCTATAGTAGATATACTTAAGGGAAGTCCAATGTTTTCTGGCGGCACTCATATAATTATTAATGAAGAAACATACTACATACCATCATATTATTTGAATGAAAGTAATACCGTCTTATTTGATTAATTATTAATAAAGCACCTTAAGGTGCTTTTTTATTACTTAGCATAAATGTCTAATGGTAGAATAAAAACGCCACTATGCATATCTTTAGGAATGCTATTTAAAATTGATTGTTTCCATTTATCAATACATCTCGCTATATCAGCTTTTTTTCCTTCTTCTATAGGCGCAATAACAACAACATACTTCCCTATTTCAGAAAAAGTAGCTGGTATATTTTCTATATGATTAGGCATAATTAAATTTCTCAAATAAACAGAATCTTTAATTTTTTGCACTAATTCTTGATGTATAACTTTATAATATTGTTTCCTTATTTCTTTGTTTAATTCTTTCGGCAGATCAGAGTTCTGGATTTGCTCTAATTTCGCCTTAATTTGATTATCTTGAGCAATAAGGTCACTAAACTCTAAATATATAAAACCTTTTTCAGGATGATCATCATAATAATCAACGGATTTTAACTCCTGCTCACGGCAGTGAACTTTTATACCATGTGTCCCATCGACCTTATAAGCTTCTCGATTTGTAGAGATATTACAACAACTTGGCATTTCATGATCAATTGGCTCTAAAAAAGCACTTATACAAGACATCTTACCAACCTTGTTCCAACACCATATTATAAAATGACTCACCTAAATCATCTTTAATTTTTAAGAGTGATTCTTTTGGATCTAGGTTTTCAGAAATTGATACTCCTACACTAGATAATCGATTAACTGCAAAATGATTTGAAACTTCTTCATCACTTAAATCTAGCATAATATTTTCAATATATTTAATCATATCAATACTATGTGTAGCTATAACTACATTAATACCATTCTTACTTAGTTCATAGAGAGTTTCAATCATAATTTTTTGCCAAGCAGGATGTAAATTTACTTCTGGCTCGTCTATAAATACAAAACTACCTTTAGCAATAACATTCTTTTTTAATAACAATCCAATAATACCTAAATTAGTCACACCAGTTGCAGTTACATTTAGGTTAATATTTTTTGAAGAATAAATATCTTTAAAATAAATTTCTCCACTATCAGAGATATCCAACTCACCAGAGAGAACTTTATTTATATTCAACAAAATTTCTTCTAGAAATTCATTTTTATCTGAATTAACTTTAATATTCTTATTTAAAAGATCCATTAAATCATAGAAAAATTTTGGGACACCTGATAATGTTGAACGTTCTTTAGAAAGATTCCATAAAGAGTGTTTATTTTTATTTTTAATTTCCAATAATGGTTTGCGTAATTTCCAATAGATTGGAGACTCAACAAAAACAACATTATATAACGATTGAAATTGAGAAATACTATTAGTATTTAAACTAAATTTAATATTTTCATTATCAATAATAATTTCACCCAACTCATCAAAATTAAATAAAATTAAATCTTCCAGCTCAGATGAAAATGATTTTAATTCATTTAAAGTTGAAACCTGAAAATTCTCCTTCAACGCATTTCTAAATTCACCAGATAGCTTTCTTGACAAAATATCACGAGGATCTTTTATACCATTTTTTAAGATTCTTAACTGTCTAGTGCAAACCGAAAGACGCTCTTGAAATTCATCATATTTCTTTTTATCTTTAATTTCATCTTGTAATTCTTGAATAGACTTTTCTACAAGTATTATTTTTCCCTCAATTATAAGACTACGTGCGTGCTGCTCTGAGAAGGTACAATCAGCAAATTCAACATCAATAGAGTCCTCGAGATCCTTTAAGCATTCATATAGCTCGTGATAAAGGTATGAAACTCTACTACTTGGGTCTTTTGCTGAATGATAGCCATAATTTGAAAGAGCCATAACATTTGAAAACAACTCTTTTGCTTCAAGGGTTACGTAGTCTTTATTAATAGTGCTGAAAAAACTATATAAAGCACGTGTAAGAAAGCTTTTACCAGAAGAGTTTGTTCCAGCTATTACACTAAAAGGTGCTAAATTTATTCTAGCATCCTTAATTTTTCCAAAGTTTTTAACTTCTACACTAAATTTCATATTTTTTTTGAGTACCTCAATTAACAAAAGATACTAGCACATGCTTTCTATCTAAAGCATCACCTTTAAGGTAATGAGAAGCAATTTTCTTAGACTAACTAAATATTTCTAAAAATATATGATGTAAACCAAACTGGCTTTTCTACGACTTTCTAACTAGATTCATTCAGCAAACAAGTTGAGAGTTGATAGACTTCGGCTAATACACTGACTTTAAAATAATTTATGAAAATTTTACTTATTTTCGTTTTGGGGTTCACTTCCGTTCAAGTTTATGCAAAAAAGTGCGCTGACTTTAGTACTCAACAACAAGCACAGAAATGGTATGAACAAAGAAAGAAATCAGGACAGACGGGCTGGAAAAGTTTAGACCGCGACGGCGATGTCCAGGCCTGTAATTGCCTGCCGGGTGGAAATGGGAAGAAGTGCCCGAAGAAGAAAAGATAATCTGCTATAGTCTGTCACTATCCCCCGAGTTCACATAATGGGATTCATGCAAAATTAAAAATAGGATCATCATTTCATATGACGCGTTATAAGATACTTTTATCTAGCTTTATTCTAAGTATTTGTTCTTTGCAAATTGGAGCAGAAGAAGTAAGTGAAGCATTTGATAATAACTTCCTTGTCAAAGATGGGCACTTCTTGAAACATAATGCATGCACAAGTGAAACCTTGTTGGAATTTAAATCCTTTTCAAAAGCTACATTATTAAAACACTATAATAAAAATGAAACAGACCTGATTCTAAGTAAAGAAGGTGATGATGGGTTCTTCATCAAACCTTTTGATATTTCGTATAAAGACCTTTTAACTTACACTGACCCTCAACCTAATGATTTTCAGAGATATCGTTTAGTGATATTGGCTCTATACGCGCCAGTCCTTAAAGATACTTGCCTGCTAGGTTTTGGTATATTTCCAGAAGGCTGGGATGGTAAAAATTGGATTCGCTTTAAATCAAATAAAATACTTGAATCTAGTTTCTTAGAAGATTATTTAAATTCAGAGAACATTAAATGAAATAAAGCGCCTCACGGCGCTCTACTTATGCAAAATCCTGAACCAATTTCTTTATGACTGGTCGCTGGCGCTGACTTGCATTCCATAAGTCATGCTGCATCTGCAAATTCAACCAAAACTCTGGCGATGTTTCCAAAGCCTCACTTAAACGGATAGCCATGTCTGCAGAAATACCTGTATGTCCATTCAAAATCCGCGATAAATTTGCCCGCGTTACACCTAATGCAAGAGCAGCTTCAGTCACTGGGGTTTCACCAATATACTCGCGAAGCATTTCCCCTGGATGAGGTGCATTAAACATCATATTCATGATTAGTACTCCTGAGCGGTCTAACTGTTTGGGGGGAAGTGGTTTTAATTGAACTATTTGACTTTAGTGAAAATTAATTTTATTTTATAAAAAGTTCATTTTAAATGATTGCATACACACGTTGAAACCAGTTGATCGATTCGTCTCGGCAAATATTCAAATTTAGATCGACTCAAAACACCAACAGAATTGCACTTCTTTAGGCTCAGCCAAAGCCCCGAAGCTTCAAACAATTTAATTGTCTTGGAGTCTTTATGGCTAAAAAAAACCAAAATATTATTCAACGTAATCGCCAACAGGCTTTTTTGGCGCAATCTAAATTATGTTACTACTGTAATCAACCCATGTGGGATCAAGATATAAATTCTTTTATTACTCAGTATCAAGTAAAACCAACTTCCGCAAAGTTTTTACAGTGTACTGCTGAGCATCTTACAGCCCGTAAAGATGGTGGGAAAAACATTAGAACAAACATAGTCGCCGCATGCAAATATTGTAATCACACAAGACATAAATCCACCAATGCCTTGAATCCTGAAGACTATAAAAAACGTGTAAGGAAGTTACTTTCAAAAAATAAATGGCATCAGATAGTTTTAAACCCACTACCCGCAATGAAAGCCCTTAATTAAAGGCTTTTTTATAGGCATTGGCCAGTTTCACATCATAAGAGTTTTTAGCGTATGCGACCCCGTTATAGCCACGTGCAAAGGCTTTCCAATCTTTATTTTTTAATGCATTGACCAGGCCATTCACTCGAATGTACCGACACATAGCTTCTAATTGCGAGGCTTCATCTTTATACATCGCATTAATAAATGCTTGTAGAGATGAATATCCTAAAGCCTTCCAGTGATAGCCCATCACCTGCCCAATGCCCCAACTAGCCGACTCTAGTGCTGAAGCCCGATGATACTGCGCAGCAGCATTTAAACGACCATGTTGGGCTGAATACAGACCATAGCCACCTGTACTATTACTGCATATATCCGGTCGCTTAACCATCATAAGATCCACTGTCTTTGCTTGGCCATTGGCAATCAAGCGCTGCCGCATCACATGCCTTTCAAACAAAATGACGGGGGTATTGTCAGCATTAAAGCCAGATCCTTTACATTCAACTTCTATCACGGCCCGCAATGCTGCGGTTTCAACCCCTAGCAATTTTGCTTGGCTTTCAATTTGTGCTGTTGTTAATTTTTTACTCATTTCACTTTCCTTAAAACAATAAAAAACCGCCATAAGGCGGCATAGAATTTTGTGCGCTATTTTTTCAAATCTTCTCTGGCTTCTTTCAGTTCTTTCACAACTTCAATAATCGTCTTACCTTCCTGTTTATTGATGAAGTTAAATGTCCAACGCACGATAGCCCAGCCGGGTAAACCGCAGATAAAGAAGAAACCACCTAGGGCAATCATTCCCCAGATATCAGTTACCCATTCATGTAAGCCCCATTTCACAATAATAAATGCGCCTCCAGTAAGGCTAGAAACTACTGTGCAAATTAAGCCTACAGCCCATTCCTGTGGTGAACGCGGTAAACGCATCATGATGACGACCGTTGCAACCAAGCAAATGGCCAGTGTGACTGCAATTGCAGCACCGTAAAATTTTAAAAAGGCTGCGAAACCACTTGTAGAGACAGGCTCCATTAAATTCCCCTATTTTTTTGGCAATAAAAAAGCACCTTTCGGTGCCATTGTTTAAATGATTCAGACTTCTATCTGACTGTGTTGACCTGATGGAGCTGGCCGTAAGATTTGTTGATTTGAAATGAACACACGTTGCCCAATGTTGTAGGCTGTCCCGCTGGTACAAAGTACTGGTCCAGATCCTCCATCCACTTGAACACGATATTCAGGATGGCTTGCAGAAGTAATTGTTCCAATTAACTCTGCATGCGTTGGATTCAGTAGTTTACGAAGTTCAAATAAAGGATTAGTCACGATGAATGCGCTCCACTTTGATGGATTCAGTCACTTTGCCATGATTAAATGAACCACTCACAGAATCAATGATTCCCCACCACTGCCCATCGAATGCCACAGTTTTACCTGGCAACATCTCACCAATTTCTTGAGAGACCGGTAAACCAGACAAGGTGTGGAATTCTTGAATATTGGCTTTAATTAACTCCATCTTGCCAAAGCTTGCACCCGACACGACATCGAACATTGGACCAGTCACAGCCTCAAGAGGAATATCACCTGCAGTATTGCGCTGTTTCACAGTCAGGCTGTCACCACTTCGACTATTCACGACATTAATGGCATTGCAGTCGGCGATGTAATCCTTATTTTGTTCAATGGTTTGTTGAATCACGATACTCTGTGAAATCAGAATATCGTAGTCATCCACAGTCATTGCATCCCAATAGCCATTTTTATAAAGGGGTAAAATGGAAAGCGTATTACCTGATTTTTGGCTATAGATGAAACCACCACCAACCTCGACAACTTGTTTGATCGCATCCATTGGTGCAAGTTCGGCATAGCTCAGACTCTCAACCGGTACGATCCAACCGACGTCATCAATCAACTTCCAGTCCAGCTCGGTACCAGATTGTGCTCGATCAATTTCCGTCTGAACTAATTGCACCGACGTTCGCTCATTATCCTGAATAAATGATCGTTTAGCCGCGTAATCCGCTGCATTGAGTGCTGTTACACTTCGACCATCATAGGTATAAGATTTATTCGCGAACTTAATTGTCTCTGTTTCAGTCTCAAGTAAAACATGGTGTTCAAAACCATTGATCATCAATTTCAGAATCACCGGCCGACCATTGATTGGCTGTAACTTCTCTTTTTCCGTGTGCGCCACAGTAATCGAATAAGACCAGCACCACGTACTACGGCTACAATTATAAGTGCCATTAATGACTTTAATCGTCTCACCATTATCTAAGCGTTCAGCACTTAAATTATTCACGATATACCACCAGTTTTTCTTTGGTAGTGCTGGAATACAATCATCCGCACCAAAATTTAAAATGACATTGTGTGAATCAACGTCATGACACAAGCAGACAAAATTTAAATCACCGCTACCTTCATATTTAGGTAATTCAGGCTTTGGCCAAGGCTGAACCGGATGCTTACGGTAGTGAATAGATTTAGCTTTATCCCAAGGCAATTCAGACTTGGTGACTATCTCTAGGCCTTTATCCCACTCGAATGAAAAGCGCTTCTCAAATTTCTCAGCGACTTCATGTGAATAGGTGAATTGCTTACGCCGACGAATCATTTCTTGCCATTTTAACTCACGACTGTGGCGGAGCTTGATCGTGTCTTGGTGTACATAGCGTTGATGAATAAACCGCTTATCGCCTTCTTCCCACACCATATAAGCATTAGAACTTAGACCAGTGGCTTTCTCAAGCAGTATTCGTACAGCTTTGCTCAGTAATATCGCCTCATTAAATTCAACATTTGAAATGCTTGAGACCACTAAACTCTTATCAAAAAAAAGAGCCTCATTTGAGACTCTTAATATTGGCTTTGACCACGGTATTTCCACTACGCTTAAGCTTGCAACAGCCTTTTCGAACTGTGCGCTCAGGTTTATTGAAATACCTAAAATATGATTAATATCAAATGTGCCTTGAGCGCCGAAAAACAGTGATGTGTCGACTGGAATGTTTGCTGTGCCATGCACGTCAATTGGAGGTTCAACTGTACCAACAGCACTGACTTGAAAGGCTAAATCGATACTAATGTTGGCGTAATTAAAACCGTCTTCAGCACCAAAGTTCAGTATTACATTATGACTATCAACAAAAGTAGATTCTTTGGTGAAATTTAGAATCACATTTAAAGCATCTGGTGGTGTGTAATCAGACATTTACCACCTCATTTTAAATCTGTGGGACTAAATAAATCACATCAAATTTGACGCTAGAACCAATCACAAGATCTGCATTGTCTAAAACAATGTCTGTCCCAACAGTTACATCGAATACAGCTAAGCCCTCACCATTAAAAAATCTTGCCCATGTTGCTGTACCTGTTTTTGTGGCAATACCTGTATTTGGAGCAAAGAGTTCAATGTTGTTTTCATTCACAGATTTCAAGCAAGGTTTTGGCAAATTGACTGTGAGAAGTCTTGCTGAATTATCAGCGTTTTCATTGACTGTTGGGGGTTTAGCATCATCATAAAAAATAAGGGTAGCATTTGAGCTACCCTGATCCAAATAATTTGCTAATGCTTGAAGCATTGCAAGGCTTGCTATTTTAGATGGTGTATTCATTTTGGCACCACATTATCTTGGATGACTGCATTGAATTGAGAGGCTGGGTCATGTGCAACAATAAAATATTTAACATTCGAAAGTTGACTAAATTCATACTGTCCGTCATCTGTAGATAGAACTTCATCAATTAATCTTCCTGAGAATCGCTCATACAAACGAATACGACATGGGATATTAATATTTTTCTTCCTCACCACACCTTTTATTGATAGTGGATATGCTGTGCTTATAGCTGAATCAGTAGCAAATAAATTAGTAGATGGACTGATTGATAAGAACATATGAAAGTTACTCCAAATTAAAAAGAACTTGCCCATCTTCGTATGCCATGCAATCTAAAGCGATCTTAAGCCGCCCTTTATACTTAAAAACTGTTAAGTTTTGATAAGGGCTAGCCTGTGTTAGCCACTCTATTAAAGGCAGCTTTCCCCTTGGGGTAGTTCCCTCAAATATCGGTACATCAAAGGAAAAAATAGGTACAGTATTATCTGGTGCTGTATGATAATTTTGATATCCGGATCTCGTATTTGCACCATTTAAAGATTTAGTTAAACCAAAAACTGGAAATCCATCCATTTTATAATTCCTGTTTAGAATTAAATGTCCTTGAATGTCAGAGATTGATAACGGTGTTGCTGAAAAATTACTAACGCTGGTGCTTGCGCTCGTATAATCAAAAGTTGCAGCAAGAGCAAAAACTTTACTAAAATCTGTATCAATTACTCCAAAATAATAAGGCATCAATCGCTTACTGTATGTTGACAAAGTATGCGTTCGGACAAGAATGTAAAAACAATCAGAATTCCCTAAAAGAATCCATGTCCTCTCCCCGTCCGGGGGTGTTACGGTTTTTGTAGTTGCAGAATTTTCATTCCCGCCTAGCGCGTAATACCACTTAGCCCAACCGTTGTAGGCGGTTGAGCCACCACCAGTACCGTCCCAATTCTTATTTACAGCACTTGCATCGAAAGGTGCCTGTACACCAATCATATTATTGATATCAGACATATCTTCTACGATGCCAACTTTTGCATATTTGGCATACGTATTAGTCCAAACGGGATCTAACTCATCAACCACTCTTAGATACGGTCTGTTTGGTAGCAATTGATTTGGCGATCTATATGCAGCTTTTCCTGCACTAGAAAAAGGTTTCTCCCAACCCAGTGGTGGCAAAGAAACATTAATTTGGCCTGTTGCTATTGATACACTCGAGGGTGATAACAACTCAAAAGTAATTGTATTGCTATTTGGTATAGTCAAAACACGATGCTCACCGTTAAATTCAGATTGATCTGCACCATATACCTTAATCACTTGCCCTTGTTTTAAGTTGTGACCTGTTCCAAAAAGTAAAGTGGCTGCCGTGTCGTTTGCTGTTAATGATGTTGCTTGACCAACATTAATACCATTAATTAAACAAGCATCCAAAACATTAATCATTGAGCCAAATGCATTTTGTAACTGCGGTGCATTTTTATTTGTGTGCACAAAAAACTTAATATCTGTACTTGCGACCATTTTTTAATATCCATAAAAAAGACCGCATAAAGCGGCCATATTGAATTTAAACTTTAAATAACACGGTCAATATCACCGCGCAGCATGATTTGGAAAGCATCGGAAATTACTGCAGGTTCAGACTGCTTAACAGTGCGAATCACCCAGACCGGGAAATTACAAGCGATGGTGTTAAATCGCAGAACGTTACCATTGGCCCAACCACTACCCCAACCTTCTTTTTTAATCACGAAATATGGCACCCCTGTGACCGGATTGATCGGGGCATAATCTGCATTGGTTGTACCTGTACCGATCTGCCCTGTATATTCACCCACGCATTTAAAGTTTGTGCCATCCGTAAACTGGATATACCAACGCTCTTGAATTGCGCCTTTATTCGTGACCTGAATTGGATAAAGCGCATCATTGTAATTCGCACTGATTAACGTGCCCGTCGGCTCATCTAACCATTGATTTGACCAGGTCTGTTGCACGAATTTCTTGGTATAACGCGCTTGCATGTCGTTAATGACTAGTGCCGATCCTACAATCGTATTATCAGCATCATAGTTATGCGTCAAAGGCTTGGTAAAAGTGACTTGGCCATTAATTTGCACATCACGAATTTGCCCCATGTCCTGATAACGATATTTTGCAGACAATGGCTCAACCAAGCTCAACAGCGTAAAATCACCACCCAATGTCACACGGCCATAATCATAATCAACGGTATATAAGTCATATCCAACTTTCACACCATTAGCATCTTCAAGTTCACACCATGCAATGCGTTGATCATTTAAATCATATGTCTTGCCGGCAATTGCGCTTGGCAATTCTTGTGATTTCGTAGAGCTGACAATACCAATACCACCGACTCGGAAAATCGGCACACGACCGTCGATCGGCAAGCGCGTTGCAGACAAGCCCAGCAATTCAGAATCGATTGGCAGATATGTGTAAGCAATAGCGTTATAGCGAACGCTTGAAGCATCTACCCACACTGGCACATTAATGTAAACCTTGCCAGTATCTTCATATTCAAGCAGTGGATCGTACCAATCATTAGCTTCAATATCTGGTCGATTGACAGGCGTTATTTCTGTCTTGGTATAGAAATAGATCTGCACAAAACCGTTATCCCAATTCACTTTACCGTGAGCACGTGAAGACTCAATCACACCATTTTCATCAGCAGTCAGTGTGAGTTGACCATGTTCAAGCGTGCCCACGACCACAGTTAAAGACTGTACCCGAAGTGGAATAACCGGTGTACGAAATGCAATCTTATTGACTGGTGGCAGGTCAGTTGTTGTGGTCAATGACTGTAACTGAATACTGTTGTCAGCATTCGGCGTCCAGCTATCAATTTCGACAACCCCGGTACCATATTGGATGACTCCTGACTGAATACCTGAGTTATTAGCAGGATCCACATTGCGATACAACAAGCCTGAGCGGTCTAAAAATGTATCATTACCGACTTTGAAACGGGCTGAACCCGTTAAGATCTGCTCATCAAAACCGGAGGATAAATCTAATTTCAACTTATCAGCCGTTAAAGTATGTGTAGCTGAATTTGAACCTGATGTATCACGATAGCGCACATTAATATCCACTGTATTAAATGCTTTTAAAGTGGTTTCGCTGCCGATAATGCTAGATGTTTGCGGACTATAAAAAGCCATAACAATCCCCTAAGCGGTACCGTAAGTAACAGCCGCTTCAAATTTAGTAATAAATTGTTTGTAAACCGTTTGTGGTGTGACTTCGCATAAGCCAGTTGAATAGTTAATTGAACCTTGCACAGCGCCTCGACTATTCACTAAATTCCCCAATGAACTGGTCACCGGTACATCTGTTAGCAATACATTCGTTGCAAAATTTCCTGTCTCAGTAGACACAGGAATTTCTAACTCAACACTGTTAGGTTGAATCGCTGAGCCAGTACCAATTGTGAATACCAGCTTTTGACTCGAGTCTGGGATAACATCATTCTTGGTTTGCGTAAGCGAAGTACCAAAGTTATAGATCACATTAAAAACGGTAGATTTTTGCGGCAGTTTATTGGGAATAATCTTGCCTGTGCCTAAGGCATAATTAATTGAGCCAGCAGCATCACCAGTGAATTTACCTTGTGCATTAGAAGTAGCTGTTTTGGCTTCTCCTTCAAGCAGCCAATTAATCGTCACGCCCGGTAATACCCCTAGATGACCTAGATCAAACTCAAAGGCAGCTTTTTCAACGCTCAGATTTGATCGTACAAAAGTCACAATTGGCGTACCCCAATTGAGTAAAATCACACTATCCACATCAGGCAACGCACCTGCAGTTAAAAGCCAAGATCCTGTCTCGTAATTGATCATGCCTGAACCAAAGGAGCTATTTGCTGCTTTTAACTGTCCAGATCCGTCGTCTTTAAGTTCATAAAACTTACCTTGAGCCATATAGGAAATGGACAATGCACCAGGTGCAGGAATCGGAATCAATACGCCCGACCAGTTAGTACCTTGGTTATTCTGAGTCACTGGAATAGCACTACTCTGGTAATACTGATTCGGTGCAGCTGCCGGCTTAAATGTAATGTTTAAACTCATGGTGCCGGTTGGTGCTGCTGAGGTCCATTTCACCAGGCCACGCTGATAGTCGATCGTACCAACTTGTGTACCCAGAGAGTTCTTGAGCAAACCACCTTGGTCTGTAATGGATTGGCCTTGAATCGTGAAGGCAACAGTTCCTGGCATTACCGCAGAACCGATGTATAGATTCTGACTTTCACTCACGACTTGCGATGGATAATTCACAGTTATCAAACCATCACTACCTGGCACTAAAACAACGCTTTCACCTGCAGCATTTACGTCAATAATCGGTGTTTCACTTTGTGCAGATGGAATCAGTTGGGTAAACATTGAATTTGCATTCACTGTGTATTCACCCACGGTTGCATTCGATGCCAATTGAGTGGATGAGTAATACATGCCAGTATCGGCAACTAGCGTATCGCGAATAATAGTTTTAGATGCCTCACCTGCATACCATTGACGAGCAGATAAGCCTACAAAGTCACGTTCTAATGGATCATTGATTTGGTAAGTTGCAACTTTGTATTCGATTCGCTCTTTTTCAATCACCATGACTGATATACGTGTTTCAACTTTGGTAATTCGAACATACTGTTCAAATTGAAGTGCTTTTCCCTCATCTGAAATGAGTACGATCGTATCGCCAACATTTGCTTCAGTTTCTTCTGGAAACATCACCACCTGCAGTGATGACATACCTTGCCAATGTGTATCGAGTGGTGTTCCTGCTATCTGGCCACCTTTGGCCAAGTAGTTTTCAACTCGGTTTTGTGCGGCCTGGCGTTCATCAGTCCATGACTCAGTGCTGAACAATAATGCTGATACGTTTGGATCTTCGGGTAGCTCAGAAACAAATACAGTGGCACCCATCAATAGATCAGTATCATCCGTGGTCACAGCCGGGAAGATCTTACGCATCGATACATCACCGACGGTACGATCCAATTCAGATATGTCATTGAACAAGTTATTACTTAAACCGTCTGCCACAATCTGACCGTTATATTTCCCACCACCATCAGCATTATCGGTGTCACGTTCAGCGTGGTAGATCACTAAATCTTTAGTTTCAATTGGCATTATTCACTCCAAAATCTGAGCGTTAAATTCATATGGTCATTCAGAGATACTGGTGGAATACCTTTCACGGGTGTGGCCTCTAAAGCACCATCTGCATGATTAAAAACCACGTTAAATTTCCGTGTGTCATGCGCCCACTCAAACTGCAGTTCAAACTTTTCATTCAACACTGACCAGGCCTGCAATTGTCGAACTGTGCCTAACTTCGCCCACCCCATCCCACTGTCAGCCGGCTGTAAAGTTATTGGCCGACCTGAGAGCTTGGAGCCTTCCTGTATGATCGGCGTACCGTCCATGGCATATTCCAAAGACTGCTCTTTGGCCTTCCAGCTAAATTCATCAGACCAAAAAAAACCGTCTTCAATTGAGACGGTTTCTGATGTTGAGATGCGTTTTATTTTCACGATGCCTTACTCACTTTTCCTAGCGATGCCAAAATTTCTGATAATGCATCCTTATTGCTCGCGTCCGTCTGAACATCTACAGACTTACCATTCGCTTCAATACGAATAGTGGTTTGAGGTTCAGATTTAGACGCGCCAAACATAGCCTTGGTAGACACATTATTCGGCGCATATTGCTGCATACGCTCCAACTCCGCATTCACTTGCTCGACGTTGCTTAAGCCACCAAAGAATCCAAAGCCTGATAATTTATAGCCATTCACCCCCTTGGTACCTTCATAAATATCTTTTGCATGCTGTTTAGCAGCTGCATCCGAATATCCCATGGCCTTAAGCTCAGCTTCGATATCTTCAGCATTTTTTGCCATCTTGCCTTTGGTACCTTTTCGAGTCTCATGCATACCACTGGAAGCAGCACTAACCGCTTCTTCCCACGCGCTTCTAACCGAGTCAGCCTCGTCACGACCTGTTTGGCCAAGGTTGCGGAATCCATCTTCAGCGTTACTTGAAGCACGGCGAACACGATGAATTGATTCTTCAAGCTCACCATAGCTTTTGACTGATGCTTTACCCGATGAATCAATTTGTACTTCCAGGCCAAGTGAAGCTGCTTTAGCTTGAGTTGCAGCAATGACTGCTTGATCACCTGATGCAGCAGCAGATTGCATAGTTCTCTCATACGCTTGTCGCAAACTTTCAGCTGTAGCTTCTCCACTTGATTGTATGGTATTGAAGTCTGCTAAAGCGCTCTGAGCCGCTAATCTAAGTTGCTCTTTGGTTTTAATCCCAAGGCGTTCAAAAGCTTGTTCTACTGGGTCCAAGTCTGCAGGTAATTGGGATACTACTTGGCGTACTGCCAGCATACCAAGTTCAACTTGTTTCGCAGACATCTGCCCTGTTTTACCAAACTCCTGAAGTTTTGAAATTGCTAGATCTACTTCATTTTGGCTTTGAGCTGTTTCAAGCCACTTTAACCAGGCTTGATATACTGCCTCACCTGCGGCTTCTCCCTTTAAACCTAAAGCTTCGACGTTATTAGCAAAATCATTTAGAACTTTTGCATTACTATTAAATGCTTCGGTAACACCATTCTTTAGCTCATATAGATCAAGTTTTAATGTCGCCGCAGCTTTACGCGCTTTATCTGCTAACAGTACTGCCTTTTCGGCACCTGTAACATTTGCATCCCAAGTTTGAATAGCAACTTTCCCAGCTTCATCCAAAGTGACGATATAACCCTTCGTCATCAGATCAGCTTGCATCACACCATCCATTGCACCGTTATTGGCTGCAATCGCGGCTTCTGCATAGGCTTGAACAGCATCTAACTTTTCTTGTTCAGTTACCTTCTTTCCATCGAGTTCTCGCTGTCCTTCTAAGAGCAACTGGTCAACTAAGCTTTTAGCCTCTAGTAATGTTTGTGCATTCTTCTCTTCTTGGGTTTGTGCAGCTTCCTCTAATCGCTGCATACCCTTGGATTCAAAGGCTACCGCATCTCTATCAGCCTCAGCATAGTACTCTTTTGCCTTGGCTTTCATCACATCGGCATTTGCTGAAAATTGCTTGCTAACATCACCCCATGTGACTGCCGATAAGACACTATTCGCAGCTGATGCTAAGTCGAAGAATGCTCCTGCTAGAAGATTTACACCGATTTTTATGGCCGTTACGCCATCCGCAATAAAACCAAACGCAATAGATAGCCCTTGAAGAATTCGCTCTAGGAAACTAACTTGCTCACCTGCTGCTGTTGCCTCACCTGTAAATGATGAAAGAACAGATAAAGCATTGGTTAGCGATGTACTCAATATATCTGTAATTGTTTTACCCAGATCAGCAGCAACTGCGACTACCTCTTTTATTGCATCATAAGCGCTTGATAGTGCAGATTTAAGACTTTCAAAAATAGATACATCAATAAATGAAAGCTGATCACCAATCCAAACAAAACCAGAGCCAACATCATTAAGTAGTATTTCAACAATACCCATATTATCTGCAAGAGTTACTAACCACTTTGCAACCGTTGCTGATGCGCCGTTCGCCTGATCCATGGTGCCGATCAAAATCTGCCATTGTGTTGAAATACGCTGTAATGCATTTCCAATGGTTGTCGGGAATTTAGCATAATCCGCCTCAATAGCCGCGGATTGTTTATGAAGGCCATTAACAACCTTCTCCGCAGTTAACTCACCATTCTCTGCCATCTTACGCAATTCACTGGTGGTCACACCAAGTGACTGAGCCAGAGCTTTAGAAATCCCTGGCGCTTGTTCCATGATAGAGTTGAATTCGTCACCGCGAAGTACACCAGATTGCAATGCCTGTGTAAGCTGAGTGATTGCAGCATCGGCCGAAGCAGCAGATCCGCCACCTGTTTGGATGGCCATATTAATGGTTTTAGTGAGATCTAATGTTTGCTGCTGGGTCATTCCCATTTGCTTGCCAACATCATTCACTTTCGTGAATAGGCCAGCTGTTGCATCAAGGCTTGTATTTGTCATCAATGCAACTTGATGAACCCCCGCCATGGCCTGGGTAAAATTACCACCGTCACTGGTCGCAATGTTGATGCGTGCTGAAAGATTTGTATAGGAATCCGCTACTTCAGCTAATTCTTTAATGCCAAGACCAACACCAATGCCAGCCATAGCACCAACAAGAGCTGTATACCCAGTCTTAAGACTGGCAATGCCTTTCTGTGCTGTCTGTGCAGCATTATCAGTTTCTTTTAAATTATTATTTGCCCTGCCAACTTCGGCATGAAAGTCATTAAATGCTTGGTCTGCTTGCTGAACTTCTTTTTCAAGTTGATCGACTTGTCGTTGTGCAGCTTCAATATCGGCTGGCGATGCATTTGTTTTTGAGAATGACTCTAAATTTCGCTTAGCTTCAGTCAAATCACTTTTTAATTGACCTAAAGCCTTTTCAGCTTTGTTGCCAAAATCAGTAAAATTGCCCGCTGTAGACTTGGCATTATCCCCTGCATCCTGAATGATCCCAGTTGCAGCTGTTAGAGATTGAGTTAATTTATCAGCTAATTCGGTCGTACCCTTTGGGATGATATTTCCAACTTGGCTAGATGCCGCCTCTGAAGCTTGTTTAATTTTCTCTGATTCAGACTTAATTGAATCAAAAAGTCTTTTCGTTACATCTTCGGACTGCTTTGCAGCAGATACCAGACCTTTACTATCGCCATCAAGAATAAGTTTGAACGTTAGATTTTTTCCGGACATAGCGAACCTCAAAATTTAGGCATAAAAAAACCCGCAATTAGCGGGTTTCTTAATATTGAATTTAATAGAATTAATTTTCAGAACTTTGGATAATCAACGTTTCAATTGTATTCGCAGCAATATCATTATAATACGTACACTCTTTATTGACTTCTTCGATTCCTGCGTTAAAAGATATTTTATCCTCCAAGCTTACATACGGTTGATTAAGTAGATCAGTGTATTCCTTCAATCTACTCTCCAATGTAATATTAGGAGATTTATCCCAAAACCCTTCACTTAATTTATTATTTATATTTGCATAAATAATTGCTGCATAATATTCAGAGCCATCATACATTTTTTGATAAGCCCATGGTGTTCCACCCCAATTTCCTGAAACTTTATTTGAACCAAGCACTTTCAAGAATTGATCAAAAGTACTAATAAATTGACCATTGATATAAGGTTTCGCATCTAAATTAGTAATGACAAAATAGGGTAAAGAATAAGTAGTCTTTGATGACTTAAAACATTTTGAGCCTGTTGGGAACTTAGTCACATTACTTGAAGCCAAGAAATTTTTGAACTGTTTTCCTAATTCACCTGAATTAAACCAAACACTATTAGGATATTCTTTAGCAAGAATATTCCAGTAAACAGCCGTTCTTTCGCTGATCACCACATTATCCAATGCTATCCATTCACCAGTTTCTTGAATTTTAAACTGATTCAGTCCTTTTAATGTATATGGTGTTTTATTGAAAGTATTACCATCTTTCGAAACACTATTTATCTTATAAGTCCGATATCCCAAAGGGTAATTAGTTTGATCTGGCTCATATAACCCATCTTTACTAAGAATTGGGCGTTTATATAATTCAACATTTGATGGTTCTAATTTCTTATAATTCGTATACAAGATATCTGAATTGCGGGCATTTTTTATAATTTCTACAAAGCCTGTCTTAAATTGTACAGAACCCCAATTAAATTGAGTAAAACTATCAAAGCTTGAATTATTAACACCACTCCCTGCTGTTCCACCGTCTGGAGATGTGTCGTAAGACCCGCCTCCACCTCCACCACAAGCCACTAATATAAAACTTAAAAAAGAAAGACCCAAAGTTTTTTTCATCATTATTCCCTCTTAAACAGCGGAATAAGATACTCATTTAATTAAACAAAAGATATACATTGATACTTTTAATTAATTGAATTTTCTAAAAACTGAGCCTTCAGCGCTCCCAATTAATCTTAAAAACATTGCCACCAATAATGGTAATTGTGTATAGCTGGCCATCCACTTTGTATGTATAGATAATGCCTTTATGAGGCCAGCCATTACGATCATGCACTACACGAGTATCTACGGACTCAGGTTGTCCAAGTACATCCTTGAGTTTTGCTTCTGAGTTGCCAAGCTCAACAAAGCCATTGCTACCACGCAGTGCTCTCATATCTACAGCAAATGCTTGCGCTGACATAAATAATGCCAAAATCAAAACTAACTTTTTCACACTACACCCTCAATATAATTATTGATCACATATTAAGTGAAAATAGTAACTTACCTCAATGTTTGCTTAGATCATCTTGGAACGTTGTAAATCCTTTTTTATCTGCATGGTGCGCTACCCGAATAATGTTCAAATCAAACTTTCCTCGGCTGCGTTGATACTTTTCAGCCGCCTTTAAGTAGCCAACAAAAGCCCCGTAAGTCATCTGCAGAATATCTTCATGTCTATGGCCATATGATATCAAGTATTGGAATGAATCAAACCAAGTTTGTTCAACACTACCTTTCTTCTTACGTATTTTAGGGCCTGGCTTAACGTCTTCTTTGAAATATGCACCATTTACTTCGATCACATGTTTGAGCAGATGGCTAAACTCCAAAGGATCTGATTCAGCGAGATCTAAAAGTATCTTTACATCAGTGCTTGTACACATTGAGCAAAGTTGAAATACATGAGCGCCATAATCTTTTACCAGGCCTGCGCCGATTAAATCTGAATAATCACTTTGCTTTAAGCTGTCACGAATAACTGATGCAATCGGTGACCAAATATCAAAGTTAAAAATTTGAAGTTGCTTCACTTCCACATCATTGCCAAGCACTTTAATTGTGATCGAGCGATTATTCGCTAAAAAGAAATCATTCATGATTGAATCTCTAGAATTCAGGCACAAAAAAAGACGCTTATGCGCCGTGGAGTTCTTTGTGCCTGAGTTTGTTAGTCTAAGTATACAATTCGACCGAAGCCACCTAACTTTTCATCTTCTTGGCGCACAACATCAGCTAAGGCCGAGCCATTAATAGCGATTTCACCAGTTTCTTCGTTGATGAAATTCATACTACCGTCAACAGCAGGCTTAAAGCGCCACAGTTCGAGTGACAGACGTTTATCATTAATTGAGTTAATACCTTTGAATAAATAGTAATACTCAGCATCGTCTGGCAATGAGAAAAGCACGGTTGCTTTTGCTTCACCCGTCGTGTAGTCGACAACAAGTGGTTGAGTAATACCGTCTAAATCTAAGATCTTAATCGTTCCATACTCTTTATCTACAGAGTAATGCGTATCCTCGGTAAGCTCAGTCGGAACATCTAGTTTGGAATCACTAACCATTACATCGGAAATATTAAATCCTTCCAACTTAATCTCATCGCCAGCTTTTAGGTCTGGACCTAAAGACACATCCTGAACGGGTGTTGATGTAATTGGCTTAATTTCCGCCTGAAATGCTAATGCAATATCTTCAGGTTTTTGCTCATCCATGGTGATTGATAGAGATACATCGCGAGTCTTGGTCCACTCGCCAACTTTTTGGCGCTTACCTGTTTTTGTTTCATAACGAGCGTACGTCTCTGATGAGATTCCAACTTCAACGTCAGTTTGGTTTCCCAACTCACGTAAAACTTTAGCGCCGCCCGGAACATTGCGTGCTAAAAATGATGCCCCTTGCAGGGATAAAAAATCATAGCCACTCATGGCTTACTCCTAAATAAATTTTTGTGATTCAAAAATAATGGTGATGTACGCAAAGCCAGCACTATATCCATCACGAACAGAAATCAGGTCTAATTCAGTGCGAGAAGACTGCGGCTTCCAACCTGAAAGAAGTTGAATTACTTTTTCAGTTAAAAGCCCTGCTTCATCACTGACTGCCCGACCATCATTCTGCTGCGACTGGGCATTGCGACACGCCACAGTCACAGCCCACTGTTGGCCTATCTGATTAATACGCCCTTTACCCGCGCTTGCTTTCTTGTCTATGCGTACAAAGTTGATATGCGCCGATGGAGTGACCTGCGACATTTCTGTGACCACTACTGAATTTAGCGGGGTATAAATCTGCTTAAATTCTGAAATTTCTTTCAGTTTTTCTGCAATCTCATCACGTACCGCGAAGAAGGTACTCATCTATAAAACTTCCTACGATATTTAGGATCATTTCTTCATCTGCAGAATTGATACCTAATTGTGTCCTTGGAGGATTAACCACCTGTTTTACTTTTCTGTATTGACCACCAACAGCAAAGGTAATGTATTGGCTTGTCTTTGGCAGAATCGTAGCACCGAAGTGAAGGTATGGCGCATAAAAGACGTTTGTCCCAACCTCAACACCATTCGAAAGAACGTTGTATGTGTAAGAATTCATCAAGCGCCCAGTATCACGTAACGTTTGACCACCTTGCATACCCTCTCTTCCCTGCATGCTTGCACGCCAAGATATCTTCCATGGGTTACCATCAACATCAAACCCACCAATGAATCTTTCTTGAACACTGGTTGTTAATGCCAGGCCAATGTCTTCATAAAGTCGAGCTTTTTCAGCATCAATATCCAGCAATTGACTCATTACCGCCTCAATTGCTGAACTATTTGAATCAATCTTGATTGCAAACGCCATAATTGCCTCACTTGATGCTAGGCATCATATTTAAGACATCATCACCAAATACCCCACCACGATAAGTACTACCAATAGGTAAAGTACTTGGCTTCTTTGTAGGTTCATCATCAATAATCTCGTCCGATTCCTCAGACTGGATCTGTAAATGTGCCTTGTTTTCAGCCACGCGCTTTAAGAATGAGATTGCATCCTCATAGCGTTTTCGCACCTCTTCCGTTGGTTGCTGAAAGTACAAACGATAACGTGCAATATCACATGCCATACGTTTCAAGTTACTTGGCACATTGGGTAACGGCAAAGAATAACGGCCACCTATGTGACCGTTAATTTCCTCTGTCGCGTCTTGAATGGCATCCTCTACAGCGGTAACACTTGGAAGCATCATCAACAGCTGTTCTAATTCACCACCAAATCGCACCACCAAGTCAGATTTAGTTGCATACATGGATCACCTACTTGGCTTCTGTAGCAGCCTTTTTAGCTTCGGCAGTTGCTTTTTTCAGTGCAGTTTCAGATGCAGCTAATGCTTTTTCAAGCTCTGCGACTTTCGCTTTAAGCTCACCATTCTCTTGATCTGATTTGACCTTTTCATCAGTCATCAGCTTATTTGCTGTAAGAAGATCAGTATTGGCTTTTTCAAGCTCAGCTAAGCGAGCGGCTGAACCATCAGCCTTAGGTTCGTCTGGAGTTTTTTCTTCTTCAATAACCCTAGATGCTAAAAGGGCCTGAAGTTGTTTAGCTTCAAGCCCTGTGATTTCTTGGCCTGGACGAAAGTGTCCAAGCGACTGCTTTGCAATGTACTTCGTCATAATAATTTCCTTATACGAACCCGCGACCGCCTACCAGGCCATTCTTATTGTTTGGAATCGCCAGTGGAGATGATTCTGCAAGCATTTGAATGCTTGAAGGGTTCTTTTCTTGCCATTGGCTTAGATAGAATTCTAGAGCTTGGCCAAAAGCTTCTACGTTTTGGATAGCACAGTGAGCGATCCAACCATTAGCATCAGAGATCAGTCCAAAGAAGTCTTCTGGAATAAATCGTTTTGGTGTACCACCACCAATGCTGTGCTGAACGTCATACGTCCAAATTTCAATGTTGTCGACCGTACCACGGAACTGCGGCTTATCCATTTGATCAAAGGTTGGAGTCAAAGGAACACTAATACCCGTATATGGTGCAATGAACATCTCTTTAAACTCTGGATCTTTGATTAAAGTGTTGTACACCTTAGAAGATGTCAGCGCCATGGTTGGGGAGGTACCTGAATGTTCTACTGATAGATCAATCATGGCCTGGATATCTTTAACCGCTGTTGCACCAACCTGCCCCCATTTGATCAATGGAGCAAATGTACAAGCCGCATTACGCTCATAATCTACTTCATACATTGGGAAGTCAGCAGAAGCGAAGGTTGTCTTGCCATATAGCAATACATCACGGGCAATCAGCAACTTTCGGTTTTCAATCGATTGACGTAAATATAAAGCCTTTTGTGCTTGGTCAATCAGCAATAGATCTGCATCACTTAAACGGTTTGAGCCTGTGGCAATCACACCAAATTTACGCAACTGGGTAATCAGTGCGGTATTTTGAACATCGCTTGGAAATACCGTCATCATCGGCTTTAAATATGCCGGCTTAACGAATTTAACGTTACCAGACTCACCTACTTTAATTTGGCGACCAGCAGCTGTAGGCGTTACAAATGGTGCAAGCGGTGTCGCTGTATTTAACTCACCTACAGGAACTTCTTTTTTGGTATACGAGACACGTTGAGGAAAGAAGCGATCCATTAACCACGTGTCTACCTTCTGAGTGGTATCTGTTAACAGCACCAACTGAGGCACATCCAGTAGTTCAACCGGTGCGTTCTGAAATGTAAAAGTTTGACTCATTGATTATTTCCCCACGACTTTGCGAAGTTCGATTTTGTTGATTAAGGCCTGGGCACGTACCGCGTCATATTGGGCTTCCGTTAACGGCGTACCATTCACAGTTACCACAGCAATATCAAATGCACCCTGAACGTAAATTGGCATTTCCAGACCATTGGCTGCATGGTAAGTAGCCTGCTCTACAGTCATATCTGTATTGGCAATGGCATTCCAATCACCGACCACGCCTTCTGTTACTACGGGGTGATCTGCGAGGTTGTTTGTAGCCACCTTCAACAAATCACCGCGTTTATATGCAGTCGCCGTTTTTACTTTGGCGTTTTCTGTACGAACGCCATCACCCACTACAAGCTGTGTAGTCGTGATTGTTTGAGTAATGGTTCCCATTAATTTTTTGCTCCTTGTTGTGCTGCAGCAAATTGGTTAAACGCATGATCTAAGGCTGTACCTTGCTGATCGCTTTGGCCTTGTTGCCCACTTTGATTGCTATTCGCTTGATGAGTGAATAAATGTGCAAATGCTGGATTCACACCCGGTGCTGGCTGCGTTTGTTGCTGTTGACCAGCTGGCTGTTGAATACCTGCAGAAAATTGCTTTAACTGCTGTGCCATAAATGCGAATGCAGCATCATCCATATCTGTATAGGATTTCTTTTCTTCAGCACTGAATTGCTTATTCATTGCTGTTTCAAGCGACTTAATGTCTTCTTCACGCTTATCAGCTTTGAACTTTTTAAGTTCGGCTTGTGCAGCATCGCGGTCTTGCTCTGCCTTTTCGCGAGCAGCTTTTTCTTTTTCAAGTTCGGTCACGTCTGTGTCCTCTTTGGTTGGGTTAAACGTTTGTGGGTTATGACTTGCAGCTACTGCCATGGTGTTTTCATCTGCACCTAAAGCGCAAAATGAAACTTCGCGGATACGACCTCCACGGAATACTGTGATTGGTCCTTGCAAAGTTTTGCCATTCACGATGACCGTCTGATCTGCGGCTACCTCTTCAATTTTTGCTGGCTCAATTCGAACTGACATCTGCCATGGAAAGCCATCGTCAGAATCCTGAGCAACCTGAGCACCAAACTCATTACTCATCAGATCACCCTGCACAACTAAACCATCTTGATGGCTAATCGTATGGCTATTGATGGCTCCTGCGCGTTGTCGAGAGCTATGCTCAAGTAATGCAGGGATTCGCCCTTTAATTTGCATGCTGTCCAAATCAAAGATAACGCGTGTCCAATACCAGTGATCTGTAATAACTTCACCGCTATATGCAATCCCTGAAAAGGTTCGCTTCTTTTTTCCATCTTCAGCTGGATCAACACTTAAATCCCCCAACCGAAAACAGTAGTGATCCTGTTTTTCATCTATTGGCATTTTCATGCTCCATAAAAAAACCGCCCTTTTGGACGGTCTCTAGTTAATTTCAATTTAATTTATCAATACCTTCAGTGTATAAACCATCACCCCTTCAACCATCTCCATCGAAACAACCTCAAAAGAGATCCCTAAAGGCAATAAGACCCCCTCACCGGCATTCAACTGATCAAGATCAATCCCCAGGCCTTTGGCATTCTCAATTTGAAGCATGATGTTTGACTGACCTGCTAAAAGCATCGGCGCATCTAGAGTCACCACCTTACCCACTTCAAGTGAAGCTGCGTAAGCCAGTGTGGTTGTGCCGGTAACAACTTCAGCGGTGTTTTTAGCAACAGCATGAATCGCTGCTATATCCTGAACCAACCATTGCTTAAGCACTTGGTCAGCTTTCGATACAGCTTTGCTATTCAAATAGTTTGTAATGGCCTGGTCATTGCCTTGCACATAATCCAAGAAAGTACGAATAGCACTTGGTCGAATCGATGGATCTAATGGAATAACGGTTTTGGCCACTGTATCGAATAGGTCCCGAGTCTTATCATCCATAGGAGCAAATAGGCTCGTAAGCTTTTTTGATGCAGTCCATTCAGCCTTGATGACTTCTTTCTGCTCGAGAAGGTATTCCTTATCCAGCACTGATACATTGATCTTTTTATCAACCAATGCTTCCAGTTCCCCAAATTGCAAAGGATGCGATGACCAGTCCAATGCCTCAGCAACCTCCGGCAACTTATCATCCGGTGTAATGCCGTATTTGAGTGCCTGAGCCTCTGTGAGAGCAATGCAGCTACACCGGCAGCGGAACGCAACGGGCGGGTAATGAGTCAGCCAAAATGGATGATCAATCGGCAATACAATTCGATTCAATGCTAAATGTGCAGGACGAACACGGCTATCATCGATAGCTGAGTACATCAGGTAAGGACGTTTGGTTTTATTTCGATTCTGCTGCTGCCATCGCCCATGACCATAAGCACTTTGAATATTGGTACGAAATACAGTATCTAGATAATGCTTAGGTAGAATGATCTCTGATTCAGCAACGAGCTTCTGAAAATCGTTAAACGTTCCACCATTGGCCAAAGTCTTATTCAAGGACTTAATGACTGTCTCAACTTGCTCAAGACTCGATAGAAAGCTCACTGTTGTCGCCATCTGTCTAGTCTTTAAATCCATTGAGTAAAACTCATCAGGTAGCACAATCTTTTTTTCATGCGCGTACTGAAGCGCTTCAAGGAATGTGACTGGTTGCATATAAACACCCCACAATCCCTGCTATTAAACCCAATACAAAGTAAATGGCGGCATGATAGAACCATGGGTGAATAATTTTAAATTCAGAATCATCCAAAGCAATCAAAGGGGGTGGCGGCACAAAATCAGGAATAGCCTCAATACTATTTCTTTTAGAGTAAAGAGGATTTTCACGTAAATCCTTTTCCATAGCCGCTTTAAAATCCTCATGCTCGATCGCAGTCATGGGGGTAGCATAAATAGCTTTTTTGCAACTACATGGCGAGTAACCATTACCATTTCGGCCATTAAAGCCACGACGACACGAATCACATTTCTTATTCATCACTTCCCACCCTGTGCTGTCGCATACCCCAATATATCCGCAGCATATAAAGCTTGATCTAAATTGGCTTTAAACTGAGATTCAGATACAGACGGAATCAACTGCATTAAATTGAATGCCAGGCCTTCAGGACTATCAGATTCCACAACAAGCTGCTTAATCTGCTCATTACTTAAAAGCTGCAGATCCTTCTGGCCATCGGTTAATTCCTCAACTTCTAGCTGTTCAGCAGAAAGTTTATTGGCCTGGGCTTTAAAGCTAAATGCACGTCTAGGTATAGCTGAAAATAACTGCTGAGGCGCATCTATAACGGGTTTTAAATCACCTTCCTGTAGACCATATTCACGAATGAAGTACTGATCTGACAGATTTGCACCTGCATTTTTTAAATGTGTATCGCGCGTGGCCTGCTCAACATTGAGTACTTTTTCTTTCTCGCCTAACTTGATTTTGTGCGGTTCCCAATTATTCAGAACACACAATGCATTTACTACAGCCTGAACCGTTGGAGTCACTAAACGAATATCTGATTTGAGCTTATCAAGACGTACATTTTCATGGACCTTACCCAAGCCATAACTTCCTTTACCATCAGTACCACTGGTAAGAGTTTGACCGAGTACAACTTTTTGAATCTGCTGTATCAATGTTTTATTAAACATCTCAAATGCAGATCCTGCGGTACCATTCGCACCCTGAGCAGATAGCACCTCAACGCTGTCTTTGGCGTCGATCGAGAGAATACTTTGAGCATGTGCATCTAAAAGTGCATGACTCATTGCTTCGGTTGTGATCTTACTGCCTACCTTGCCCACCAAGATCGGTGTACCAAAGCGCTCAAGAAACTTAGCCCAAAACTTAAAGCCGTTTTGTTTAAAGAATGAAAGCCAATATAAGGTTGCCAGCATGGCTTTACCATATGGCTGCTCATAAGTGGCTTTACGACGTGTAAGGAAAAACTTAAAAACCTGATCCACGACAAGTTCTTGAGAATTTCCTTCCTTACGTAAAATCAAACGTCCGTCATTCTTAGGTTCAAACCACTGCATTGGCTTTTCACCAATCCACTGCAAACCAATATAACCCTCGGGTTTAAGCTCGTAGACCGCTTCTTGTACTGCATACCCAAAGAACAAAGCATTCATAGATGCTGCAGCAATTTCACAGTACCATTCGTCCAGTATGAGCTTTAACGTTTTAGAAGCAGTAGAATCACTAGGTTCCAACTGATATGGTGTTGAAAGCAATGCATCGATGCGCGTTTCAACGGCCTGGGCAATCTCATCGTCATCTAACAGTACTCGTAGCTTGTGTCGAGAAATGCCAGCTTTACGTAGTACTTCATCGTTATCAGGCTGACGGCCGAAATTGGTCAGGAAATTAAAAACAGCTTCTTGAGAGTACAGACTCCCCTTGGACAAAGCCTTCTTAGATTCTTTGTCCTTTTTAGACTTTGCCATGTCAGCACCTAATTAAAATATTCGATTACCAGCAACATAGGGTTGCTTAGTCTCTTGTTCTTGCACATCACTAAAGCAGATCATCACGCTGTCCGCTCTGTTTGGTGAAGCCGCACCGGCAGGTTGTTTATTGACTAATATCTTCCCTGCACCATTTTTAGTATAGGTCGGCTGAGATAATTCCACGGTCAACGCTTTCAGCTCTGACTCATTCAAATCATCAGAGCTCAGTGAAATGATTGCATCAGGATCGTATTCCATGCCATTCAATGCCCTGTATGTATTTTGAAAACGCATACGAAGCGACCACCACATTTGGGCTTTGAGGTTGGCAAAGAAATCAATATTCTTACGAGCTTCTACCATTTCTTCATCAGGCTCATGAACTGAACCTGAACCTCTAAATGGATCAGTTTGAATTTCAGCAATACCTTGATCCTCATTGTGCTCATTAATGACTCGTGCATCACCACGGACACCTGCGCCCAGGCCATCGGCATCATAGAGAAATGCTCGGATATTCATATCCAAACAGATATCGATGGCCTTCTGAGTTGTTCCAAAAATGTCATCCCCCTTACCAGACCATGTGTCTAAATAATTCAAAACAACACCATGACGTCCTGCAAATGAGTTTTTATCCTTACCCTCATCTGCAACGTCTAAGCCACCAATTCGATCACCTGAAGGACGTATATTGAGTTTCTTATGAGCATCAATAGCAGATTGAACCCAAGCTGATGGGATCAAGACGCCTTCGACCGATGCCGCATAGTTAATATCTACTTCCTGAGCCAGTACCACATCATCTAAGGTGGCAACTTGCTTTTCGTACCATGGGTAGATCAACTTGCCTCTCAGCTTAACCTGCCAATTCTTATCTGGATTCAAGCGCCATGGCATGGTGAATACAGCATATCGACCACTGAAACGATCCTGATAAAAGCGATCACCAATACCATTGGGAGTAGACCCTTTGATATGTACATTAGTGTTTTGAGATATCGCAGCATCTACTGCTTCCTGACGCTCTACGAATGCCCATTCATCTAGAAAGTACATTGTGGTACGTCCACCACGACCAATGTTGTCACCAGCTTCACCCGTAACTGTTGAGCCATTATCAGGATTAATGATTCGAAGGTAGTTATCGTGGACTTTCGCCACAAAACCTTCAGGCTTCATCCAGTCAGGGAGTTTTGAGAACATATCTCGGAATTTGTGTAATAACGTCTTTGGATCGCCTTTCTTATCGACTAGATCCTCTTTACGGCTTCCCACACCACCGGCAAAGCCATCAACATAAAGCCAACGGTGTAAATAGAAACCAAGTAAAACGTAACTCATACCCTCATCACGCGACTTTTCAATCAGTCCATGGGTTTGCGTGCTTTCACGCTCTAATAACCAATGAACCAAATCAACCTGACCAGGCCGCAACACAAATGGGATGTTGGCAGGTAAGCCAAATGGCATACCGCGCGGATCGTATGTCCAGACCCAATGATTAAACCAATGAATCGGATCTTGACTGCATTTGTATATTTCGGCCTGGCGACTTAATTCATTCTGTTCGATTAAAGCTCGGTAGTAATAGCGTCTGGTCATTTCAGCTATTACTTCAGGTAAACGAGTGTGTATCGTCCACTCTTTAATGAGCGGTGCTATTTCCTCAATCGAATAACTCATAATTTGCCATTAATTGCTAAACGTGAAAGCTCCTGAGCGCTCATTCCTGCTAGTTGCTCAGGCGTATATGCCGGTAATGCATGTTTATGCTCAGTTTCAATCGGATTGCCACCTTTGCCTGTAATCTCTTGCTTCGTGATACGACCATCAGTTTCTTGGAATGCTTGTTTTAGTAGGTTTTGTTTAGCCCGTTTATTTCGACCTGAGTCTTCATACATCTTTTGAAGCTCCATGAGTCGAAAGGCCTTATTCGCAATAGCGATGTCTTCGATATTTTTTCGATAATCTTCGCGAGTTCGCTTGAATAGATCCTTGAGTTTTTTACTTAGATTACGTCCAGCCACTTTAGTTGGGTCATAAAGTGCAACCTGTTGACGGGTAATTTCAATCTTATAATCTTGCTTTACAGCTTCTACTACTTGTTGAGGGGTTTCAAAGCATGCAAGAGACTGAACAATAAACATTTTTACAGGCTCTTTTAGTGCTGCCATAAACACCTCTTTGTATAGCTACGTATAGCAAGATAGGAAAAAAAAAGAGCCTTTCGGCTCAGTTAATCACACAGTTCCCACAACACGCTGCAATGTTTGTCTCCGATACAAATGGAGCATTTTTAGCAATATCCAATAATCGTTGTACTGAGCTATCAATTCCGTGCTGACGTATTTCACCAAAGAACACTTCCACATCATGGCCAGCCAAAAAGTGCTTAGGTAAACCTGTCATATCGCTATAAATGATCTCACCATCTTCATCGCGCTCTACACCAATGTGATAAAGCTCATGCTCAATCAGCCGGCAGAATTCACGATCAGAGGTTTGCTCACAAAATGCAGCATCAATCGTAATTAAGTACTGAGGCACAAAGCCGAACCAATCTCGCATTTGTTGTTCTTGACGAGCTTTCTTCCATCCACCTTGGTTAAACATCACTTTTTCACATTGACCGAGTACCATGCGCTTTTTGGCCATAGCCGCTGAAGATGCCCACGCAAATGCCAAAAACTCTTCATTGTCGTGAATCAGCTCAGCGATATGATCATGGTCTGGGTTATGTAGTTGGCCACCCATAGTTAGGTAATTATCTTTCACCCAGGCCAGTAATTCATGCGCTGGTGCAAGACGTATAGCGTCTTCTTCTTCAGCCTGATCCATAAGTTCAGTCGGTGGGAATGGTCTAAAGGGATCCATAAGTTTAGCTCCTGTTATTGAGCGTGACTTAATCCTGCTCTAGCTTCGATGATGATTTTTTGAATCTCTTCACGACGTTGTTTTTTCTTTTCGTGGTAGATCCATATTGTGGAAATAAAGACACTTATAATTAAGCCACCAATCAATAATTGCATTCTAGTAAAGGTCATTTTTTATTGCTCTTATGATGTCATTTTCACCTAAATTAAGCATTTCAATATTAAAACTTAATGGCAATTAATGACAAAAACCCGTCAATTAATGACGGGTCATTTTAAGAGAAATTAGATTTAAATAATGTTGATATTACTAGCTTGCTTTCCCTTTTTTCCATTCGTGATTTCAAACTCTACTCTTTGGCCTTCAAGTAAAACCTTAAAACCGTCAATTTTGACCTCACTATAATGTGCAAAAAGATCCTCTCCTGCATCACTAAGAATGAACCCATAGCCTTTAGCTTCGTTGAACCATTTGACGGTGCCAGTAGTTAAATTTGTCATTACTTATCCTTAGATGTTTTAAATATTAATGATGAATACGCTTGTTTAATTTGATTAATAATCAAGCTACACCAATATTAAACAATCAATCTAAAACATCCTGATACATATGTTATTCGTGTGTTGAAAATTGGATTTTAAAAGTAACCTATCAAGAGTAAAATCGTTGTTTAATTCAATAAATTATGCCGAAATGCAAAACAGTTCAAATTACTTATTCTGCATTAAATATAAGGTATCAGCATAAAAAAGCCCCACATATTCATGTGAGGCTTCACCCAATTCATTTGCGCTGATATGAGCCAGCGGATTATAGGGCTATTTAATTAAATATGCATTTAAAATATATCTTTAAATCATATTGATATTAACTATCGATTCAACTGCGTGTATGCCCACTTTAAAAATCTATCTTTATCATCAAAGTTTGGGACATTAATTAAGTGAATGAAATTGACTGCACCAAATTTACCCGCAATCTTTTTAGGATCAACGATTGCAAAATCATCTTCATTACCTAAATTCAGTTCTTTAAAAAACTCAAGAACCTTGTTATGCAAACCTTGATGTGAATGTTCAGTTCGCTCTATTAGAAAATCATAAATCTGGCTTAAAACATGTAATTCAAAATTTTTATTCATGACTTTCTTCTCATAATTGTTAAGGTTGAAATCCCAAACTAACGGATATTATGAGAAAGTTAAAGTAATCAAACATCCTGAAACAATAAGCTTTGAAATATCTAACTTATAATAATTCATCATTTTTTAAAGCTTTTAACCAGGCCGTTGCACGCCCCATATTGATATCTGCTAATTCAAACCTGTGAAATCGATACCCCATTTCTTCTGCATGGTCATAACGATCCATACTCCAAGCCTTCGTTGCAAGTTTACCTTTACGACCGCCAGACCATGGACCTGTTGCGATTTCAATTAACATACGATGTTCAATGAGGTGTAAATCAAAGCGCCAATGTTTCGTACTTTTGAAATGAAAGTACTCCTCATACTTCATTTCCATCCGGTCTAATATTTCTTTTAGACGGCTGAATGCTTCTAAGTATTTTTCACTGGCTTTAGGTAATGGCCTGGTACGTGGTTTCTTTTTATGAGGAATCTTTTTGGTTAGGGTTTTATATGCGTTAGGTTCCATATTTCACCCATTAAAAAACCTCCCGCAGGAGGTTAAATTTATTAGTGGTAATGCGATAACTTTAGCGATTTCTTAAATTACGTATATTTTTTAGCTAATTCAATAATTTTATTTTCAGCTTCAAACTCAGCAAGAGCTCCATCTATATCACCAGTAATAAACTCTTGCTTATGAAAATCTTCAACTCTTGTGGGAATAACTGTAACCTTCACCAACTTAGAACTTGCTTTTCTAGCATTAAGATCAACCCATTTATCCGCATTTTGTCGGTTGAAAAATGTATCTACAGTAACCTCTCTGCGAACAGTCTCGCCTTTCAATAAGCCATTATTTTTCTCACCATAACTATAAGAGTCAACAGCATTATAAGTGGTATAAGGCTCCTTCTCCCCATTAAGGAAAAGTTCTAATCGCCATACGATTAAAGAAATATCTTCTTTACTGCCGTTATGGACATCAAAAGAAATCAAAGGATGTCCTCTCGTCATAAATTCTGAACTAGAGCCTAGTTGTATATTACTCGCCTTAATTTTTAAGAGATCATTATAAGTGGCATCCCACAATGGCTTTAACTCTTTTAATCTTTGTAATTCATCAGAAACTATCTGCTCTCTAGTTTCAACGGCTTTTTTAACAATGATTCTATAGGTTACTTTATCCCCATATTGTTCTTTAAAACCACTTAAAGACTGAAGACTATCTAATCCAAGTGTTTTTACGGCCCAATATGAGACTTTCTTCTCGTCCTCGTCCATCAACTTTAATTGTTCTGAAGAAGACTCAGATACAGCGTTTAAGCTGGACATATCTAATGGAACATCTAATGGATCTTTACTACATCCAGCAAAAGAAAAAACAGTAAATACGAATATAGGTATAATTAAATTATTCTTCATAATAGTCATATATCATAAAAATAGACCGTTGATTTTAATATACTAAATTTATTTTTTAAAGATTTTATGACTTAAAAATCCAATACCTGCATGCAGAAGCTCTACAACTTTGGTTGTTATAGATATCCAGATTTCAGTTTTTATTTTCATTTATCTTTTTGGCTAATTCATGGAGTTCATATGCTTTGTTTTTATCCACAATAACTCCTTCGCCATGATAATACATGTAAGCCAATATCTTAATTGCACTTTCATTCTTATGTTGTGCTGCAGAATTGATCAACTCAAATGCTTTACTTAAATTTTTCTCTACACCAAAACCATTTCTATACGCACTGCCCAATATTAACATCCCAGATATATCCCCTAGTTCTGCACTTTTTCTGTACATTAGAGTGGAAAATTCTGGATTTGCTGGTACGCCATTACCGTTTGCATAAATAAGACCCAACATATTATATGCCTTGGCGTGTTTTTGATCAGCTGCCTTCAGAAACAATTCTTTAGCTTTAAAATAATCTATTTCGTATCCATGGAGTCCATAGTAAAAATTTAATCCAATTATGTGCTGTGCTTCCGCACTACCACTTTCAGCTGATTTTGCTAAAGCTTCTGTTTGCTCATGGGTAAAATAATCCTTGGCGATCGATACACTTGAGCCTAATGTACAAATGGCTACTATTGAGCTCATAATTATTTTCTTATACATCATGGATTCCTCCATTAATTTAATAAACAAATAAAATAATATATAATTTATTCAAAATTAGTAAGTTAAATTTATCATTTATATGAAAAAATCAATTAAAATAATCTAATTAGCTCTTTGGTTAATTTCAATGAATTGATGATTCAATCACATCTACTTTGCAGATTTTTCTGAAGTATTCTTGTAAAACTAAGTATAAATTGCTTCACGCAAATTCTTAATCCGCTCTTTCAGCTTAATCATGATTCCATCAATTGCCAGCATCTCATTTCGCGTCAATCCCGATCTACTAAGATTCTGATATTTCGACAGCTCAGCACTGCAAAATTCTAAGTCGTGTTTTGCCTGTACTTTGTCTGTCATAGGTACCACCAATAAAAAAAAGAAAAACCCCGCCAATAATGCATATTGAGCAGGGCCTTATGTGCCGTAATACGTTCGGCAAATTTTTAATCAAAAAAATGCCCACATCATTGGGGTTGATGTGGGCGAAACTTATAATCCAAAATGTGGAGGTTTTCAATAAGCGGTAAAATAGTATGTATTTTATTTGAGATCTAACTCATTTTAAAAATAAACTATTAATTACTAAGTGATTTTAACGATTAAGTTGAATTAAGTCACTTTAATTCCTTCAAACAACTACGACAAACCTTTATCTCATCACCATCGATCGTGTGGTCAATTTCAACCGCACCATGGAAGCCGAATAAGCATTTTAAAAATTGGAGCATACTTTTCTCCAGACAAAAAAATACCTCCTTTATAAGGAAAGGAGGCAGAAACTTAATAGAAACTACAGCCATAGAATCTGGCCCGAATTATATACATAATAATATTATATACAAGACTTATTAAAATCTTGGTAAGACAGCCCTCTTCGCGGGGCCAGACGCTACTCACAATCACACACACCTAACATGCACGGTCTGCTTTACTTGCTTTCAATCCTCTTTAGGTCGGGACGCTACTCCCTAGTCTAGATTCCCGAAGGAAGTTTACTCGATGGCATGTTCCACTGGTCAGCACTCCAGTAGGCTTGGGTCACCTTTTTACAGGCAACAAAAAGCCCACTTACTCGTCAAATAAGTGGGCCAGCGCTGTAGTTGCTTTCTTCGTATTACGTCTTCTTCTTATCGCAAAAACAATATAGCACTAAGGCTTTGATCGGAAAGTATAGAGAATATTAAGAAATTATTATTCATTGTCTAATTTTGGTTAATTGTCGTTTTAGGTCATAAATTCTAAGCATTAAAAAAGCCCACCGTTTGGTGAGCTTAATTCAATCATGGTCAGAAACTGCGTAATACGACCAGTATAGTAAAACTATACCTTAGTCAGGAAAATTTTCCTAGCATTAATTTTTCGACTCTTTGTAAGTTTTTTTACGGTATGCCTCGATTGCTTTTGCGGCACTATCAATAGCTGACTCAAGCGCTATTACCATCAAGTTTTCGTATTGCTTCCAAGTGCAATCATACGCTTTCAATGTCATCTGCCATGAGCGTATGCCCGCATAATACAATCGACCTTGCTTTGTGAAATTCGCTTCCAATTCTGGGTTTAATGAAAAATCAATTACCATGCGCGCCATCATATCCGCCAATTCGGAAATTTTGATTTTCTCTGGTTCTCTACGCCCATCAGTAAGCGCATTGCTTTGCATAATTGCAGCAAGATGAGATTGAACACACCGATAATCAATTTCTGACTTTAGGCCAAAAATAATTACTGACGTTACAGATTTTTCTAACTGTGTTTCCATACTCGCAATCGCACCCAAGCGATCCTCATAATTCAAAGGCTTCTCCCCAGTGCCATGTGCCTGTGGCTCAAAGTTTAGTGACTTCGCTGTAATACCTTTGGTCAACCACTCAAACGGTTCAAATTTTTCTGCTACTGCATTCATCCCTATTCCCCCTCAAACCCTTAACTTTTCAACTTGAATAATCAGCTTCCCGCCTTTTTCTGATGGCAACCGCTTCACGAGCAATTCATCCACTTGAGAATCATCCAGAATCAACCCACCTTTCGATAAAGCATCAAAGCAAGGCTTCACGATGTTATCGATGTCGCGTATTTTCGCATCAGGTGGCGCATATTCGATCTTTACGCGAACTCTGCCCCGATACCCTTCCGGCTCAATAAAACGCTTCATAACATCAATAAAGTGAATTGCACGCTTACTTAATCGATTGGTCTTGTTGGCCCCACGAATCCAATAGTGATTTACTGAAGGAGGTGTGATTAAAACTTCACACCAGAGTAATTCATCATTCATCACACCGAATCCTTTTCCTTCGACCAGATGAGCTGGAACCTTTGGCATTGGATCTGGATTGGATTTCTTTTTCCCCGACTTGGCTGTTACACCAAATCGAGGCCCAATACCGGCTTTTCGTGCCTGTGCTGCGGTGATTCGAAGATTAGTCATTGGCACCTCGCAGGGCTTTTAATTCATCGCTCAATTTTTCATTTTTTGCTGTTAAGCGCATAATTTGAAGACAGTCTTTTGCTTGAAGCCCTTTAATCCGCTTATATTCAAATTCAGCATGAGTCAGTCGCAATGATTTCTGAGTAAGCTCCCTTGCTAACTGACATCGACGCTTACGATGTTCATCTTTCAAATAAACCGCATCATCAAACTCCTTCTTCACCTTGATATAACAAGTCTCCATGTTATTGAGCTGGGCTTTCAGGTCGTCGATGATGGCTTGCTGGTGTTGCCATGCCCACTTAGCGCCTTGATAGTATTTATCCTGCATACCTTCTTTATAAAGGTGGATATGTTCTTGAATAGCCTGATCAAAATCACTCATGCTCAATCACCCTCGTAGTAGGCGCTATATGATTTCTTATGTCTGATACGTTGTCAGTGCGGTCGTGGTCGGCGATGGCAGCACTAAGATCATCGTACGTAAACCCCTCACTTGATCTGTGCCACATCCCATTTATGACTGTGAACTTCATATCATCAGGACAGCCAAGATTTTTAAGCATCCCTAGTAAATTGCGTGCCTGCTCTAATCCATGGTCTTCAATAAATTGCTGTGCTTTCATCCACCCACCCCAAATAATTGTTTTGTTTTATTAGTAGCCGTAAAACCCGCAGGTGATGCATCATCGCGCTGCACATAACCCGCTTGGGTTAATTGATCCAAGTAACGCTGCACACTTCGCTTAGTGCCACCCACCAAGGCCAACACGTCTGCAACGCTTGATTTCCCACTTTTGGATAACATGTGGCTTAAAACCACAATCATTTTTTCGCCTTGAGCTACCGCATGTTGTGAGCGACACCAATCCACGGTTTTATTGTCATGTTGATCCTTCACTCCCCACCTCCAACACGTTGATCTGCCCAATTACATTCCACAATCACCAGGCCATCATGCTGAAAGCGAGACCATAAACGATCACCCAAATCTTTTTGCAACTCAGCCATCGTCATGTTTGAAATCAACATGGTTGGCTTAGCGGCGTCATAACGCGCATACAAAACTTTGTGTACAAGCTGCAACCGGTTTTCATGACGATCATGCAAGCCGTATTCATCAAGAATTAACAGGTCATATTCAGTGAATCGGTGAATTGCGTTTGATTCATTGTCATCTGCTTTTTTCCAAGCATTCGCAATCTCATTTCCCATATCTTCAGAAGTGATGTAACGAGCATATTTGCGTGACTCCAAGATGTTTCGAGCTACAGCGCATGCCAAATGTGTTTTGCCTGTGCCTGTACGACCAACCATGATCAGATTACGGTTAACGCCTTGCTTGAAGTCCTTTGTGAATGCTGTGCAGTGTTGCTTGGCGTTCTGCTGACCAATATTTTTTACGATGTAATCTTTGAAGCCGCTATTCGCATGACGAGCTGGTAACTTAGCCCCTTCAAAATGCTTTTCACGAACCATGCGATTTACTTCAACCTCGTGATCCTTGTGAGCTTTGTTTAAAATCTCTGAAGCGCATTGCTTGCAAATTGCTGTTTGTCCCACTCGAACTTTTTGAACCTTGTGAGCTTCACAGAACTCCGTGCTCATTTGGATTTTTGTATTCAGGATTGATGCGTTCATACCAAATCCTCCAATTCAATATTGTCACTGGCAGGTGCATACTGCTGAACTTCACCCCATGCATCGTTTACATTGCGAGAGTTTTGTTTTTCAGGAATACGACCTGTAGATTTTTTAGCTTCACGCTCGGCCTTAGCCAGTTGTTTTTCAAATTCCTGAAATATCCACTGTGCAAACTTCCGAAGTTTTTGGTTATCAGTGAGCTGGTGATTGTTTTCATGGTGAGTATTAAAATTCCCAAGATGGAATTGAAAATCTTCCATGCCTAGGATTTCAGAAACTCGTTGAGAATATTTTGTGGTTCTCAAGGCAATCGCCAGTTGTTCAAGATCTGGTTTCCAATGATCGCTTTCTGAAAAATCTGCTTGCGCGTTTGTGTGTGTATTCTCTTGGTTTATGGTTAATGGTTCTTGGTTCTTGGTTAAGGTTTCTTGTGGGATGCCAAAATTAACCGACTGGGTTTCTTTATCATTTATTTGAAAACCGTTTGGGTTTTCTTTGGTTTGCTTTTTAGGTCTGCCACCATTCCCACCATTCTTGCGATTGGTTTCTGCTTTAGCGTGATACGCTTTTACTTCGCTTTCACAACGGTTATGAACCCAACCGTTTTCGGTTTCCACAAAGAACTCAATAAGAATGTCGCGCACTGCATTCTTTTCATCTTCAGTACGTGCTAGCGCCATACGAAAAAGCTCACGCTCATTAAGCGGTAAAGGTTTTTCGTTCAGGTAATACGTATCTAAAAGCCAATTGTAGACACCATGTTCGAGCAAACTTAAATGAGCTGTAGCTGAGCGATAGTCACCAATATTCTTTTTGTAGTAGTGCATTAGGCAGCACTCCGCTCAAGTTTAAGGTTCACACCGAGTTGATCGCATTCATCTTTAAGCTCTGAAAGCATGTCACTCAAACCAAACAGATCTAAACGATTCGCAAGGTTTTGCAGAAATAAGCGTTTTGCTACTTCTATGTCTTCTGTTGAATCGTACGTTGCACACTCATGGGTTTCACATTCAGCACATTCAAACTCATAGCCGTTATCAACCAGCTCATCTGCTATTTGATTCAATTCAGATTGACTTGCTTTCCAGATAAAGTCTGATACATCGCTAATATCTATGTTCATGACACCTCCCCCATTGCCATTTCCACAGCCGTTAAGCGACGTTTAGCGCCTAATTCAGCTACGTTTGCATGACGCACTAAGTGGCTCAGTGCAAAGTTGTGATTTCCATCTAGCAATACGCCATCACCTTGGACTTTATGTACGGTCATTAGATGGCCTGGTTTGATTGGGTCAGTGAAGACCACGACGTCGCCATTAAGAAACCCTTCGTTTGCCATGTCATTGTTTTGTGGTATATTTGGTTTCATATTCATTTGTGATTTCCCTCATAAATTGAATTGAAAGCCTGATGTTCGAGATCAGGCTTTTTTATTGCTCGACGCATTTGTTTATTTGCATTTCTAGCTCTGCCAAAATTTCGTGCAGCATGTGAATGACCTTTGACATATCTATCGCTTCACCACGAGTGATCCGACCGTCTGCCATCATTTCTTTGAACTGCGCACATATATCCCCACCGCCCATTCCAATGCTCAGCACTAAGTCAGTGAGCGCTGTATCTCGACATTCGGGTATGCATGGCAAATTGATGGCCACTTTTCCGTGTTGAGCATTCAGTCTTTGCAGAATTCGGTAATCCCCTGTCAGCTCCATAAGTTTTGAAGCCTCAAGCAAGGTGATGTGGTGTGTTTCCGTATTGGGATTCACTTTGCTGTTCAATACCGCAGGGCTTTTAATGCCCATTCGTGTCGCTAATGCATTCGCTCCACCTTGGTAGTCGTGAACTGTGTTGTAAGCAGCATCCAATATGTTCATATCGGTGTCCTTTGAACGTGGTTATTGGAGGGCTGGGTTATTACCATTTTGGTTATTAGCGATTTGATTAGGATATAACCCAAAATGCTGAAGTACTTCCATTTCAGAAACCTCTCCATTACTAGCTGTAGACAATGCTTTACGCAGCGTTTTACGGGGTTCTTTATATCCATACAGCAAATGTGACTTTATATAACCAACTGTTGTTCCTGCATCTTTTGCATATTTTTCTAAATCTTCTGGGCTTTTCTTAAGAATAAAGTCGCGGAAATTCATAGATTGATCCTCTCGTATCAATCCAAATATTACCTTTTAGGTAATGTAAATACAACCTTTTTTCTTGTTTACCTTTTTGGTGATGAAACTACAATTAACAAATGTGACGTGTCACAACAATTTCAGGAAATTTATGGACAGCAAATCAATTAGATACCAAAACACTCGCTTACTTGTTGATCAAGTTGGTGGTGTATCCAGTTTTGCTGACAAAATTGGGAAAGGACAATCTCAAACAAGCCAATTTGCAGGCACAAATCCAATCAAAGGTATTGGTAATAAAGTTGCTCGAGAAATCGAGGATGCTTTTGGTAAGCCACATGGTTGGTTAGATATCCCCCAAGAAGGCACACAAAATATTGAAAAGAATGTGTCAGATCCAATCCCTTTAATTGGGAAATTAGTACCAGTAATTTCATGGGTACAAGCCGGTGCATGGACTACGGTGGATTCCGTACCCGCAGGTACTCAGTTTGAAGAATGGTTACCGCCGAACCCTAAATGCGGAAAGAATGGCTATGGTTTGGAAGTAGTTGGTGAGTCTATGCTCCCCGACTTTAGGCCTGGCGATAAGATTTATGTAAATCCTGACTTTCAAATAACAGATTTAAAAACAGGTGATTTAGTTATTGTTTCCTGCCAAGGCGATAGTGAAGCGACGTTTAAGAAGCTTATTGTTGAAAGTGGAAATATGTATTTGCAGCCTTTGAATCCTGACTGGCCAGAGAAAACTATTGCTTTAGAGGATGGTTGTAAGTTGGTTGGTAAGGTTGTTGGGTTGTATCGGGATGTATGATTTTTAAGTTTTAGTTATTTAAAAAATAGGGGGAATAATGAGTCAATTGTCATTATATGCTGATGATAAACAAGATAATCATGCAGTTAAATTTCAAGTAGATGGTAAAATTCTAAATGAACTTTCAAAGCAAGTAACTAACCATATCTTTGCACTTGGTGAGCTTATTAAGAATAGTTATGATGCCCAAGCTACATATATAAAAATCACGTTAGATTTGAAAAATAGCTTACTAATCATTGATGACAATGGTATTGGCATAACTAAAGAAAACATGAATTCCATATTACATATCGCAAAAAGTAGTAAAAAATATGCTCAGAAATTTGAATTTGATGTAAATGGGAAAAAAATCGAGCGCTTTACTCAAGGCTCAAAAGGGTTAGGGCTATTTAGTGCATTTAAATTTGGAAACATTGTTAATTGGGATACTAAGTCTGAAAATAGCGATTCATTTAGTTTAACCGTTGATAAAGGACAGGTTATAAAATTATCAAATATTAGTAGTGCTACATATAAGCTAGAAACAGGAAAAAGAAAAAATAGAGGGACTACTATTACTATAAAATTTGACAGTGATGACACTGAAATTCTTTTTACTTATAAGCATTTAAAAGAACAGATCAACACAAAGAGATTAGTAAATTTTTTCCTAGATGACTCTTTAATAATAGATTTCAACTTAATAAAACATGATGGAACAATTGAAAGCAACTTTCCAATTAAAACAATTAAGAATGAAGACTTAGAAAATGAAATCTTCAAGAGAAATTTGTTTAAAATAACTTTCTCCAGCAATAACAATAAAATTTATTACTTCTACAAAAACCAAAAAAAACCAATTAATGATTTTAATTATGAACTTAAAAATAAGTCTTATACAATAAGCTTTACTATTTATGCATTTATTTTTAAATCAGGTGAAAAAAAATTTATAAATTCATTATTCTTAAATTCAAGAAAAGATCTGACACCATTAATTTATATTAATGGTGCATTATTTAATAATGATAATATTTTTGACCCATCTATTACTCGAAAGATTAAAAGTAGTAAATCTCTTTCACAAATTGTAGGTTTTATTGATATAACCTGTACACATCCAAATCTTCAATTTAATAATGAACGAACTGATTTAATTTTCAACTCATTCAATGAAGATTTAAAAGAGGATCTAAGAAAGATAAATATCTTTTTACAAGAAAAAGGGAAATATTTAGAGAAGAACTTGGCTTCATTCATAAGTGAAGATGCTGAGACAGATACGACTACTCAACCTGATGAGACTGACATAACCACTCAACCCGATGAGACAGATACGACTACTCAACCTGATGAGACTGACATAACCACTCAACCCGATGAGACAGATACGACTACTCAACCTGATGAGACTGACATAACCACTCAACCCGATGAGACAGATACGACTACTCAACCTGATGAGACTGACATAACCACTCAACCCGATGTAGGGGAATCTGCTCAAGATACTTTCATTCCATTCATAAAATTATATGAAAATGAGAAGATTATTAGGTTTACTGATCAATCTGGATTCATTGATCTAAAAAACTTCTTTGATGAAGCAAAAGATTGTAAAGGCAATAACTTAGATATCCATCAGTTAAAAATGAGTATTGATGGTAAAATATTAACATCAACACTCATACCTTCAACTGATCAATCTAAAATACTTAAAATAAAATTTTTCTTCGTGGATGCAAACCAGAAAGATCATAATGGAGATGAATTTATTTGTTATGATACTCTCACTCTAAAGTTTCAAAAGAAAAATTTCTCTTTTGATCCAGATGATGTCAAACAAATCTTGATTGAGCCTTTAGGCTATAAAGAATATAAAATTAAACTAGGTGGGGTTGATAGATTAATATTACAGATCAATGAGTTATATAGCAATTATAATGAATTTGATATGTGTATTTCAGCGTCATTGCGCTTAATATTTGATTTAACAACGTATAGATATCAACAACTAACTAAAGATGAACTCAATTCAGACGCTCTTGAAACTCAAGTAGAGCGAATAGTTGGTAGAATAATAAACTCCCCTGAACCCAAGCACTTTACAAAAGTTTCACAGCTTTTAGATGCTAGGTTTAAAATTAATAAAAATACATTTAAACCTGGACTTTTTGCAGACAAAGTTTCAATATCAAATCTTGGCTCTCATACAGGGTCAAATCATTTAGGTGCTGAAACAATTAAAGACATTGCTAAATACGCTGGATATTACGCTCAGCTTGTTGATGCGCACTGTAAAGTTAAGGGGTTGATTGAAAAGTGAGTGACATTTCTTTTAGTAGCTATAGAAAAAATGATATCCATGGAGTCAGCTTATATCCAGCTACGATGATTGCCCCTGTTCAACATAAAATTATGGCTAGTCTCTTTAGGGACAATGATATTAGCTCAGTTTATGACCCTTATCACGGGTCAGGAACAGCCTTATTCGAGGCAGCAAAACTTGATCTAAATTGTAATATTATAGGCTGTGATATTAATCCCCTAGCACATTTGATTACCTACAGTAAACTAAAAGGTGTAACTCAAAAAATTGAAGATGATATTCAATCACTTTTTTTCTTAATTGAAAAAACGCCCGAATATAATTTTGAGTTTGATAATATTAGTAAGTGGTTCAGGGCTGACATCATAGCCTCTTTGAAAAAAATTAGATGGGCAATCACTCAAATTTCAAGTAAGCGGAATCGCGCCTTCTTCTGGATAGTATTTGCTAATACTATTAGAAAATATAGTAACAGTAGATCATCCACTTACAAACTTCACATTAAAGACATGGTTGATATCAATAGGCTACACAATAATGTGATTCGAGACTTCCAAAAACAAGTTGAAAATAACTATCAAAAATTTACTCTAAAAGCACCAAATGTAACCCTTTTAAAGGGGGATATATTAAAAATGTCCCGCAAGCTAGCCGATCGAAGTATGGACTTAACTATTACGTCCCCACCATATGGCGATAATCAGACAACCGTACCCTACGGACAATTCTCATCATTGGCTTTATTTTGGATTGATTCTAAAGACTTAAAACTTGAAGGCTGGGAATTAGATAACTATTCTAAAATAGATCGAATGAGTTTAGGTGGTCAGCGTAAAAATACCTTAACGCATTTTGGAGAAACTCTGTTAGAACCATATCTAAATGAAATTTCAAAGGAAAAGCAGACCAAAGTAATTAATTTTTTCGCTGACTATTTCATTTCTTTAGATGACATATGTCGTGTAACAGATAAATATATTGTTATGACATTAGGTAATAGAACAGTTGATAGAATAAATATTAATTTGACAGAAATTACTTCAAGATATTTAGAGTCCAATGGATTTATATTGGTCAACACTCTGAGTAGAGATATCCCAATAAAAAGAACACCAAGATTAACCTCAAAAGTAAGAAATGAAGCTGTTTCCTCAATGAATGAAGAATTTGTCATAATTCACAGTAGACAATAAGATCCATCCATAAAACCTACCTCGTGTGGGTTTTCTTTTATCACGTGCCCTACTAGACTGACCACAACTTAGAAGAATTTGAACCTATGGAAACCATCTCATTTTTATGTTTAATCACTTTTGGAATTTTTGGCTGCTATGAGCCTGAGCAGCCAGATCCTGAGCGTGAACAATTGCTACTGGAGTATAAAGAACTTGATTCAAAGTTTATGTGGTATCAAGCTCAATTGGTGGGTCCCGCAACAGATAATGAGCTTCGTAAGCAAATTATTTGTAGTGACTTCCCTACTGCATATGAACAAGAATACAAACCTTTAATGATCAAGCTTGAGGGAACTCATGAAACAGACCATTCTAAAGATCTAATGAATGCTTTCGACTCATACAAATCGAAATATAATATTCAATGTAACTAAGGTTTAGAAGTTAACGTCTGCTGGCCATTTCCGGCATCAGTTTTTTCTATCTTAGGATAAAGATCGCGTTCTGCAGCGTCTAGTCTTGCTTTGGCATCAGCGATAACTTTTGCATAATACGCATCAGATGATCTTGCTTTAACTGCATCACAATTTATTTTTTTCTGGCAATTGTCGTATTCTTGTTTGGCTATACTTGCTCTTTTCATAACATCATCATAATGCTTAACAGCCTCATACCATCTAACTTGCACATTTTCATCAAAAGTTGATTGGTCAGCATTCGCATGACACGTCATCACTGTTGCACAGCCAATCATGATTAAAGAGTAGAATTTGAACATCTAAATACTCATTTTTTTATTAGGGGTAGTGAGAGCTTAGCATAGCTTCATCTAACCCACCTCGTGTGGTGGGTTTTTTCGTTATATGCCCTTAAACAGCTTCAACAATTGGATAATATTCCACTTCAAAAATCCAAACTGAACTGACATTTTTAGAAATTGAGCCACCTATATCTAGGCCCTTCTTTGCAATTTCTGCTGCTACGCGTCCACCACCTGTAATGTCTTCTTTAAATCTCAAACTAACTTGGTGTTTTAGCAAATGTCCCTCTAAGCGATCATGTGCCATTGTACGTAAATCGGGGTCAATTTCAGTCCACAATTTCAGTTCAGCTGGTATATATGGTTCTTTACGCGGAGTACCAAATTCACTATATACTTCACGTATGAGCTCACCCTCTTTAGTGAATTTAGCGCTAATACCTATGTTTGTGCATACTGCATCAGGTAACTTAGCATTAGCACTCAACTTGCCTTTACTGTCATAGAATTTGGCATCTTTCAGTGTGATCTTCTTAGCACCTAAACAACTGGCAAGTTTCCTGAAAGCTACTTCTTTTTCACGTGCCAAAGTTGACTCATAATCACAAGGTCTTATGTAGATATCATCAAGAAGTGGATGTTTTATGTAAAAGCTACCGTTTGTAGGTTTATCGCCAATATCCAACTTAATAATATTTGCATGTTTAGGATCAATACAATGTATTTCAGAGGATAGATTTAATTCCTCTTTGATTTTTGTTAATACTTGATCTCTTACATAGACTGGATTTTTTTCTTTGCCTTTAGTGAAGAATCTAGTTGCTTTTGCACCCAGCCCAGTCAAACCTATTAAGCTACTTGCTACGGCAGTTACAGGATTGGCCTTTGAACCAAGCATTAAAATTGTTAATGAAATATCTATAATTAACTCTTTATCAAATTTAATTTTAGAACCTTTTGCTAACTCGAGTAACTTTTTTTCATCTGCAACAAGAATTAAATCTGAATTTTTCACACCACCCTCTTCTATTTAATATTTTACAGTCTATTTTACACTAAGTTATTAAATTATATAAAAACTTATCAATTATTTATGCTAATTAATAGACTCTTTTTAAGTGGATACTTTATGTATGAGGGTTTAGTTAAAAAGATTGGAAGAGATAATTTATAGATAATATTTCTTGCATTAAATTACCTTTTAGGTAATATTTATCTCACAGACAATAAAAAAGCACATCGACTCTCTTAACTTCCGATGTGCTTTGCAAACTGCGAGATAAGTATGAACAAAACCTTAACCCCATTCAATAGCCTCAAAGTAACACTTGTCGCTGCTACAGTAACAATCGGTGCTTTAGCATTCGCCTACAAGCCAGAAATTCACAAAGCACCTGCTCAGCACAATAGTATTCCAGAGTTTACTGCAGTCGCTGCAATTGAACTCACTTCCAAAACTTCAGGTAATGCTGTTATCCGTTTAGATAACTTCACCCTAGATGTAAGCTTTGACTTTAAACCACTTGAAGATAGCTACGGCGTACCTGGTAGTGAATTTGATACCGCTGAAATTACCCAGCTATCTGTAGATCACATCACCGATGAGTACGGTAACCCTTTCCCAGACTTCACGGACTACAACGACCACCGCAACATCAATGAAATGTTGGTGCAGCACATGATTAAAAACCGTTTGTTGGGAGAAGTGTGATGACTATTAATATTATTCCGGCAGACCAAGCACTAAATGTCAGTGCCATCATCACTTACATCTATGCGGATCCAGGCCTCGGTAAATCCTCTTTAGGCTTTACTGCTGATAAATCTGTTTCCTTTGACTTTGACCGTGGCGCACATCGTACCGGTGAACTTCGTCGTGGTGCAGTAATTCCAGTTCAACAATGGGCTGACGTTGCAGGTCTTACAACTCAAGACTTAGCACCTTACAACACAGTCGTTATTGATACTGTAGGCGCGATGCTTGAATGCATTAAAACTCACCTACTACTTCATCCAAACAACCGGCAGAAAGATGGCGCTTTAAAACTTAAAGCCCAAGGTTTGGCCAATCAAACATTCAAGCAGTATGTGAACACTCTAATCAGCATGGGTAAGGATGTTGTTTTTATTGCTCATGCCTCTGAGGATCAAAACAACGATCAGATCATCTACCGTCCTGACTTGGGTGGTAAGAATAGAAATGAGCTTTATCGCATCGCAGATATGATGGGCTACATGACTACTGTCACTACTGGCGAAGGTAAGAATGCGCGTGTCATCAATTTCAAACCATCTCCCACTCACCATGCAAAAAACTCAGGTGCTCTTGGTGGAGAAACTGGTGAAGTTTGGGTACCTGACTTGAAAACAGAACCGATGTTTTTAGCACAATTAATTTCAGCAGCTAAGGCACACATCAATACATTAACCCCTGCGCAATTGGCTTCAGCTAAAGCACTTGAAGACTTGGAAAACTGGAAACAAAGCTGTGATGAAGCACTATATGCCAGTGACCTAAACCAGTTAACTGAGTCTCTTGATAAGAGTCATATGTATTACCAAAACATGCGCCAAGCCATGCTACTCAAAGCCAAAGAACTAAATTGTACCTTTGATAAGCATAAAGAAACGTGGATGAGTCCACCTGAATTTAATGGCATATCAGATGCGCAACGTGATGATCTATTGGCCTTCATCGATGAGCGTGGATTAGATACAAAAACTGTATGCGAGCATCTAGGTATAGATTCGCTGATGCAGATCGATGTATCGAAAATTCAAGAAGTAAAACAGGAATTAGATCAAATTGCTAAAGCGGGAGTAAATTCATGATTATCTTAAACGGACAAGAAGCATTTGCTGTCATGGCTGCAGGTCAAAACATTGAATGTCGTCATACTGGATCTGATTTAGATTTTGATAGCATTCGCAACTTCCCTGCGACTGTTTTCTTTGACCCTGATCATGAATTCCGCATTGCTGTCGTATATATGGCCATTGGTACCATGCAAGTTCCAGAAGCAATATCCGAAGCACCGGCAAAAGGCACTCCATGTTTTGCCACTTCACTCTTAACAGCTGAATTGAGTAAATCATTCAAATGGAAAAACTCTGAATCGGACTTGGAATTACTCACTCGTGGCTTAGTTCATCTATATGAAGATAATGCGGTAGTTCATGCTCAGGCATTGATTTCAGTAAGTGGCGGGTCTTTAAATAAAGAGAAACCTGCCTCTGATACATCATTGCCTTGGGAGGATGAATCGGCTACAGAAGCTAAAAATAGCCAAATTCAAACATCAAATGATGTTGAAGAAAAGGCATTCGAACAAAACACACCTAAGCCAGAACATACCGCTGAGAACTTGAGTGTTGAAGAACTCAAACGTTTGCAGGTTGAGGCCGAAAAGTTAGTAGCGGAGAATAAGTTAGCTTGTGAATCAGCAGATGGCGACTATCAAAATCTTTTAAATGATCTACTAACACGTGCAACAAGTGCTCCAACACCAAGAGAGGCCACCGCCCTTACTGGCTATACACGAGACTGGACTGAGGCACAGCGTAAACCATTATTGGATGCTATTCATAAGCGCCTACGTGAACTTGCACCTGCAGAAGCTGAAATTAAGACTCCACCTTCACTGATGGTTCAGATTCAGAATGCACCAGACTTAACAGCACTAGATGCTTTGGAAATTGATGTTTCTGCACGTAGTCCTGAAATACAACCAAAGTTAATGGACTACGTTAAAAAGCGTCGCTTCGAGCTTGAGAATCAAGCAAGTGAGGTTGTCCAATGAAATTCAACTACTCGTCTATGACTCGAATACTGACTGTATACGGGGCAAAAATGACTCACATATTTAACAATGTAGGCGCTGGTGAAATTGAAGAGCTGCTTACTGATGCGAAATTTAAAGAAGCGAGATGGAGAAATTAATGGCTCTTAAAACGTTAAATAAAGCTGATGAAAATGACCGTCAAGAGGTTTTGAAGCGCTTTATTGCCGCGCCATTGGAACAAAACTTCCCTCAAGAAGTTGTAGCTTTATATTTAGATTGCTCACCTTGGACTTTGGCAAAAATGCGCTGCGAATCAAACGCCTTGCCATTTAAAAAGATTGGACGACGTGTTGCATATAAAAAGTCAGATGTGCTGGCTTTTGAGGCAAGCAAGACAGTAAATTCCACAGCACAATATGCATAATATAAAGGCAGGGTTACCCTGCCTTTATTTGTTTTAGTCTCTCACTCCAAACGCTCTCATAATTGAAGCAATCAATTTTTCCTTGATATACAGCCTCAACCATATTCATTGAAGCACGAAGTTCTTCCATTGGAATTTGAACATAACCACCAGTTACATCAATTCTTGGCTTAGCTGTATGATTAAGAAGACGTTTTGTTACATAGATGTTGAATCTTAATAGGTTGCAGATCGTCGCAAAGGTACGCCGGAAGTCATGCATAGATACATAGAAATCCACTTCATCTCCAACTCGCTTCAACAATGTATCCACCTTAGTGGCATGAACATTTGAAGAAGTAGGCATTTTGGTTGCAGGAAAAACCCAATCATTTTCTCTTAGTAAATATCGATCTTTTAGGATTGACAGCAAGTGGTCACCTATTGGAAAAAGATGGTCGGTACCATTTTTAGTATCGCGGAACAACACTGTACCATTCTTGAAATTAACATCTGCCCAGCTAAGACCACAAACCTCTTGGCGTCTACAGCCTGTGTACATCGCGAATAAAATAATATCTCTATTGGTATTAGAACGAGCCGTATTTTCTAAATTCAATTCATCCTGATAATTCAAAACAGCATTGTAATATTTAAAAATCACATCCTTATGAAGATATTTTTCTCTACGCTGAAGTACATTCCACCCTTTTGTTACAGCAATGACGTCTACAGGATTAGATTTCAGGATGGGTTTTTCATCTGTCGAATAAACGACGTGCATATATTTCCAAAGTGTCCCCAAAAGAGATATTGACCCATTTGCTGCAGAAGGACTTTTTTCAGAGACTTCTAAAAATTTATTCAAAAGCTCGTCTTTGGTAATTTCAAATAACTTTCTATTTGACCAACCCAAATATAGATCAAAATACTTTTTATATTGTCGTATCGTCTTAGGCCTAAAATCATTTCGGCTGATATAAATGCTTAAAGCTTCTGCTACTGTAATGTCTAATGGATTATCTTTGACTGCACCCTTTAAAGTTGCTTTGTAGGTGCCATTTGCGATCTGCGCTAAAATAAGCTGAGCCTTTGCCCGAGCTGCAGCGGCTGGTAAGTCTGAAGTTTTGCCTAATGTAACTCGGAAGAGTTCACCATTAAAACGTCGTTCGATAATGTAAGATTTACTTTTTGTTGTAGCGCGAACAGCGAAACCTATTAGATCCTGATCACGATAAATTTTTTGACCTTTTTCTGTTAATGTTATTGCGTCAACATTAGATTTATTTAGCTTCATGGTTGCATCTAAAATTATTGATGCTTAATTTAAACACCATTTGCAACAGTCTACAAATAGTCTACAAGCCAAGTTTTTAAGCTATAAACACCCTGTTATTTCAACTATAACTCATTGTTTATTATTGCTATATTAAATTTAAAAACCCTACAGGTGTGTTATAGAAAAAGTAGAATCCACTGAGTTTGGAATGGATTGGAATGTTAAGCATCAAGCTGTATTCCTTTGTATTTACAATAGGTTATAAACTTTTCAGAGTTGTATACTTTTGCATCTAAAAGGCTTGGTTAGGATATGGCGAGTATACAAATTTATTTTAATTAAATTATTTCAAAATTTGTATACTTTTACAAAAAACTAAGCATTATTTTATTTTTTTATTAATAAACATGTATTTATTTTTATCTTTAGAAATATCACATATTAGTAAAAAACCGCCCGAAGGCGGTTATTTTTGACGATGAAAGTTATAAATCTTTTGGAGTATTTATTTTATTGACGAGCTAGAGATGGAAATAAACACTCAACAATACGTTGGGTACTCCATAAACCAATTTCTTGATGATGCATATGAGGTGCTAAATACTTTAGAAGTTTGTTGATCTTATATCCTGTATTCGTACTTCCATCAAATTGTTTCTTAAGCTCAGCCATTTCATGGTTCGCTAAATAACTAAATGAATTGGTCTCTAGGAAGTTTTTTACAAACTCATTATTTACTTGATTTTGTTTGGAATCTACTGATTTACCTGCAATCCAGTCATAAATAAAAGTTTTTTCAACAGCATTAAACACTCCAAACATTTTACCCTCTTCGTCGTGAATCATCTGCCAAAACCTACTCTCTTCAGGTGGTCGATTCAATTTTATCCAGCCCATACGTACAAGCTCAAAAATAAACTCTTCAACACTATCATCTTCAGATAGCCATTCATTCGTCGTTCTATTGTTAAACATACATTTATTACTATGCATATGTTTACCAACGATCGCTTTTTTCTTAAATATTTCTAGGACCATTTTTTCGGTGCTTAAATTTTTAATTATCTGAACTGAACTCATTCCCTTGTTATTTAGGAGGTATCCAATTTTGAGTTTACGAATGAACTCATCTTCAGATCTGTACCTTGTAGAAAGTTTTTTAATAGCATTGGTTGCAAGCTGCGCATGCCCATTATCAAAATTATCTATCGTGATATGAACATTAAAATAGTGTGCATCAATTCCAAGTTCTTTTAACTCGTAATTGCTAATTAGCAAATGTAAAGGAAGTTGTTCATAGCCTAAATTAAAACCTGCTATCTCTGGTATAAACTCTGAAGGTGCATATGCAAGCGCAAGCTGTATTGCTGCCTGATGGTAATAGGCATCAGATAAGTTTAAAGATAGTTGATTCAAACCATGTGCCAGTAGTAGGTCGTCGTACATTCTCACGTGATTGGCTTTTTCTGAACCGAGACCAAGCTCCTCTAAATATATCTGAATAAAATCTCTAAATACTGGATCATTCCAATACTGAGTAAAGCTATATAGCCATGAACCATCCACTTTTTTTGTGGGTGCAACCTTGTATAAAAACTCATAAGCTTTACTAACTGATGAAAAATACTCTCTTCCTCCACCCTGCTTTCGTCTATCTAGGTATTCTTTATAATATTCACACTGTGTGCGGTTATTATGATGAATCCAATCGACAAGATGGTCTAGTTCGTCTGGCATGTCACTGATATGGTCTAGAGTTTTAATTTCATTTTCTAGAACCTTAAATGCCTTTAACTCTTTGGCAGAATTAGGTATTGAAGCGTCTAAGAAGAACTCAACAATTTCAAAATATTTCTGATGATCTTTGGTTATTAAGTTTAAGATTCTTTCTTTTACTGCTGTAGGCATTATAGTTCTCACGCGGTAAATGATTCTTCTTAACCATAGTTCAGAAAATAAGTAGTATTTGTTAATTTTTTTTAATAAAATTTAACGCAATGTAATATTTTAAAAATTTTAATATATAAAACACACCTTTAGTATAATTTTTAACAAGTTTTTAAAAAGTAACATTTTTTTGATGTGACTTAATTCACATATTCATATTTAAATATCAATTATGATTCTTTTATAAAATATTCATAGGATAATTTATATGAAATCAATTTTTGACTTTATTTCTAAAAAATCCCTATCGATAACGCTATTTGAAAGTGCGAGTGCAGGTTATTTAGCATATAGAATTTCACAAGATAAAACTCTGGAATACTTCTGGATGGTTCTATTGTTAGTTATGACTTACTATTCAAGAAGCGTATTTTAAATATAAAACAATCACTTATAGATAAATATACTGCTGAATCCCCAGAAGTAACCACTCAAATGATTGTAAATGGAAAAAATTATTTAAATCAGATATTTATATATCTTGCACTGGACTTTTAAAGCGCGGAGGATCCGAAAACAAAAAGAAACCTGTAGGTACTTTTTTCTATTGCATTTATTTTAAGAAAAAATTTTATAATTTCAAAATTTTAACTAAAGGTAAGCCTATCAAAAAATTAAAAATACTATATAAAGCTCTATGCAAGTCACTCACTAAAATATTAAAAAATTATTATTGTTAGTTTCATGTAATTAAAAAATGACTATTTATGTATATAAAACAGTCCCCAAAGTATTACTTTTAAAAAAATTGAAACTTAATAAAGATTATGTAACATCTTTAATAATCATATTAGCAATATTCATGTTAATAATAAATAATCTACTGTAATTGAGTAGATTATCTAATTAATCTTTAAAGGAACAGTATTATGTCTAATTATAACCAAGATCAAAATAATGATACTCGCTTACAGCACCAACGTGGCGATACTCAAAAACCTCAAAACCAACAAAATCAGCAGTCTGATCAACAGCGTCAGCAGAATGATCAGCAACAACAGCAGCAACCCCAACATCAACAAAATCAGCAGTCTGATCAGCAGCGCCAGCAGAATGGTCAGCAACAGCAGCAGCAACCCCAACATCAACAAAACCAACAGTCTGATCAACAGCGTCAGCAGAATGATCTGCAAGACCAATAGTCAAAGTAACAACATTAATTTTTATTTGCAGAAGTAGCTCAGGGATCGCTACTTTTGCAATTTATTAAATAATTTATCGGAGTTATTACTATGAACGACCATCAAAATGAACATCCAATACATCATGACTGGCGCACGGATTACTCCAATAGACCGTACTATGGGGATCTGCAACGCGAAGTGCCAGATATAGATTATGACCGTGATCTAAGGTCAGCTTATGAGCTTGGTGAGCGCGAACGTCATTTGTACGGTGAAAATGCGCGTTTCGAAGATTCTGAGCCGGATTTACAAACCAAATGGGAAGAGTTTAAAGCAGATTCTCGCTTGAAATGGGAACATGCTAAGCATGCGATTAAGGATGCTTGGGATAAAATTTAACCCTGTATGTATGTAAAACTAGAATTAATAAATTGTATCAAATATGGACTTCATAAAAATAATTCTGCATGACACCTCTTTTAACTTTGCATTGGAAATTATTTTCCGATGCATCATTATGTTTATCTTAATTATTATTTTTTTAAGATTTTCAGGGAAAAGAGGTGTCAGGCAACTTTCAGTATTTGAGTTAGCTATTATTTTAAGTTTGGGATCTGCAGCAGGCGATCCCATGTTTAATGATGATATCCCCATCATTCAAGCACTCATAGTATTTGCAGTCATTATTCTTCTCTATAGATTAACTACATACCTCATCATGAAATCAGATTCATTTGAAACCATGTTAGAAGGTAGGCCAATGTATATCGTCAAAGATGGCTTATTGATTGTTGAAGATATCAAACAGGAAAAGTATTCATATGACGAATTTTTTGCTGAGTTAAGGCAAAACAAAATAGAACACTTAGGGCAAGTCAAATCAGCCTTACTTGAAACAGATGGGTGTCTAAGTGTAATCCCTTATGCCAAGGATAATATTAAATGGGGACTACCAATTTTTCCTGATCACTACCAAAAAGCACAGCGTTTTGATTCCAAAAAATACTATTCGTGCATGCTGTGTGGTCAAACACAATTTATTAGTTCTCTAAATGCTCAGTGCCCCCGCTGCAAATGTGACCGCTGGGCTGAATCTGCTTTTTATTGTGAAAGTAGCTCCAATCAACCATCAGATTGAACATAAAATAGACAATTTTTTACTCTAATTTTGCCAAGCATCTTTATTGTCTATATTAGCTTTATGCAATAGCAAAACCTTATCTAGCACATGTACTAAATAACATCAGACAAAGGGATGTAGCTCATGAAAAAATCAAATAATCCTAAAATTGATCAGTTTGAAAAAGAGGCATATGTAGACCCTAAAGGTAAAACACTGACCTCATCTTTGGGTGTACCTGTAGCTGACAATCAAAACAGTTTAAAAATAAATCAGACTGGTCCTACTCTGTTAGAAGATTTTCTCTTACGAGATAAGTTAATTCACTTTGACCGTGAACGTATCCCTGAGCGTGTTGTGCATGCTCGTGGTGTTGGAGCGCATGGTTATTTTGAAGCTTATGAAGGAAACGAAAAATGGACTAAGGCTAAATTTTTGACTAATACTCAAAATCCAACACCAATCTTTGTCAGAATTTCTACAGTACAAGGCGGGCGCGGCTCAGCTGATGTAGTCCGTGATGTACGCGGATTTTCCATCAAATTTTATACCGAAGATGGAAACTACGATTTAGTCGGTAATAACATTCCTGTATTTTTTATTCAGGACGCAATCAAGTTCCCTGACTTTGTCCACGCAGTGAAGCCTGAAGATCCGAACGAAGTTCCTACTGGTCAATCTGCGCATGATACCTTTTGGGATTTTATTTCTTTAAATACCGAAGCCTCTCATATGACAACCTGGGTGATGTCAGATCGTGCTATCCCGAGAAATTTACGATCGATTCAAGGTTTTGGTGTACATACCTTCAGATTAATTAACAAAGATAATGAGGCGCATTTGGTTAAATTCCACTGGACACCGAAACAAGGTGTTGCCCAAGTCGTTTGGGATGAGGCCTTAAAGCTTAATGGTAAAGATCCCGACTTCCATCGTCGCGATCTATGGGATGCCATTGAACGTGGCAATTATCCTGAGTGGGAATTAGGGGCACAGATCTTTACTGAAGAAGAAGCGGCTCAATGGGACTTTGATGTTTTAGATGCTACAAAGCTGGTACCTGAAGAGCTTGTACCTATTACCCCACTAGGTAAATTTACTCTAAATCGAAATACAGATGATTTCTTTGCAGAAACAGAGCAAGTTGCTTTCAGTCCAGCCAATATTGTTTCAGGAATTGATTTTAGTAATGATCCTTTATTACAAGGTCGTTTGTTCAGCTATACAGATACTCATCTGCACCGCTTAGGAACAGCAAACTTTAATCAAATTCCAATTAATAAACCGGTCTGCCCTTTCCATACCAATCGACGTGGCGGCTATGCAAACCATGAAGTCTATAAAGGTAAAGCGAATTATGAGCCTAACTCTGTAGATGAAAATTGGCCTAGAGAATCTAATAATGATCCGCATGCATTTCGAACCCATCCTGAACAAATCCAAGGCAGCAAGTTAAGAATCCGACCAGAAAGCTTCGCAGATCATTTCTCGCAAGCGACCATGCATTACCAAAGTCTTGCTAAGCACGAACAGCAACATATAAAGGATGCCTATGCATTTGAACTTTCAAAAGTGAAAGCTGTTGAAATTAGGGAACGGGTCGTAAATGAGGTGCTTGCAAATATTGACTTGGATTTAGCTCAATTTGTAGCAAAAGAATTGGGGTTAGATGCTCCGACTAAGCAAAGTAAATCGGTTAAGAAAGCTGCCGTCGCTAAATCTGATCACTTAAGTACATTGGCATACCCTGCATCTGATATTAAGCAACGAAAAATTGCTCTGTTGGTGCACAACGGCGCTAATGCTTCATCTATCGATGCAATCAAGACTTGGGGCGAATCAGAAAGTGCTGTAGTTGAAGTTTTAGCCCCTAATGCAGCGCCAGTTAAATCTAACGATGGTAAAGAAATTGCAGTGGATGGACGTCAGAATGGCGAACCTTCAGTTACCTACGATGCTGTCGTTGTTGTAGATGGAGATAATCTAGATGAATTCCTGAATGATGGTGTAGCTAAACATTATGTATTGGAAACATTTAAGCATCTTAAACCTATAGTACTATTAGGTGATAAAGAGGCTTTAATTAAAGAGCTTAATCTGACTCAAGATGCTGCGCTTTTCACTTCACAAAGTTTCAAAGATGTCAGTGATCAATTTAAAACAGCGATACAGAATCACCGTTATTGGGATCGTGAAGATAAGGTTGCTTCTATACCGGCCTAATTTAACTATGAATAAAAAAACCGCCTTTCTGGGCGGTTTTTTTATCTATTGGTTCTTGGTTCGAACTAGATTTAAAAAATGTAGATGACGTTCGTATTGATCAATAACATCTTGCAAAATATCTTCTTGCGTCCATTCGATGATGTCATAATTTTGACCACCTTCTCTCAAAAATACTTCAGCTTGATAATCTTGCGTAATTTCTGCTGAATCAATCATAAAGCTTGGTGTATTTTTTTCTTGGACAACCACTTGGTAGATAAAGTTAATCTCATCTTGATGGTTTACACGTAGCTGCAAGCCATCATCTATCGTGTTTACCGTCACATCTAAATGACGACGCTTAAACTCTTTCTGTAGATTTGAAAATGCCTGGCTTACCGTTGTATCAATATACTGTTCAACTTCTTCACGTGTATGCGGATAATGCATAATCAATCCTAAACGTTGTTGCCAACTTCTTGGATTATGAATTGCTCTAGGTGTAATACGTGCATCCTGTAATGCTTGCATCTTGGTTGCATCTAAATGTAGAGCCTTGACTAACCCCCAGCAAATTAAAAGCATTACGAAGGTGAATGGTAGTGCACTCAACATTGTTGCAGATTGCAAAGCTCCTAAACCTCCAGCGAACAACAAAACAATCGCAAGCACTGCCATTATTGTTGTCCAAAACAATCGTTGCCAGGTCGGAGAATTTTCCGATTTTGCTGTTAAATAGTCTGTAACAAGTGCACCAGAGTCAGCTGAAGTCACAAAAAATAGCATAACCAGTATAGTCGCCACAAAACTCATCAAGCCTGAGAATGGCAAGGTCCCTAAATATTCAAATAATGCAACGGATGAATCTCGTTGCACTGCAGAAATCAGCGAGGTGTTCGCTTCGTTTAAAATACTATAGAGTGCAGCATTCCCCATGACTCCCATCCAGATCAGCGTAAAGCCTGTTGGAATAAGTAAAACACCTACAATAAACTCACGAATAGTACGTCCTTCAGACACACGCGCAATAAACATACCTACAAATGGTGACCATGAAATCCACCATGCCCAGTACATAATTGTCCAACCACCGATCCAACCATCAGACTGGTAGGCATATAAATTAAAGGTCATATTGAACAAATTTGAAATGTATTGCCCCGTGTTTTGGATAGTCGTTTGCAATATAAAAATGCTTGAACTAGCAAAAAATACAAATAATAAGAGGGTTAATGCTAAGCCTAAATTGATCTCTGATAATCGTTTAATACCCTTGTCTAAGCCCATAAATACGGACAAAGAGGCCATAGCTGTAACAATGACGATTAGAATTAGTTGCGTCGTCGTTGAATATTCAATCCCGAATAGATAATTCAGGCCGGAGTTAATTTGTGTTACACCAAAACCTAAAGTCGTTGCGACACCAAATACAGTACCGATCGTTGCAAAGGTATCTACACCATCACCAATTGGACCATAGATTTTTTTTCCTATGAGAGGATATAACGCAGAGCGAATTTTTAGAGGTAGATTGTGTCTATAAGCAAAGTAAGCTAAAGCTAAGCCCACAATTGTGTAAATTGCCCAAGCATGAAGTCCCCAATGGAAGAATGTTACACGCATAGCTTGCTGAGCTGATTGGATAGTTTCTGGTTCACCGGTTGGAGGTGATACATAGTGCATCACTGGCTCCGCGACACCGAAGAACATTAAGCCAATACCCATACCAGCAGTAAATAGCATAGCGAACCAGGAGCTATTACTATATTTTGGCTGACTATGATCTAAACCAAGTTTAATTTTACCCATATTTGAACAGGCAATATAAATAAGCACTATTAGAAAAATGGCTACAGATAGCACATAGAACCAACTAAATGAGTTTGTAACCCATTGATTCAGTTGTTTAGTTATTAAATCAAAAGCATTGGGAGCTAAAAATACAATGGCAATAAAAATGCCAATAATAACAACTGTGCTAATAAACACATTTGGATTCACATTGGAATACCATGACGGTTTCAATGAAGACATACCTTCCCTATTCCGTTTTATTTGTAAGACAGATCTGAATTGATCAAAGAGATATCCGCTATTTGCGGAAGAAACAGGCTTGTATTGAAAAGTGCTGGCATTTTCATTTTCGTTTGAAAATTTAAAGCTGACTCGTTCAAAGCCGTTGTTTAGAGTTTGAGCATGTTATCATATTTTTAGATATATAATCCAATATTAAGTAGTAAAGCAAATTAAGACCATTACTAAACTATTTATTTCGTCAATTAATTTTCTTATTCAATACTCTCTTGAAGTGCTTTAGAAGTAAGTGAGTTCTTAGAAAGTAATTATAATTTTGCTTAATGTAAGCATTTTTTCACTTAGTTTTTGGGCTTATATAAGTAATATTATTTTATCTGTTAAAAATGGTAGTAAAAGGATTAATAAAACTTGAAAAGTTAAACAATGATTAAAGATCAAATACTTAATACATAAAAAAACAAAATGACCTTAAAAGCAATTTATAGTAATTAATTCACTTTCAAATTAAAGTAGGCTTATAACATGAATTCAAAAACCCGTAAGCTCCTTTTAGCTGGTGGTGCAGTACTTATAGCTGGTTCAATGCTCTCAACTGCAAATGCAAATGCAAACACTACGGAAGTCCAAGCGGTATCAAAGGTAGATTTAAATAAATATCTTGGTACATGGCATGAAATTGCACGTAAGCCGCTATATTTCCAGAACAAATGTGATTACAACGTCACTGCTAAATATTCTTTAAATGAAAATGGTAACGTGAAAGTAGATAATAGTTGCTATAGTGCAGACGGCAAACTCAACCAATCAATTGGTGAAGCATATGTTCAGAATGCGCCAGCCAACTCGAAACTTAAAGTGAGCTTTTTACCAAAAGCAATTCGTTGGTTGCCAGTAGGCCGTGGTGATTATTGGGTTCTAAAAATTGATGATGACTATCAAACTGCATTAGTTGGGTCACCAAATAAAAAATATCTTTGGGTACTCAGCAGAACTGCTAACCCTGACCAGGCCACAGTTGATGAATACTTAGATTATGCAAAATCCATCGGTTTTGATTTATCAGATCTGATTAAGACTAAGCATAAGTAATAATCCAATAAGTCCCCATCATGGGGACTTATTTCTAAATAATACAATGTAATTTATCTGGCCATGAACGTAAGAATATAAGGCCCTTTGTATCCCTTCTATTTCAATCCCTGATATCAGCGTCTATTTACGATAGGCTGAATGCTCACTCACATTGAAATAGGATAATATTCTAATGACTACTATTAATGTTGAAAATATTAAGAGCCATGCAGATGTAATTGCTTCATGTGGGACTAAAGTTGGTGAAGTAGACCACTTGCAAGGTTCGGATCAAATTAAACTGACTAAGCATGGTGATGGTCATCACCACTTAATTCCAGTTTCATGGGTTGGTGAAATTACAGACAATAAAATTGTACTGACTAAAGACTCTCAAGAAGTTAAAGATAATTGGATTGAAGCTTAAAACCCTAATCCTAAAAAAACCCTCTTAATGAGGGTTTTTTCATATCTGCTGTAATAATCATTGGAGGAAGTTAGTCTTTATCTAATGTATGAGGTGTTGTCGTCTCTTCATTTTCATTGCTGTCTTTTTGCTGGCAACCTACCAGCCCCAATACGAATACCAGGCTTATAATGGCTAACGTTTTCATACTTTAGGCCTATATATTTGTTAAAACTCTACACTAACAAAGCATGACGATTACTGTGTAAATTTATGAAAATCATTTATGAGATACATAATAAGAAAGTTGTTAAATATGGATTTACTTATATTGATGATTGTCTAGATTATGAAGTTATCCCTACATTCAAATAATTATCTTTCACCCAAGCCAATAATTCTTGTGCTGGTGCTAGACGTATGGCGTCTTCTTCCTCGGCCTGATCAATCAGATCTGAAGGTGTGAATGGTCTAAAGTATTCCAAGTTTAGCTCCTATTATTGAGCGTGACTTAATCCTGCTCTAGCTTCGACGATGATTTTTTGAATTTCTTCCCGTCGTTGTTTCTTCTTTTCATGGTAAATCCACACAGAAGAAATCAACACACTTATAATTAGTCCGCCAATCAGTACTTGTAGTCTTGTAAAGATCATTTTTATTGCTCTTATCATATAGTTTTCATTTAATTAAATTAAGCATTTAAATATTAAAACTTAATGGCAATTAATGACAAAAACCCGCCTTTAAAAGACGGGTCAATACATAATATGTTTAGTAAATATTTTTTAGAGAATTTGGATATTGCTAGCTTGCTTGCCTTTCTTACCATTCGTAATTTCAAACATTACACGCTGACCTTCCTCTAGTACTTTATAGCCATCGATTCGTACTTCACTATAGTGTGCAAATAATTCTTCACCAGTATCGGAAGCAATAAATCCAAAACCTTTTATACCGTTGAACCACTTCACTGTACCGTTTGTTAAATTAGACATTCATATTCCCTTTAAGTAATTATCAGTTTAGAAATTGCTGTAAATATTGATTAATTAACAAGCATATTCAATATAACCAATAATCCTTAAATATGAGGATACAACTGTTAGATCTATGTGAATCAAGTTCTTGTTTTATTTTGCAATTACACACAAAAGTGATAAATTTCTCTCATATTAAGGTAATAATCAGATATAGATTGTAATATTCGATCATTCACACTTTCCATAAATTGATGAAAAAAGCCCCACATATACATGTGGGGCTTCACCCAATTCATTTGCGCTGATATGAGCCAGTAAATTATAAAGCACTTTAATCAAAATATGTATTCAAAATATATCTTTAAAGCTAATTAATATAAACTATCGATTCAACTGCGTGTATGCCCATTTTAAAAATTTATCTTTATCATGAAAGTTTGGTACATTGATTAAGTGAATAAAACTCACTGCGCCAAATTTACCCGCAATCTTTTTAGGATCAACAATTTCAAAATCATTGTCATTACCTAAATTAAGTTCTTTGAAAAACTCCAGAACCTTGTTATGCAAACCTTGCTGTGAATGTTCAGTTCGCTCTATCAGAAAATCATAAATCTGGCTTAAAACATGTAATTCAAAATTTTTATTCATGACTTTCTTCTCATAATTGTTAAGGTTGAAATCCCAAACTAACGGTTATTATGAGAAAATTAAAGTAATCTAACATCCTGAAACAATATGCTTTGAAATATCTAATTTAAGATAACTCATGTTTTTTTTAAGCTTTTAGCCAGGCCTTTGCCCGCCCCATATTGATATCTGCAAGTTCAAATCTGTGAAATCGATACCCCAATTCTTCAGCATGATCGTAACGATCCATACTCCAAGCCTTGTTGCTAGTTTACCCTTGCGACCACCCGACCACGGACCACCAGCAATTTCAATCAACACTCGGTATTCAATAAGGTGAAGATCAAAAAGCCAATGTTTCGTACTTTTGAAATGAAAGTATTCCTCAAATTTCATTTCCATTTAGTCTAATATTTCTTTTAGTCGCTCGTATGCTTGTAAGTATTTTTCACTGGCTTTAGGTAATGGTCTGGAGCGTGGTTTATTCTTAGGAGGTATCCTTTTGGTTAGGTTTTTATATACATTAGGTTCCATATTTCACTCACTAAAAAACCTCCCGGAGGAGGTTTATTCAACTAGATATAACAATTAAAATAATTTAAATATTTTCCCAGTTTTATCACTGTAGAAATGCATATCAAAGCTAGGCTTAATTATTTCATCATCTATATTTAGATAACGGACGCAATCCCCAAAACTATTTGGCTCATCAGATGACTTTTCGCACATAGCTTCTAGTGTATAGACAGCGCCATGTTGATCAACCACATCTAACATTACTTTGTTTAATAAAGTTTCCATGTATTAGCCATCAATCCCAACGATTTCACTCGCTTGGAAACCACGTTGACCTTTTGATACGCTAAATTGTACACGCTGACCTTCAGCAAGTGATTTGAAACCACCTGAAATGATTTGAGAAAAATGAGCAAAAACTTCTTCGCCGTTATCAGCCGCGATGAAACCGAAGCCTTTAGTATCGTTAAACCACTTAACAGTGCCTGTAGTTAAATTTGACATAATAATTTCCTTTAATAATATTTAATATAGAGTTCTTGAAAAAATTAAGAAAATAAATAATTAATTTATAAATAATTTAATTAAAAAATTTTAGCTCTAAGTTGTTCAGATTTAAGAGTGAGAGTTTAAAAATACAATTTATATAGTTTATTTAGTTCAGTATAAAAAGATTTACCATCAATATTTAAAGTTAACTTTTGTCCTGATTCCAAGACAACTTGTTTAGCAACTTCAACTAAGGTTTTACCATTCAAATTGCTTTGAATTTTTTTTAACGGAATAATATTCACTCGAATTTCATCACCGTTAGTTGCTGAAGCAGTAGTCCAGCCGTTAGATATGTTCATTTATTGACTCATATAATGAGCTTTTGTAAACAGAATAGTATTAAAAATAAAACCAACTTTAATTTTGGAGATTGTTCACTTAAGAAAAATTTAAACTTATGATATTTACAGTAGCTGTGAAATTTAAGAAAAGATATAAAAATTAAATCATTATCTTAAAAATATGATTTAAGGAAAACCCACGGATAGCTGCAGGCTTCCCTTGATCGGCATGATGCGAATTCATGCTATGCGTTAACTGTTTGAATTTGATGCTTGAACATCAGAATGGAGGGAATACGCAATTCCTTTAACAACTCAAACACTACCGTTCCGCTTACGGATTCGATCAAACACACTATATCAGATATATTAATATTCACCTAACATTATTTCAATTTTATTTATATTTGTGATTTTTATATTCTCTTCCTGCTAGCTATCCAATATTTGTGTGATAATCATTGCAATACTTTATGTAAATTTCTAAGTCTAGTTTCGCCTGTGCTTTGTCTGTCATATAGTCACCAAAAAAGTCCCGCTACTTCCTAGCGGGATTTTCTGAAACTTTAAATTATTTTGAGCCGTTATTTCTTTACTTTTAAACAACTCTGACAAAAAAATTAAATTTCCATCAAAGCACTTTCGTGTAACCATCTCACTATGCATACTAATCATACATTTTATAAGTTGTAACATTTTAATGGCCCTTGATATATTAAAATAATTATTTAAATTTAATAACATAAATATTATTTAACCAATCGTTTCATTTCACTTAACCTTATTTCCTTGTTTTCCGTATGAACTGCAAAGCAAATAACGATTAAACTAAAGAAAAATATTGTAATAAGTATTTTGAAGCTTGTACCCATGTGCACAAAGCTCAAAAAAATTTTTACGGATAAATTTTTATGTTTATTAACTGCGGTTAGCAACCCAACACAGTTGCCTTACATAACTGTGATATTGCTAGGTTGTCGGCCTTTTTTTCCTTGAGTAATTTCAAATTGTACACGCTGGCCTTCTTTAAGTGCTTTATAGCCGCTCATATTTATTTTACTGTAGTGTGCAAATAAATCTTCACCACTATCAGATTGTATAAATCCAAATCCCTTACCTTCATTGAACCATTTCACTATACCACTGGCATTGTTAGTCATTTTTTATTCCTAATGTTTGAGTTTGTTATTTCATACTCTTTAGTAATACTTAGTAAGTTATTTAGTTAGTTTAGTTGCTCATAAGCCCATTTTAAGAACTTATCCTTTTCTCGAAATAAGGGTACTAATTTAAGATTGATTTTAGATATGCTCCCAAATTTTCCATAAAGGATATTTGGCTCCGTTTGTATGACGTCCGATTGATCTCCTTGAGAAAGTTCTTTGAAAAACTCCATAGCTTGGTTATAGGGTGTTAATTTTTCGAATCCTTCCCGTTCGACTATAAAATCATAGATCTGCCTTAAAACATGATGATCATATAGATTGGGCGTTTTGATTGCTCGATTTAGAATTGTTGTTTTATAAATCTAACTAAATTGTATAAATTTAAAAAGTGCGAAATAGTTCAAAAAATAAAAAATTTATGTAAATTAAAGATATTAATTTTATCCATTTTAAACATCTAGCTAAACCATTGTTAAGTTTAATTAAAATATATAACCTGAAAGTCTTAAAAGTTATTTTTGTTACAATTTTAAAAAATTAAAGTTTTTATATCCTTAGAGGCTTTGTTGCACAGACCTACCGGTAAGGTCTTATTCCGCAATATAATTCCTAGATGAACAAACCTACGTCCAAAATCTTTCGCACAACCAATTGGTCCACATATAACCGCGCCTTAATTAATCGAGGCAATATTTCCATTTGGTTTGATCCCAAAACTCAATGGTAAACTCATCCGCAAGCAAAATATGGTCGAAATCAAACTTACTCCGATAGGGCTATTCAATGCTGCTTAATGATCAAATCTTTATTTAAATTGTCTTTGCGAATGGTCACAGGCTTCGTCCAAAGTCTGATTAAGCTTTGTGGATTAGTAGGACAGCCCCGAATATCAGTGATATTCGTATTCCACACTGTGCAGATGACAAAGGCATATCGATATTGCAATTGGCTATCAAAAAAGTAGTGATGGTCTCCATCTACTCGTAGACTCTACTTGCCTAAAGTTTTTAGGTGAAGGTGAATGGAAGCGTAAGAAACATGGACCTGAATATCGTCGCCAATGGCTTAAGCTTCATATTGTTATCGATGCTGAAACCCTTCAAATACGTGCTGTACAACTTACCGCAGATAATGTCAGTGATTCACAGGTACTGGAAGATTTACTTGCTCAAATCCCTTAGATGAACGAATTGATTAGGTCTATACACGATGCCGTCAGGTCATTACAGATCGGCAAGCGTATGCAGTGATTCCACCTGGAAAAAATGGTCAGGCTATCATCGGCGAAGTCTGGTTGGAACCAAGATGCATTGCATTAAATTACTAGGCGATAAACTCTGTTCAAGGAATTTTAATAGTCAAGTGAATGAGATTCATGCACGTGTAGATGTCTTAAATAAATTCACAGGATTAGGTCGCCCTCATACCCAAGTTGTCACTTAAATATGAGTAGGTATGGGAGATTTTAATTTTTAAATATTTGTGCAACAAAGCCGTTTTAAAGGAAATAATAAAAGATTATATTTCCAGCAAAAAGCATTGTATATGCGTAAATTCATATTCATTCACAACAATTGATTTATAAAAAATAAAGTTCAACTTTGAACTTTATTTTATGCCGATTAGCCACTATATTAAAAATTCATAGAATAATTGATACAACGTGAAAACTTTAAATTAACCTTTTGAACAGAAGACGTTGCCCATAATGGAAACTAAGCATTTTATTCTCAAATTGGTTGCTAGCTGTATTTGTCTAGCTTCAGCGTATACAACTGCATCTCCTGTACCTTCTAAAATAAATGAAGGTCAAATCGCCAATATAGCCGCCCTTACACCCGGTACGATGCTATCTTTAGAAGCTCAAACGCCCGATCTTTTTAGCTACGCAGCAGAACGATATATCATCACCTATCGAAGTAGAGGTGTTCATGAAGAACCGATTGTTGCTTCTGGATATATCCTATTACCTAAAGGTAAAGCCCCGAAAGGCGGTTGGCCAGTTTTGGCATGGGCACATGGTACAACTGGTGTAGCAGATACCTGTGCACCTTCAGGTGATTATGCAGATGGACCCGTTCACGTATACCAAAAAATTGCATCCAAAGCTTTAAATGCTTGGCTTGCTCGTGGCTATGCAATAGTTGCACCAGATTATCAGGGTTTAGGTACATCAGGTGGTCACCCCTATATGAATGCTCAAAGTCAGTTACACACTGTCGTTGATGCTGTCCGTGCCATGCATCAATTAAAATCAGTCAAATTGAGTAAAAACTGGTATGTCATGGGCCATAGTCAGGGCGGCGCTGCTTCCCTAACCGTAGCAGCGTTTGGACAAAAGGATGCTCCTGAACTCAATTTACTCGGAGCAATTGCATTGGCACCCGGCGGTTACAAATATGAAGGAATTGCTGAATATGTTGCAAATCAGTCTAATATTGATCCGAGCGTTGCAGCATTTTTACCTATCGTCCTGTTAGGTGCTGAAGCTGCTGAGCCCGCACTTTCAGCAAATGATTTTGTAAGCCCAGAAATGCAGAAAATCCTCAATCAAGCTCGCAATCGCTGCTTATCGGAACTACAAACCGAACTAAAAGTATCACCAAAAAATGTTTTTAAACCCAATGTAGATTTAACGCCATTGACCCATTATTTAAAAAAACAGTCGATCGAATTGATGACACCTCAGGTACCTTTACTGTTAGTACAAGGTGATCAAGATCAATTGGTAGATTATCAGGGTGTCCATGCTTATTATCAAAAAGTCTGCAAGGAAAATAAACCCATAGCATTTCACCCAATTAAAAATGGTGATCATCGTGATTCACTCAAACAAAGTGAATATTTAATCGACAACTTTATTTATTCAATTGAGAATAAGACGTATTTAAATACCTGCCCAACAAACTCATACTCAAAATAAAAGCGCCCTCGTGGCGCATCTTCTTTCATAACATCTTGCATAGAAAAACTTTGCTATTGTTTTGGCTTTACCCATACACAAATGAATTAAAACTATCAGCTCTATTTTAAATTTATTCAAAAATTTATATCAATATTTTTGATAAAAAAATTAATTATATAGTTTTATTTACTAAGCTTTTTATTTAAAGCCAAAGATGTGGGTAACCAACTTAGATCAGTTTGGATTAATAAAATAGAAATACACAACTAAGCAAACTAGCGAAATCGTTGAAATTAAAAGATAAGTACCCGTTGTATTGAAGCTTTTTAGAAATTTAAATAAGTCCATCATTTCTTCCCCCCATGAAAAAACAGATAAATTATACTAAATAATATTTGGGGGATTAAATAGCTGTTGGTCGAATAGCTAAATCGATATGATCAAGTGATCATTAAAAATATATATCTCCTTTAAATCTAGATTAATCTATAGTTTGAGTCTATCAAATACAAAAATACAGCTCCTAACTCAATGAGAACTGTATTTTTAATACTAAAAATTGATCGAAATTAAAAGGCAAGTACTTTCACAATAATGGTTTGCATGTCTTCATTTTCTTCCGCTAAATAAACACGCTTTAACTCTTTACTTTTCACTTTGAATTGATGATTTTGATACTGAATTACAGCCGGAATTTGATCAAAATACAGGCTATCTGCGTCTAATTCTTCTTGAAAAAGTGGCGTGCCCAATTGATAGTCTAGGCTTTTTAATACTACATATTTAACAGTCGTTTTCATTGAAATAAACCTACTTTTGTTACGCTCTTTATTTTAAGTTTTAACATCGTTTTCCTTCCGAAGAAACCTTTATTTCATATTTTCGTACAGCTTCTAAACAATCACGCTATTTTTGTGAATTCATCAACATCCACAGTGCCAACTTAGACTTTTAGTGAAATTACACGCGAGCGGAATCAATGCTAAAATTTTAAGAATACTAATGATCATTCACCATTCTACTTTGGGGTAAGCACATGCTTAAACTGTGTTGCGATGCTTTAGAACAAAAATCCATGACCATCGCGTTTATCGAGAGTGCAAGCTCTGGTTATTTATGTAGCCAATTTTCAATTTATAAGAATAGTGGTGCAGATATCTTGTTAGGTGGTCTTGTGAGCTATGATCCATCGATCAAACGTGAAATTTTAAAAGTAGATCCTCTACTAATAGAAAAATTTACGGCCGAATCCGCAGAAGTAACTCAAGCGATGGCTGAGCATGGACAACAACTATTTTTACATGCGGACTTTGTGGTGGCCTGCACCGGATTACTCAAACCCGGTGGCAGTGCAACTATAGAAAAACCCGAAGGAACATTTTATATTTCAATTTTACATGATGGTCGTATCTATAATTATCATTATTTTATTTTGGGTACGGCTTTAGAACGCTTAGATCAGTTAACTGAAAATGTTGCTCACAAGGTATTAGACATCTTAAATGCAGAATAAAACATACATAATCTTCATATTTAAATATCATTTTGCATCGCATACTGTATTGAGGAATTTACTTATCAGGACAAGAAAATGCAGCTACGTCATTTCAATGCATTCGCAATTAGCACCCTACTGTCCTGCTCTGCTTTCGCGACGGTAGGCGGCCCTCAAACCATTGAGGTTTTAGGTTTTGATAAAAAAGACCAAAAAATCTATTTAATGCGTCATTTTGAAGATGGTCGTGGTCGTTTACCACAATTATATTATTATCAATTAGATAGCAAAAAACCGACGCAATTAATTACAGTGAAGTCTTTGTATATTAATCCAAAGACAAAACGGATTGATTACGATCAAGACAGCACCCAGTTTAATAAAGAAATCGCGAAAATAAAAAAACGTTTAGTCAAATTAACACCAGTAAATAACAATAATGCTCGAATACAGGTATTAACAACCATGAATGGCACTGCAAAATCATGGTATGACCCCATTGAAACCATTGATAAATGGACCTATCAATATCGTGTTAAAAATTCGCAGTATAAAAGCGCTGTACAAAAGGCTGAGACCTATAAAGAAGGTTTAAAAATCTCTAAAACTTATCGTGTAGTGCAAAAGCCTTTTTATTTAGTAACTGTTAAATATCTAGGGATTCCATTTGAAACAGGATATAGCGTTGAAGATCCAGTTTTACTAACCAAATAGATTGTTAAATTAAATAACAAATAATAAAAAAGCCTCTTTTGAGGCTTTTTTATTACACTTAAAATTATGCTGCAGAACGCTCTGCAATTGGCACAACTTTACGTAATTCCGGACCTGTATAGTCCGCACTTGGGCGAATAATACGATTGTCCGCACGCTGCTCCATTACATGCGCAGCCCAACCTGTTACACGTGACATTACAAAGATTGGCGTGAACAACTTGGTTGCAATATCCATGAAATGATATGCAGATGCATGGAAGAAATCAGCATTACAGAATAATTTCTTCTCACGCCACATCACTTCTTCACAGCGCACTGATACAGGATAAAGTACAGTATCACCGACGTCTTTTGCTAGGCGTTCAGACCATTTCTTGATAATGCCATTACGTGGATCGTTATCTTTGTAAATCGCATGACCAAAGCCCATGATCTTTTCTTTACGCTCAAGTTTACCCAACATTTCACGCTCAGCTTCTTCTGGAGACGTCCAGTTTTCAATCATTTCCATTGCAGCTTCGTTTGCACCGCCATGTAATGGACCACGAAGTGAACCAATTGCACCTGTAATACAAGAATGCATATCAGACAATGTTGATGCACATACACGCGCTGTGAATGTAGAGGCATTAAATTCATGCTCTGCATATAGAATCAGTGACACGTTCATCACTTGCTCATGCAATTCATTTGGTTTTTCGCCACGAAGTAAATGTAAGAATTGAGCGCCGATTGAATCATCATCGGTGTTTTCTTCTACACGTACGCCATCATGACTGAAGCGATACCAGTAGCAGATGATCGCAGGTAGCGTTGCCAAAATACGGTCTGCAACATCTTGTTGTTCATCGAATGATTTTTCAGTTTCAAGGTTACCTAACATTGAAACGCCTGTACGCATCACATCCATTGGGTGTGAGTCAGCAGGAATACGTTCTAATACTTCTTTCAACGCCTGCGGCAATTGACGCAATGATTTGAGTTTGGCTTTGTATGCTGCTAGTTGTTCTGTTGTTGGCAATTCACCAAAGAAAATGAGATACGCAACTTCTTCAAACTGACAGTTTTCTGCCAAATCTTGAACGTCATAACCACGATAGGTTAAGCCCGCACCACTTTTGCCTACAGTTGACAATGCAGTTTTACCAGCTACTTGTCCGCGCAGTCCTGCGCCCGTGAGTACTTTTCCTTCAGCCATTTTTTATTTTCCTTCAGTGAACAATTTATCTAAGGTGTTTTCAAAAGTGTGATAATCGAGGAATTGATAGAGTTCTTTTCGTTGTTGCATTTTATCCAGTACATTGACTTGTGTACCGTCATTGCGGATCGCATGCATTACTTCGAGTGCCGCTTTTTGCATTGCACGTGTTGGTGATAATGGGTAAAGCACCATTGCAATACCCTGCTCGCCTAGTTCTTCTTTGGTGTAGTAAGGGGTATCACCAAACTCTGTAATGTTTGCCAGTACAGGGACACCAACAGCATCGCAGACAGTTTTGTACATGGTAATATCAGTCATTGCTTCAGCAAAGATCGCATCTGCACCTGCTTCTACACAGGCACATGCACGGTCGATCACTGCTTGCAAACCTTCTTTTTGTAATGCATCTGTACGTGCCATCACTACAAAGTTTGAATCGGTTTTTGCATCAACAGCCGCTTTAATACGGTCAACCATTTCTTGTTGTGACACGATTTCTTTGTTCGGACGGTGACCACAACGCTTTTGTGCGACTTGGTCTTCGATATGAACCGCTGCTGCACCTGCTGCAATCATTTGCTTCACACTGCGGGCAATATTAAATGCACCGCCCCAACCTGTATCGATATCGACAAGTAATGGCGTATCTACACGTTCAGTAATACGACGAACATCTTCCAAAACATTGTCTAAACTGGTCATGCCTAAGTCAGGTAAACCATATGAATAGTTCGCAACACCTGCACCAGATAAATATATGGCTTTATAGCCAACTTCTTTTGCCATCATTGCTGCATAGGCATTTACTGTGCCAATGATTTGTAATGGTTTTTCGATTTCCAATGCTTGTCTAAATCTTAAGCCTGCAGACGTTTGTTGTGTCATATTCCTTTCCACGGCATTTACTTTAATTTTCGAAGTTTGAGTATATCCATATTTTTTTCCAACTCTATGGCTTTGTAGAATATTAACTCTAAAACTTTAGTCAAATATTTCACTTGTCACCTATCTGTTGTTATTCTTTAGTCAAAGATCTCTTATTTATGAGCAAAGCAGAAAAGTACTGAATTTTTTGCTATAATTATCGTCAAATCAGCTCTTTTTTTGTTAAATATTATCACTTTATGCAAGATTTAATACACATTGAACCTTTAACGCATGACCAGCCACAAACGCGGCGCGGACATGAACGATGTGTTGCGCTTTTAGAAAGTGCTACGGAGCTTTTTTTAAAACGTGGTTTTGATGCAGTTTCATTAGATGACATCGTGAATCATGCAGGTGGTTCAAAAGCGTCAATCTATAAATATTTTGGTAATAAAGACGGATTATTTAAGGCTATTTGTGACTATCGTCGCTGCTTATTTTTCAAAGATATTTGCCTACCATTTACGGTGAGCCCTGACACCGATATTCGTGCTTATCTCATCAATACTTTAAGTGACTTTCATCAGCATATTGTGATGCCTGAAAATGCGGCATTTATGCGGTTAGTCTTAGAACAAACAGGACGTAATCCTGAAATAGCACGTTATATTCATGAGCAAGGCCCAAAACAAATTCAGAACACCGTTGCAGAAATTTTAAATCAAGCGCATCAACACGGTTTGCTGTATTGTGAAAACCCGTTGTTTTCGGCTCAATTTTATTTTGGCATTTTGCGAAATTTAGAATGGCGCGTTCTCATGGGCATCACCATTGATGAAAATGATCAAGAAACCATCAATTACATCAGTTATTGCGTCGATCGTTTCCTAGACGGTCACCAAAAGCGCTAGATTTTTTGCAATTTACCTCTCTTATAGTATATTAATCGATTCCTTTTTCTCTAACCAACCAACAACTAATTGTTGTTTTGTTTTTTGATTCAGCAATTATTGTGGAGTAACAATGGCTCTACGTCACTTTCTAACTTTACGCGATTTATCGACTTTAGAACTTAATCAAATTGTACAGCGCGGTATCGAACTCAAGCGCAAACAGCATAACAATGAAGTTTTCCAACCTTTCGTTGGTAAAGTCATGGGCATGATTTTTGAGAAATCGAGCACCCGTACACGTGTATCGTTTGAAGCAGGAATGAGCCAATTTGGTGGTAGTGCAATTTTCCTTTCATCTCGCGACTCTCAATTAGGGCGTGGCGAGCCAGTAGAAGATTCTGCACGCGTGATTTCAAGCATGCTTGATATTGTAATGATTCGTACTTTTGGTCATGACATTGTTGAACGTTTTGCTTCTTATTCAAAAGTTCCTGTCATCAATGCATTAACAGATGATCACCACCCTTGCCAATTACTTGCCGATGTTCAAACATTTGTTGAACACCGTGGTTCTATTGAAGGTAAAACGGTTGCTTGGATTGGTGATGGCAACAATATGTGTAACTCATATATTGAAGCGGCTCATATGTGGGGCTTTAAATTAAAAATCGCTGCACCTAAGGGCTATGAACCTAAAGCAGAATTTTTATCTGAATTTGCACACTGTGTGGAACTTGTTGATTCTGCCGAAGATGCTGCAGTTAATGCAGATTTAATCGTTACAGATGTTTGGGCAAGTATGGGCCAAGAAGAAGAGCAAAAAATTCGTGAAAAAGCGTTTGCTGATTATCAAGTGAATGAACGCCTGATGGATCTTGCTCACGCTGACTGCCTATTTATGCACTGCTTACCTGCACATCGTGGCGAAGAAATTTCTGAAAATATGCTTGACCACAAAAATGCCGTGGTTTGGGATGAAGCTGAAAATCGCTTACATGCACAAAAAGCACTTGTAGAATTTTTAATTAACGAAAATCTTAAAAAAGACTAAGGTTTTACTTAGATAAATTAAGCACCTTCGGGTGCTTTTTTTGTTTTTGCATGCTTTAATAAAACCATAACTTTTATAAGTGATTTAAAATATGCACATTCAAAAAAGCTTTTTAATTTTAGTCTCTTTGGGCCTAAGCACCGTTACATTTGCAGCATCTCCAACTGAGTTAGATCAATACCTCGTAAAAAAAGGAATTTTGGATGCTGCATACCAAATCAAAAATAAAGCTGCATTAGATGAAATACTTTCTGCCATAAGTGACGAAGACTCTCGCACTCTTCCTTTTCAAGTTGACCAAAATATGTTGATGGAAAAAATGGAAGTTTCAGCAGATAAAATAGAAATTGAAGGAATTATCACCACACCTGACTTTACACAATTTGCAGAATCAGTGGGTCAACAGCAAGTCAAACAACTGATCAAAAAGAATTCTCTACAAAATTGTGAATTGTTATTTGAACATCAATTTCAACGTGTAAATCCATATGTATTGGAAATGGATTTATCTTCACCTCAACAAAAATACGAAATTATCATTAAAAATACAGAGTGCAAATTTAAATAAATATCTAATTTCTTACAGCTCTTGGTTTAACTTTTGCATTGTTTAACTTAACGAATTAAACCTTGAGGCTGTAATGCAATCACAGCTGAGCCCACCAACACAATGACGCCACCTAGCATATCCCAACGTGTTAGAACTACGTGATCGACAAAACGCAACCACAGCAATGCAGAGAAAATGTAGATTCCGCCATAGGCTGCATAGATACGACCCGAAGCTGCTGGATGCAACGTCAATAACCAAACAAATGCAGCCAATGCAAGCGCTGTTGGAATCCATAACCACTGCGATTTTTGCTGATTTAAAATCAAATATGGGAAGTAACAGCCTAAAATTTCCATCAGTGCTGTCAGTGCAAATAAACCAAATGTGGTCAGCACTTTTGTTAATGGTATGTCCATCATTGAGAAACCCAAATCTAGCGTCGAATAAATATAAAAAACCCGTGCAAGCACGGGTTTTTCGTTAATTAAATTACTTAAGCAGGTTCAGCGGTTTGGTCTTCAAACACTTCGAGTTTTAAGCCCACAGCTTTGCCATTTTCTTTCTTCACTGAAACACCAACATTACCGCCATGTTCCGCAAGCTCGCCAAACAAAATCATTTCAGCAAGCGGTTTCTTCAAATGCTCTTGAATTAAACGCTGCATTGGACGAGCGCCCATCAAGCGATCGTATCCTTGCTCTGCCATCCATTCGCGTGCATCTTGGTCAACCTCAAGAACCACTTTTTTGTCATCTAACTGTGCCTGAAGCTCTGTTAAAAACTTATCAACCACACTTTCAATGACAGTTGTTGGCAATGCTTTAAATTGAATAACACCATCCAAGCGGTTACGGAACTCCGGAGAGAAGGCTTTTTTCATCGCGTCTTGGTTATCATTACTGTTATCTTGATCCATGAAACCAATGCTCACACGTGAAATTGATTCTGCACCAATATTGGTAGTCAGCACTAACACGACGTTACGGAAGTCAGACTTACGACCATTGTTGTCCGTTAATGAACCATGATCCATAATTTGAAGTAACAAATTAAAGACATCTGGATGTGCTTTCTCAATTTCGTCTAGTAAAAGTACGCAATGCGGATTTTTATGAATCGCGTCGGTCAACAAACCACCTTGATCAAAACCTACATAACCCGGAGGCGCACCAATTAAACGAGATACGGCATGACGTTCCATGTATTCAGACATATCGAAACGTACAAGTTCAACGCCTAACAATTTCGCCAATTGCTTAGTGACTTCAGTTTTACCCACACCTGTAGGACCAGCAAAGACAAAATTACCCACTGGCTTATCTGGCGCTTTAAGACCTGCACGAGATAATTTAATCGCAGATGCAAGCGCTTCAATCGCTTCATCCTGACCGAACACCACACGTTTCAGATCACGCTCAAGATTTTCAAGGACGCTCTTGTCATCTTTAGACACAGTTTTCGGTGGAATACGCGCAATTTTCGAAACGATATCTTCAATGTTTTCAACTGAAATGACCGTATCATCTTGCTCAGCTTTTAAACGACGCTGCGCACCAGCTTCATCAATCACATCAATGGCTTTATCAGGTAAGAAACGATCATTGATAAATTTCGCTGATAGTTCAACCGCAGAAACCAGCGCTTGATCTTCGTATTTCACATGATGGAATTCTTCAAATTTGCCTTTTAAGCCACGCAGAATATCAATCGTTTCTGAAATAGATGGTTCATTGACATCAATTTTTTGGAAACGACGAGATAAAGCATGATCTTTTTCAAATACTTGGCGATATTCTTGGAAAGTCGTTGAACCGATACACCGTAAAGTACCATTCGCCAAAGCTGGTTTGATGAGGTTCGATGCATCCATCGTGCTGCCCATACTTGAGCCTGCACCGATGATCATATGAATTTCATCAATAAATAAAATAGCTTCGGGCTTTTTCTTCAAGGCATTTAGCAGTTGTTTTAAACGCTTTTCAAAATCACCACGGTATTTAGTTCCAGCAACTAAAGCACCAATGTCTAAACTAAATACTTCTGCATTTTCAAGCGGTTTAGGTGCTTTACCATTTACAATGAGCCAAGCCAAACCTTCAGCAATCGAAGTTTTACCTACACCCGGATCACCCACCAAAAGTGGGTTGTTTTTACGACGGCGGCATAGAATTTGGGCTGTACGTTCAATCTCTTTTTCACGACCAATTAGTGGATCTGTTTTGCCTTTTTGAGCTTCAACATTGAGATTGGTGGTATATAGCTCCAATGGGCCAGAATTTGAAGACGTGGTGCTTTCACCATCGAGCTCTTCGATTTCTTCTTCAGCTTGGACTTCATCTTTACGTGTGCCGTGTGACAAATACTGCGTTAATGTCAAACGGTTGATTTGATGGCGTTTAAGTAAATACACCGCAAATGAATCACGCTCTGAATACATCGCAACTAAAATGTCTGCACCTTCTACAGTGCGGTCATTACCACTCGATTGCACATGGAAAATTGCACGTTGCAAAATGCGATCAAAACTTTCTGTAGGATGTGGTGCTTGATCGCTATTTTCGCCAAGCTTAGGGGTATGTTGTTCTACGTATTCTTCAAGTTCTTTGCGAAGCACAATAATGTCTGCGCCACATGCTTTCAATGCATTAACAGCGGAATCATTATCCAGTAAAGCCAATAATAAATGTTCTACCGTCAAAAATTCATGTCTCTTTTGACGAGCCATGCTGACAGCCAAACGTAGTGATACTTCTAATTGACGACTGAGCATGTAATCCCCTTATTAATCTTTTGGCTCAATCTGACAAAGTAATGGATGACTTTGCGACCGAGCGTAATTATTGACCTGATTTGCTTTAGTCTCTGCGATGTCTCGCGGATAAACCCCTGCAACACCCTTTCCTTCATAATGTACAGTTAGCATTACTTGAGTGGCTTGGTCAAGATTCAAAGCAAAGTATTGTTGTAAAATTTCAATTACAAAGTCCATTGGGGTGTAATCATCGTTCATTAAAACGACAGCATACATAGGAGGACGCTTTAACTCAGGTGGCGCAGTCAATACTTGAATGTCTGAATCACCATCATCCTGCGTACCTTGGCTGAGAGTCGGGTTTAGATGCCAGTCCACTAAACCAGATTGGTAAAATGAATTTTTAATGTCAGATAAACACGTTTGACGCTTATTGGTTCGCATAGGATTTAGGTTTCACACTTAGTTTGCACTTGCTTCAGTTTGAGGAATTTCTGAAAGGAAGGCAGATTGATTTTCAACAGGCTGACCTTTCGACCAGCTAAAACGGCGAATAACGGGTTTAGAACCGCTTAAACGCACTTCAATAAAGTCTGGACTGAAGCCTTTTGGCATGGTCCAACGTCCAGTGAGTCGCTCACTTTCGCTAAAGTTAAAGTTTTTGTCTTCTAAAGGCACTGCAAGTACTTCTGTACCCTTAATTAGACGCAGCTCAACACTTCCAGATACATTACTTTTTGACGGACTTACTTGAACGAGATCAAGTTGGTATTCATACGCATTTTCAGGTAACGGTTTAATCGCTAAATGTTGTACTGCAAGCGGCATACCACCACGTTGGCGCAATACTTCACGATACAAAACACCCAAATTACCGGTTAATTCTTGATCATCACGTGCTTTTTTAACAGCCAAATATAAATCATTTGAATTACTTACAGCGACATCACGCTCTTGAATTGCCGCATTCAAACTTTTATTCAGGCCTGCTAATTCAGTTTTTTGCTTTTGCACCACATCAACAAGTTGCTCTGCATCTGCATCATAACCGACCACAGTTAAGCCCTGACGATGACCAATACTATATCCGAGCAAACCGCTGCTCAATGCAAGTACAACTGCACCAATCGCCAGTGGCATATTCGTCTTCATAAAAGGCGTTTTTTCACTGTTTTCAGGTTCTGACTTGAAATTAGATTCTGTATTCGACATCGTCATCTCTTATTTTTAGTTCACTCAAGGCACACATTTAAATCCAGTTTTAAATGTGTGTGAAGTTTTAAATCGTTTCTTATGGTAATAAACCAATGCCTTGAAGTCCTGCATTTTCAGCAAAACTAAACATCAAGTTCATATTTTGTACGGCTTGACCTGCTGCACCTTTCACCAAGTTGTCTTGAGCCACCAAAATCACTAATTTTTTCGGTTGAGGTTTGCAAATCGCAATACGTAATTGGTTCGCACCACGCACAGTACGTGTTTCAGGTGAGCTACCTGCAGGCATAACATCTACAAACTGCTCATTGGCATAGAACTGTTCATATATGCTTTGTAAATCCGCAGAAGCACCTGCGTCTGTCAAATCAATATAGATAGTGCTGAGCATGCCACGAATCATCGGTACTAAATGCGGTACGAATAAAATTTCGTTAAACACACCTTTTTTACCTGAAATATTTTCTAAGGCTTCTACAATTTCGGGATGATGACGGTGACCAGCTACACCATATGCTTTAAAGTTATCTGCATTTTCAGAATAGATCATACCTAGGCTGGCTTTACGACCTGCACCAGACACACCTGATTTTGCATCAATAATAATGCTTTCAGGTTTCACTAATCCTTCGGCTTTTAATACTGGCGCTAAACCGAGCTGAACAGTTGTTGGGTAACAACCTGGGTTACCAATCACTGAAGCCTTTTGAATTTTTTCACGGTTTAATTCAGACAAACCATAAACTGAATCTTTTAATAGCTCTGGACAGGCATGGTCTAAACCATACCATTTCTCAAATTGAGCTAAGTCTTGCAAGCGGAAGTCTGCTGCCAAATCGATCACTTTCGTATTTGCAGCGACCAATTCTTCTGCATGCTTCATTGCTACACCATGCGGCGTCGCAAAAAATACAACGTCACATTGTTTTAGTTCTTCAATATTTAGATCTGAATAGCAAAGGTCTGTATGTCCACGCAAGCTTGGGAACATATCATCCACACGGCGGCCATTTTCAGTACGCGAAGTTAAAACTTTCACTTCTGCATTTGGGTGTCGCAGTAAAATACGCAGTAATTCAACACCTGTGTAACCTGTACCGCCGACAATACCTACTGAAATCACGCTCATTACCTCTATTCAAAGTATCCATTTGATGACTGCGTAGTATGACAGGAAGTTACGGTTTTCTGAACTGTTTTGACATATAAAGCTTCACTTTATAATGTTAGCTTATCTTCTGAATCCTATTAAGTCAGATCATGCATATAAATCCTGATCATTACCTATCCACAGCTCAAGGTCGTGTCTTCACTAAAGAAAGAAATATTCCAGCATGGCAATGCTGTTTTGACGCTTTTAAGCATGAATTAAAAACTAACCCAAAGGTTAAAATCATTTATATATTGATCGGATGCCAAGGGGCTGGGAAATCAACTTGGGCCAAAAACCAAATATCCCGCGAACCTGAAAATATTATTTTTGATGCTATTTTAGTAAAGCAATCTGAACGTCTACCGATAATTGAGCAAGCTAAACAATTGGGTAAAAAATGCGTTGCTGTATGGTTTCAAATCCCGCTCGAAGTATGCATAAAAAGAAACGCTCAACGATCTTCAGATGAAATAGTCGATCTGACGGCATTAACCAATGTTTATTACGCATTAGAACCGCCTACATACCAAGAAGGATTTGATTTAATTGAAATAATATATTAAGAAATGCTTTAGTGTTTACAACTTAGTGCCTTTAATTCAGAGCACCCACCACCAAGGCATTGCCGTCATTTTTAGTATTTTTCGATGCTGCTGAAAATTTATATCATGCTTTTGCACTTCAGCCCAAAAGTTTGGGCTATGGTCAAAGTGCTTGGTATGCGCTAACTCATGTACAGCCACATATCGTGCAACTTGCTCTGGAAACAGCACCAATGCGCTATTCAGCATAATATCATGGCGCGCTGAACAGCTTCCCCAGCGCGTTTTGGGCTGACGAATTGAGCAATCACCATATTTCAAGCCTGTTTCACTGCTCACTTGCTTTAAATAAATTGGTAAATACTCTTTGGCATAAGCAATCACAAAGCTTTTTAAATATTGCTCAGGCTGCCGAACACTGATGAAAAGCTGATGCTTTTCTTCATCTAAGATGAATGAGTTTTTTTGTACTTTATAAACAATGCTTAGAGGCTGCTCTAGATTGAATAGTTTTAATTCGGCTGGAAGCGTTTTATCAATCTGCCCTGTTTTTTCCTGCTGCTTCTGCCATGTCTCAATCATCCATTGTTCCGATTGTTTCAGAAAATCTTGAACTTGGCGCTGTGTACAAAACTGGGGAACCGTTAATTTAATTTGAGTTGGTTCTACACGCAGCCTTAAGCGTGTGGCACGTAATTTTCGGGTGATTTGAATTTCAGGAAGGTTTGGTGTCATTTATTCTTTTTAAAAAGCTTATTAATAATGCATAAAATTGAATTTTAAATATTTTCAAAAATATATTAGGAGTCCCTTCTCCCTTAGGGAGAAGGTTAGGATGAGGGGACTTTTAAATTGACCTCTCCCTAACCCTCTCCTCAAAGGAGAGGGAACTTCCATTAGAAATTTAATATAAATCGAAACTCAATTTACAATTAAATTTTCTATAGATTAAACCGCAGTACGCTCTTCAATACCGTTATCAGTGGCTACAACAGCAATATCTGCTTTGTTTAATGCAAAGATACCGTTACACACTACACCCGGAATGTCATTCAAAGTCTTTTCAAGCTCTAAAGCATTTAAGATATTTAAGTTGTGTACGTCTAAAATTACATTACCGTTATCTGTTACTACGCCTTCACGGTACACAGGGTCGCCGCCTAAAGAAACGATTTTACGCGCAACAGCAGAACGTGCCATTGGAATCACTTCTACAGGAAGCGGAAATTCACGTGCCAACTGATCAACCCATTTAGAATCATCTACGATACAAACGAATTTTTTCGCAATTGATGCAACGATTTTTTCACGAGTCAACGCAGCGCCGCCGCCTTTAATCATGTGCATATGACGGTCGATTTCATCAGCGCCATCCACATAGGCATCTAAACCGCCAACGTGGTTCATATCAACCACTTCAATGCCTAATTTTTTCAAACGTTGTGCAGTTGCTTCAGAACTTGCAACAGCAGCTTCGAGTTGAAGCTCTGGCAATAATTCGATGAGGAAGTTCACAGTACTTCCTGTACCAACACCCAAAATACCGCCCTTTGGCAAATGCTTTAACGCAGCTTTTGCGGCAGCTTGTTTCTTTTCATCTTGGGTTGCATACAGACTCATAACTTGGCTCAACTATTTTTTGACATTAGACGCTGATTTTTCAGCCCAAATGTACAGGGGTTTGTTACAATAAACCCCTATTTTAAACTGTTAGATGGAAAATTAACATGCTGTCTCGTTTGGTTCGACAAATATTACAGGCAACGGTCTATGACGTTGCAATCGAAACCCCACTCGAAGCAGCGCCACGAATTAGTGAAAAACTAAACAATAACATTCGCTTTAAACGCGAAGATTTACAACCTGTCTTTTCTTTCAAGCTACGCGGTGCCTACAACCGTATTAGTCAATTACCGAAATCTCAGTTGGAACGTGGCGTTATTACTGCTTCTGCAGGTAACCATGCTCAAGGCGTGGCATTATCTGGTAAAAAGTTGGGTATTCGCGCCATTATTGTTATGCCTAAAACCACACCAGACATTAAAGTACAAGCGGTTAAACGCTTAGGCGGTGAAGTGGTTCTGCATGGCGATTCTTTTGATGTAGCCAATAAATACGCAATCCAATGTGCAAAAGATGAAGGTATGACCTTTATTCCACCTTATGACGACGAACTCGTTATGGCCGGTCAAGGAACCATTGCCAATGAAATTCTTCGTCAATGGCGTGATGTGGATTATGTATTTGTTGCTGTAGGCGGTGGCGGTCTTATTGCCGGTGTAGCCGCTTACTTAGGTGATGTGGCACCTCACGTTAAAGTCATTCCTGTTGAATATGACGAATCAGCATGTTTAAAAGCAGCCTTTGAAGCCAATGAACGTGTCATTCTGCCATCTGTAGGTTTATTTGCCGACGGTACAGCAGTTGCACAAATTGGTGAAAAACCATTTGAAGTGATTCAACTGCAAAAATCTGACAACTCTGGCCCTATTGTTGAGCGTGAAGTTGTACTGGTAAATACCGATGAAATCTGTGCAGCGATTAAAGATACCTTTGATGAATGCCGCAGCATTGTAGAACCGTCAGGTGCAATGGCACTTGCAGGTATTAAAAAATATGTTGCTGAGCATGGTCTAGAAGGCAAAAATATGGTGTCGATTGTATGCGGCGCCAATATGAACTTTGACCGTCTGCGCTATATTGCAGAACGTACCGAACTTGGTGAACGTAAAGAAGCGATCTTTGCTGTGACCATTCCAGAAGAAAAAGGTTCTTTCCTTAAATTCTGCCGTGCACTACAAGGCCGTAACATCACTGAGTTTAACTACCGCGCAAGCAACTCAAGTGCCGCTCAAGTATTTGTGGGTATCAGTCTCAAAAATGGCGAAAAAGAACGTCAGGAAATTTTTGAAACCTTAAAATTCCAATACGATGTAGACGATCTTTCTGATGATGAAGTGGCTAAACTGCATATCCGTTATTTAATTGGCGGACATGCAGACATTGAAAATGAACGCCTATTCCGCGTGGAATTCCCAGAACGTCCGGGCGCACTACTGACTTTCTTAGAACGTCTTGGTCCGACCCATAACATCACCCTATTCCACTACCGTAACCACGGTGCTGCGGAAGGTCGTGTATTGGTGGGTATGGAAGCAACGGATGCGAAACAAAACCCTGATGGTTTGATTGAAACATTGGAAAATATTACCTACCCATATGTTGAGATTACCAATAACCTTGGTTATCAACGTTTCTTGAAATAAATAAAACTTCTATAAAAAAGCTGGGATCTAGATTCCAGCTTTTTTATTTGCATCAACTATTTTCTACATCAAAATGAATATATTCATCAATTTAATTCATCAACGCCGTCATTGTTGTTAAATTCACCACACCCTATAATCCATTGAAAATAAAATAGATATTTAAAATTGAATTTTTATGCCTTATTTATGATCGCTATTGTGGGTTTAGGTGGACATTTTTATGTATATCCGGCTTATCAACTTAAGCAAGAGGAAGATAAGATTCGTTAAAGTATGAAACAAATTCCAAATCAGTCACGCACACAAAATCTAGAAAATATTTAGGGCTATACCAAGCAGGCTGAAATGCTGAATCAATATCCAAATTACATTGTATAAATTCGCTTTGATGAGCTAAGTGATCAAACCACTCCCAAACCTGTTCAAGCCATCATCCGTGAATTTTCATGCGATGGCTTAAACCGTTTAAAGAACAATTCTGAGCTTGTTCGTAAAGCCACCCTAAATGTCATTAAAGAAGATCAACATCAATTTCAATATATTCTAAAAAACAAACTAGGCTATGAAATTTTTAAATATCAACAAGTTATGAATAATTTCCCCAATATTACTGAACTTTATGCCTATCAAAACACTGAAGAAATTAAAAATTAGAGCTTTTCGGTTTAGATGGATTATGTAAATTTTCATAGCCGCTCTAGGCTGAACAAGCTAACATCAACATATTCAATAACTTTAGAATAATTTAGGAATACGGCATGGCTCAATTCGCTGTGATTGGCTTAGGAAGTTTTGGCGCAACTGTAGCCACAGAACTCATGGGTTTAAAACACGATGTCATTGGAATCGATAGCAACAAAAAGTTTGTTGAAAGTATTTCGGACCAACTGACCCATGCAGTGATTGCTGATGCAACAGATGAGCACGTTTTACAAGAACTCAATATTCAAAATTGTGAAGCCGTCGTTGTCGCAATTGGTGAAGATATTGAAGCCAGCATCTTATGTGTGCTCCATCTTAAAAACATGGGGATCAACAAAATTTGGGCCAAAGCCAAGTCCAAAGCGCATCACATGATTTTAACCCATTTAGGCATCAGCAAAATCATCCATCCTGAAGAAGATATGGGTGTCCGTGTTGCTCAGTCACTAAGTTATCCAATGGTGAGCCGCTACATGGTGCTCGAAGATGACCATTATTTGGTGAAAGTTGAAATTAAAGAGTCACAACAAGGCACGCGTTTAAATCAAATAATGGATCATGTCCCTGAAGTGAAGACGATTTTGCATAAACGTGGCACCGAGCTTCAATATAGTTTAGATCCAAACCTGATTTTACAAACAGGCGATATTTTAGTGGTTGAAGGTTTACTCGAACATTTACGTCGACTGGCTAAACACTTTAAAGCAACTTTGTAATCAGCGTCGTGCTCTATTTGCACACAAGCGCGCAAGATGACAGTAGAAAAACATGAAACTGCACAATAAACAGCGTAATACCATTAATCTCAGCCCGCCCAGTATTTTGGCATTGGGTTTCCTTGGGCTCATTATCATTGGCACCTTGCTGTTAAAACTCCCTTATTCACATCATGGTGATTTAAGTTGGATTAATGCCCTCTTTACAGCGACCTCTGCCGTAACCATTACAGGACTTTCAGTTGTGAATGTCGGCGAAGCCTATACGGTGTTTGGTAAAGTCGTGATTATGGGGTTACTACAATGCGGTGGTCTCGGTTTTATGACCTTTGCGATATTGGCCGCTATGAGTTTGTCCCCTAAAATTGGGCTAAAACAACAAATTATGGCTCAAGAAACCATTGGACAAACCAGCCTTGCCAAAGTGACCATGACCATCAAAGGCGTACTGCTGTATTCGCTATTTTTTGAAATGGTGGGAACGGTTATTTTGACCATCGCTTGGATGCAAGAATACAATTTTAACCAGGCCCTGTTTTATGCTGCCTTTTATAGTGTTTCTGCATTTAATAATGGTGGATTTTCATTATTTCCCAATAGTTTAATGAGCTTTGCTGACCGTTATTTCATTACGTTTACCATCAGTATGCTTTACATTATTGGGGGTATCGGCTTTTTGGTACTAATGGACATTAAGCGCAATAAAAGTTGGAAAAAACTCAGTACCAATAGCAAGCTGATTTTATCGACTATCGCAGGTTTAAATGTCTTTGCCTTCATCACCATTTGGTTATTAGAAGCCAATAATGCTGCGACCTTAGCCACGATGTCACTTGGTGACCAAGCCCTCAACGCGTGGTTCCATGCAACTGTTCCGCGCTCTTCGGGTTTTAACAGCTTGCCCATGGAAAGCATGAGCGATGCATCATCACTCGTCACGATGTTACTAATGTTTATTGGTGGTGGCTCGCTCAGTACGGCCGGTGGCATTAAAGTTGGAACGTTTATTATTGTTGTGCTCAGTGTTGTCAGTTTTTTAAGACGTGAAGACGAACTGCGTGTGTTTAACCATTCTGTTTCTGAAAAAACCACCTTCAAAGCATTAGCTGTGATTTTCATTACAGTGACGTTGATATTCATTGGTTTTTTCAGTCTATTGCTACTAGAGCCTGACAAACGCTTTTTAGACTTACTCTTTGAAGCAGTATCCGCTGCCTGCACCGTTGGCCTATCTCGTGGCATCACCAGCGACTTACAACCCGCCAGTTTAGTCGCCCTGATCTTATTAATGTTCGCAGGTCGACTTGGCCCCTTAACACTGGCCTATCTGATTGCCACACCGAAGAAGAGTCGGTTAAAACACCCACCTTCTGAGATTCAGATTGGTTGATTTGTACATTTTCTCACAGTTATAAAAAAACCACGCCTTAGCGTGGTTTTTTTATTTGCGAATCTTTAGAACCAATTCATTAATGACACACCGACACCGACATAGGTTGCCCGATGGTTATAGTCAATCAGGCTTTCACCATAGCCATCAAACAACTGAACTGTGCCACGCAATTTACCATTGATTGGGAAAGTCCAATCAAACTGCACAGCACCATGTGAATCATCACCACCTTTCAGTGAATGACGTAACATCAAACTAAAGTCATGATCTTTATGACGATAAAATGCTGTTAAATCCCCACGTCCCACATAATCGGTAATATCCGGGTTGTTATCATCTTTAGCATCTTCTTCGAAACGGTACCAAGGACGTAACATCAGTGCAAAATTGTCACGTTCAAATCCTAGATTTAACATGACACGGTTCCAACTCCGCGATAAGGGATCAGAACGTCCATTAGACTGATGGTTAAAGGTTAGACCCAACATACGCCAATTCAAACCTAAGAGTTCATAGTTGGTACGAAAAACCAGACTAGCTTCAGGTTCATAGTTGGTTTCACGGAATGGTCGTGATTCATCTTCGTTGTAGACTTGCCAACGAGAAGACTGGGTATAGCCCAACCAGATATCACCATTATCACCAAATAAGTTTTCAACAGCTTTGGTTTTTAATGACAATTGGAACTTGGCTTCCATCGATTTTAGGTTTTGTTCCTGATCGGCTTGTACCGTGTTATTTTCATTCGGGCTAGATGGACGTTCATTTTTATCCGATGTCCAATATCCCGGCATTAAATACACAGGTTGATAGCCGCGAATATTCCATGTTCCCAATTTACTTTCTGGAGAAAGCTCCCAACGACTATCCAATAATGAAAGATTTGGATTGAGGTTCGGTGCTTCTACAGCAAATAAACGGTCCGTAAACGCATGACTGACTTTTTCTTTCAAAGTCAGCTTTTCAGTCGGCTCAGGTTTAATTTCTTGGGCGGCTTGGCGCTCAGAAACCAACATTTCTTTTTCACCAGGTTGCACTTTAAACAAAGCGTCATAACACGATAATCGCTCTGCATTTGACTCAAGTGCCACACATGCTTCAGCGGTAGCTGGTTTAACAGCCACATCCGCATTTTGTGCATTTACAGTACTGACATACATTGAACTGAGCGCAATGAGGCTCAGTTGCAATGTCGTACGCTCAAGAGATTTGAACGCCATAAAAACCCCTTTTTTGTTTTAATTCACTTGTTTTATTTCGAAACCAAGCTCAACCAAAGCATCTCGCTTAGCCACCGGTGCAACCACAGCTTTTGTCGGTTGTTGTTCAACCAAATACGCCACAGCAACACGTTTTAGATCTTCCAAAGTCACATTCAACAGACGTTCACGTAACATTTGACGGAAAGCTGGCGTGCGTTTATGCAATAAAGCATAACAAGCTGTAATGGCTTCACCCGCTGGTGACCCCGGTTTATCCATGCTGGCAATTAGACCCAAAATCGCTTCTTCTAGCTGATGAGGTTGTTGTTCAGCATTCAGTAGCCACTGCACACTTGCGTCAAAATCTTTAAACGTTTCAGCTAAACGTGGGTCACGGTAGCTATAGAAACGGAATGAACATGCATTGCCGTCATAGCTTGCACCACCACCATAAGCACCACCTTTTTCACGAATCGCGCTATGCAAGAAGCCATTACGCAAATAAGCCGCCAAAATCATTAAAGGTGCTGCATCAGGATGCGACACTTCCACCGCAGGATATGCTGAAGCGCAGAACTGAACATTGGCTTGAATGAGCCAAGCTTCGTCATTGTTGTTATCTGCAAAATTCACTTGAGTTAAAGCATGTGGGTTATCATCAATCGCCACTTTATCCCAAATGGTTTGAACTTCCTCAACCAATCGGTCTGAATGATGTTCTTCACACACCACCAAGAATTGTTTTGGTGCTTTAAGCAAACGGTTATGAATTAACTTAAGCTCATCAATCAAGGCATTATAAGCCGTGTCGTCTTGCTCAATTTTGCTGACAAGTTCTGACAACCAGTTCAGCGCGCCTAGGCCTGTATTATGATAATCACGTAACGCCAATGCACTATGTTGACGACCTGCAATTTGCATTGCATAGCTATGACCAGAGCCAGAAACACGTGACTGCCAACGTGCTTTACGTTGTTGCAATAACTCCACGATACGGTTTTTCTCATCAAAACGTAGCTGTTCAAAAGCCAATTTCAATAAGCGAATGGCTTCAAGATTATTAACCAATGATTTGGTGGTTAGAGTCAGCCAAGCACTGATTTGACCTTTATCATCCACTTTTGAACGCAGCGACGCACCCATACCTAAACCGCCGCTCACAGCTGTTTGCAATTGTTGTAGCTCTAAGTAGTCGTATTCACCTGCACCAACTTCACCCATCAAAATCGATAAGAGGTTGAAATACGGCGATTGCACCACTTCATCAGGAATCTGAATCAAAACTTGTTGGTAGTAAAGACCATTGGTGCCTGCGTGGTAAAGATTTAACGGCGTATCCAAGCCATTACTGATAATTTCGCGTAATTGACCTTGTACAATCTGTAATTGTGCAGGAACGTCCTCTAAACCTACTTTAGGTAATAGATTCAAATCATCTGGGGTATCTTGACGAATGTTCAGTGCTTCAGTCTGCGCAATAATCTCTGCCTTTTGCGCTTCAGTTAAGTTCGCATCAATTTCTTTTAAACGTGCTTTTTCTGCTGCCGCTTCCAACGCATTTTTTTCAGCATCTGGAACCAAAGTTAATTGCACACGATGTTGATTATCAAGCAAGTAAGTTTTGATTAAGTTAGATAACCACATTGGGTCTTTCAACTCTTCCTTCACTTGTTCAATGGCCGTATCCACATCCCAAACATCCACAGGGTCTGAATGGTGAATCGCACTGCTTAAACCATTCAGAATTAAGCTTAGGCCATATGGTGTACCATCACCATTGATTTCACGCTGATGCAATTCAATTTGATGCAAAATCGCCTCAACTAAAGCCGGGTCAACAGGCTTAGCCGCAACGTCTTCTAATACTTTAAACACGCCATCTTTAAATTGTTCTGCATGCTCAGGGTTTGAACCTTGAATTGCACAGTAGAACGTCATTTCATAGTTTGAGTCATCTACGCCCATGAATGGACCAGTAGACTGTGCATAACCACAGGTTTCTAAGTAATGACGTAATGGCGAAGCAGAATCTTCAAGCAATACCCCCTCAACCAAACGCATACCTAAACGTAATTTGATATTACTTGCTTCTGGCAATAACCAAGAAAGCACATGATAGGTTTTGTCTTTGAGGTCTTCAGCATCAACTGCATACGTTTCAGTTACAGTTACAGGCGCAGTTAAACGACGTTCAGGTTTTGAATACAGCGTTTGACCTTTTTCAAATTTAGACAAAGCAAGCGTTTCAAACTGTTCTTGTAAATTATATGCAGGCTCATTACCAAAGGTCATAAACACCGCATTACTTGGGTGATAATGTGATTTGTAGAAACTGACCAACTCTTCATAGCTTAAGTCAGGAATGTCTTTCGGATCACCACCTGAGTTGTAGTGATATGTCGTTTCTGGGAATAAATGATGGGCAAGTTGGTGATACAACTGATCTGAAGGTGAACTCATTGCACCTTTCATTTCATTAAATACCACGCCTTTATATACAGCTTCTCCATTTTCTAGCTCAATACGAATCCCTTCTTGCGCAAAATCAAGCGGGTTCAAATTCGCAGCAAAAGCAGCATCCATATAAACTTCTAACAAGTTTTGGAAATCTTTTTTGTTTTGCGTTGCAAATGGATATGCCGTCCAATCCGCTGCGGTAAACGCATTCATAAACGTATTGAGTGAACGACGAATCATTAAAAAGAATGGGTCACGTACAGGGAACTTTTCTGAACCACAGAGTGCCGTATGCTCAAGAATATGCGCCTCACCTTTTGAATCCATCGGCTGCGTACGGAAGGCAACTAAAAATACGTTTTCGTCATGGTTTGTGGCTAAGTGATAATGCACTGCGCCAGTCACTTTGTGTTTATATTCAGACACTAAAATGTCTAAAGCTTCAACATGATGTTGACGAATCAACTGAAACGCGGGATGTACAGTTTGAGAAATGGTTTCAGTGACATCTACAGTCATGTGTGCTCCTAATCTATTCATTTAAATTAGGCAAAGTATACCTTAAAAAATCACAACTAGATTCACCAAAACGACATTTCCAACTGTTTTAATCAACTTGAACTTTAATTTTAAAAATCACTTGTTTTCGCACTAAAACATTTAAACTGGTTTTATGGATTGCCTATCATTTCGTGTTGACCAATAGACACAAATCACAATCGCCAACAACAATACAAAAGAAGCCATAAAGCGACTTAGATCCAATCCACCTGAACTGATTGGCTTGTCTAAAAAATCACCAACAACAGCGCCCAATGGACGTGTCAAAACAAAAGTAGCCCAAAATATAAACGTCTTTGAGACCCGACTAAAAAAGTACAACAACGCCATCAATAGAATTAAACCACCAAATAGCCAAATGCCACCGCTATAGCCTAATCCTGCACTATCGGAAGTCCAGTCCCCCAAAGCCGTACCTAATGTTTGAGAAAATGTAATCGTCAACCAATAAAAGATCTGTGTTCGCGGCAAATTCACTACACTTGGATTGATCGATCCTTCGACTCGATACCAACTAAAAAGCGATATGAGCACCAAACTCAGCAACAGCAAACTACCACCCAAGTAGCCAATCCCTAAAGAACGATCTACAAAATCCGCTAAAGTCGTACCTACCGTTGTACTGGCAATAATGGTGGCCCAATATAAATAAGGTTTATAGGCTTTGGACTTTATTTGAAAATACAGCAAACTGATAAATATGCCTGCGAAAATAAAGGTACTGAGTAGATAGCCCAAATTTAAGGACATGGACAATGCATCACCACTGGTTTCACCAAAGGTGGTCGCAAAAATTTTGGTCAACCAAAACAGTGCGGTAATCTCAGGGACTTTTTTAACGTAGTCTTGTAGCTCAGACACTTGCATATGCATCACTCTATGCAGTTATTTTGATGCTTATATCTTCGATAACTAAAATGAATTTTTGCTTAAAAATTTGCTTAAAATAAGGCGCTCTTTTTAGAATTATCACAAGAAAAAAGCACCCGATATCGGATGCTTCATTTAAAGTGTTTACTGTCTATTTTTGGATTGAAAACTAAACCAGATATTTGAAATAATTATAATTTGGATGGCTTTCAACATAGACATAATTCTGTTTTTGATAGAATTTTGCAGCATTTTTAAGCTCTGTATTTAAGCACAGTGCAGAAAAATGCTTTTTCGCACCCTTTTCCAATTCCACCAATAGCTGCTTACCCACGCCATGCTGACGGTACTGCGGATGCACATAGAAACGGCGAACTCGTCCAATCCGTTCTTCTACACCAGTATCACCCCATTGCTGATTTAAACCGCCACAAGCAATCAATTTATCGCCATCATAAGCAAGCAATAATTGCTCACCCGTTTGGTCAAAACGATTTTTACCACTTTGATATTCTTCAATTAAACGGTGTATAAATGTATAGCCTTCATGCTGCGCCAAAGCAGCAATATTTTCGATTTGAGCAGGAAGTTGCTCTGCTGGACGAATCGTAATTTCCATATATTCACACTTTTAATCTGTTATCTATTTATGATGACCAAATCATCTTGATTCAGTCTGAACACCCTATAGCTCTATAAAAGTAAAATTTTTCGATTTGCACAATAGCAAAGCTGATTAAAACGGCAACTAATTCAAAAAAAATGTAAAAATATAATAGATTTGCCCGATTTTTATACACACCTGTCTTTTAATTGAATTTTCTTCAACAAACTACAGCAATCCTGAGCATTCGTGTAAACTTAGCACTTTCATTTTTTTGATGTGATTATACAACATGGCAACTGTTGACCTTTTTGCAATTGGTAATGCACTTATTGACCAAGAATTTAAAGTCTCTGACGAATTCCTAATTCAACACAATCTGCAAAAAGGTACGATGCAACTGACTGATGGTGATACTCAAGCAGCCCTTTATAACAATCTAAAAGCGACTCAAGAATATAAAGGTCAAGCTTCTGGTGGTTCTGCAGCAAATACAACGGTTGCTTTTAGTGCTTTAGGCGGAACTGCATTTTATGGTTGTCGTGTCGGCAATGATGACTTAGGTCAAATTTACCTAAATGGTTTAAACGACGCAGGTATCCAAACTGCAAATCAATCAATCAGTGAAGGTGTAACCGGCACATGTATGGTATTGGTCAGCCCTGATTCTGAACGTACGATGCATACTTACCTCGGTATTACTGCTGAATTAACTGATAGCCAAATTGATTTTGGCAGCTTAAATACTGCGAAATGGTTATATATCGAAGGTTATCTTTCAACATCAGATAGCGCGCGTCTTGCGGTAAAACAAGCACGTCAAATCGCCAAAGCCAATGGTGTACAAATTGCATTGACCTTATCTGATCCAGCAATGGTGCAATATGCACGTCAAGGTCTAGATGAGTTACTCGATGATGGCGTAGACTTATTGTTCTGTAATGAACAAGAAGCGCTGATGTACACAGAAACAGATCATTTAGATGCTGCACTTGCTAAATTGCAATCACTAAGCAAACACATTGTCATTACATTAAGTGCCAAAGGCGCCTTAATCCATAATGAAGCAGCAACATTTACCGTGCCAGGTCGTAAAGTTACCGCAGTAGATACCAATGGTGCAGGTGATGCATTTGCTGGTGCTTTCCTATATGCACTGAATGCAGGTCATGACTATCAAACGGCTGCTGAACTTGCCATCTTGATTTCAAGTGAAGTTGTGGCTCAGTTTGGTCCACGCCTAGCAGTTGAAGACTATGCTCAGCTTTTACAATCATTTCAAAAGGAATGTGCTTAATGTTTAAAATTTGCATGACGGATGATGTGCCAGAACGTGAAGCACGATCATTCGAAACGCCTGAAGGTGAAACGATTTTTATCACCCAACGTGATGGCATGTTTTACGCTTATCAAAATAACTGCCCACACTTGCACGTAGAACTTGAGTTTCTAGAAAATCAGTTTCTAGATCGTGACCAAGAATTTATTGAGTGCTCAACACATGGCGCACTGTTTATGGTCGAATCTGGGGAATGTATTTCTGGCCCATGCCAAGGTCAAGCCCTTGAAAAAGTGAACATTAACGTGCATTCTGATGGTGGAATCTACCTCACAGAAGAATAAACACTGGAATACAACCATGTCCGGATTTTTAACAGACTATAACTTAATACCCTTTCATTTAAGTTTATTGGCCGTACTGTTATTGGGCATGGTTGAAACCATTGGCTACTATATCAATATTAGTCCTAGCCAAGTTTTAAAAAGAATCGCTCCTCAGCGCATACAAGAGTTGGCATTATTGAATGTCAAATTTTCCAAGACTCTGATTTTGTTCTTCTTACTGATGAATTTTAGCTTTGCAGGCTATGTACTTCAGTTTTGCATCCATGCCAAAGAAGGTCAATTCGTTCCCGCTTATTATTTAATTTTACCTGCGTTGATCATTGCCATATTCTTTACGGTATTTATGATTCATTGTTTGGATCAGGTTGTCCCACCCAAATATAAAAAACAAACGGTTAATTTACTCGGTCGTCTAGCCACCATTTCAAGTGGAAATGCCCGTCCCGGCTTTTCGGCTCAAGCGCGTGTACGTGATGAGTTTGGTCAACTACATTATGTGCAAGTTGAGCCAGAGTTTGGTGAGTTAGAGTTTCAGTCGAAAATCATTTTGATTCGTCAAAAAAAATCACACTATATTGGCAAAAAAATCAGTGTGTCGAACCGTTTATTTAATCCATCTTAGCGTCACATTGTTATCATTTTTCAAATCATAAAAAAGCCAGTGTTCACTGGCTTGTATTTAATCAAATACCTAAATCGATATTTTGATTAATGCTTCAGGAAACCTGAGACCAAATTCATCACTTGTTGAATATCAGCATTCGCTTCTTGCTGATTGGTTTGTCCAGCTTGTGGCGTCAATGAGTCAATAATTTGCGGCAATACGCTTGAAATTGCGCTATATACATCTTGTTTCTGAGTTTGTGTTTCTTGTGCAACTTGCTCCACTTCGGCATCATCAAATAAATTTTGTATTTGTTGATTTGTCACAGCAGCATTATCACCAGGGCCTGTAGATACCCAATCATCAACCTGACTGCTCAAGCCCTGTCCACGTAATTTATCCAAAGCACCTTGTAGGCCACCTTGTTTTTGAATCCAAGCCAGCACCAGAGGTAACACTGCTACTAAAATGGTTGACGCATTACCACCGCTACTACGTTGCTGCGGCTGCGCTGCACCACCCAGTTGGCCCAACACAGAGCCTAAAATTCCACCCAAACCACCCGCTTGGTTTTGAGCATTGGTTTGGTTATTTTGAGTGCCTGCATTTGCGCCCAATTGACCCAGCACCGAACCTAAAATACCACCCAGACCACCTTGTTGATTTTGATTGTTTGCACCACCAAGGGCCTGCTTTGCTAAAATCTCAACAATATTATTTAAATTTGTCATTTTATTTTTCCCAGTGAAACCTAGATAAATTCATTACAGCATACGTGGGAAAACACAGATTTATCATAAATGTTTGTTAATTTTTGCAATTTCTCGCAGGCTAAGTATTTGTTACCAACGGAATTTATCCCAGTTTTCAGGATTCGCCCAAAATTTAGAGTTAAACCAATCTGGAATATGTTTATAAGTCAAAATATTAAACTGCCATAAAGCAAAATCACTTTCATGCGTGGTTTTATCAATGAGCTGAGTAAAGCCTAAAGCACGTAATAATTGTTCATCGTGTAACTTACTCACCACCACGATGCGTTTGGCAAATAGGTCACGCAATTTTACCAACATCTGAGTTTTCTGCTGCTGATCCAAACTCAACATGGTTTCAGTATCAAGAATCACAAATCCAAGGTCAAAACGCTGGGTAAAAGGCAGATTTAAAAACTCAGTTACGTTAAAATGTTGCCATTGAATTGGATGAAATTGATTGTATTGCTCAAGATCCTGACCAATACAGATTGCGGTTGAAATGGGCTGCTCTTTTGACAAATCGTCTAGCATAGAAGTGATGACATTTTGTTCAGCCATTGACCGCATCCTTAATAATGAAGTGAGTATTCGTATGGAACTACAAGGCATTTGCCATAAAATGCATGCAGGTCTTAAAGACCTTAGTGTAACTGATCAACATACACACAAGGCAAATGTTGAGTATAAATTTATTCTAGATCGCTCAGAAGTTGATCTACCGTTTAGCCTTGGCCAAGAAATTGAAATTGAAGCCACTGGAAATATCTACTGCATTTCTTGCGGCGCAAAAACGCCTAAATCGTATTCACAAGGTCATTGCTTCAAATGCATGAAGACTAAGGCTTCTTGTGATATGTGCATTATGAAGCCTGAAACCTGCCATTATCATCTCGGGACTTGCCGTGAAGATGATTTTGCCCATGAAGTTTGCTTTCAACCGCATATTGTCTATTTAGCTAATTCGAGTGCCTTAAAAGTGGGGATTACTCGACTTGGTCAAATGCCTACACGTTGGCTGGACCAAGGTGCGACGCAAGCTTTGCCTATTATGAAAGTTGGTTCACGTCGTCTATCTGGTCAGCTTGAAGTCATGTTTGGAACGCAAGTGGCCGATAAAACTGATTGGCGTAAATTGCTCAAAGGTGAAGCAGAACCCATCAACCTGATCGAAATTCGCGACCAATTGGTGGAAGAATTTGCACCAAAAATTCAGACCATTCGTGAAGAATTTAGCCAAAATTTAGAGTTTAATGAAACCGTTGAACTACTAGAAGATGAATTGCCACGCCAATTTATCTACCCAGTAGATGAATATCCTGAAAAAATCAAATCGCATAATTTGGACAAAACCCCAATTATTCGAGGAAAATTACAAGGGATTAAAGGTCAGTATCTGATTTTGGATACCGGTGTGATTAATATTCGAAAATACACGGGCTATGAAATTAAAGTACGTACTTAAATCAACTCAAAGTGTCTAATTAAGTTTAAAAAGCGAGATATTTCTCGCTTTTTTACACCTATTTTACCGATTTTATTCATTGAACAGTTGAAAGAAACTTTAAATATGGCAACGCCATTAACTGCTCCGCTTCTAAGATAGGCATATGACCAACATGGTCTAATACCAGCGGTTTTTCGACTTTTTTAAATAAGCTTTTCAATTCTTCTGCTACTTCAACATTGATAATCTGATCTTGCTTCCCCCAGATAATGAACACAGGTGCATCAATGCCTCGTGCAGCCAAAGCAAAGGACTCCGGCGTATACAAGGTGGCCATTTTTTGCAGTTGCTCCACCATTTTATTGGTTTGTTTAGACTGAACTATCATCAACTTTTCTTGCCCAATTTTTAATTCTTGTGGAATAAAAGGCGGGGATTGCATCACGATCTTCATCACGCGATCAAAATCACCAGTTTTTCTGACCACTAGCTCTGCAAGCTTTGCCGTATCTTTTAGATACGCTGTATTACTCGACTTAAAGACACCTGCCGAATCCACCAACAATAAAGATTTCACTTCTAAGGGATACTGAGCGCTATAGAGCATGGCAATTGCACCACCCATCGAATGCCCTGCGATATGTAAATTTGGATCTAACTTTGTAGCATCAATAAATCGTCGTAATTTTTCAGTTAAATTTGGAATCGATAGATCAAATTGATCTGCGACAATAGTTTCTCCATGTGCTGGCAGATCTGGAATAATGACATGATAATTGGGCGTTAAATAACGGGCAACGCGGTTCCAATTATCACGCGTGCCTGACAAACCATGCAGCAACAACAGCGTCGGTTTTTGTGGATTTCCCCCTTCACTATATGTCCACTCGATTTCATTATTTTTGACTTTTTTACTAGTCAAGCCCGCCCAAGCTCTTTCCTGCTCTAGAACTTTTTGAAAGTTCAGTTCTGCAGCTTGAATACTACTCGCAACACAAATGGTTAATAGCATCAGTATCATGTGCTTAAAATATTGATCTATCCATCGCAATAACGGGTTCTTTAAACGTTTAAATTGAGGCATATACATATATATCATCCGCTTAATCCTTGTCGTGATGAGTTATTTCTTCTTCATATTATTTTTTTGAGAACACCAATCTACGATGCTAGAGCCGATATTTCATTTGCCAAATCTTTTAAATAAAAATTATATCTGTCAATTTAAGTCAAAAAAAACCAGCTCAGAAGCTGGTTTTTTTAAAGCTGCCTTAATTATTTAATTTTGGCATGATCTTTTAGATAACGTGTGTAGTCATCAAATTCTTGCTGACCACGAAGCTGTTGATAAAGTTTTTTTAACTCATCTAACTGCTCACCCGTTAATGCCGCATCAGATTGTTTGTTCACTGCAGTCACAGCAACCACAACCAACTCATTTGGTAGATTTGTGGTCGTAACAGACCAATGACCTGCTTTCGGCGCTTTTACACTAAATGCAGCACGTTGAATTTCGCGTTTCAACAAACCATCAGCACGAGTGAAGGTACCCGCATTTTCAAAGTTTAAATTGCCTTTCGCGACTGAAGCAGCAGGTTTTGCAGCAAACTCTTTCAATGTCGCTTGAATCTGGGCTTTTGCAGCATCAGACGCTTTCTTTTCAATCAGCTGAGTTTTCACATGCGCTTTCGCTTCAGCTAAGGTTTGAACACCTGCAGCATGATAGTTACGCACTTTTACCCAAACTACATCACCGTTTTTCAACTGAATGCTCGATGAAACATTACGTTCACCATTTTTAACATCATCGTTAAACAATTTAACTTTGACGTTTGCATCACTTAAAACTGGATGTTGCGATGCTAATGTTAAACCATTCAAAGATTGTACTTTTACGCCTTTCACTTCTTGACCCACGACATCGAGGGCATCACTGCTCACCACCATATCATTGAGGCTGTTTACAGTGTCAGAAAAAACATTGGCTTTTTTCGAAGCAGCGACTTCTGCTTGCAGACGTGCTTTTTCTTGTTCAAATGAAGCCACTTTTACAGCTGGCGCCACTTTTTCGATCAAGTGATAACCACTGTCTGTTTTCACTGGAGCAGTCACTTGACCAGCTTGAGCACCTTCAACTGCTGCATCAAACGCATCACCAAACACACCTTTTTCATAAGCAACCAGTTCACCACCTTTTGCTTTAGATTCAGGATCTTCAGAGAATTGCGCAGCAGCTTGGTTAAAGCTTAAACCCGCTTTAATTTTAGCTTGAACACTTTCAGCCAGTTTTTTAGCTTCGGCATCTGAACGATTGTCCGCAGTGATCATGATGTGCTTAACGATAGGTTTAACTGACTTCTGTGCATTCTCAACAAAGCTGTTATACGCTTCTTTCAGTTCAGCATCAGTTGCAGCTTCTACTGGTGCAGTAATATTGGCAGGTGTTAATACGACAAAATCTGCATCAACACTGGTTGCTTGCTTAAATTTGTTTTTATGCTGCTCATAATAAGCCGCAATTTCAGCATCAGATACTTTTACATTTTTCTTGTAATTTTCAAGATTAATGCTCGCCAACTGAATACTACGTTGTTCCGTTTGTAAGTTCGCAATTTGCAAGATATCAAGCTTACTCACCAATGCATATTCCATAAATGTTGTAGACAACATTTTTAAAGCATGGTCTTTACGTAAATTATCAATGAATGTGCGATTCGTCATACCAATCGATTCGAGGTATCGCGCAAACGCTTCATCAGAAAATTGACCATTGACTTGAAAGCTTGGCTGCTGATGAATCATTTGCACAATTTGTGCATCACTCAAGCTAATGCCTAATTTATCAGCTTGTTGCAATAACAATTGGCGTGAAACCAAAGTATCCATCGCTTTATTGCTAATGAAATTTTGATTCAATAATGTTTCATCACCCTGAGCATATGCCAGATATTGTTCTTTTAATGAGTTCGTCAGTGCTTCGAGTTCTTTTTGAGAAATTTCAGTACCGTTTACAGTCTTTGCTGCATCTTTAGATCCACCACTAAAATATCCTTCAATACCTACAAGTGCTAAAGGGGTCAAAAACAAAACGAGCAAGACCTTGCCCAGCCAACCCTTAATGACTTTACGAAACGATTCCATAAGTATTCCAATATTTTATTTGCGGTGAATTTTAACCGAAAACCCGAGATGAATGAATGCGATATATCAATTAATCACATTTACCAATAAAAAACGCGCCAATTTATGGCGCGTCTCATGTGCTTAATAAGATTAAGCTACAGAATCTTTCAAGCCTTTACCCGCTTTGAAGCTAGGAACTTTGCTTGCTTTGATTTCTAAAGTCGCACCAGTTTGTGGGTTACGACCAGTACGTGCAGCACGTTCTTTAACGCTGAATGTACCGAAACCAACTAAAGTAACTGTATCACCAGCTTTTAATGCATTGGTAACTGCAGCAATTGTAGCATCTAAAGCTTTACCGGCATCGGCCTTAGATAATCCCCCATTTTCGGCAATTGCATCAATTAATTCTGATTTATTCATGAAAATTACGTCCTCTTAATATCGTTTATTTAAGGTTCAAGAATTTGTATAAAACGCCATAACGCCTTTATAGCAATGCTTTAGGGTTAAACGCAATACTCCTCAACCTCTTTTTATAGAATTTTTTGACGAAAAAAACCTTGAAAATTCGATAATATTAAAAAAGTTAGTGTTTTTTTAATATTTCGGCCCTCAGTTGGGCATTCTCTTCGGCCAATTGGTCAACTTTAGTATGTAATTGAAGTATAAGCCTTTCTAAGTGCTGTAAATCCTTTACAGTCACCAATCCTAAACGGTTTAAAGAATGATTAACACTATTATCTAAAATTTTTTCTACTTTATCTTTCGTATCGGTTACAGATTCCTTGGCTTTTTCTGAAACTTTTTCGACAGTTTGATCTGCAATATCAATCGTTTTGGACTCAAGCTCCTCTCCAACTTTGACTAAAGAGTCAAAAAGCTTATTTCCCTCTCCCTCAGCACGTGAAAAAGCACCTAATCCAGCCAACCAAATCTGTTTGGTATATTTACGAAAATCCATTTTAGAGCGACGATCAGAATGACTACGTACCCGAGGTTTAGCCAGCTTTTCTGATGTTTCCTGTGCATCGTCAATTATGCTTTCTTTATTTTCCATAATCCGCACTTCTCCTGATTATTTTATGTGCACATCAACACGTGATTCTTCATTTTAACAACATAATAGCAAACATATAACTTGATAGATTGATTAAACTGTTCTACAAAGCTAGTGAATTACCAACTTTTTGGTATATTCTAAGTTCCTCTAGAGCAGGACGCTCAGTTTCCAGTGCTTTCAGATTTTAACAAGGACATTTTTTATGAGCGATACGCAACAAACACAAGCTCAACCACATTTGTTGCTTACTATGACCCTGATTGTTTTAGAAACGATTTTTACCTTCATTTTAAAACATGACCGTGTTGTAGCATTACAAGCTAAAAAATTTGTTGATCAAAAAGTCGCACTAAAAATAAATAGCTACATCCCTTATTTTGACTTTTATGTTCAGTTTACTGAGCACGGCATTCTGTTCGACACGAAATCTCCAGATAAAGCCATCGACCTTGATGTCCGTACGACATTAATGGATTTGGTTAAAATTTTTGTATTTGGTAATCGCAAAAGCATCAAAACCATGCGTATCGATGGCGATGTGGTTCTAAAAGATGAATTTCGTGATTTGGTTTCTTTATTTAGTGTGCCGAAAATTTTATCTGACTGGAAACACTGGTTGTCTGAACCTGTCGAAGAAAACGATATCGTTGCATCTAAAAAACGTATTGCCCCACTTTTAGAAAAAATTGAACAGCAACGCTCTAAAATAAACACGCTACAAGTTGAAGTTAAACAATACAAAAACCGTATTAAGCGTATCGAACGTCGTCAAAAGCGGATTAATATCGCTTTTAGTCTAATATCTGTTCTTTTAATAACGTTATTAGTGTATAATGTGTGGTTCAAATAAATACATAATTTTTCAGACAAAATAAAACAAATAAACAATCTCAAAAAAACTTGACTATTTTAGTCAGGATTCATAAAATCTGCACATCTAGACTTAACATGTGTATCGAATCATGCGCTTAACAACTCGCGGTCGCTACGCAGTGACTGCTCTACTTGATCTAGCTTTGCAGCCAACTGAACAAACGATCACTCTTGCAGAAATTGCAGCTCGTCAAACCATTTCAGTGGCCTATCTTGAGCAGTTATTTGCAAAATTAAAGCGTCACGGCTTAGTTTCCAGCATCCGTGGAGCTAACGGTGGTTACCACCTTGCTCGTAGTGCTGAAGACATCACTGTTTTGGAAATTATTGAAGCTGTAAATGAAACAGTTGATGCAACCCGTTGTGACCACAAAGGCAACTGCCAAAATGGTGCAATGTGCTTGACTCACGATTTATGGCAGGAACTCTCCCACCACATTGCCGATTATCTTGCAAAAATCACCCTTGCTGACCTTGTAGCACGCGATAACGTTCAAACCGTATCAATTCGTCAAAATTCAGCAAACTTTGATTCAGCCCTTTTATCGGTTACAGGTATTTGACATGAAGCGTCCTATTTATCTTGACTATGCAGCAACTACACCTGTAGACCCTCAAGTCGCAGAACGTATGATGGAATGTCTAACGTTTGACGGTACTTTTGGTAATGCAGCTTCTCGTTCTCATGCTTACGGCTGGCAGGCAGAAGAAAAAGTAGAATATGCACGTGAACAAGTTGCTAATCTAGTAAAAGCTGATCCACGCGAAATCGTTTGGACTTCTGGTGCTACTGAATCTGACAACCTTGCGCTTAAAGGTATTGCTCAGTTCTATGCATCTAAAGGCAAGCACATTATTACAAGTAAAATTGAACATAAAGCAATTCTTGATACTTGCCGCGAGCTTGAAGAAGAAGGCTTCGAAATTACTTATCTTGAGCCAGAAGCAAAAACTGGTTTAATTACACCTGAAATGGTTCAAGCTGCCCTTCGTCCAGATACAATTCTTGTATCTTTGATGATGGTGAACAATGAAATCGGTACAACTACAGATGTAGCTGCAATCGGTGAATTGACTCGTGCAAACAAAACTTATTTCCATGTAGATGCTGCGCAAGCTGCTGGTAAAGTAGAAATTGATCTTTCAACAATGAAAGTTGATTTGATGAGTTTCTCTGGCCACAAAATCTATGGTCCTAAAGGTATTGGTGCTCTTTATGTACGTCGTCAACCACGTGTACGTATTAAAGCGCAAATGCACGGTGGCGGTCATGAACGTGGCATGCGTTCAGGTACGTTAGCGACTCACCAAATCGTGGGTATGGGCGAAGCGTTCGAACTTGCCGGCAAAAACCTGCATGCTGAACAAACTCGTATTCGTGTACTTCGTGACAAACTTTGGAATGGCTTGCAAGATCTTGAACAAGTCTTCCTCAACGGTCATCCAGAATACAACGTTGCAAACTATCTAAACGTCAGCTTTAACTTTGTTGAAGGTGAATCGTTAATGATGGCACTTAAAGATTGCGCAGTATCTTCTGGTTCTGCATGTACATCAGCAACTTTAGAACCATCTTATGTACTTCGTGCATTGGGTCTTTCAGACGAATTGGCTCACAGCTCGATTCGTTTCAGCTTTGGTAAATACACCACTGAAGCCGATATTGACCACGTACTTGAAATTACCAAAGCAGCAGTTGAAAAACTACGTGATCTTTCACCGCTTTGGGACATGTACAAAGAAGGTATCGACCTTAATTCTGTAGAATGGGCTGAACACTAATTCATCCCGGTGAGATAGCTTTTATTTTAAGGCTATCTCATTGATTTACGTAATTTCACCCCCATATTAATCTTAAGGCTGACCCCGAGGTTTGGAGAAGCATCATGGCTTATAGCGAAAAAGTAATTGATCATTACGAAAACCCTCGTAATGTTGGTGTTTTGGACAAAAATGCAGAAAATGTTGGTACAGGTATGGTCGGTGCACCAGCTTGTGGCGATGTTATGCGTCTACAGATCCAAGTTGATGACAACGGCGTAATTGAAGAAGCTCGGTTCAAAACTTACGGTTGTGGTTCAGCAATTGCATCTAGCTCATTAGTAACAGAGTGGCTAAAAGGCAAAACTCTTGATGAAGCTCAAGCAATTAAGAACATTGATATTGCAACTGAACTTGCACTTCCACCAGTAAAAGTACACTGCTCTGTACTTGCTGAAGATGCAATCAAAGCTGCTGTAGAAGACTACCGTAGCAAGAAAGTAAAAGCTTAATTGTTTACGTGTTTTAAAAAAGATTAACGGAGTTTTCATGATTCATTTAACTGAAAATGCTGCAACTCATATCAGCAATTACATCAAGAATCGCGGTAAGGGTGAAGGTATTCGCGTTGGCGTGAAAACTTCTGGCTGTTCTGGTTTAGCTTATGTACTTGAGTTTGTCGATGATATTGACACGCATGACCAAGTATTCGATCAGTTTGGCGTAAAAGTATTCGTTGATCCAAAAAGCTTAGTTTATCTTGAAGGCATGGAGATGGACTATGTGAAAAATGGTTTAAACGAAGGTTTTGAATTTAATAACCCAAATAAAAAAGGCGAATGTGGCTGCGGCGAATCGTTTACGGTTTAAGTCATTTCCACGCTCCTTTTCGCATTAAAACAGTGTAAAATTCACTGTTTTAATTGCATTTAAAGCAACACTTTTTGCACCTCTATTGCGGACACCATCTCCCATGAATCATTTTGAGTTGTTTAACTTACCTGTAGCACTCGATATTGATTTAGCAGTTTTAAAAGCTGAATTTTTAAAGTTGCAGCAACAATATCATCCAGATAAAGCCGAAGACAAAGATCTAGCCCTGATAAAATCTAGTGAGATTAATCAAGCATTTAAAGTTTTATCCAATGTTGATAGCCGCGCTGCATATCTTTTAAGTCTCAAAAAACAAGATTATCACCTTGATCAATCGATTAGTGATTTTGAGTTCCTACAAGATGCCTTAGAAATTCGTGAACAGTTAGATGAGGCAGGCTCTGCTGATGACCTCACTTCACTTAAAACTGAAGTTCAGCAATGGATTGACGGTTTGGTTCGTGAATTTAAAATTGATTATGACGACGAAGACTGGGCTGAAGCACGTGATACCGTACGTAAATTACGCTTCTTCCAAAAAGTAATGGCTGACATCGATAAAGCTGAAGATCGCTTCTTAGACGACGATAGCTTTGATTTAGACGATGATTTTTAATTTATTTTTTATATTTGACGTTCAAAGGATGTAACACACATGGCTCTCTTGCAAATTGCAGAACCTGGTCAATCAAGTGCGCCGCATGAACACCGCATCGCAATTGGTATCGATCTTGGGACTACACACTCTTTAGTAGCCACGGTACTTTCTGGTAAAGCGAAAGTGCTTAACGATGAACATGGTCGTGTGTTACTCCCTTCTATTGCACACTATGGCGAATCCACTACGCAATATGGTGACGACGCAAAGGCATTCTTAACGACTGATCCTAAAAACACCATCGTTTCTGTAAAACGCTTTATGGGTCGCTCTAAAGCAGATATCAAATTCCAACACCCGTACAACTTAGTCGGTGAAGCGAATGAAATGCCTGCTTTTGAAACTGCACAAGGTCGTAAAACACCCGTTGAAATTTCTGCAGAAATTTTAAAACAGCTTAAAGACCTTGCAGAAAGCAGCTTAAATAATCCTGTTAATGGTGCTGTGATTACTGTACCTGCCTATTTTGATGAAGCACAGCGTCAAGCAACGCGTGATGCGGCTCAGCTTGCAGGTTTAAATGTACTACGTCTATTAAATGAACCGACTGCTGCTGCAGTGGCTTATGGCTTAGACCAAGACACCAATCTTGCACATGATCAAAACTATGTGATCTATGATCTGGGTGGTGGTACTTTTGACGTTTCAATTTTACGTTTCTCTCAAGGTGTTTTTGAAGTTCTAGCAACGGGTGGCCATACGGCGCTTGGTGGTGATGACTTAGACCGTCTGATTGTAAAATGGGCAAAAAAACAACTGAATATTGAAACTTTAGATGATGCTGAATATGCACATTTCATCGTTTCTGCTCGTAAAGCAAAAGAAGCTCTAACCGAGGCTGAATCTGTAGAGCTTAAAGTTCTTGATCAATCATTGACTTTAGACCGCCCTACTTTTGAATCCATCATCAAAGTTGCTTTAGATAAAACCATCAGCGTTTGTAAACGTGTCATGCGTGATGCCAAGCTTGAGCTTAGCGATATTCAAAATGTGGTATTGGTCGGTGGTTCTACCCGTTCATATGCTGTGCAAAAAGCTGTTCAAGAAGTCTTCAATCAAAAACCACTTTGCACCATTAACCCTGATGAAGTTGTGGCCATTGGCGCGTCAATTACAGCAAACCAACTTATTGGTAACTCTAAAGATGGTTCATTGCTTTTAGACGTCACGCCGCTTTCTTTAGGTTTAGAAACCATGGGCGGTTTGGTTGAGCGCCTTATTTCGCGTAATACAGCCATTCCAGTGGCGCGTCGCCAAGAATTCACAACCTATCAAGATGGTCAAACAGCGATGTTGATTCATGTTGTACAAGGTGAACGTGATCTGGTTGAACATTGCCGTAGTCTAGGTCGTTTCGTGCTTCGTGGTATTCCACCGATGACTGCGGGTCAAGCGCGTATTGAAGTGACTTTCCAGGTCGATGCTGATGGTTTACTAACTGTGTCAGCCAAAGAAACCACTTCTGGTGTGCATGCTCAAATTGACATCAAACCATCTTATGGTTTATCTGATGCCGATACTGAACGCTTACTTATTGATGGTTATAAGTTTGCTGAAGAAGATAAAAACTTACGTCATCTTCAAGAAACCAAAGTGGAAGCAAAACGTGAACTTGAAGCACTTGATCAAGCACTTAAAGTGGATGCTCAACTCCTCAACCAAGAGCAATACAATTCCCTCACTGCTGCACGCACTGTTTTAGATGCTGCACTTGAAACGACAGATATCAAAGCTATTGAACATGCTGTAGAACAGCTTAAAATACATAGCGATGCATTTGCTGCAGCTCGTATGAATCAGCACATTGATGCCGCATTGAAAGGCACAAAACTCGATGACTGGTCAAACTCAAATTAATTTATAGGTCAAGATTATGCCACGTATTAAAGTACTGCCTCACGCAACAATCTGCCCAAACGGCGCTGAGTTTGAAGTCGAATCAAATGCTAACCTTTGCGAAAGCATGTTAAAAAACGGCATCAAAATTGAGCATGCATGTGATATGTCTAAAGCGTGCACCACTTGCCATGTGGTTGTACGTAAAGGTTTTGATGGTCTAGATGAAATGGATGATGTCGAAGCAGATCTTCTCGATCGTGCTTGGGGATTAGAACCAGACTCTCGCCTGTCATGCCAAGTAAAAATTGAAGATGAAGATTTGGAAATTGAAATTCCTAAATACACCATCAACCATGCTTCAGAAAATCATTAATTTATAGAATATTTTCTATAATCAAAAAGCCAGTTCATCGTAACTGGCTTTTTTATGCATAAATTTATTCAAGAATTCAAAAAAAGAAGACGTTTTGATAAAAGAATGAATTGAGTTATTTTTACAATTTAAGGCAATACGATTAGATCTAATTTTTATAATGTATATGTGAAATTAAGAGTGAGATTCAGTTTTTTTGACTTCTTCGATCACTTCGTCTTCTAAATTCAGTTTAACAATACCAGCAGAGTTGGTCATTTTTTGCTGAGTTTGTAAGCGTTGAATCATACGTTCTAAAACATGTATTAGTTCAGGATATTCAAAGTTTTGTACTTCATCTAAGTTCAACAATAGATTAAAGCCTTTATATTCGTAGTCAAACCAACGTTGATAATCTGTTTTCTGCGAGGTGTATTTTTCCATCACTTGCCAAGTACGTACTGGGCCTTTGATACCTTTTAAGAAGATTGGTGCTTTTGGAGCACATAAATAGTCATTTTTCACTAAATGATGCGTATCGTCTGAAATCAAAATTTCGTCGACTTCAGCAGCACTTTGCAATCGTGCAGCCAAATTCGCATCACGACCCACGATGGTATATGCCATACGGTGAGCTGCACCATAGTTCCCAACGTGGCAATACCCTGTAGAAATACCCATACGAATGTGTAGCGGCGGATAACCCATTTTAATCCAGCGTTCACGCAGCAACTTCATTTGCTGACGCATGACCATTGCCATCTCTAAACAGGTTTTTGCATCCTGCTCTACGCCTTGGCTATGTGGATCACCAAAGAAGATTAGAATTGCATCCCCCATAAATTTATCGACAGTCGCTTCATACTGTTTGGCAATCTCAGTCATATGACTCAAATAGTCATTGAGTAGAAATGCTAAATCGTCTGGGATTAATGTTTCAGAAAGTTCTGTGAACCCTTGGATATCTGAAAAGAAAATCGTGAGTTTTTTACGTTTATATTCGATTTTAGCTTCAGACTCACCTTTCATAATCGATTGCCAAAGCTGCATTGGCGCATAACGACTCAATTGATTAGCGAATTCCATATAACGATTCATCTGATCATAATAATGGTTCTTTTTATTGCTTAAAGACTGAACTTGGGTATGTTGATAAAAAGTCCCCACACTGAAATACGTAATAAGGCACAAAAAACCTAGAACGGTTAACTCACTGCTGGTTGACTCAAAATATTCTTGAAAACCAAAGACATAAATATTACATAAATAAAATACAGTGACGCCTACAATCCCGGCCAAGGACATCATTAAGAAATTAATTTTGTTATAAATGGTTGTATATAGCAGCGCAAAGACCGCAAGAAAGGTTAAAACAAGGCTTAAATGTACTGCAGACATCAGTACAGCAATTACTATGATATCGATCAGAAAAAGCACATTACGCTTAACTTGATTGCTATATCGATAAATTAACCAATGAGAAAACTTAGGAACGACTAAAATCAGAAAAAATAAAAATGCAGGAATATAGATTTGATATTGCGTATCTGGCTGAGTGTAATGATAGACAACAATCACCAAAGACAGCATGATATATCCCATCAAACGATGAAAATATTCAAACTGTTTAGGCTCTTTGCTGATTAAATTGTCTAACGGCACTCGATCGCCCCCATACGGACACTCATTCTTCTACTATCCTGATATTGTCCGTAAATCGGGATTAGTCCATACGCCAATCAAAAGGCATATCACCTTGACCACGTAGTGCAAGCATCAGTGTTTGGCGCATGTGTGCCAAGACATCATTGTTATAAGGAACTGCTGGCGTACCCCAAACTGGTTTCGGCCAAGCCACATCATTTTGATAACGAACAACATGATGAAAATGTAATTGTGGAACCATATTACCCAATGCAGCTACATTCATTTTGTCTGCACGGAATACACGTGACAATTGGCTTGATAACCAGCTTGACTCACGTAAAAACTGCTCTTGGTCTGCCTGACTTAATTCATAAAGCTCTGTAATTCCCGGAACACGTGGAATCAAAATAAGCCACGGGAATTGCATATCATTCATCAAACGACATGTTGACAGAGGAAAGTCGCCTACATAAAACGTATCTTGAGCAAGTTGTGGATGTAAACTAAACATATCTTTATAAATGATGCAAAATTAGAATGATGGCTAATACTATCACATCCTTATGGGTGTGAATATTCTGTACAGAACGTTTCATTACAAATAAACCGCATTTGAATAAAACGTTGCTTGCTTATGACTCTAATAAATTTTTCAAAAAAATCAAGCGTTTCTTCTATATAAAAAACACGCATAAAATCTACTCATTCTAAACAAGCAATTTATACGCCAAATCTAGTGATTTGGCGCTAACTCCTTCAGTAAACTGTCTAATAAGTCATTTATAAATTGAATGCGTTTGTCATATTCTTCGAGCATGACCATCACTTTTAGACGCTGTCCACCTTCCATTCGGAAGAAAGTCGGATGCTTTTGCATCATTTGGATGATGGATATGGCTTGAACAGGTGTATCTGGTGAGAACTCAATACTGCCGCCATGGGAGCTGATATCAATTTTTGTAATACCCAATTGTTCCGCTTTTAAACGCAACTGATGGACCGAGAATAACTGCTTGACTGCTTGCGGCGGCAAGCCAAAACGATCGATTAACTCCATACGAATGTTATCGAGTTTCTCTTGAGTATCCGTATTACTAATGCGTTTATAGAACAATAACCGTTGATGTACATCACCCAAATAATCATCTGGAATTAAGGCTGGCATATGCATGCTAATTTCAGCCGTTAATGACAATGGTGAGTCAAAATTAGGTGTTTTGCCTTTTTGAATGGCTTTGGTGGCTTTTTCAAGCATTTCCATATATAGACTATAACCGATGGTTTGCATTGAGCCACTTTGCTGTTCACCCAGCAACTCACCTGCACCACGAATTTCTAAGTCTTCTGTAGCCAACATGAAACCCGCGCCCAAAGTTGATGCACGCGAAATGGCATCTAGGCGTTTTTCAGCATCACCCTTTAAGCCTTTGAGCGAAGGTACAAGTAAATAGGCGTATGCTTGATGGTGCGATCGGCCGACACGACCACGTAATTGGTGCAACTGCGCCAGCCCCAGTTTATCTGCACGTTCAATCAAAATGGTATTGGCGTTTGGCACATCAATCCCAGTTTCAATAATGGTTGAACACACCAGCACGTTATATTCTTTATGATAGAACTGTTGCATGATTTGCTCTAGTTCACGCTCACGCATTTGACCATGAGCAACCGCAACACGTGCTTCAGGGACCAATTCCCGTAAGGTTTCTGCCGTACGTTCAATGGTCTCGACTTCGTTGTGTAAGAAATACACTTGTCCACCACGTAGCAATTCACGCAAGATGGCTTCTTTGATCGAATCTCCAGTGTGTTCTTGCACAAAGGTTTTCACAGCAAGACGACGTGCAGGCGGCGTTGCAATAATAGATAGATCACGCATACCACTAAAAGCCATATTCAGCGTACGTGGGATAGGCGTTGCAGTTAGCGTCAGCATATCTACATCGGCACGTAAGGCTTTAATTCTCTCCTTATCACGTACACCAAAACGATGCTCTTCATCCACGATCATGAGGCCGAGATTTTTAAATTGCACACTTTCCTGCAAGATTTTATGTGTGCCAATCACGATATCCACTTTGCCTTCTGCGAGGTCTTCAATGGTTTTGGTATGTGATTTTGATGAACCAAAGCGTGAAAGGACTTCAATACGTACAGGCCAATCCGCGAAGCGATCTTTGAAAGACTCGTAGTGCTGCTGCGCCAACAACGTGGTTGGAACAAGTACAGCCACTTGTTTGTTATTTTGTACTGCCACAAATGCAGCACGCATGGCCACTTCTGTTTTACCAAAACCGACATCACCACAAACCAAGCGATCCATCGGCTTCGCTTGTTGCATGTCATAGAGTGTCGCTTCAATAGCATTGGCTTGGTCTAAAGTTTCTTCATAGGCGAAGCCACTGGCAAACTGCATATAGAGACTTTGATCCAGTTCAAATCCATAACCCGGCTTCGAGTGACGACGGGCTTGAATATGTAAAAGTTCTGCCGCCACATCATGGATCTGCTCTAAAGCCTTGCGTTTGGCTTTAGACCATGCATCTGTGCCCAATTTATGTAATGGTGCTAGATCTGGGTCACCACCACTGTATCGGCTAATTAAATGCAGGTTTGTTACAGGGACATACACCTTAGCTGCATCGGCATAGTCTAACTGCAAAAACTCATGGTCTTGGTCATCGATACTCAAGGTAATTAAACCTGCATATCGCCCCACACCATAATCAATATGAACCACAGGTGCGCCAATACTTAGCTCGGTTAAACTACGAACAAGGAACTCTTCTGATACTTCCTGTTGGCGTTTACGACGACGTTGAACCACACGGTGTTCATAAAGCTGATTTTCAGAAATTACACTGAGTTTGTCAGTTAGCAATAAACCACGATCTAAGGGCGCATTGGTGATCGCAATCGCATGCATAGAATGCATAAAATCATCAAAACTTTCGACCGTTGGGATATCACCCAAACTTGGACGCAATGCATCTTTTAAAGTTTCACGTCGACCAGCGCTTTCAGCCACCAAAAGCACTGGATAATTTGCCGCATCGATATATTGCTTAACAGCATAAAATGGCTTTTCACGTTTTGGATCGACAGGTAAACGGGGTGGAATCTCAGCTGCAAGATTGATCACGCCATTGCGTTCATCAAAAGCCTCAGGTGAAGCCACGATACGACGGCAAAGATTTAATTGTTCTAACACTTGATTTGGTTGTAGGAAAATCTGCTCTGGCGGCAAAATCGGTTGGTCGACATTATGACGACGGTCTTCATAACGACGCACAATGTCTGACCAAAACTGAATCAATGTGTCATCAATAGCTTTATCTGTAATGACAATGCCATTCTCTGGTAAGTACGAAAATAGCGTACTTTGCTCTCTCATGGCTTGTTCAGAGAAGAACAACGGAAAATAAAACTCAATACCCGGTGAAGCTATGCCATCTTGTACATCCTGATAAATTGGATTTTTCTTTGGATTTGCCGTCGGAAAATTTTCCGCATATCGATTACGAAACAGTGAGCGCGCTTCTTTTAATGGAAATTCTTTTGCAGGTAAAACCGTAAAATGATCTAAGTTTTGGGTGGTTCGCTGAGTTTCAGAATCAAAGAATTTGAGGGTATCGATTTCATCATCAAATAAGTCAATACGAATCGGTGAACTTTGCCCCGAAGCGTAAATATCCATGATGCTGCCGCGTACTGCAAATTCACCATGATCATAAACGGTATCCACCAAGTGATAACCCGCTTGTACTAATCTTAATTTTTGTTGTTCGATATCAAATTTTTGACCTACTTTAATATCAAAGTGTTCACCTAATACCCAAGATGCAGGCGCAACTCGCTGCGCTAAAGTTGTTGCTGAAACCAACAACACGCCTTGCTGTGGCATATTGGACAAAATCGCCAAGCGCTCAGAAACGATGTCTTGATGTGGCGATAGGCGATCATAAGGTAAAATTTCCCAATCAGGGAAAATAGTCGGTTTAATTCCGTAAAATTCCAGCTCACTTTCTAACTGCCCGAGATGCTGATTATTACGTGCTACAATTACAAACAACTGTTTGGATTGTTTGCTAATTTCTTTAAATAATAATGCAGCAGATGAGCCTTGTAAGTTTCCGACCCACCGCTTTTCGCCAGCTTTGAGCTGTTTAAGATTGAGTTGTGAAATTTCTTGCTGGAACATGATGTAAATAGCTTTTAATGTTTTAATCACTTAGTGATCATATTAACACGATGCTTTTTACATTCCGAGATTTAAGCAACTATATACAGTGTTTTAACCAATATGGATTTGCGATTTTATTTTCTATTGAAGAGTACCATTAACGCACCCATCAAACTCAAACACTACAGTCCATTCACTTACTTACGATCACGGATGAATTGACGATAATAATCATTCAATAGTTTGACATAGAGTTTAAACTGCAACAGATTTTCTTCAGTATTGCCTAATCGTGCAACAAAGCGTTGACTTGCAATTTCCAAGTCTATTTTTTCATTGATAATCATTGCAGTTGCATAGAGCTGTTTTAAATCATCGAAATTTGTCATTTTTCTATTCGACAGATATTCCATACGTTCAGACAATGTATTTAAAACTACGCCTTCAATGATATAGCCCTGTGTTTCATCATATTGAATGTGGTGTTGTTCTAAGTAAAGTTGCTCAGGCGACTCTTTAGCGCCTTTGAATAAATCGACTAACTTATTAAACATCTGACTATCTACAACATGATAAAAAACCTATTGTACTTCGATTACATCCTTTTTTGGGCAAGTTAAAGTATTTCTGACTTTATCTATGCGCTAATTTTTTCATCCAAACCTTCATGACTATATATAGAACTATAATTACGATCTTAAGCAAATATAGCGTTTTATTTTCAACCCAATACTTTCTTTTAGAAATCTAAAACATCACTGCCATCAGATTAGTTTTCTAGATTTACCACTGATTTCTTCAAATAAAAAACGAAGGATTAACCTTCGTCATTTACTCATCATGGGGCTATTTAAAAGTCTTAAATAAGCATTTAACTCACTTGAGCGAGTGGCATACTAAATGGTGTCACTTCAGAAACTAAATTTTCAATCGAGAAAATTTCATCCAATTGACTTTCAGTTAACAACTCTTGCTCTAAAACCACTTGGCGAATGGTTTTATTTTCGGCAATACATTGCTTACCGATTTCATCACATTTTGCATGACCTAAATATGGATCGAGTAAGGTCACAATTCCTACACTACGCATCACAGCATCAAAACATGCTTGCTCATTTGCCTGAATTCCTTGGATACATTTGCTATCTAATGTTTTTACGGCATTCACCAAAAGCTCAATCGATTCATTCATGGACAATGCAATGACCGGCTCCATGACATTTAATTGTAATTGCCCTGCTTCTGCGGCTAAAGTTATGGTTAAATCATTCCCCATTACTCGAAATGCAATTTGGTTGACCACTTCAGGGATCACAGGATTGACCTTTGCAGGCATAATGGACGAACCTGCTTGTAACTCAGGTAAATGAATTTCCGCAAAACCTGTTCGTGGCCCCGAACTTAAAAGACGTAAGTCATTACAAATTTTAGAAAGTTTGACAGCTAAACGTTTTAAGCAGCTTGATAATAAAATAAATACGCCACAATCGCTGGTTGCTTCGACATAGTCTTCTGCACCTTGCAATTTTAGACCGGTCAAATGAGCTAGATTTTCAACGGCCTTCGCTGCATAACCCGCAGGAGAATTCACGCCAGTGCCAATTGCCGTCGCACCTAAATTAATTTCCAATAGAAGCTGTCGATTTTGCTCAATCAACTTCAAATCTTCTTTTAATAATGTTGCAAATGCTCGGAACTCTTGCCCCAAAGTCATCGGAACAGCATCTTGTAACTGTGTACGCCCCATTTTGATGACATGTTTAAACTCATCGGCTTTAATATGTAAGCTTCCAATTAGCTGATTTAAAACCACAAATAAAGCATCAAAAGCGCTAAATGTTGCTAGACGCAGCGCTGTTGGATAGACATCATTGGTGGATTGTGACTTATTAACATGATCGTTTGGATGAATCCGTTGATAACTGCCTTTCGCATCTCCGAGCGACTCAAGGGCAATATTGGCAATGACTTCATTGGCATTCATGTTAATAGAAGTGCCTGCTCCACCTTGATAAATATCAATTGGAAATGAATCTGCCCATTGTTCAGGATGATCAATCAATGCATCACACGCCTGCTGAATCGCTTGGCGAATATCATCTTGTATTAAGTTAAATTGATAATTGGTTTCTGCTGACGCTTTTTTTACCTGAGCAATAGCGCGTACAAAGTTTAAATTTTGTCCGACATGCTGTTTTGATATTTGAAAGTTTTCGATGGCACGTAATGTATGTATGCCGTAATAACATGACTGCGGGACTGCTTTATCCCCCAATAAATCATGCTCTATTCTCGTTTTTTCCATTTGAACCGTTGTCACTGCGCATTCCCTCTAATTACGCACCAAGACTGTGCATACCTCATATTCGACCTGTTCAAATCATCTCACTACAGATGATGTGATGCACATTTGCAACCAAATATTTCAAATGCACATTTCTTGTTCACTATGTAACATTGTGTAATTTTACCTATTTTCATTAGTTCTCTTTTTGTGATGAGAAGTCTTAGGTAGATTTACTTAACAAAATTTAAATTCCCTTCTGGACAACATTTCAGCAGTACAATAAAAAATTCGATTTGTAATAAGAAAAAATAGTGTTTACACAAAATATACATAAAATATGCTTAAAGGTTACAGAGTGTAATTTTTAAATCGTGCTTGAATCTGCGACTTACGACAGAAGTACAAATTTTCATCTAGGACAGAGATGATTTGCTTTCATTAAGGACGAACCGCCTATGAGCCATTTAAACCCGACATTAGTCACCTTTATTTTTTATATTCTTGCAATGCTTGCCATTGGTTTGTATGCCTACAGAGCTACGCATAACTTTGACGAATACATTTTAGGTGGACGAAGTTTAGGAAGTGTTGTGACCGCACTTTCAGCAGGTGCATCCGACATGAGTGGTTGGCTACTCATGGGTCTCCCTGGTGCAATTTATCTATCTGGTCTTTCTGAAGCTTGGATTGCAATCGGCTTAATTATCGGTGCTTGGTTGAACTGGCTGATCGTTGCAGGTCGCTTGCGTGTTCATACCGAATATCAAAATAATGCCCTGACCCTGCCCGATTATTTCACAAGCCGTTTTGCAGACCGTAAAAAGATTTTACGTATCATTTCAGCTGTAGTGATTTTAGTTTTCTTTGCGATTTACTGTGCTTCTGGCATGGTGGCTGGCGCACGACTTTTCGAAAGTTTATTCGGTTGGAACTACACAACAGCACTGTGGATTGGTGCAATTGCAACCATCAGCTATGTCTGTATTGGTGGATTCTTAGCGATCAGTTGGACCGATACTTTCCAAGCGGGTCTGATGATCTTTGCACTACTGATCACACCGATCATCGCCTACCTTGCTTTAGGTGATAACAGTCAAAATCTTGCTGCTATTTTGGAAACAGCTCGCCCGCAAGCTTCTAATTTATTTGAAGGTTTAAGTACAGTTGCGATTTTATCCAGCATGGCATGGGGCTTAGGCTATTTTGGTCAGCCGCATATTTTGGTTCGCTTTATGGCAGCCGATTCTGTTAAATCCATTCCGAATGCACGACGCATTGGTATGACATGGATGATCCTGTGTCTAGGCGGTGCTGTAGCAGTGGGTTATATCGGCATTGCATACTTCCAAGTCCACCCAGAACTAGCAAGCGTCGTTAATGCTAACCCTGAAACGGTATTCATGGAATTGACTAAAATTCTATTCAATCCGTGGATTGCAGGGATTATTTTAGCCGCAATTTTAGCTGCGGTGATGAGCACACTTAGCTGTCAGTTATTGGTGTGTTCAACAACCTTGACGGAAGATTTGTACAAAGGGTTTATTCGTAAAAACGCATCGCAAAAAGAATTGGTTTGGATTGGACGTGCGATGGTTTTGGCAATTGCCGTATTTGCAATCACCTTTGCAATGAACCCTGCAAGTAAAGTTTTAGGCTTAGTGGCTTATGCATGGGCAGGTTTCGGTGCTGCATTTGGCCCACTGATTATTCTTTCATTGCTGTGGAAACGTATGACGCTTAACGGAGCAATCATTGGCATGATCGTAGGTGCTGTGACTGTCATCGTGTGGAAAAACTACTTAGGCCACCTTGGTTTATACGAAATCATTCCAGGCTTTATTTTCTCTGCGATCAGTATCGTTGTGGTGAGCTTATTGGGCAAAGCACCAGAGGCGGATGTGGTTGAACGCTTTGAAAAAGCCGAAGCGCAATATCAAAAAGAAATGTCTGAAATCTAAAATTTTTGACACTAAAAAAGGGGCTAAATGCCCCTTTTTAGTACTCAATTATTGATGATTAGCTACTTCGGCCGAGCCGCAGGTTTCAGTTTAATTTGCATACTTTCTTTAATTACTTCCATCACAGGATAACTACGCGTTTCCTTGATACCAGGTAATTGCCAAAGCACCTGCCCTGAAATTTTTCTAAATTCTTCCATATTTGCGCAGCGTATTTTCACCACAAAATCAAAACCACCGCTGATCATGTGACATTCTACGATTTCTGGAATTTGACGCACTGCATCCGAAAAATCTTCCAATACATTGGGTGTGGTTTTATCTAGTAAAATCTCCACAAAAACCACAAATCCATTGTTGAGTAAGACCGGATTTAAACGTGCTTCATAGCCTAAAATAAAGCCCTCTTTCGATAATTTTTGCACACGTGCCAACGCCGCAGTGGGTGATAAATTCACCATTTCCGCAAGCTTAATATTGGACAATTTTCCGTCTACTTGCAACAGCTCTAAAATTCGAATATCGATACGGTCTAAGCTCAAATATGGGCTAGTCATCTGAATTTTTCTCTAAATATTATTAAAACTATAGTGAGTTATTCGCTAAATATTCTGTGATGATAAATTAAATAAAGGATCAAGCTCAAGATTTATTTGCTCGTCATAGAACTTTGACACGGAAAATTGAAACATGAATGGAAAAGTATTTGAAGTCACGGGAAGCGATGACTACATCACTGAATTTAAAGACAAGAATAGCTTTGAACAATCGATTAATACAGCATGGCGTCGTGCTGAAACTGAGTGTATTGATAACTTATTAGCACACAGTGAAATCCCTTCCCCGATCAGCGATCAAATTCAACAATTGGCTTTTGACTTAGCCCACTCATTACGTGAACGTAAAAGCGGTACAGGTAAAGCAGGCATTGTGCAAGGCTTGCTACAAGAGTTTTCATTGTCTTCTCAGGAAGGCATCGCGCTCATGTGTTTAGCTGAAGCGCTACTCCGTATTCCAGACAAAGCAACACGTGATTTACTGATCAAAGATAAAATCAACCAAGGTAACTGGAAAGATCATGTTGGCCAAAGTAGCCTCATGTTCGTTAATGCTGCTGCTTGGGGATTAATGCTGACAGGCAAACTGATGGAAACCCCTCAACAAAAAAGTCTGTCTAGTCTATTGACGGGTATTTTAGCACGCAGTGGTCGTGGCATTATCCGTAAAGCTGTCGACGTGGCTATGCGTATGATGGGCGAACAGTTTGTTACAGGCGAAACCATCAATGAAGCGCTTAAACATGCAGAAATTTTAGAAGATAAAGGCTTCCGCTATTCATATGACATGTTGGGTGAAGCAGCATTAACTGAACCTGATGCAGAACGTTATTATCAAGACTATACCGATGCGATCCACGCGATTGGACAAGCTTCTGAAGGTAAGGATGTTTATAACGGTGCAGGTATTTCAATCAAATTATCTGCCCTACACCCACGCTACCAACGCTCACAGATCGACCGTGTACATAACGAACTTTATGGCAAAGTGCTTGAACTTGCTGTATTAGCCAAGCATTACAATATTGGTCTAAACATTGATGCTGAAGAAACTGACCGCCTTGAAATTTCTTTGGAACTACTTGAGCGCCTATGTTTTGAGCCTAAATTAGCGGACTGGAAAGGTATTGGATTTGTGATTCAAGCCTACCAAAAACGCTGTTTCTATGTGGTCGACCATATTATTGACCTCGCTAAGCGTAGCCAAAAACGTTTAATGATCCGCTTAGTGAAAGGTGCATACTGGGACAGCGAAATTAAGAAAGCGCAAATTGAAGGTATGAGTGACTATCCTGTATTTACGCGCAAAGTTCATACCGACCTATCTTATATTGCATGTGCTAAAAAACTCTTGGCAGCACCTGAGCAAATTTATCCTCAGTTTGCAACACACAATGCGCAAACTGTTGCTACGATCTACCAATTAGCACAGCCAGAGCTTTACTATCCAGGCCAGTATGAATTCCAGTGCCTGCACGGCATGGGTGAACCCCTCTATGAACAAGTGGTCGGTTCGAAGTCTGACAACAAACTGGGGGTGCCGTGTCGTATTTATGCACCAGTGGGTAACCATGAAACCTTATTGGCCTATTTGGTTCGACGTTTACTGGAAAATGGTGCGAATACCTCTTTCGTCAACCGTATTGCAGATAAAAACTTAAAAATTGAAGATTTAATTGAAAATCCAAGACAGACGATATTAGCGACGGCTGAAAAAGAAGGTATCATTGGCGCTAAGCATCCTTCTATCCCATTTCCGCAAGATTTGTATGGCACAGAACGTCGCAACTCAAAAGGACTCGATTTAGCCAATGATCGCGACTTATCTCAGCTCAACACCACGGCAGCACAGCATGCACATACCCAGTGGCATGCTAGTGCAATGGGTGCTAATTTAGAAGAAATTCATACTGCAAGTATCAACATTACAAACCCTGCAAACCGTAGTGATGTGGTTGGCAGTGTCAGTGAAGCCAGTTTAGAACAAGCGGAAATCGCTCTCAATAATGCGGTCAATGCCCAAGCTTCATGGAAAACTTTAGCCAAAGACCAGCGTGCAGCATGCTTAAACCGTGCGGCAGATTTAATGGAAGCACAATTGCAATCTCTGATGGTGTTATTGTCACGTGAAAGCGGTAAAACTTATGCCAATGCTATTGCTGAAGTCCGTGAAGCTGTAGATTTTCTACGTTATTATGCGGCTCAAATGATTGATCTAGCTGAAAATACGCAAATTGAACCCCTTGGTACTGTGCTGTGCATTAGCCCGTGGAACTTCCCGTTGGCTATTTTCACAGGTCAAATTGCGGCGGCCTTGGTTGCAGGTAATACCGTGATTGCCAAGCCTGCTGAACAAACACCGCTAATTGCTGCTCAAGCTGTACATATTTTATGGGAAGCAGGTGTTCCGTTTGATGTATTGCAACTCCTTCCTGGCCGTGGCGAAACCATTGGTGCCAAACTCAGCGCGGACTCACGTGTCCAAGGCATCATGTTTACAGGTTCAACGGAAGTCGCACGTATCTTGCAAAAAACCGTGGCACAGCGCTTAAACCAATTTGGCGAGAGCGTGGTATTGATTGCTGAAACTGGTGGTCAAAATGCCATGATTGTTGACTCATCAGCATTGACAGAACAAGTGGTATTGGATGTCGTTAACTCTGCCTATGACAGTGCAGGTCAACGCTGTTCTGCCCTACGTATTCTCTGTGTACAAGAAGATAATGTGGACGTTGTCCGTACCATGTTACAAGGTGCGATGAAGCAACTTCGTGTCGGAAATCCTGCACTTTTAGCAACTGACATTGGCCCAGTGATCGACCTTGAAGCACAGCAAAATATTGAAAAACATATTGAGAAGATGCGTAGCAAAGGCTATCCAGTACATCAAATCATGTTTAATGCTGATAGCAATGCCTTAAGTACGGGAACTTTCGTTGCACCAACTTTGATTGAACTGCCAAATTTAAATGATTTAGAACGCGAAGTTTTTGGGCCAGTATTGCATTTAATTACCTACAAATATGGTGAGATTGAAAACCTATTAACACAAATTAATGCCAAAGGTTATGGTTTAACCATGGGCTTGCATACACGTATTGATGACACGATTCAAAAAGTCATCGGTCATGCAGAAGTCGGCAACTTGTACATTAACCGTAATATTGTAGGTGCAGTGGTCGGTGTACAACCTTTTGGCGGCGAAGGCTTATCAGGTACTGGTCCAAAAGCGGGCGGTCCTTTATATCTTTACCGTTTAATGCATCAAGTTTCTGAGAAAAAATTGGCTACACCTTATGCGGCTCAGGCAGAAACACAAGCTGCACACTTCCCTGCATATGAAGCTTTTAACACTTGGGCGAAGCAACATTTTGCAGGCATTGCTATTCAAACACCGCAGGCCATAGCTGCAGGACAAAGTTTTGAACTGCAAGGCCCAACTGGTGAAAACAACCAATATGCCATTTTGGCACGTAAAGGTGTGCTTTCATTGGCTAATAATGATGCAGATCAACTGAATCAAATTGCTGCGATTTTATCGGTGGGTAGTGAACTCGTCGTACTTGCAGACAATACTTTTGTGTTGAAACACTTAAATAGCATGCCGAAAATCCTCGTGGACCAATTTAAAGTGATCACGGATCTTTATCATGGTAATTTTGATGCGGTTTTACATCATGGTGAAAAAGCTGAGTTATTAAAAATTCAACAAGTCATCGCGTCTCGTGAAGGTGCAATTATTGGCATTACACATTTAGCTTCAGGCCAATATGACATCCCTGTAGAACGTTTCGTGATTGAACGGGCAATCAGTGTCAATACAGCGGCAGCCGGTGGTAATGCCAGCTTAATGACAATGAATTAAACACTGAATTGAACTCCAACTAATCAGTTCCTCACTTAGCTCAATCTTTATGAATGTTCCATAAAGATTGAGCGTTTTTTTAACTACCCCTAGATAAATATTCTGTTTAGCGCATTCAGACTCATCCTCTCGACAGATAAATACAGCCAAAAGTGGAATTAATTTAGTCTTATAAGGTGAATTTTGCTAACATGACTTTTTTTAATATGTTTGCGATTTTTTACTGCATATGACTTCAACTTATCAGCAACAACTTGATGCCAAAGTTGCCCGCATTACGGCTCAATTTTCAGAATACAACCCTCCCTCTTTAGAAGTTTTTCCTTCTGCTGAACAAAACTTTCGTATGCGAGCGGAATTCCGAATTTGGCATACTGAAAATGATATGTTCTATGCAATGTTTGAACGCAATGCAGACAATGAAAAACAAGTTGTCGAAATTAAAGATTTCCCGATTGCAGATAAAAGCATTAATGATTTAATGCCCGTATTATTAAATGAACTCAAGGCACAAGAGATCTTATCTAGCCGATTATTTGAGGTTCATTTCTTAGCAACGCTGAAAGGTGAAATGCTGGTTTCATTGGTTTACCGCTGCCCGCTCAATGCTGAATGGGAAGTTGCTGCCAAAGCGCTGTCTGAAAAGCTCAATATCAAGATTTATGGTCGTAGTCGTGGTCAGCGCGTGATTTTAACTGATGACTATGTGGTTGAAGAACTCCAAGTATTTGACCGTAAATATCAGTATAAACAAATTGAAAGTAGCTTCACACAGCCAAATGCCGGCGTATGTCAAAAAATGCTGGAATGGGCGTGTCAGGTTGCGGATCACTCAGACAAAGACTTACTTGAGCTCTACTGTGGTAATGGTAATTTCACACTGCCTCTTTCAACACGCTTTAATCGCGTTTTGGCAACCGAATTAGCCAAGTCTTCAGTTTATGCCGCGCAGTGGAATATTGAGCAAAATGGTATTGATAATATCCAAGTGGCTCGTCTTTCAGCTGAAGAGTTTACCCAAGCCTACAATGCTGAACGTACATTCCGCCGCCTTGAAGAAGCTGAGATTGAAATTTCAAGCTATAACTTCGATACGGTATTTGTCGATCCACCGCGTGCAGGTATCGATGATGAAACACTAAAACTGTTGCAACGTTTTGAACGCATTATCTATATTTCATGCAACCCAGATACTTTACATGACAATCTTAAACTGCTTTCACAAACGCATAAAATCAGTAAATTTGCCTTGTTTGATCAATTCCCTTATACACACCATGTAGAGTCTGGTGTGTTTCTTGAGAAGATTTAAACAAATTATTTCAAGTCATGTTGTTGTCATAAAAGGAGCTTTCTAAAAGCTCCTTTTTTATATGCTAAAAAAGCTTTATTTTCTCGCCACATGCAGTGCAATGGATACCTTTTTATATCAATTAGGCAAAGATTCTAAAAGTCCAATCGAAAAAATGATCATTCAACTGGCTAAAATATCACTTTAGTAGTCTTGCTTTATTTATTGGATTGGTTATATTTCGTCCTATGTTAGGTCGCAAATGAAGGCTCTATGAGTTTTTGGCATAAGTTGTTCGCTACAGAACAGCAAAACGGGCATAAGAATCAAATTGCCTGTGTTGAAAATGATTGCTCTTGTAAAACCAATGAACAGCTTATTGCTGCTCTTACAAAGGCAACGGATGAAGATGTTATCCTCGGTATCAAAAAAGTACTCGCTTCGCGCGGTTATAGCCGTAAGGAATTAAATGAAATCCAGCATCTACCTCTACAGTAGAGTCTGAACATTCAATGTTCAAACAAGGCATTCTGTTTTACAGAGTGCCTTTTTCATTTTTTAGTCTAATCAAAAGTATGCCGCTTATTTACAGATCAGGTTTTGTGGATTGGCCACATCGCTATTTACAGCTTTTATGCTATGCTCCAAGGCAACTCAGTGATGTCTAATTTTTAAACACACGACAATAAAACCTAATATTGCATCAAATAAAAAGCAGATAACCACTAAACTGGATTGATATAAAAACTAAAGGAATGAACATGAATAAATTAACAATTTGCCTAATCGCCTGCTGCATACTTAGTCTAAGTGCTTGTAGCCAAATTCCCAAAGAATGCGAAGAATCTTGGGACAAACTCGAAGCCTTATCGAAACAAATGGGCTTAAACGAAGAGCAAATCAAAGAACAGAAAAAACAGTTTGAAGACAGTATTAAAAAACAATCTAAAGAACAAGCCATTCAAATGTGCCAAACCCAAAGTACCTTTTTAGGTTTAGTTGGCAAATAAACAGTAGTTGCTATCAATCTAAAGACTGTATACATGAAGCCTGACCATTCGGGCTTTTATTGTTTGCATTGAGATGCTGTTGTATACGCTACAATTGGCCCTAAAGGTTTCAAACTTGAATCATGTCTATTCAACGCTTGGATATCTGCACTAGACACAGATCCATCTAAATACAAGGCATTGTTAATCGATAATTGCTGCTTAAAATATTGTGCAAATGCATAAAATGACACGCCTTCACGACTGATCACAAAATACAACTTGCCGTTTTTGATCCCCACACCATTGCGGATTTTCAATGAATCTGACTGTGGGATAAAGTTTGAATTGATTTTTCCATCTACCACCAGCATCGGGCCTGACTGCGTCGCATAACGTGCATTAAAATTTGTGGAAGCATATTTTTGTGTAGTTAATATCACCGCTTGCTTGTCATTCCATGCTAGAACACCATTCGGCTGAATTAAAAAATTACCAAAGCCTCGTGTTGCACGATTCAAGGCTTTTTTCTGCAGCCCATTTTCAACGTAAAGACCAACAGGCGCTAAATCTGCATGATACATCCCTGCATTCATTGCGAAGTTCATCGTATTACATTTACGCGCTAATGCCTGCTTTAAACGCTGTAAGTCTCGATATGGCTGCTGCTCTGCATCATATAAATAGAGCTTTAGTTGACTCAGATCCGAAATTTCAACCACATCCACGGCAATGGGCTGACTGACACGTTTCGCTTGAATCTTGGCATAGGAAATAGTCGGTGAGAAAATCAGACCAAGCAGCATCATAAAGCGCATTTTTTTAAACATTGAGGTTGATTGAAGACCAAGCATGACCCTATCCATAGTGCACGTTAAAAATCGAACAAATTTTAGCTAAATCATCGCTAAAATAGTCGATTAATTCACAGATTAAAAGTAGACTAATCTTTAAAAATAATTCGGATTTAAAGTAGGACTGGTAAATTCATGCACGTGCAGAAAGATGGTTTTCCTCTTGGAACACATCTGATTGTTAAACACTTCGGTTATAGCCATCATGGCATATATGCCGGCCGCGGTAGAGTCATTCACTACTCGGGTTTTGCACACCTTTTCAAAAAACATCCAATTGAAATGACTTCGATCGAAAAATTCAGCCACGGCAAAAAAATTATCGTTCAGTCATATAGCAATCCAAAATTTAAAGGTCGTAAAGTGGTGCGTCGTATGCGCTCTCGCATGCATGAAAACAACTATCATCTGATTATTAATAACTGTGAACACTTATGCACATGGGCTATTACCGGCGTTGAAAGTAGTCCTCAAGTGTTCCGTATGATGAACCGACTCACCACGATTGGCTATGTCAGTTCTCTGATGAGTTTTATGAGCAGTATGATGCTGACCGTGACCACCACTTGCTTTGCACTGGTGTTCTATATCAAAAAGAAACTGCGCGAAAAAGCCAAAATGCAAATGCCGGTTTATACCTATTTAAAGCGTGAAGAACATAAAAATCGTTAATTCACTGCAGCAGCATTGAACCGTGGCTTTATCAAATTTCAATACATCAGCACATTGCTTAGAAATACTGCGCTAATACACAAGCTTTTCCTTACGGCGTATCAGATGTCATGCTTAATTTTGGTCACTCTTCACATTACTAAAAGTTCGCATTGCTAAAAGGTGGAAATTTATCTTCAACCAAATTGCTTTGCAGGCCATGTTCTAAATAAATTTTGGCTGCATCCAAAACCGTTGTAAAACCCCCTGTACTATCAATAATAAAATCAATCAATGCCTGACCTTGCAGAGGAATCTTTGAATTTTTGATGCGGACATAGGTTTCCATCGGGCTAATTTGCTCAAAAATAAAATCGACCTGAGTTTTTGGTTCTCCCCACTGTATTTGAATTAATTGGTTTTCCTTAATATTCAGTACGTCTACATTGGCGACTGCATTATATTTTTGCCAAGTCCATTGCACGGTTTTACCTTCTTCTAAATAGCCACTCGATGCACTAAACCAAAAATGCTGTGTAATTAAAGGATCAACAAAAGCATTAAATACGATATTGATGGACTTACGAATTAACATCTGGGTTTCAATCACGACACTCATCAGCATTCCTTCATATTTTAATTTTATTCAGTGATAGCACAGAGAACTGATCATTGCCTACCACTGAATTGTTATTGCCCTATTCTGCTGTATGTTCTGAAATAAAGGCTGATGTCACTAGCGTGGGATTCTTCTCTGTAAATTGCCCATTCCAATAGGGATAATATGGATAAGGTGGATACACTGCACTGACTGCGTCTAATCGGGCTAACTGCTCTACGCTTAATGACCATTCCTTCGCCGCAAGGTTATCCAACAGTTGCTGTTCATTGCGTGCGCCTATCAAAATACTAGACACAGTCGGTCTGGTTTTCAGCCAATTCAATGCAATCTGCGGGATAGAGTGCCCTGTTTCCATGGCAATTTCTTGCATTACATCTAACACTGCAAATAACTTTTCATGTCGAACTGGCGGTGCGAATTGTGCTGTTTCATGCAGCCGACTTTGCTTTGGAATCGCATGCTCACGATCAAATTTTCCTGTTAATCTCCCCCAGCCTAGCGGACTCCAAACCACTGCACCAATCTGTTGATCATGCTGCGCAGGCATCAACTCCCATTCATAGTCACGTCCAATCAAAGAATAATAGACTTGATGCACACTTAGCTTTTCATAGCCATGCTGTTGGGCAATCGACTGTGCTTTCATAAGCTGCCAGCCTGAAAAATTCGATGCACCGATATAGCGAACTTTTCCACTACCTACCAAGTCATCTAAACTGCGCATCAGCTGCTCAAGTGGCGTCGTGCTATCAAACTGATGCAGCTGCAGCACATCAATATAATCTGTGCCTAACCGTTTTAAACTCGCCTCCACGGCTTGTATTAAATAGTTTCTAGAATATCCACCTTGATTGATTCCATCATTCAATCGAATACCCACTTTGCTGGAAATAATCACCTCTTGGCGTTTTGATTGAAGTAATGCACCGAGCATCTGCTCAGAGGCACCATTAGAATAAGCATCTGCGGTATCGAAATAATTCACGCCTTGATCAATACACAGATCAATCATGCGCTGAGCTTCATTTAAGCTCGCTTGCCCCCATGCAGAGAAAATTGGGCCTTGCCCGCCAAATGTACCTGCACCAAAGCCGAACTCTGAAACTTGTAAGCCAGATTGCCCTAGATTGTGATAGTTCATAGATATTTCCTGTGTTTGATTTATACACAGAATAGGCACAGATATTTATCAGAAAAACCCTGAATATCAAGAAAGACTTTCTTGATTATATTGATAATGCTAACTGAAGATTTCGAGTTATTCACACGAATGGCGACACTGGGTTCAATCAGTCAAGCCGCTAAAGAGGCCAATCTCTCTGTTTCTGTCGCTAGTAGCCGTCTACACAGACTCGAACAAAGTTTAGGGCTGCGCTTATTTCATCGCACTACACGGCAGCTACATTTAACACAGGAAGGTGCTGTTTTATTGCAGCAAGGTTTTCCCTTATTCGAACAATTTAATTCTCTCCTGAGCCAATTTCAGCCTGAACCACAACAACTCAGCGGCGTATTAAAAATCACATGTTCAGAAGTTTTTGGAAATCGTATTTTAGGGCCAGTATTTGCAGCCTTTGCCAAGTTGCATCCAACATTGACTTTGGATATTGAACAGACCGATCAAAATTTAGATTTGGTCTCCGCAGGTTTAGATGTTGCGATACGTATTGGACAGTTAGAAGACTCATCACTGATTGCTAAACCGCTCAGCTTAAACCGTCGTATTTTGTGTGCCTCGCCTAGCTATATCGAACAACATGGCGAACCTCACTCCCTAGAAGAGCTCTCTATACACCAATGCATTTTACAGAAATACCCTAAGGGTGTTTCGCAGCTTTGGACATTCGTCCAAGATCAACACAACATAAATATACCTGTTTCAGGACAAGTTCATATCAACTCAGGTGAAGGCGTACGCCAAGCAGCACTTGCAGGTTTAGGCATCTCAAACCACTCCATCTGGCATGTGGAGGACGATCTACTCTCTGGCCGACTTATCCAAGTTCTACCCAAGATCCCTGTTCAAAGTACTGCAATCTATGTGGTAATTCCGCATCGACATTTTGTTCCGCCTAAAGTACAGGCTTTTATGCGACACTTGGACGATTATTTTCAGCATCAATATGCTTGGTACGTATCGCCGAATTTATCTGAAAATTAGGCCAAAAATTTATCTTAAATTACTGTTAAAAGTCTTAATCAGCGGCGGAAGTTCAACTTCTAAGCTGCTATACATTTCACGCTCAATGTTTCGTACAATCGAGTCCAGCGGTAAATCATTTTCCTGCAAGCCAAAAGGCTCTTCCAGTTCTGCACTTAACGCATCCAAACCTAAAAATAAATATGCAATCAAAGCCACAATGACAGTTGTCCATATCCCTAAACTGGCCTCTAGGCTAAATGGCAAAATCAGACAAAATGAATACACTGCGCGATGCAAAAGCACCGAATAGGAAAATGGTAATGGCGTGGTCATGATACGGTCACAGCCTGCATGGATATCACCCATCGCTACAGTATGACGTGTGAGCGTGCTGTAAATAATGTCTGTAATCTGACCTTGTTTATAGGTTTTGACTAAATCTTTTTGAATAATTTCAAGTAAATACTGTGGTGCATTGATATTGTCTCGGCATTGCTGCCATTGCTGATCCATCAAAGCTACGCCGTCTTTAAAATGTGCAATATCTTGTGATTCATGGCGTAAGCGATCACGTAACAAATTGCAAAACAGCATGATGCGGTACATCAACACGGTTCTTTGCTCATCTTCAAGGACATGGCTATCACGAATCATGTGGCGTGTATTGGCAATCAATGAGCCCCAAAGCTTGCGCCCTTCCCACCAACGGTCATAACAGGCAGTATTTCGAAAGCTCAAAAAAATCGACAGAATCACCCCAAAGATGGTAAATCCGATGGCTGGAACTTCAGGCGTATTCAGGTAGTGTGCAGCGCTTAGATACACCAAAATCGCCGACAAACTCACGACGACAGCCAACGCAGGCATGACTTTTGGGAGTATCGTGCCATGCCATGCAAATAAAAGTTTAAAGCTATTATTTTTATTTCGAATGATCACTTATTTCCCCTCTGTACTGCCTTAATGAACCATCTCAAGCATGAAAAAAGCCCAACCGAAGTTGAGCTTAATCTTAACCTACTTGATCTTAACCTATTGGGGATTCAAAGATGAATCCCTTTAAAAACTAAGATTTTATTTACCCGGTTTAAAACTGTCTTTCAAATCTAAGATGCGGTTAAACACTGGTTTTTCAGCTGTATGATCAAACTGATCTGCAACAAAGTAACCTTCACGTTCAAATTGGAAACGATCTTCAGGTTTTGCTTCTGCCAATGCAGGCTCAATGACCGCTTGAACCACTTTAAGTGATTCTGGATTTAAGTTTGCAAGGAAGTCATCACCCACTTCAGGGTCTGATTCAGTGAATAAACGGTCGTAGATACGAACTTCCGCAGCAATACCCTTGCTTGCAGAAACCCAATGTACAACACCTTTCACTTTACGGCCTTCAGGGTTTTTACCTAAAGTTTCAGGGTCGATTGAACATTTCAATTCAACCACTTCACCGTTCTCATCTTTAATCACTTCATCACACTTAATGACATACGCATGACGTAAACGCACTTCACCGCCCGGAATCAGACGTTTAAAGCCTTTAGGCGCAACTTCTTCAAAGTCTTTACGATCAATGTAAATGTCTTGAGTCAACGGAATGATACGGTCACCCATGTCTACATTTGGATGACGTGCATGCACTAAATCCATTGCTTCAGGCAAGTTAGTTAAAGTCACTTTGAGTGGATTCAACACTGCCATACCACGCGAAGCAGTATTTTCTAGAGACTGGCGGATGCAGTATTCAAGCATTGCAACATCAACAATACTACCATCGACTTTAGTTACGCCAACACGTTTACAGAAGTCACGCAGACCTTCTGGGGTAAAGCCGCGACGGCGCATACCCACAACGGTAGGCATACGCGGGTCATCCCAACCATTCACAAATCCACCTTCAACCAATTTACGTAATTTACGTTTAGAGGTAATGGTGTAATCTACATTTAGGCGGCTTGATTCATACTGATGTGGTACAGATGGTGATTTAACTTTCTCGACAACCCAGTCGTAAAATGGACGGTGATCAACAAACTCTAGTGTACACAGTGAATGCGTAACCCCTTCAATGGCATCTGATAATGGATGCGCATAATCGTACATTGGGTACATTTTCCATTTATCACCAGTTTGGTGATGTTCAGAATGCAAAATACGATACAAAATAGGATCACGCATATGAATGTTAGGTGAAGTCATGTCAATTTTGGCACGTAGTACTGCCTGACCTTCTCCCAACTCACCATTACGCATTTGTTCAAAACGCGCTAAGTTTTCTTCTACGCTAGCATCACGTTGCGGCGAGTTTTTACCCGGCTCCACAAAATTACCGCGGTTTAGTTTGATTTCTTCAGGGCTCTGCAAATCCACATAAGCATCACCTTGTTCAATCAATTGCACTGCCCAAGTGTAAAGCTGATCAAAATAGCTTGATGCATAACGTGGCTCGCCGTTCCACTCAAAACCTAGCCATTTCACGTCATTGGCAATACCGTCTACATACTCTTGCTCTTCGGCATCCGGGTTTGTATCGTCAAAACGGAGGTTACATAGACCTGCGAATTCTTGAGCAATACCAAAGTTTAGACAAATAGCTTTTACATGACCAATATGTAGGTAGCCATTTGGCTCTGGTGGGAAACGTGTTACAACTTGTTCGGTACGACCTGCAGATAAATCATCTGTAATGACTTGACGTACAAAATCTAAGCCTGGCTGTTGTTCCTGCTGCGCAGCTTCGACAGGGGCATTGTTCTTGGTTGTCGGATTGTTAGGCAGGGATGAAACAACATCGTTTGGCTTCATGGTAATAAAATCACTTCTATAAAGATAAAATTAGGATAATTAAAACGCTTTTCTTTATTTTTAACAAAGAAAGTAACGTTTTTACTTGCCTTGTAGTTTACAGTTTGCTTATGCTTCTCACAACCAAAAAACCCATGGCTTTCATGTCCATGTACAGGAGATTACACAATGAGTTTTCCTCAAGTCGAATTAAACACCAATAAAGGTCGTATTGTTCTTGAGCTTAACACTGAAAAAGCACCTAAAACTGCTGAAAACTTCTTACAGTATGTTCGCGATGGTTTCTATGACGGCGTGATTTTCCACCGTGTTATTGATGGTTTCATGATCCAAGGCGGCGGCATGGATGAAAACTTCAAAGAAAAAACAACTCGTGATTCTATTGAAAACGAAGCTGACAACGGTTTAAGCAATGATGTTGGTACGATCGCTATGGCACGTACTCAAGCACCTCACTCTGCTTCAGCTCAATTCTTCATTAACGTGAAAAACAACTCCTTCCTTAACCACACTGGTAAAACAGCGCAAGGTTGGGGCTATGCAGTATTTGGTAAAGTAGTTGAAGGTCTTGACGTTGTTGACGCAATCAAAAGCGTTCGTACTGGTAACCGTGGCTACCACGCAGACGTTCCTCTAGAGAACGTTGTAATCGAATCAGCTAAAATCATTTCTGAGTAATTTTTAAATCCTCCCTGAGTAGCATTGCTGCGCAAGTCCCTTTAATAACGGAGGGAGTTTCAATATGAAATAAATGTCGGAACTCCTCCCTTTTCTAAAGGGAGGCTGGGAGGGATTTTTAGAATAAGGAAAAGATTCGTGACCTATCTGTTTATCGCTGATTTACATTTGTCACCTGAACACCCTCGACTCGTTCGGGGGTTTTTAGCTTTGTTAGAACAATACAAAACTCAAAATACCCAGCTGTATATTTTAGGTGATTGGTTTAATGCTTGGATTGGTGATGACTTTACTGCCCCATGGTTAGACGAAATCATTGCAGCGCTTAAAGATTTTACTTCTTTGGGAAATCAAATTTATTTCCAAGTGGGTAATCGTGACTTTGCATTGGGTCAAAAGTTTTTAAATAAATTTCACGGTCAATTATTACAAGACGTTGATTATCTCCACATTGGCAACTATAAAATTCGTCTCGAACATGGCGATTTACTTTGCACCGATGATGTGTCTTACCAAAAGTTTCGTAAAGTGATTCGTAATCCTTTGCTTTTAGGTTTCTTAAAAAGCTTACCGCTTAGCATTCGACAAAAAATCGCCAATGGATTCCGCAAAAAAAGTACAGAAACTAAGCAAGTTAAATCTTATGCAATCATGGATGTAAATGCTGAAGCTGTAGAAAAAGCTTTAGACGAAGCCGATCTACTGATTCATGGACATACCCACCGGCCCCAAATACATGATGTGCATGGCAAACTACGTATCGTTTTAGGGGACTGGCGCGCAGAACAAGCTCAAATATTAGAGGTTGGTGAAAACCCATCTGTGAGTGATTTAAAATTAAAAAAATGGTCTTACTAACCCTTAGACTTTAGTTAATCCTGTCGTCATATTTGGTTAAAACAACACATCCAGATATCAAGACATAGCCTTTTACCAGACTATCTCAAAAGATTATCAATTGAACTGCATCCTACATATAGCAGATCAACGTCATTTAAAATCTTAAAAAAACAAGGTTTAAACTTAAAAATAATTTCACGAGGAATTCACTATGGACTACTTTCATCCACAGTGAACATCTTCAGATATTAATTAAGCAGCAATGACAGGTTGCTCAACTGCTGGACTATTACCAATTTGCCATACATATGGTAGCGGCGTTTGATTAATCTCCCAATCACCAATGACTTTCTGTTTATAAATAAGTGGATTATGCGATGACACTACACGAGCATTACGCCAAAAGCGGTCTAACTGTTTAGTTGTCGAGCTTGCTGAAGCGCCCAAGGCATTAAACAACTCACTACTCAAATTTAGTACCAACTCTGATATGACCACTTGCCCTTTAGAGGATTCTAGCTCCGCACGGTCATTCGCTTGCTGATCCAACTGGGTATCAGACTGAAAATGACTTAAATATGCGACATCTAAAGCTTCTGCTGCACGAAGTGTAATTGCTTCAGCTGCATAAGACTGTGCCGACGCCTTACCAATCACTTGTAAAATTTGTGCATCATCTCGAACTAAATCAGCATTACCATGGCTGTAAATACGTGTGCGTTCACGGACTTCATTACTGAAAACGTCCACAGCATTTTGTGCTATACCTGCCAGCGTTGCCAAATGCACGACCTGATAGAACGCCGTTTGATATTTAAAGCGCTGATCGAATGGCAAAATATGATCACGATCAATACTGACATCTTGAATATTCAGTGTGCCGCTACCTGTGGTTTTTTGGCCAAAGCCATCCCAGTCATCGTATACTTGTATGCCAGCGTCATGTGTTGAAACTGCGGCTATAACATGTTGATTCGTTGTTTCATCTAAAGCGAATAGATCGATCCAATCTGCAAAGATTGTTCCGGTAGAATAGTATTTTTGACCATTGACCCTTAGCTGACCTTGCGCATTTTCAGTAACTCGGGTAACAACATCTCCAATTTCAACTTTTCCGATTTCTGTCCAAGCATTACCGACCAAATCGCCTTGCAGAAAGCGTTTAAACCAAACCGTTTGATCTTGTGTTTTTTGCGCATTTAAACGGTCTTCTACAAAAGCAAAATGACCTCTTAATGCCTGTACAACATTAGAATCGGCCTTAGCCAATTCAATTAACAACTGAAACAACTGTTTTTGTGAAACCCCGTCACCGCCAAAAGCCACGGGTACACGGACCGCACCAAATCCAGCTTGTTTTAACCATGAAATTGCATCATACGGCAGTTTCCTATTTTGTTCCCGCGCCAAAGCGCCTTCTGCAATTCTCTGAAAAATCGGACGGAACTTAGCGGCCACTTGATCATAGTCAGCACCTAAAGATAAGGGCTGTTTATTATTTTGAATCGTCATAATCTTCTCCTCTTAACTCCAAGCATGGCGCGGCGGTGGTACATCATTTAAATAGTAGTTGCCTACAATATTCAGCTTCCAACGTACGGGATCGTGCAAAGTATGCGTGCGCGCATTACGCCAATGACGGTCTAAATTCAGCTCAGACAACGTTGATCGTGTGCCTGAGAGTTCAAATAGTTTATTCGCCGCAAGTAACGCAATTTCAGTCGTCAGGACCTTAGATTCTGCTGTCAGTAGTGTTGCCTCTGACACCGTTTCTTCTGTTGGGTTCTCTACGGCTCGGTCTATCGCTTCACCCGCCAAAGCCAACACTGCCTCTGCAGCTCGGAGTTTAATTTTCAACTCGCCGATGTTGGCAATCGTATACGGATCTTGCACCGCCGTTTCTAAGCCTGAGTCAATCCAAGGACGTGCATGTTGGCGCACATATTGAATCGTTTCATTAATCGCACCGCGCGCAATACCAGCATCGACAGCAGATTGAATGAATTGAGAAATAGCGCCCGCAGCCGTTGGACGTTCAAAAGCTTGATGAATGGGTACAATGTGATTTAAATCCACTTTGACATTGTCTAACAGTACAGAACCGCTGACTGTCGTTCTTTGTCCAAAACCACTCCAGTCGTTAATAATGGTTAAACCAGGCGTATGCTGGGGTACTAAGGCTGCATAAGGCTTTCCATCATTCACAGCAACAACAGGTATCCAATGTGCAAGCAAAGCGCCTGTTGCAAAGAATTTTTGACCATTAATGAGCGCATGATCATCTTTAAACTCAATGGCTGTTGTTAATTCTGCAACTGTTTTGGAACCTTTTTCTGAAAATGCATTGCCAAAGCGTTTACCTTGTAAGACTTGATCAAAGAAAAACTCTTGCTGTGATGGATTTGCATCCAAACGAATATGCTCGACAAAGGCCCAATGGTTTTGAGCAATTTGTCCTAGGGATGAGTCTGCACTAGAAATAATTTTGACCACTTCTGCAAGGGTTTTATAACTCACTCCTGCACCACCAAATTGACGCGGTACAGTAATGCCCCACAAACCTGATGCTGAATATTGCTGTACTTCCTGTAAAGGTAAGCGGCGTTCATGATCGCGTTTAGCTGATTCTTTGGTAAATTCCACTGCTAATTGTTCAGCAACCTCGATAGCTTCTTGATCAGATCGAATAATATGCGCTAAACCGTTAGATTGATAGAAATCGCGCGGAATGTTTTGCGCCTCTTTTAGTTTAATTTCAATTTTTGAAGTCATTATTAAAATGCTCAGTTTAGATATTATTCAAATAAGCTAGCACTTTTTATTTTGATTATTTATAGAATTATCATCAAAACAAATCAGTTTTCATGACATGGAATTTACATTTTTAATTGTCAAACAAAATCTTTATAAGCCGTACCAAACAAAAAAATATCTGCTTATCCATATGAATATATGAAGTATTCAAAAATTATGATTAGCATTTATTCAGATTTGTTTTTGACTTTTTATTAATAAATGCAGCTGTATTTTTATATACCCTCTTATGCAAGAGATTAAATAACCCAGTAAAAAATCATGTCTAAAAATATTCGCTTCAATGCCTTTGAAATGAACTGTATTGCACATCAGTCACCCGGTCTATGGCGTCATCCATTAGACCGTTCTACAGAATACAAAAACCTAGAATATTGGACCGACTTAGCTAAAATTTTAGAACGCGGAAAATTTGATGGCGTATTTATAGCAGATGTTTTGGGTATTTATGATGTCTACCACGGTTCTGCTGAACATGCGCTGACTGGCGCTGTCCAAGTACCTGTGAATGATCCTTTGCAAATTGTTCCAGCAATGGCAGCTGTCACCAAGCACTTAGGCTTTGGTGTCACGACTTCGATTTCATTTGAACATCCCTATCCTTTTGCACGACGTATGAGCACTTTAGATCACCTGACGAAAGGCCGTGCCGGATGGAATATTGTGACTTCATATCTAGAAAGCGGCTCTAAAAATTTAGGCCTAAAAACCCAAGTCAGTCATGACAACCGCTATGACATTGCAGATGAATACTTAGAAGTCCTCTATAAACTTTGGGAAGGCTCTTGGGAAGATGATGCCGTGCTGCGCGATAAACAAAATGGTATCTTTGCTGATCACCGCAAAGTGCATCCAATTCAACATGAAGGAAAATACTTTACTGTTCCTGGCATTCATATTTGCGAACCTTCACCCCAGCGTACACCGGTTTTATATCAAGCTGGCGCATCCGCACGCGGACAGCAGTTTGCCAGTCAAAATGCAGAATGTGTTTTCATCTCGGCACCGACTCAAATTGCAGTAAAAAAACTGGCCGATGGTATTCGGCATAATTTAGTAAAAGAAGGCAAAGATCCCCATTCTGTCCTGATCTATACCATGCTGGCCATAGTGGTTGATGAGACCGATGAAAAAGCCCAAGCTAAGTTCCGTGAATATCAGCAATATGGCAGCTATGACGGCGGCTTGACCCTGGCTTCTGGCTGGTCAGGTGTCGACTTTTCTCAGTTTAAACCAACAGATCAAGTGGAATACATTCAAACCGATGCCATTCAATCTATGCTGCAATCTTATGTAGAAGCAGATCCTGATAAAATTTGGACGATTGAGGAAATTGCAAAATGGACCAGTGTCGGCGGTAACGGACCTGTTATTGTCGGCTCTCCAGCAACCGTGGCAGACCGCTTACAAGAGTGGATTGAGTACACTGGTATCGATGGCTTTAACTTAGCCTACATATTGGCGCATAAGAGTTTTGAAGATATTGTGGAATACGTGGTACCAGAATTACAACGTCGTAGTGTATATCAAACAGAATATGCTGACGGAACCTTGCGTGAAAAACTCTTCGGCCAAGGCGCGAAATTGCCCGACAACCACCGTGCGGCGCAATACCGATATAAAAATCACGCTCAAGTTGCGAACAAGCATCAACACTTTGAAATGGCTTAAGCCGCTTTTTTTAGGCAAAAAAAACAGCAGAAGATCTGCTGTTTTTTGCTTTCAGGCTAAGCGATATAGCTGGTTTGGGCCAGTATAGAAGCTTTTACCATCTAGATTCAGGTTAAATGTCTCACCTGATTCTAATTCAATCATTTGCCCAACATCAACCCAAATTAAACCAGCATTGGTATTTTGTTGACGTTTCAAAGGCACCAATTTCACATTAATTTCATCGCCATTTACAGCTTTGGCAGTTTGCCAAGTATTTAAAATATTCAAAAGATTTACTCAACATGTGAGCTTTTTGTGACAGAACAAAGAGATTAATCAATCGGGTTTGGAATAATAATTCTGTAGTTACAAAGATAAGATTCAAGTCAGAAGCTTGAATACAGATAAATCACAATCAGCTAAATAAAAAAGATAAGCAGGAACATTACCCGCTTCGAGTTAAGCAGAAGTATACAATATTGCGCTTTGATTAGCAAAAGTAGAGTTTACATATACTCTAAGCCACTACTTTTGCTAAAATTATTGAATTAAAATTTTAACCATCGAGTAAATTAATTACCCATACAGTGAATAATATAACGAAGGCTGTATCGCTTAGTAACCACCTTCTGTTTTCGTAACTGGGGTATCATTTTTGTATTTCGATAAAAGTTCACGTAACGAATTCATGAGCACACTGGTATCGACACCCACGGCAACAAATTCTGTGCCTAACTCGATATATTTCTGAGTCACATCATGTTGTGTCGACAAAATACCTGCAGCTTTACCCGCCTTACGTATGCGCTGAATCGCATCAATCACGGTTTTTTGTACTTCAGGATGATTCGGATTCCCTTGATAACCCATCGTCGCCGACAAATCCACGGCACCAATAAACACCCCATCGATGCCATCAATTTTCAGTATTTCATCTAAGTTTTTAATCCCTTCAATTGACTCAATCTGAATCAGTAAACAGATATTTTCATGTGCATTTGCATAATAGTCAGGAATACTGTTCCAACGTGTTGCACGTGCTAATGCTGCACCAACGCCTCTAATACCCTCGGGTGGATAACGTACTGCCTTAACCATAAGTTGAGCTTGTTCAACAGTTTCGACCATAGGTATCAGCAAGGTTTGCGCACCGATATCCAACAATTGTTTAATCAGTTGCACACTACCAATTGGAGGGCGAACCACAGCCTGCGAAGGATATGCTGCAATACTTTGCAGTTGCGACAATGTCGTCCGCAAGTCACTTGGCGCATGCTCACCATCAATTAGCAACCAGTCATAACCTGCATTTGCAGCTATTTCAGTACCATAAGCATCGGCTAAACCGACCCACAAACCAATCTGCTGTTCGGTTTTTAATTTTTTCTTGAAATGATTGGTGTAATCCATCGCTGCTGTCTCATGCTTAAACTATGATTAACTACAATTGATTAAACGCCTTTTGGCAAAAACTACCAATAGCATTTATCTATCTTATGATTTTATATAACTCTAATTCGCACTTCATACAGCTTAAATCTGTTAATTTTTAGCCATTGAGTCCAGCATATACGACTAAGATCTATCCTTGGAAAATTTTCTCCTTAGACCATTTGGCCATTTATCCGCTAAACTACAGCAAACTATATCTGGAGATATTCGATGGATCTGTTAAACGTATCAAAACAACGCTATACCACGAAAGCATATGATCCTGCTAAAAAAATTCCACAGGAACAATTTGAGCGTTTATTACAAATACTCCGTTTAACACCATCTTCCATTAATATTCAGCCTTGGCATTTTTTTATTGCAGATCATGATGCAGCCAAGCAACGCATTGCCAAAGCCTTAGTAGGAAAATATGCCTACAATGCCCCAAAAGTTTTAGATTCATCACATACGATTTTATTCTGTACTAAAGCAGACATTACTGCAGAGCATTTAGATAATCTTTTAAATCAGGATGATCGTAGTGGTCGCTTTAAAGATGACAAAGCCAAACAAGGTCAAAAAGACAGTCGTACAGGTTATGTCGATTATTATCGTAATGAAAAAGGTGATATTCAACGTTGGGCTGAAAACCAAACATTTATTGCTTTAGGTCAAATGCTTTTGGCAGCAGGCATTGAAGGTGTGGATGCAACTCCAATTGGTGGATTTGACGAAGCGATCATCACTGAAGAATTGGGCTTAGTTGAACAAAACTTGATTCCTTCTGTACTGATGACTTTAGGCTATCGTAGCGAAAATGATTTCAATGCGAAATTACCTAAATCACGTCTGAATGCTGAAGAAATTTTTACACACCTCTAAGCTTTCCATAAAACCGACGAAAGGGGCAATTTTGCCTCTTTTTTGTCATTTCGGGACTTATTATTTAAACAATTATCGAGTATATTCTGCTCAAAATATACTCAGGTCTCTCCCTATGCCTACAGCTATAAAATTACCTATGAAATTTCATTGCGAAGCGTGCAATACGGTTTATTTACAAAAATATGCGGGCGATATGCTTCATAGCTATCCAAACTGCCCAAACTGTAAACAACCGGGTCAGTTACAAGGCACGATTGAAACTCAAGATTTCCTAAAACACCCCGTTGCAGTGGGTAAATGTTATTTTGAAAATACCTTACAACGATTTCAACAACTCACACGTTAACTAAGCATCTAAAACTAAAAGCCCTCAATACGAGGGCTTTTTTAATAACGACATATTTAGCAACAATGTGAAAATAGAAAATTTATAAATTGGTCTGAACTTTGCTGAATAAATTGAATCAGAACAACAAATCAAGCAGAGGTGGGACATGTCATATTTACTACAAATGCCGATGAAGTTTGAATGCGGTCATTGCCATCAAATGTATCTGCATACTTATCAATATACCGACCTCCACTGCCCTGAGTGTCCAACGTGTCGAGATCAAGGACTGCTCATGGGCCTGGCTGAATGGGATGATGTACTACAGCACCCGATCGTTTTTGCTAAAAATTATCTTAGACAGACATGGCATATGCTAAGCAAACCACACTCATGATCCCTGCAATCAAACCAAATACGGTTGCGACTCTCAATTTTTCTTTAAAGATGATAAGGCCCGCAACCACACCTAAAACCACGACCAAAATATTCATTCCAGCAAACACGATTGCAGGTGTGTCTTTAAGCAACATGTGGGCTTTCACATACAGTGCGATATTGGCAAAGTTCAAGAGACCTAAGCCCAATCCAGCGAGGATATTTTTGGTCTGCCCCAAACTGCCGTGCTGTACGATGTTATAAATGCTCGAAAGTAAAAATGCACAAATAAACACCAAATTTAAAGTCACCGCAAACTGCATGCCCAAACCTGAAGCAAATTTTAATAGCACATCAATCAGTGCATAGCCTGCCCAAACGCTTAATAAAAATAAAATCCCCTGCTTTCCATCAATGCTTCCCTTGCGCTGTGAAAATAAAATCAGCAATACCGCAAGTACACCAAGTGCAATACCAATGAGCTTAATAGCATTAAAATATTCACTGAAAATAAAATAGGCTGCGCTAAGAGAAAGCACAACAGATAAGCGCTGAGCCAATTCGGTTTTTAAAATACCTGCTGTTTGCAGTGAGCGTGCTAAGCAATAAAAAATCGTCGGCAATAATACACCCAAAGCCGCAATTAAAACCCACGGCGTTTTATTAATCGAAATATGAGCTAGATCCGGCTTAAACCATAGAAAACATAAAATACTCGCAGATGCATAATTCCATGTGATCATTTGTGCAGGGTTAAAACCCCGATCACGACAGAGTTTTAGAATTACTGAAACGAGAACACTGCAAATCGCGGCAGCAAAGATCAATTCCATGACACGCTCTTATTCTTGAGTTGTATTTAAAGCAATATTTCTAAGTTCAAATCAAAGAAAAGCCCACTTAATTGTGGGCTTTTCTTCAAAAATAATCTATCTCAAGACAAATTATTTATAGTGACTCACCATTTTCTCTAAAGAAATTGGACGAATCTTGTCAGCATTACCCGCTGTACCAAATGCTTCATAACGATCGATACAAATTTGTTTCATTGCATCAACAGTTGCAGAGAAGAATTTACGTGGGTCAAATTCAGCTGGTTTTTCAGCCATCATACGGCGCATAGCACCTGTAGATGCAAGACGTAAGTCAGTATCGATGTTAATTTTACGAACACCGTGTTTGATTGCGTCTACAAGTTGGTCTACTGGAACACCATAAGTTTCGCCGATGTTACCACCGAATTCATTAATTACAGCTAACCATTCTTGTGGCACAGAGCTTGAACCGTGCATTACAAGATGCGTATTTGGTAACGCAGCGTGAATTTCTTTAATACGGTCAATCGCTAAGATGTCACCTGTAGGTGGGCGAGTAAATTTGTACGCACCGTGTGAAGTACCCACTGCAATTGCAAGTGCGTCAACATTGGTATCAGCTACAAATGAACGCGCTTCTTCAACTGAAGTTAAAAGCTGAGAATGATCAAGTACGCCTTCAGCGCCTACACCATCTTCTTCACCAGCCATACCAGTTTCAAGGCTACCTAAACAACCGATTTCGCCTTCTACTGAAACGCCACACGCATGTGCCATTTGAACAGTACGACGAGTCACGTCTACGTTGTATTCGTATGAAGTTGGCGTTTTACCGTCTTCACCTAAAGAACCGTCCATCATCACTGATGAGAAGCCAAGTTGAATAGAACGTTGACATACATCAGGGCTAGTACCATGGTCTTGGTGCATAACCACAGGAATATGTGGCCATTCTTCGATTGCTGCCAAAATCAAATGACGCAAGAACGGAGCGCCTGCATACTTACGTGCACCCGCAGATGCTTGTACAATTACAGGTGAATTTGTTGCATCTGCTGCAAGCATAATTGCACGCATTTGTTCTAAGTTGTTTACGTTGAATGCTGGTACGCCGTAAGCATGTTCGCCGGCGTGATCCAAGAGCTGGCGCAATGAAATAAGAGCCATAATATCCTCCCAGGTAATGCCGCATATTCTACATGCTCAATCATTTCAATTCAGCAACAAATAACACTATTTAAAAAAAAATCCCTGCATTTGCAGGGACTTTTTAAATAAAGACAACAATCTTAGTGAGCTGCTGCTGCTGAAGCGGCTGTTTCAGCGTCAGCTGTTGCTTCGTCTGCAGGTGCATTTGCAATTTCAGCAGGAACATCTTGGTTCTTTTCATCCAATACTGGCTTATCAAGTTCATCAATGGCTTTTTGTTGTTCTGGCGTTGTTTGAGCATTGTCTACGGCAACAGCAGATGCTTCTGATTCCGTTGGTGCAGACTCTTTTTTAGCACAAGCTGTCAAAGTTAATGGTGCGATTAAAAGTACAGCAAGTGCAAGTTTTAAGTTCATCGTTGTTTCCTACTACTGCGAATTAGGTGTTGCGATGAATTTTATTGCAGAAATATTGCACTTTGATGACGGCAAAATGAATGGGCGATAAAAAAAGGCTGACCGAAGCCAACCTTTTTTAATACTGTACTATCTGATTAATAATACTAAATTAAGCACGGTCAAGAAGCGCTGCTACAGCAGGAAGAGTTTTACCTTCAACGAATTCAAGGAAAGCACCACCACCAGTCGAGATGTAACCAATATTGTCTGCAACTTCATATTTATCAATTGCAGCAAGCGTGTCACCACCACCCGCGATCGAGAAGCCTTCAGATTCAGCAATCGCTAAAGACAATGCTTTAGTGCCTTCGCCGAATTGATCAACTTCAAACACACCTACTGGACCATTCCATAGAATAGTTTTTGAAGTTTTCAAAATCTCAGCAAATGCTTTTGCAGTTTCAGGGCCCACATCCAAAATCATGTCGTTGTCTGTTACATCTTCAACTTTTTTCACGACAGCTTTAGCAGCAGCTAATGAACCGAGGAAGTCTGCAAAATCAATTTCAGCAGCATCAGCAACAACAACATCTGTTGGAAGTGGTACTGATACTTTTGCAGCAATGGCTTTTGCTGTATCGATCAAGTCATTTTCACAAAGTGATTTACCAACATTGAAGCCCGCAGCAGCTAAGAATGTATTGGCAATACCACCACCCACGATCAATTGATCACAGATGTCAGATAGTGAAGTTAATACATCTAATTTAGTAGAAACTTTTGAGCCTGCAACAATCGCAACCATTGGTTTTGCAGGAGTTTTAAGTGCACGGCCTAGCGCATCAAGCTCAGCAGCAAGTAAAGGACCTGCGGCAGCCACTTTTGCACAACGTGCTACGCCTTCAGTCGATGCTTCTGCACGGTGAGCCGTACCAAATGCATCCATAACGTAAACATCACAAAGTGCTGCATATTTAGCAGATAATTCAGGATTGTTTTTCTTTTCACCTACATTGAAACGGCAGTTTTCAAGTAAAACCACTTGACCTGGCACAACGTCAACACCATCCAAATAGTCAGTGATCAATTGAACATCTTGACCCAAAGCTTCTGTTAAATAAGCGGCTACAGGTGCTAGAGACTGTTCTGCTTTAGGCTCACCTTCAACAGGACGACCTAAGTGTGAATACACCATTACAGCAGCACCTTTTTCTAAAGCTGCTTTAATTGTTGGCAACGCCGCACGTAAACGTGCATCGCTTGTAATCACGCCATTTTTAACTGGTACGTTAAGATCTTCACGGATCAGAACACGTTTACCCGCCAAATCTAGGTCAGTCATACGCTGAAAGTTCATGCATTACTCTCTTTTATTGATATCAAAACGCGACGATTTTAAATGATTATGCAGAAAAACGTTAGCTTCTTTTGCAGAAAAGCTATGTCGAGCCAAAGTTTTGTTATGATAGCGAAAAGCCTTATAAAGATTCAGCGCTTATGTCGATTCATCCAGACCCAAATATTAATCGTTTAAATGTTTTAGGCGAACCCTTGGCAAGCTGTTGTTTTGATCCGATTACCGGATATTTTAGAAATGGCTTTTGCCATACAGCAACAACAGACCTTGGTCAGCATACGATGTGTGCACAAATGACATCTGAATTTTTAAACTTTTCCCAAAAAGTTGGCAATGACCTAATCACACCCTTACCCGAAGTTGGTTTTCCAGGACTACAACCTGGTGACTTCTGGTGTATCTGTGTGACTCGCTGGGTGGAAGCGTATCAAGAAGGATTTGCCCCACCTATTAAAATACAAGCGTGTCACCAAGCGGTGCTGTCTTATGTACCGCTTGATGTACTTATGGAATATGCAGTGTAATGAGTACTTCCAAAATCATTTTGGCTTCTAGCAGCCAAACCCGTAAAGACCTAATGGACCGTTTACGGATTGATTACCTCTCAATCGTACCAGATATAGACGAAACACCTCGTGGTGAGAACCACGCTGATGAGTTGGCAAAGCGACTGGCATTTGAAAAAGCTTCAGCAATTGCAAACCAACACCCAGACGCGATTGTGATTGGTTCTGACCAAGTCGCATGGCGCGAAGGCGCACCAGATATTTTTATCGGTAAACCGCTTTGCGATGAAAAAGCCATTAAGCAGCTTCAAGCCAATTCTGACAAAATCGTTTATTTCAGTACGGCACTCAGTGTCCAACAAAAATCGACAGGTTTTGAACAAACCCTTGTCGAGCACTATAAAGTGAAGTTTCGCAAACTTAGCTTGCCTGAAATTGAACGTTATGTTCAGGTTGAACAACCGTTACACTGCGCTGGCAGTTTTAAATGTGAAAGTTTAGGGATTAGCTTATTTGAAGAAATGATCGGGCAAGACCAAACTACACTCATGGGTATGCCGATGATTAAACTCTGCAATATTTTGCGTGAGCTTAAGATCTTAGTCCCATAATTTTAAAATCTTTATTTGTTACAGCATAATAAGCAAATCATTAGCTCTTTATGGGCTAATGATTAAAAAGTCACTTACTTATTTATTACAACCAAGAACTGAAAACATGAAAACGTTTAATTTAATTTCATCTAGCCTCATTAGCATTAGCCTTCTATTTTGTTCGACAAACGGTCATACCAATACAGTGAATCAAACTGTAACCAACTCTCAGCAATACAACAAAAACTTAGTCAATGAATGGGTTCAATATAAATTTATCTATGCTGAATTAGAACAACAAGGCGCTGCAATGCAGGAGCAAATCATTCAACAGCTAGGCACTAAGACCAAAACCGGTGGTAGTAACACGCCAGAACAACAAATCAATAAACTGGTTGCTCTAGGCAAACAAAAATTTGAAAGCATTCAACCACAAACAGTTGAAGTAAAAAAACTTCTAAAACTACAAAGCGAAAATGTTGAAATGATGGCAAAAGTCATGCCGAATCATTTCAAATTAATGTCTGATAAAGAAAATACTAAAATTGACACCAATGCACATTTTGAGCAATTCATGAAATTTTCAGCGACCACGGCTGCTGCCAATAGCTATGATTTGGAAGTTGAAAAATTAGTCATGCAATATCTCAAAGACAATCCTTTAAAATAGTCTCAAGCTAATCGAAATAATTTAATGAAATAGAGCCTTGCTAAAAACAGGAATCTCAAGGGACAATATATCCATTGAAATTGTATGTATTTAGCTATGGCTCATTCTCTTGACATCCTCGGCGGCATCAGCGCTGAACAATTCCTTGCCGAATATTGGCAAAAAAAACCATTATTGGTTCGTAATGCACTCCCTGAAATTACCCAAATACTTGAACCGAAAGATGTTCTTGAATTGGCTTTAGAAGATAACGTCACTGCACGTCTCATCAAACAAAAAGATCGTGATCCTAACCAATGGACAGTAAAATCTTCTCCACTACTTAAAGCCGATTTTCAAAAAATGCCGAAACTGTGGACTTTATTGGTTCAAGCTGTCGATCATTATTCTTTTGACCTAGCCGAGCTATGGAAGCAGTTTTCATTTATTCCGCAATGGCGTCGTGATGACATCATGGTGTCGTATGCACAAAAAGGTGGCTCTGTCGGGCAACATTTTGATTTTTACGATGTCTTCCTCGTACAAGGCTATGGTCACCGCCGTTGGCAATTGGGTCAGATGTGTGATGCAGATACTTCATTTGTCGAAGGTCAACCGCTTCGCTTACTGCCAGAAATGGACGTTCATTTTGATGAAGTACTTGCTCCCGGCGACTTACTTTATGTGCCACCAGGCCTATCACACTATGGCGTAGCTGAAGATGAATGTCTGACGTATTCATTTGGCTTCCGCATGCCAAATGTCACTGAAATGATGGATCGAGTGACAGACAAATTCACAGACAATCCCCTACTTAAAAATCCATTAACTGACATTTTACGTGACCAAATCAGTGCGATCGGCCAAGTGACTGAAAATGAACTTGAGTATTTAAAAGAAAAGTTATTTGAACAATTGCAAAATTCAACCGTACTTGAAGATGCAATCATGAGCTTAATGTCAGAACCTAAATATCCTGACAATATTCCTGAAGCCGAAGAAATCGGCACTGGTGATCTTGAAGAGGCCTTAGATCAAGGCTATCAACTCATGTTAGAACCGGCTTCACGCTTACTATATACAGAGCAAGACGGTGATATTTTGTTTTGGGCAAATGGCGAAGGAATCTGTATCTCAGACGAATTTGCATTGCATTTAAAAACCATTGCCGATGGTCAAAGTCTAGCGCTAGACGAATCTTTATATGATGCTGATATTTTAGAAGATATTGCCATGCTATTAAATGAATCTGTGCTCATGCTCGTCCCAACAGAAGTTGAATAAAATCAATAAAAAAGGGAGCGTCATGCTCCCTTTTTATGCTACTGAATAGCATTATTTTCGCTTTCTCCGATTTAAAAAATCTTCGACTTGATCGGCTTTTTTCTCCACGATCAAACGATAAACCCATACAATCAATAACACCAATCCAATAAACCAAAGATAGCGCATTACACCGTATTGACTACCTTTGCCTTGCCAAATTTGTAATTCAATACTTTGAAACTCCACATTCCTCGACTCTAACAAACTTAGTTGACTGGTCATACTATTTGGATCAATGGCAGCATTGACTGAAAAAGGCGCACCGTCCATAACAAAAATAAATTCTTGTCCTGCATCCAATGTCTCTAATCGTTCAACCTGATCAATACCTGCATCCATTTGCATAAGATTGCTTGAGGTTTGTTGAATAGCGGCATTGTAGTTATCAATTTGAAATTTTACAGATACCTCACCACTGGTCATTGCCCTACCTTTGACCAACAAGACTGCACGATATGGGTTTTGATTGGATGTCGCCGTGTAATCCACTGCAAAATTTTTAGTGTTTAATGTATTTGTATCGCTTTGACTTTCACTGAGTAATTGTTGAATTTCTCCAGTACTTAACACCGCATGCTGGAACAAAATCTGCCCATACTCACCTGGTTTAGGCGCATGATCCTGCGAACCACAAGCTGCTATAAAAGTGACACAGCAGAAGAATGCAATGCGCTTTAGATGACTTAATATCGAATTGATCATCATTTTTATTATTTCAACATATTATTTTACGCAGCTGATTTTAAATTAATTTCTGTTTGAATAATGGTACAGCCTTGCTGAGAATGAATTTTGAAATTCCCACCTATCCGCTCGACACGCATTTTCATACTTCGCATCCCAATACTCATGCCATGATTAGAAACACTCTCAACATCAAAACCGACGCCATCATCTTCAATAGTTAATAACAATGCGCCATTTTCGAACTGTGACAGCGTGACATTGACATGATTTGCTTGGCTATGTTTCACAATATTGGTCAGGCTTTCTTCAATCACTCGTATTAAAGTCAGACACTGAATTGCCGTTGGTTTGATCGCCCACTGCGAAGGAATACACCATTTGGCATTCATTTCCACTTCATCCATCAACTGACTAAAGCGATGTCGAACAGGTGCGATCCAGAGCAAAGGTGAATCTGGCACTTTACTGTCTAAAGATGATCCACTATCAATAATTTGCCTTAAATCATCGCGCAATAATTTCAACATCGACAAGAACTGTCTGTTTGGAATATTACTTTCACACTGATCAACCAAGATCATCGAGCGCACAATGGATGCGCCCAGACCATCATGCAGATCATGCGATAATTTAATCCGTTCCTGCAGGCGTACATTACTCAGTTCAAGCTGATGTTTATCATTCAAGCTACTACATAGTTCATCACTGACTTTCTGAACTTCAAATGCCAAATCATCATTATATTTTTCAATTTTCTGTATATTTCGATTGAGTCTCGCCCCCAAGATCACCACTATAAATAAGGTTATAATCGGTGAAGTAAAGGGTGATAAAGGTGTAAAATTTTCTTTTGGAAAGAGTACCAAGACCATGATGTCAGCTATGACTATCACAATTATCGCAGTCAAACAGATTGCTAATAAAATATAGTCCTTTCTTCGTTCTTTGAAACAAATTTTACACAGATAGAGGTAAGTGATAAAAAAGAATGCACAATACAAAAAGAAAATAAGGCTCGAAATATCTGCATTTTGTTCGAATGGCCAAATACACACCACACCAATCAGTGCAGCAGTCAACATTGTAAATGACAGTTCTATTCGTGGAAACTTACGCCCAAGAAAGCGTAAGATATAAATGCTAAAGCACTGAAAGTACAGCATTACAAATATCAGATTAGCTTTGGCAGAAAAAACCGAATCTGGGTATGGAAAGGTTTCAGTAGTCAGGGCATTACTGAGAAATAAAATCCACAGCACTGTTGAAAGCGCAAACCAGCCAAAACTGGTATCACGAGGACGCATCAACCAAATAATAAAGCAAATTAGACCCAAGACCCCAGAAAGAAAAATATTTAACTGTAAAATGGTCCGACGTGTAAACGTTGTTTTTTCAGCTTGCTCAACCGTTGCCATTACATTGTTAAATATTACGGGGCCCAAGCCAGCATTTAAACTCGAGTAACCATACACATAGATCAAAGTTTCATTATGATCATGTTTGATTCCACTTATCGGTAAAATCCAATAGCGCGCAACATTCCAACTTTTAGAAATCGGTTCTTGAAGATTTTTATTAGTCCACAGCAAGTCGCCATTCAGAAAGACTGAACCCGTATTAATGATATAATCAATATATAGTACGATGGGTTCTGCCAAACGGGCATTATTTTTACAGTACCAAGACCAGTCTAGTTTATACCAAGCACCACCTTGATAACCTTCCCAGTCTTTATCTTCTTTCCAACGATCAGGTAATTGTGTGGTTTTCCATCCCGTTCTGGGTAATTCTTGATTGGATGGTGTCTTCACCCTTGAAATGCTATTCACAGTTACATTACATTGATCATTTACAGGGAATACTTGCTCTGCATGACTCAAGCTCCCCCATACTAAACAGAGGATAAATAAGAAAAAATATCCTCCTTTACGCATTATAGAATACCCATAGATCTTGCTGTACTCACGGCTTTGGTTCGTTTCGTTACGGCTAATTTTCGGTAAATATGTTTAATATGGCTTTCTACGGTATAGCGTGATACAAAAAGCTGTTCAGCAATCTCACGGTTACTCAAACCTTGAGCAACCAAACATAAAATTTCTTTTTCACGACTGGTCAGCAGGTTTAAGTCTGCTTCATCGGCGACTGTTTGTTCTGGACTTGGTGCTTCAGCTTCGGATATTTGTTTTAGGATTTCTCGTGCAATAAATGGGTCAATCGGCGCCCCACCACGTAAAATACTCCGAATAGATAAAAGTACTTCAGCATCATCACGTTCTTTTAATACATAGCCTGTTGCACCTGCTTTAATCGCAGCAAATAAGCTTTCTTGTGTACTCCATGCAGAGACAACCAAGATCATAGTATTACTTTCGAGGGAACGTATTTTTTCAATAATTTCGATACCACTGCCATCAGGCAAACCTAAGTCAACTAAGGCTAATGATATCGGTTGTGTCTCTACGGCTTGAATAGATTCTTTAACATTTTTGGTGAAGATAAGCTCTTCACGCTTATAACCCAGCTCCGTCAAAATTTGACGTAAACGTAATTGAATAATTTCCTCATCTTCAACGACAAGCACCGGTACGGGTAGTATGACTTCTTGTGGTGACATGATTTACTTCCCCCGAAAAAATGAAATGTCTTTTACATTAATGAGTTTAATCCTTTTAGGATATCCCTATAATTAAGTAAATTTCTTATTTTTAATAATTTATTCTAATTCAATTGATGCAGCTATGATGCATTTTTCTTCTAATTTTAGACCCATTTATCATTACAATATGTGTATAGCCATCTGTCTGACTATACACTGCACTTAGCTTAAACTTGAGTAAGATTAGCTCAAATATTGCTTTTTCAGATATTGCACAATTTTTTCAGATTCGAAAAGTTCAACACCAGTATTAGGATCTTTGAAGTATGGCACTTGAATATTGTTCCCCATGATTTTTAACACTTGTTCACGCTTACCACCTTTCATGGGTACATATTTACCAGGTTTTAAGCGCATTACTGCTAATCCCTGATCTTGCCAACGTTCCTTAGCCACATTATGAAAGGTATATGCCAATTCCATTTCAGACAATGCGCAACGTACGATGCGTGTATATGGACTCGCTTCAAAACCCCATAGTTCTAAGAGTTGACTTGGAGCATCACGATGGATAACTTTACGCTGCACCCACACGCCTTGAGCCCCATTAATTAAGGTTCCAACATAAGCAACATACGGAATTTTAGGATAACTGGCATATTTCTTAGGAGTCTGACCTGTTTTGCCATAATGTTTAAATAAATGATGAATAATTTGCTGAGATTCGTACAAACGATCCCCAGTATTGTCATCCACCAAGAAAGGGAATTGCTGTTTTCCACCCAATTTTTGCACGTCTAAACGGTACTTTTTAGCCCCTTTGGGACATGGGTAGACATCATAATCCAAATTGAGTGTGGTTAGTACTTCTCGTACACGACGACAATAGGGAGACCCTTCAAATTCGTACAGTTTAAGGGCTTTTTCAGGTTGTTTCGGATAAGGCGTCCCATTTGTACCTCGTCCGCCTTCTGCTACGCCTGAGAGCAACGCTTGCGCCACTTTTAATTGATGCAACAACATACTTTTTCCTTTCTTTTTTTATTTGGTATTTTTATACAACAGCCGAGAGTCCTCAGCTGATGTTTGTATTTTCTTTTTCACATTTATATCGTCGTGTATGAGCAAGAATTACGCTTTCATTCCACGACTAAAAATTCAAATACGCTTATAAAGCAACCAATTGCTCTTTTGAAACAACAATGCCGTTATTGTCAGCATAGATGAAATCACCGGACTGAATGTTTACACCACCAAAACTTAATGGAATATCTGTTTCACCCACGCCTTTGCGGTTACTTTTTTGTGGAATCGCAGCCAAAGCATGCACACCTAAATCAAGTTCTGCAATCGCATCAACATCACGCACGCAGCCGTAAATAATGACACCATTCCAATGATTGTTGACTGCAGATTCAGCAATCATATCGCCCATCAAGGCACAGCGCATCGAAGCGCCACCATCCACAACCAATACTTTACCAGTACCATCGGTTGCCAATAATTCTTTAACACGAGAGTTATCTTCAAAACATTTGACCGTCACCACCTGACCGCCAAAACTTTTTCGTGCACCATAACTTTGAAAGAATTTACCATCCATTGATGGGATCACCACTTGTAATTCTTTGTCTGGATGATCATCAAGTAAATCACAAGTGACGAATGGAACTGTAGACACGGTATTTCCCTCATTTAATTGTTAGTATGCGTAAATTATCATAAATCTCGAACTTTTCAGTCTGAGTTTGTGCCGCCTCGACCATAGTATGAGCCACTTGCTGTGCTGTCACTGGCTTAAATTTGAAACGATCAGGTACAAAATGCGAAAAGCGCATATAAAGTTTCTGTGTCGCATCTTCTAAACGTCGAGATTCATGACGCTCACCAAGTAACAGCGAAGGTTTTAAAATCGAAAGTTGATTTAACTTTAAGGTTTTTAAATAATATTCCAATTCACCTTTGACTCGATTATAAAAAAACGCGGAATTGGCTTTTGCGCCCATTGCACTGACAATGATCAATTGTGTATCTGTATATTCTAATAATTCAGCAAAATGCGCATTGATGCTAAAATCAATTTGATAAAAATTATCTTTAGACCCTGCTTTTTTAATGGTCGAGCCTAAACAACTAAAGGCATGACTATAATCTCTCACATCATCCTGAGTCAGAGAAAGAAAGTCACTGATCACCATTTGTTGAACTTTTGCCAGTCCATTCAGTTCATGGTCACGCTGACGTACCACAGCCGTAATATTCTTACATCTTGCATTTTGACTGAGCTGACGAACCAATTCCCGCCCGACCAATCCTGTTGCTCCGATGACAATCGCATTCTCTATACTTTTAGTCATTTTTCATACAATCTCAATCACTTTAGACTAATCTAACGTTTTCTTTAAAATTTTTCTGCATCTAAAATGTTGTCAAAGCATGTCAAGACTTGACTTAAGCGCTTAGTTTAATCACAATATGGCACTTGTTTACGGGCTGGTGATAGTTCTTCTGATGTTGGTTTTCAGATGTAATTTCAGCCCGCCCAGACCAATCTATTTCAAGGAGTGCACGAGTGGCAAACTCTGCTCAAGCAAAAAAACGTGCTCGTCAAAACGTTAAAGCACGTCAACACAACGCAAGCTTACGTTCTATGGTTCGTACTTATCTTAAACGCACAGTAGCTGCTATTGCTGCTGGTGATTATGCTGTCGCTACAGAAGCTTACAAAAAAGCTGTTCCTGTTATCGATCGTATGGCTGATAAAGGCATCATCCATAAAAACAAAGCTGCTCGTCATAAGAGCCGTTTAAATGCACAAGTTAAAGCTTTAGCTAACTAATTTGTTGCGATGAAAAAAGCCCTTTTTAGGGCTTTTTTTGTGCCTATCGATTTTTAAAGGCAAAAAAAATAAGGTCCAATAAGGACCTTATTTTCTATTTACAGATTATTTATTGATCAGCCTCATATTCGTCGCTGATAAATATATCCATAATAAGTTTTGGCTTGCTGTCAAATTTGTCCAACGTTGATTGCCACCATTGGTACAGCTATATCGAATTAAATCCGCACGGTTATTCTGCAAACGTCCCGTATTTAAATCCATACATTGACCACTTTGACGAATCGTTGTAGTCGCAGGGTCCATGGTCCAAATTTGGTTGGTTTGGTTTAACACACAACGTTCTAGCGTCACTTTAGCTGAACCACCATTGCCTGTAATGCATTGATCGGGATTTGACTTACTGTGTATACGACCAATGGCATCATATACCCACTGTTCCGATTCGTCCGCAGTACATCCGCTTGGACCACTAATATATAAGTTTAATTTTCCATCGGTTAATGTTTCTGCTTTCAAACAGTTGTTACCATTTTTGATCAATGTTGCCTGATCAAACAAACCTTCCTGAGATACTGAAAGCTTTGTCATAAATGCGTCGAGTGCACTTTGTGCCTCAGGAACTTGATTGGTTAGGTCTTGTGCATACACATTCATCCAACGATTTAGTCGGTATGCTGTGTTTTGTTGCGATTCATAACGGGTTAATTGCTGACGCGCCACACTATTCATCAATGACTTGTCATTTTTATATGACTCATACAGCATTTTTTCAGTTGGATTTAGTGCAACAACAGCATTTACAGCTTGCGCTTCCAAAGCACTTTCTAATTGAGGAAGTTCGATAGCACGCAATGCACTATAACCATGCTGACGCCCAATTTTGACAGCCGGCTTGATCGCTGTGCTGTAGACTGGAATATCAATATTTGCTAATAACTTGGCTTCTTCACCTGCTTTTTTACAATACAAATCAACTTTCTGTGGTTGATCTGCCAAAGCTAAATTGACATGCAATTTATTGGCATTACTGCCTAATCGTGCAGGTGCTAAAGCAATATTGTTGACTTTATTCGTGTATTGCACATTCAACCAACATGCCGCTTGATCCAAAGCGGTATTGGCAGCATTTAAGTCATATACATTACCCCAGTTTGAACGTGCCGCAGGATATAACAAACCGACTTGATTGACAGGATCATAACCACCTAAAATTGTAATGACAGGCTGACCAAAGACCCGTGGTCGTGGATAATTTTGATCTGCGTTATACCAAACCGGAGCCGTAGAATTTGGCATCTTCGGTTGAGCGACTTCCATTTCACGAGTGGTTTTGTTCCACTTTTTGTAGCCGGTAGGCGAAGTTTCATCCCAGACATAACGGTCAAAGTGTGGTTGAATTTTCAGGAATGTGCTGTAACCCGTATAGTGTGTGTAGCGTGATACATTACTATCAGGATACCCGCCGGACATGGCATCTTTTCCGTACGGAAACAAATTTTTAAAATTTGGGATACCATTCGCTCCATCCCACTTCCATGTCGCCGTCCATGATAGATTTCCGCGCATCATATGACGGTTGGCAATATAGCCCCATCCACTATCCGCATGATGTGCAGCCCAAAATAGATTATCACCTACCTGACCAGGGTAATGTCCTAAACCATAGTGATGACCGATTTCATGGCTAAATTCATTCCCTACAGAATCATAGAGTGTCAACATACCATTACCGCCACTCAGGCCATGGGTATGCACACCATTGGCGTAGTTCCCCTTCGTATGATGGACAACCACTGTTTGGGTTAATTGTGGCTGGCTCTGGTTGGCCATAGATGCACTGGTAATGCCCCAGTTGGCAAGGTTTATACCAACACTAAAGGTTGATTTACCGACATCCTCACGCATGTCTCCTGCATAGACACCCCCATCTCCGGCACTTTTACTGTCATAAATAACACCTGAAGATACCATTGCACGTGTTAACTGAATATCATCATATTGTGCAACCGTCATTTCTGCTGCAGGAATGGTTTGGAAATAATCTGTGCCCGCTTTTTCAGGCTCTAGTAACATATAGTGGCCGGTAGAATTTGGCTTATCTGCCAACATACCAACACGGATATTATTTAAAACCAATTCCCCTGGTGCAGCAAAATCGATTTTATCCTCAGCCAATTCACCGCTGACTTTATTTGCGTCAATAAATTTTAATCTTAGACCGGGTTTAACTTCATCCCAATTGAGTTTCGTGGTCCACGCACGTTTACTGTACCAAACATCTGGACGACCTCTTTGCCCACTCTGGTCTGAAACAGGCATCTGCGTTGGATCATCCAATGTCGCAGTGCGCACTAAGCGATTGTTTTGATAGATTTCTACTTTGAGTTGCTTGATGTTTTGCATATCAAGTGTTGGCGTCACGATAAGCAGCGCTTCTTTTTCACTGGTTAACCGTGGCATTTTCTTGGATTCGTTCGCATTCGGATCGACGACATGACTTTGACCAAATTGAACTTGCGCTGAAAAGTTGCCGACTAAATCATTTCGTATTTCACGAACAGCATCATTTGCATCGTAGTCATAAAAGCCAATACTGGTATCATCGACTATGTCTTGGGTCGGTTCTGGATAACTGGCAGTTGATGCAGAGCCACCTGAACTATCACCACCACCTCCGCCACCACAAGCAACTAACATCAATGACACAATACAAATTGATAACTTGTTATATGAAAAACCTATCACACTTTTCACTACTATTCCCCAATTAGCCACAAAAGAATCCAATAAAGAGACTTACATAAAATATATAAATCAATAATTTATAACAAAGTTAATGCTATTTTCTTTTTTTAAATCATTCAATTGCCGTGTTTTGTCACTTTTTAACAATTCAAATAAAATCTAAATATTTAGTATTGGCTGAATCACGATTGGTGTGACAGGTATTTCACTTTTCAACTAAAATTAAGATGTAGACCTGTTAATACAATCGTATATTCCCGACAGAAATTGTCAGGATATTTTTAGAAACTTTGTAAATAAAATTTTAAGAAATGGTTTAATCCCATATATTTTTTATGGTATTTTAATTTTCATCCTAGGCAGCCATTGCTGTACAAATGAAAAGAGGGATAAAAATGTCGATTAACCAATTTTTGCCATCATTAGAAAAATTTGCAGAAGCAGAAAATCAATATATTGAATATTTTACATCTAAAGGTGAAAAAGACATTTTAGGTAAAGTCATTTCAAATATGAAATCGACCGCTGAGATTCAAGCCTCTCAAGGTGTAGACTCATGGTTAGCATATGGCGTGTACTTACCAGCTGTAGAACGTATCTTTGCACTGCATCAAGGGGAAACAGAAGCTGAATTTTTTGAACGCACACAATATCCAGCTGAACTCGTGCAAGCGTATAGCATTAAAGATCATGACATTGCGACTTTGATTGCCGCTGACAAATATAGTCGAATCCACCAACAGCACCTCCCAGTTAATACTAGCCGCTGGCCTTATAGTGACGATGGTTCAAGTATTGATTTAAATCAGTACCCTGCACGAATTAAAGCCAATATTTAATCTTTTATTTAATGAAATACTGAAACAGATAAAAAAGGCATCCACGCACATGGATGCCTTTTATAAATTTTTTATTATTAGCAAAATTTCTTAAAGTTGCTGTTCAGCTTGCTGAAATTCACGAATATTTAATTCATTTAGTTCACCACGCCAAATCCATTTCAGTTTTGACTCAAGGAATACATCTCCTTCAAACCAAACAAATAAACCTTCCATCATTTTAGGCCAATCTTCGCGTGTCACGATATTTTTACCTGAAATAATGGCAAGAATTGCAGCCAAAATCGTATCATGACTCACCGCTAGACTCAGACCATAATCATTGGTTGGATGAGTGTTGTAAATCAACTCCAAAACATCTACCACCCCATGAATGGGCTGTTTCATACCCGGCAAAGCATTATTCACAAAACTATTGATAAAGCCCAAGGCACCTTGCTTTTGAAAATATGGTCCTGCTTTTTTAATATCGAGCACAAAACTTCCCGGCTCGACCAATAATCCTTGTTCAATGATCTCGATATGGTGGGTATTCGGTTCAATCGTGACGTTATCTGCACCTTGAATCATCAATGCTGCCGTATCCACACAGCGCTGAATTGGACTAGAAATACAGTGTTGAATAACACGATCGGTATTTTCAACCAAATAGCTGCCCCACGCTTCGGCTAAATCACGTCCTTGATGCGTCAGTTGCAAGTCATAACCGGCCAAGCCTTGTCCTTGTACAACTTCACGAATGGAATGACGCGTAAACAATGTTACAGGCGTCTTTTCATCCGGCAATAAGTCTATTGCTTTCAGCATACTAGGAGGGAGCAAATCTAGGGCCATAATTGACAGTTCTTATATGCAGGAGATTTAACGGAGTGTGCTGACACTATAGCATGAACCCAATTTAGCTCAAGTTTTGTCAGGCATGTTTGCCAAAGCATTTAAGGCCAATTCTTTCATTTCGGCATTTTTAAATGCAATAAATCCACCATTTAATAAAGTCGTGCGTTGGTTATATAAAAATGCGCGACCTTTAAAATCAACCACCCCCCCACCAATACGCTCGATTAAACATTGTCCAGCGCTCGTATCCCATTCACAGGTGGGATGAAAACGCGGGTAAATATCAACTCGATCTTCTAACATCATACAAAACTTATATGCACTACCAGCATGGTATGCCTGATAAGGACTAAGTTTTTCTAAAGCGTCTAGATAGTGCTTATAAATCGGCTTATTTTTGGCACTTTGACTCAAGCCAACGTGTACGACATTCTCTACAGAAGTTTGAACATATTCATACCATGTGGTTGACTGGCTATCATATTTCAATGGAAATCCTGCAAAAGGACAAATATATACACTATATTCCCCCGGAATTGCCAATATGGCAAAGGTAGTATTAGCACCCTCAACCAAACTCAGATTAATGGTAAATTCAGGTCTTTTATGTAAAAACTCTTTGGTACCATCTAAAGGATCAAGCAGCCAAAATTTTTGCCATTGCATACGTTCAGACTTGTCACCTTCTTCTGACAATACAGGCAAGTTAGAAACTTTGGATAATGCTTGAGTAATATAGCTATTTGCACGATAGTCAGCTTGCGTTACAGGTGAATCATCACTTTTACGTTCCACATCAAAATCCGCACCTGAGCAATAACGCCGATATTCTTCTCGCAAAATTTCGCAAGCTTGTGTCACAATGGGAACCAACTGCAAAATCAGTGGGTCTTGCGGTGCTGTTGTTGTTTTAAACATAGAATACCTTTATATGCCAAATTACTCAGAAAAGCCGACGATCATTTTTGATATGGACGGTACTTTACTCGATCTTGCTTATGATGATTTCATTTGGAATGAGTTGCTGCCAATTCGCTATGCTGAACAGCATCAGTGCTCACTCGAACAAAGCAAGCAAACGCTATTTAGTTTTTATCAACAGCATAATCATACCCTAAAATGGTACTCCTCTCGCTTTTGGACGTCACAAGTTGGCGTTGATGTTCTGGAGATGCAAATAGAACAAAAAGCCAAAGTGTCTAAACGCGAAGGCTGCATTGAGCTGCTCACCTATCTGAAAGAAAATGGCTATCCTATTTGGCTTGCAACTAATGCCGACTTTGCAGGTTTACAATTCAAACTTGAAGAAACCGGTCTTCGTGATTTTTTCGATGTTATCGTCAGTTCAGAAACTCTCGGTCATGCCAAAGAGTTTATTGAGTTTTGGCAAATATTAGCAAGCAAACATCTCTTCGATGCAAAAAACTGTTATTTCATTGATGACACAGAAAAAGTGCTCAATGGTGCAAAACTTTTTGGGATTGAACAGCTCTATTCGATTCAGCAGCCTTCATCTGCCAAAGCGCCTCGCGAGACTTGCAATTACCCAATGCTGTCCGCATTAACAGATTTAATCCCTATTTTAGAAGCTCAAATGATTGAGCAAGCCGAGGAACAGAAAAAATATGCGTAAATCAAATCTAGCCGAAGATGCGGTTAGTATGCGTATAGACAAATGGTTGTGGGCTGCACGTTTTTTTAAAACACGCTCTATTGCCAAAAATGCGATTGAAGGCGGTAAAGTTCATCATAATGGCGAACGCGTTAAAGTCTCTCGTGAAGTTCGTGTAGGCATGGAATTAACCATTGCCCAAGGCCTTGAGAAAAAAACCGTGGTGGTAAAAGCACTGTCGGATGTTCGTGGGCCTGCCCCAACCGCTCAGCTGCTTTATGATGAAACTGAGGTCAGTATTGCAAAACGGGAATTGCTCGCATCCCAAAGAAAGTTGCATAATCTAGCTCGGCCAGATCATCGACCAAGTAAAAAAGATCGTCGAGATATTGGTAAATTTAAAAGAGAAAATGATCAACAGTTTGACCAGCAATGGTCTTATAATGATGATTAAGTTAAAGCGTCACAACATGTCGCACCTGTTGTGATTTTCATAGAACAAAAGGATGATTTCTGTCACTATACACTCGTGGAACAGATTTAAACTGAATACATCCACTTGAGTATATTGTTTCGTGACATCGTATTGAGGTTGTAAGATGGATGATAATAAAAGCAAGGCGTTAAATGCGGCCTTAAGCCAAATTGAAAAGCAGTTTGGTAAAAACACCGTTATGCGTCTTGGTGATAATACCGTACAGGCAGTTGAAGCTGTCTCTACAGGTTCTTTAACATTAGATATCGCACTAGGTATTGGTGGTTTGCCTAAAGGTCGTATCGTAGAAATCTACGGTCCTGAATCTTCTGGTAAAACGACTATGACATTACAAGCTATTGCACAATGTCAGAAAGCTGGCGGTACTTGTGCATTCATCGATGCTGAACATGCATTAGACCCTCAATACGCACGTAAACTTGGCGTAGATATTGATAACTTACTTGTTTCACAGCCAGACAATGGTGAACAAGCACTTGAAATTGCAGATATGCTGGTACGTTCAGGTGCCATTGACCTGATCGTTGTCGACTCTGTAGCTGCACTGACCCCTCGCGCCGAAATTGAAGGCGAAATGGGTGACTCACACATGGGCTTACAAGCTCGCCTGATGAGCCAAGCACTGCGTAAAATTACCGGTAATGCGAAACGTTCGAACTGTATGGTGATCTTCATTAACCAAATCCGTATGAAGATTGGTGTAATGTTTGGTAGCCCAGAAACCACAACTGGTGGTAATGCACTTAAATTCTATGCATCTGTACGTTTAGATATCCGCCGTATTGGTCAAGTGAAAGAAGGCGACGAAATCATTGGTTCAGAAACTAAAGTGAAAGTTGTGAAAAACAAAATGGCTCCTCCATTCCGTGAAGCGATTTTCCAAATTCTTTATGGTAAAGGCGTGAACCATTTAGGTGAGCTTGTTGACCTCGCAGTACAACAAGAAATTGTTCAAAAAGCAGGTGCTTGGTATTCATACCAAGGTGACAAGATTGGGCAAGGTAAAAACAATACCATTCGCCACTTAGAAGAACACCCTGAACTTGTGCAAACTATCGAAAAACTGATTCGTGAACAACTTCTGACTACGGGTACAGCACCTGTAGAAGACAAAGACGAAGAAGAACCAGACTTTTTAGATGCTTAATTACAGCATACTTTAATAGCAGACGAAACGCCCTACGGGGCGTTTTGTTTTGCACTCAAAATTTGTATTAAAATGACCCCATGACTAAAGACCATTTTCCATTCTTGCTTGATTATGAAGCACTGAAACAACAGTTTGCAGAAGCTGAAGAAACTACCTGCGTAAATCATGCTGCACAAACTGACATTTCACATGACAATACTTCGGTGATCGATCACACTGCGTTGCATTTTGACACCAATGGTAAAGATGTTCATGCTGAAAAAAAATCGGGACTGCGCGGCTCTCGTCTACGCTCGTACGCTTTTGCAGTACTCACACGTAAAGAATACTCAAAAGCGGATTTAATCGAAAAATTAGCACTGTATGCGGATAGTCGTGAAGAAGTCATACACTTGGTGGAAGAACTCGCACGTGAGAACTATCAAAGCGATCAGCGTGTAGCAGAGATGGTGCTATCGAGTCAAAAACGTAAAGGTAAAGGCCCTAATCGCATAAAGCTCGCGTTAAAAAATAAAAAAGTAGACAGTGAATTAATTCTGGATGAATTAAAAGAAACAGATTGGGTCACTGAAGCCTACCAGCTCAAAATAAAAAAATTTGGCAAAGCTGTTGAACGTGATCCAAAACAAAAAGCCAAACAAATACGTTTTTTGCAATATCGAGGCTTTGATCTCAATACGATTTTTAAAGTGATTGCACGTAAAGAATTTGATGACGAATAAAAAAGATATAAATCTAAATGAAAAATTAATAAAACTAAAATAAAGAAGAATATAGGATTGAAAAAATGAAAGGACGTTTAATTTATTATTATTGAAACTGGTGGCAACCCTACCAGCAAGACTTCGGCACATCATATTTCTACTACCGTTGCTACCTTCCGGTCCTGGCGGGGTTTATAGAGTACAATTGCGAAGTAACCAGCAGGGCTACCATTGCAAGAACAGAGTATAGAGATTTTTAATAAACATGCAAGCCTAAAACCAAGAATTCCTGAGTAGAAAACACTGTTTGATTATTTATAAATCAATATGATGGTCGATGATGTAGAAAACGTGAAACTTCATCACTATATTTTTACTTTAATACACAGCAAGATTGTAAAAGCTTATTGCAATTCAGATCTTTGGCGTTTTTAATGTGCTTATCGTTTTATCTAAAGCTGTCTGTAATAAAACTATTCTATACGGACATGCTTGTAACTACATGGAATTTTTATGATGTTTAAACAGCATGTATTGTGTGCCCTTACATTGACTTGCTCAGGTGCATTATTTGCCAATATTCCAATTGAATCTCGTGGTTTGAGTGGCGCTAATAATGGTACTGTGTATACAGCAAATAATACGGCCATTCAAACAGGTGCTGGCTCTACCCCTATTCCAACCAATTTGAATTGGCAGCTTATGCAGAAGAACCAACAGCTTGAAAATGAATTGCGTAGCTTACGCGGTAAAATGGAAGAGCAAGACAATATTATCGAACAATTAAAAAGTGAACTTACAAACCGCTATGCAGATTTAGATCAACGTTTAGAACTACTCCAACAAAAAGTAGATCCAAGTGAAGACACAGAGGCCGCGGAGGATAACCAACAAGGTACTGTACCCAGTAACAGCTAATACAGCGCCTACACCTGTTAAACAACCTACGACCCAATCAACATTAAGCTCATCTGCAAACCAACCTGTAAATGCAGGTGGTGACTCACTTGAGCTTGAGAAAGCAGCGTATACCGTTGCTTTAGACGCATACAAACAAGGTGGTGCAAAGAAAGCCATTGCACCAATGAAAAACTTTATTAAGAATAATCCTAACAGTGTCTATATTAGCAACGCATATTTTTGGCTAGCTGAGTTCAACCTTGCTGTTGAACCGACCAACTATGCGGAAGCGAAAAAGAACTATAGTATCGTGGTAGATCAATACCCTGAATCGACCCGCGCGCCTAGAGCGTTATATCAACTGTATAGCATTGCAAAAGACGTCGATCGAAATAGTAGTTTAGCAACGCAGCTCAAAAGCAAGCTTATCCAAAAGTATCCAAAATCTGAAGAAGCAGGCTTTGTTAAAAAATAGTCCTATTTTTAACGCAAAAAAAAGACACCTTATAAGGTGTCTATTTTTATTCGCAGTATTTAACGAACGATACCGCGCTTAGACTGCTCAAGTGAGTCAATCAACAATTGCGCTTCTGCCACATCAGGCAAAATTTCAGTACGAATACGCTCAATCGCTTCATTCGTCGTTAAACCATCTTTATAGATCAATTTAAAAGATTCACGTAAACCTTGAATCACATTTTTAGACCAACCTTTACGACGCATTCCTTCAATGTTCATTGCAAAAGCATGGGCTGGATTACCAGATACCATGACATAAGCAGGTACATCTTTCAAAATAAGCGATGCACCACCAATCATACTGAATGAATCGATTTTACAGAATTGGTGAATACCAGAGTTACCACCTACGATGACATAATCACCGATATGGACATGGCCGGCAACGCCGACATTATTGGCAAAGATATTGTGATCACCTACCACACAGTCATGTGCAATATGTGTATTCACCATCAATAAATTGTGACTACCAACTTTAGTTAGACCCTGATCTTGAACAGTACCACGGTGTAAACTACAGTGTTCACGAATCGAGTTATAATCACCGATTTCTAACCAGGTTTCTTCACCAGCATATTTTAAGTCTTGGCAGACTTCACCAACACTGGCAAATTGAAAAATTTCGTTATGTTGACCAATACGGGTATAACCACCCACCACAACATGTGAATGCAGTTTAGTGCCCGCTCCAATTGTGACTTTAGGACCAATAATACAATATGGTCCAATTTGCACATCCGGAGCAATTACTGCTGATGAGTCAATAATGGCGGTAGGATGAATTAATTCGTTATTGCTCATGCTGTCTCTGTTTTCTGATGCGAAACCATAATTTCCGCGGTTGCTGCGACTACGCCATCTACAGTGGCAACACAATTATATTTGTAAATGCCACGCTTTTGCATCACTAATTCCGATTTTAATACAAGTTGATCGCCTGCAACGACTTGTTTTTTAAATCGAACCTTCTCTGCACCAGCAAATAAGAACAGCGAACCCGCTGAAGGTTTCTCATTATTCATGATGAAGCCTAAAATACCCGATACTTGCGCCAATGCTTCAACAATCAGCACACCCGGCATAATTGGGTATTCAGGGAAATGGCCTTGTAAAAATTCTTCATTAATCGTTACATTTTTATAGCCTACAATCCCGTTGTCAGTCACTTCAACAACACGATCAACCAATAAAAACGGATAACGATGTGGCAAATATTCACGAATAGTCTGAATAGTCATTGGTAATTCAGGTTTTGTGAAAGCTGGGGTATTCGACTCTGTCATCATAATTATTTACGCAATTTAAATGTTGATTCAAGGGACTCAATTTGAGACTGCATATGATCAAGTCGTTTGACCAATTGGGTCAATGGCACATCTGCTAATTGTTTAAAGCGGATTGCTGCCTTTTTCCAAGAACCACTTTCAAGCATCGGCGTACCTGAAGAATAACTTCCAGCAACGGAAATACTTTTTGTGACCATTGACATACCGGTAATTGTCACATTATCTACAATATTAATGTGACCTACGATACCAACAGCCCCTGCTAGCACACAATTTTTGCCAATAGTTGTACTACCGGCAATGCCACATTTCGCAGCCATTGCGGTATTTGCACCAACTTTGACGTTATGCGCGATTTGCACAAGGTTATCAATAATGACACCATCTTCCAAAATTGTGTCATCTAAAGCACCACGGTCAATACTACAATTTGAACCAATACGCACATCATTCCCGATACGTACAGAACCTAATTGAGCAATACGATGCCATTTCCCTTGATAAGGCGCAAAACCAAATCCTTCACCACCGATCACCGTATTTGCATGGATACGTACACGATCACCTAACTTGGCTTCACCAGTAATCGTCACATGCGAATCGATAAAACAATCTTTACCAATTTCAACACCATGATCAATCTTCACTTGTGATTCAATGCGCGTTCCTTCACCCACCACACTATTCGCACCAATCACCACATAATGCCCAATATAAGCAGTATCAGAAATGATTGCGGAAGGATGAATTTGAGCAGTACTTTCAATTCCTATTTCTACAGATTTTTTTTCAAAAACATGCGTTAGAATAGCGAAAGCCAGATAAGGATTGGGTACAACAATGAAGTTTTGCTGTGAAGGGATTTGTGACTGCATGTCTGCAGTCACAATCAGCGCACCAGCCTTAGACTGTTGAGCTTCATTCAGATATTTATCTGCGTTTAAAAATGCAAGCTGATGCGGTTGAGCACTCTCTAGACTTGCCATTCCACTGAATTGCAAGTCTAGCTGACCAATACATTGACCTTGAACAAGTTGAGCAAGCTTTTCTAAACTGAATTTTTGAGAACTCATTGATTATTTAATTGCATTAACCTTTTGAATCATTTTATCAGTTAAATCAAACTTAGGGTCATACGCAAGTGCTGAATTTTTATTCAAAATAACATCTAACTTATTTTCTGTGCGCAATTGTTCTGCAACTTGCTTGATTCGAGTATCCATCGTGCGATTTAAGGACTGGATATTACCTTGAACCGAAGCTTGAACTTTTTGCTGTAAATCAGTCAGCTCTTTGAGTTTAGTTTGATACTGTTGACCCATTTGCTGCTTTTGCGCAGCAGTCAACTTATCACCACCTTGCTGAGCTTTCTGTTGCATTGCTTCCAGCTCTTTAGCCAGTGATTCAATTTTAGTGGTTTGTGGTTTCAACTGCTGTTGAATTTGAGCATTTTGTTGTTTTAGATAAGCGCTTTGATCAACCACCTTTTCTAAATCTACCACACCGTAACCTGCTGCATGTACCACAGCAGAACATGACATACCCAATACCGCCAAACCAGCAAATAATTTATTCATCTTATCAACCTGTAATTTTGTTATTCCCAGAAGGGTCGTACTTAGAACGTACGACCAATCTCGAATTGGATTTCTTTTGTTTCATCGCCAGCTTTGTCATTCAGTGGGAATGCATAACTCAGTGAAATTGGACCAATCATCGTGATCCAAGTAAAACCTGCACCAACGCTATAACGCATGTTATTCATATCAAAGCCGTAATTATCTTTACAGTATTGACGGTCTTCACTAGATTTAGGAACGTCACATTGGGTGTCAAATACTTGTGCGCCTTCAGCAAACAATACTGGACGAACTTGACGCGCCCAATCGCCTTTAAATGGCACAGGTAAAGCCAATTCAGTACCAAATTGAATTAAAGCATTACCACCGACTTCTTCTGGATCGTAGTCAACCTGATTTTGCGCATCATAATACACACCAGGATATTTCGGCCCTAGAGTACTGTTGTCATAGCCACGTACCGAACCAAAACCACCTGCATAGAAATTTTTATAGAACGGTAAATCATTACCATAGCCTAACTTACCGTAACCACGTAACACAAAGTCTTTACCGAGTGGGAAATAAGCTTGTGCATCATAAGTGATTTTTTGATATTCAACATCACTACCTGGTAATGCAATTTCGGCATTGACGCGGTGTGACATACCCGATGTAGGGAATACCGGGCGATTCAAGGTGTTGTACGACCAACCTAAGTTAAGGTTATAAGTTAAGAAATCACCTTTAAATTCATTGTCATAAGTAATTTCTTCAACAGCACATTTATAACCAATTATTTCGTTTTTATCATTATAAACAGGTACAGTATTTTGAGACTCACCATTAGCATCTTTTGGGCAGTAAGAACCTTTCCCTGTAGCTTTACCACCGTTAGCAAGTAAGTAGTCACGGACATACGTAGATACATATGGGCCTGTAGTTACATCAGTTTGATCAATATTCAAACCCATACTGATACTTTGGTTTTCATCGATCGGATAACCAAAGTTGATACCACCACCAAAACTATCAGTGACGTAGTTGTTAACGTTATAGTCGTTATCTAACTTGGTTTTACGGTAGTACAAGTTATAACCACGGCGTACACCATCAATAGTGAAGTATGGGTCAGTTACACTGAGGTTGTAATAATCTTGAGTCTCTGAACGAGACAAATCGATAGAAACTGCATTACCTGTACCCAAGAAGTTGGTTTGACTCAAACCTGCTTGGAAAGTTACACCGCCACTTTGTGAGAAACCAACAGCTAAAGTACTTGTCCCCGAATGCTGCTCTTCAACATTTACATTTAAATCAATTTGATCTGGCGTGCCCGGAATACGTGCAGGCTTAACATCAACGGTTTTAAAGAAACCAGTACGTTCTAAACGCACTTTAGACAAATCAATTTTTTCGTTACTTGCTAAGGCGCCTTCCATTTGACGCATTTCACGACGTAGAACTTCATCAGCTGTTTTCGAGTTACCTGTGAAATTAATACGGCGAACAGTGACTTGCTGGCCCGGATTCACATAGTAATTTAAATCAACCAATTTGGTGTCTTTATTGATTTCAGGAACAATGTTCACTTCTGCAAAGTAGTAACCTGCATTACCATATTTACGAAGTAAAAGCTGTTTCACACCATTCACTTTTTCTTGTGAATATAAATCGCCATCTTTATAGAGTTTTAAAGCGTTTAAATCTGTTTGCGTATAAAGCGTATCACCTAAGAAATGGGTTTCACCAAACTTAAATTGTTCACCTTCATCCACCGAAACTTCGATAAAGACGTGTTTTTTATCTTCACTCAAATTCAGACTTGAATTGGTAATGTTGAAGTTGATGTAACCTTTGTTGAGATACATCGCACGTAACGCTTCTAAACTCGCAGCCATCTTTTCACGTGCATAGCGGTCATTACGAGAAATGATCGAGTTCCAACCACTTTCTTTTAATGCAAAAATTTGTTTAATTTCGCTTTCTTTAAAAACCGTATTACCAATGATATTGATATCAAATACTTTGGCAGATTGGCCTTCTTCAAACTCAATTAAGACATTGACACGGTTATTCGGTTGAGCGGTTGTAATCACTTTGACATCAGCATCGTAGCGACCTTGCTGCATGTACTGTTGTTCTAATTCAGTTTCAACCGTTTGCAAAGATGATTTCTTTAAAACTTCACCTTCGGACAGACCCATTTTCTTTAAGCCTTCTTCCAAGGCTTCTTTAGGAATAAGTTTATTGCCTTTTAGCTCAACTTTAGAAATTACTGGGCGTTCAACCACTGTATATACAAGGGTATTACCGACTTGTGAAGACTTCACATCATCAAACAAACCCGACGCAAACATGCTACGAATTGAGTTTGAAATGATTTGATCATTGACACGATCACCAGCGGAGAATGGGATCATTCCGGCTACATTGTCAGGAGTTAAACGCACTAAGCCATCAACACGAATATCTTGTACTACAAAATCATCTGCTGCATATACTTGTTGTGCTACGGCCATAGCACTAACCAGTGCCAATGGCATAAATAAATGTTTGTGCTGCATGCCAGTCTTTTCCGCTGTTAATTTATTTCGTATAACGTTCTTATAAACGCATAATGTCATTGAATAGAGCCAGTAGCATCATGCTACCCAGCAATACCATACCAATTTTTAATCCAACCAATTGTATTTGTTCAGAAACAGGTTTACCACGAATTAATTCAATAAAATAGTAAATTAAATGACCGCCATCGAGCATAGGAATCGGTAGTAAATTTAAAATACCCAAACTTACACTCATCAGTGCCATAAATGAAATGAAGGTTTGCCACCCCATCTCAGCACTTTGTCCAGCCACTTTCGCAATAGTAATCGGACCAGATAAATTATCTAAACCAACCAAACCACGCACCATTTTTACAATAGAATTCAGGATCATACTAGATATCTGACCTGTTTTTTCTACCGCTTTGCCCATCGCCTCTACAGGCGTGTATTGAATGGTTTGTTTGTATTCGGCTGGAATATTGACTTTACCCGGATCACTTTGTACACCTAAAAGCCCTGTGACTTTACCCATTTGGTCACGCTTACCTTGCGGCATCACGCTTAAATGCACAATTTTATTTTGTCGTAAAACATCAATTTTAAGTAACTTTTCTGGAGAAGCTTGTACAACTTGTACAACATCAAACCAGTCTTTCATTTTTACGCCATCGATCGAAACAATTCGATCACCCACTTGCATCCCTTGGCGAATCGCTGCGCCATCTTCACTGAGTTTTGAAACCACTGCAGGAATTTCAGGACGATACGGTGTAAAACCAAGAACATCGAGTGGTGACTGAGTTTGATCACGTAAGAAACTTTGAATAGGTAAACTGAAGTTTTGAATTTGCCCTGCTCGTTCAGCTTGAATTTGAATATTGCCAGTTTCACCTACACGATCAACCAAGGCATAATTCAAGCGCTCCCAAGTGGATACTTGAGTGCCATCTACGGCAGTAATTTTATCACCAGACTGCATTTGCGCAGCCGCTGCTGGCGTATTCGGTAAAATTTTACCTACGCGTGTATTGAGCTGTTCCTGAGCTGGTAAAAATAAAATCCAAAACAACACTACTGCAAAAGCCAAGTTAATGAGTGGCCCTGCCGCAACAATTGCAATACGTTTCCAAGGGTGTTGTCGGTTAAATGCTTTTGGTAAGTCTTCTGCTGCGACATCACCTTCGCGTTCATCCAACATTTTGACATAACCACCCAGTGGTAATGCAGACAGTTGATATTGAATACCCGACTTCTTTGACGTCCACTTGAGCAGTGTTGGGCCAAAACCAATCGAATAAACCAAAACCTTTACGCCCAGTTTACGTGCAACGAAATAGTGCCCAAATTCATGAATCGCTATCAACGGTCCAAGTAGCAATATTGCTGCAATAATCATAAACAAGGCATTCATGTCTTAACTTCCTGAATTCAATACTGCTTTTTCAGCAACCATACGTGCCGATTTATCTGCATGCAAAATAACATCAATATTATTTGCAGCTGAGTTTTCAACTTGCCCCAACACATGTTCCACAATTTGCGGGATTTGAGTAAAGCCAATTTTCTCATGCAAAAATGCTGCAACGGCGATTTCATTGGCTGCATTTAAAATCGTTGGAGCTAAGCCCCCAGCCTTCATGGCTTGACGTGCTAATTTTAGTGCTGGGAATCGCTGTATATCAGGCTGTTCAAAGTTTAACTGTGAATGAACAAATAAATCTAATGGAGGCACATGTGTTTGAATACGCTTTGGCCACGCTAAAGCATGAGCGATAGGCGTACACATATCAGGATTTCCCATTTGTGCCAAAGTCGAACCATCTACATATTGAACCATTGAATGAATGATACTCTGTGGATGGACAACAACTGTTACAAATTGTTCTTCAACTGCAAAAAGATGACAGGCTTCGATCAATTCCAAGCCTTTATTCATCAGCGTTGCAGAATCAACTGAAATTTTTTGCCCCATCGACCAATTTGGATGCTTACAGGCTTGGGCCGGCGTTACACTTTGTAATTGTTCCAAACTATGATGTAAAAATGGACCACCTGAAGCGGTGAGTAAGATTTGTTTTACACCTAGCTTTGGCTGACCATGACGCTCACCTTGTAGATAAGTTTCAGGTAAGCATTGGAAGATTGCATTGTGTTCAGAATCGACCGGCAGCAACAAAGCATTATTTTCACGTGCGGTCTGAATCATGATGTCACCCGACATCACCAGCGCTTCTTTATTTGCAAGCAACACGCGTTTACCTGCTTTCGCAGCAGCCAATGTAGGTAGCAACCCTGCCGCACCCACAATAGCTGCCATGACCACATCAACCTGTGGATGTTCTGCTACTGCAATCAATCCTGCTTCATCATGCAAGATTTCAATATCAGTTAATTTTTCAGCTACGAGTAATTGGCGCAGTTCATCCACTTTATTGTATGGAACAACTGCGATTTTCGGTCGATATTGTTTGCATATTTCGACAAGTTCTACAATTCGGCTATGTGCAGTGACTGCAAAAACTGAATACTCTTCGGGGTGCTGTTGCAGAATCTTTAAAGTACTTTGACCAATGGATCCTGTTACACCCAATATACAAACAGATTGTGACATCTATAAATCTACGCCAATTAATTTTAAAACATACATACCTGCCGCAAAGATAGGTGCTGCAGCAAGCAACGAGTCAATACGATCCAGCACACCACCATGTCCGGGAAGAATACGACCAGAATCTTTGATCCCTGCACGACGCTTGATCATCGATTCAAATAAATCACCAAGTACTGAACTAAATACTGTTATTACTGAAAGTATTAAAAATAAAATATGTTCAGCGATGCTTAAATCAAGATAAATAATTTCAACAACAATAACAATTAGCATTGCAGTGAATAGACCGCCATATAAACCTTCGATCGATTTATTTGGGCTCACATCTGGTGCAAGTTTTTTCTTACCAAATTTACGTCCCACGAAGTATGCACCACTGTCTGCACCCCATACCAACAGGAACAGATACATGAGCCACCAAGGTGAGTTCATCCACACAGAAAAAATAGCAGTTACCGCAGCAGGAACTAAGACTAAACCAATACCACTCAGACTCGGGTTATACCAGTTATCGTAATCAGGATAAGACTTCACCCAATAGACACTTAAGATCCAAGTAAAGATCGAAGCCGCCCAAAGCAGTAATGCAACATCTGTAAAATGCAATGCTAGTGCTGAAAGAATAGCAGTGACTAGACCATAGCCCCAAGCGAAAGGTTTAATCACATTTTGTGTATTCCGCGGCATGAGTTTGAACCACTCATAACCCGCGACAGCTGATGCAATAATCATCAGCACAAGCATTGGGTATTTAGACTCGGTTGCAAACATGCAACTCAGTACAACTGAAACCAGTACCAATGCGGTTATTATCCGCTCTAACATTTATTTATTCTCAAACTGCTCTTGTTGAATCTGCTCTGAAGTCTTACCAAAACGACGTTCACGACCACCAAATACCGCTAGTGCGTCGTCAAATTCTTCAATGGTAAATTCAGGCCATAATGTCTGGGTAAAATAAAGTTCTGCATACGCAGCTTGCCAAAGCAAGAAGTTCGAGAGACGGAAATCACCACCTGTACGAATTAACAAATCTACCGGAGGTAGATCACTTAAACTGACATATTGACCAAAGACTTCAGCATCCACTGCTTCAAGATTTATTTTGTTAGTTAAAACATCTGCTGCGATTTGTTTTGCAGCCTGTGTCATATCCCACATACCACCGTAACTAATTGCAATAGTTAAAGTCATGCTGTCGAAATTAGCAGTCCTTTGTTCAGCTTGCAACATTAAGTCACGTAAGTTAGGAGATAAACGAGAACGATCACCAATAAAACGTAGGGAAATGTTAAATTTTTCCATGCGTGGCAACTGTTCATGAATGGTTTCTTCAAGAAGAGCCATCAACAAATCAACCTCAAACTGAGGACGATTCCAATTTTCACTCGAAAAAGCAAAAACCGTCAGTGCTTGGATATTTCTTTTACGACAATGTTCAACGATGGGATCTAGGATGTCCTTTCCAGAACGATGCCCTTCACCTTTTTGCATTTGATTCTTTTTGGCAAAACGATTGTTGCCATCCATAATGATGGCAACATGTTTTGGAAGACGGGAAGTTTCTTCAGATGAGGTCATTAAAACTTAGACCTTCATCAATTCAGCTTCTTTTGCAGCCAGACGTTTTTCAACTTCAGCAACGAATTTGTCTGTGATTTTTTGAATATCATCACCCGCACGACGCTCATCATCTTCAGAAATTTCTTTTTCTTTCAACAATGCTTTGATATCACCCAAAACATCACGACGGATGTTACGGATGGCAACTTTTGCATTTTCAGCTTCGTTACGTGCAACTTTCTGCATGTCTTTACGTGTTTCTTCTGTCAATGCGGCCATAGGAACACGGATGGCATCAGCAGTAATCGGGTTTAAGCCCAAGTCAGATTCACGGATTGCTTTATCAATTGCAGCAACCATTGAACGTTCAAAAGGCTGAACAAGTAAAGTACGAGAATCTTCTACACCCACGTTCGCTACTTGGTTTAATGGCACATCAGAGCCATAGTAAGGAACCATAACACCATTTAAAATTGATGGGTGCGCGCGCCCTGTACGAACTTTAGCAAAACCATGCTCTAGAGAATCTAGAGATTTGTTCATACGGTCTTCTGCGTCTTTTTTAAGATCGTTAATCATGTGATCTTCCTTACTTAATTCGAAAAGATGTAAATTCTAAAATAGCTTGTAGTATAAAGAGCTTTAGGGCCCACGTACATTAGTTCGTAACGTGAGTACCCTCTTTTTCACCCATTACCACTGAAAGTAATGAACCTGATTTGTTCATATCAAATACTTGAAGTGGAACGTTGTGGTCACGGCATAAGCAGATCGCTGTTAAATCCATCACACCCAGTTTTTCATCTAAAACTTGGTCAAATGTTAATGCATCATATTTCACTGCATCTTCATATTTGCTTGGATCTTTGTTGTATACGCCATCAACTTTCGTCGCTTTAAGAATAAGATTGGCTTCAATCTCGATACCGCGTAAGCATGCTGCTGTATCTGTCGTAAAGAATGGGTTACCCGTACCTGCAACAAATACACAAACTTCGCCACGTGTTAAATGACGAATTGCATCACGGCTAGAATATGATTCAACTACAGCACCAATAGGTAAAGCTGACATTAGACGAGTTTTGATATTACGACGTACCAAAGCATCACGCAGTGCTAAACCGTTCATTACAGTGGCCAACATACCCATTTGATCACCTGTTACACGGCCAACCAAACCATCTTTTTGTAATTGGCTGCCACGGTAAAGGTTACCACCACCGACAACGATACCCACTTGAACACCCAAACCAACAAGGTGCGCAATTGCGAGTGACATTTGATCGAGCACTTGTGCATCGATCCCCATCTCTTTATTGCCCGCTAAAGCTTCACCTGAAAGCTTAAGCAGGATGCGACCAAAACGTGGTTTTTTAGAATCAAGCATCATCAACTCCGAATTATTTAATTTCAATTATTTTTAATTAATCGTTTAAGCAGACTTAACCGAGATTAGTTTTGCAAATAAGTCATATTCATCTGCATCTGTGATTTCTACTTCAAGTAAATCACCTGCTTTAATCACTGACTTATCGATATCTTCAACAAATACATTACCGTCAATTTCAGGTGCATCTGCATAAGAACGTGCAACAGCAACTGGGAACTCTTCTTCAAGATCATCCACCAGTACTGTCATTTTCTGACCGATACGGCTTTGCAATTTCGCAGCAGAGATTTCTTGCTGAACTTGCATGAAACGTTCATAACGCTCTTGTTTGATTTCCTCAGACACATGATCTGGTAAATCATTTGCAGTCGCGCCTTCAACTGGTGAGTAAGTAAAACAACCCACACGATCAAGCTGCGCTTCTTTTAACCAATCAAGCAACATTTGGAAGTCTTCTTCAGTTTCACCCGGGAAGCCCACAACAAATGTAGAACGAATCACAAGATCAGGACATTTCTCACGCCAAACTTTTAAACGCTCTAGTGTATTTTCACTGTGCGCAGGACGTTTCATGAGTTTTAAAATCTTAGGACTTGCATGTTGGAATGGAATATCCAAATACGGCAGGATTTTGCCTTGTGCCATTAAGTCAATCACAGCATCCACATGTGGATATGGATATACATAGTGCAGACGCACCCAGATACCCAATTGACCCAATGCTTCACACATGTCATAGAATTTGGTTTTAACGGGCTGACCGTTCCAGAAGTCCAATTTGTATTTGGTGTCTACGCCATAAGCCGATGTATCTTGAGAAATCACAAGGACTTCTTTTACGCCTGCTTTTTTCAGCGCTTGAGCTTCAGTCAATACTGAACCTACTGGACGAGAAACCAAATCACCACGCATGCTCGGAATAATGCAGAATGTGCAACGATGGTTACAACCTTCTGAAATCTTCAAATAAGCATAATGTTTTGGTGTTAATCGAATACCTTGTTCAGGTACTAGATCAATAAACGGATTGTGTTTCGGTGGCTCAGGCACGTATTCGTGCACAGCTTCCATCACTTCTTGATATGCCGCAGCACCTGTCACTTTTAAGACATTTGGGTGCATTTGGCGAATTTTGTCTTCGTCTTTACCTAAACAACCAGTCACAATTACGCGACCGTTTGAACTCATCGCTTCGCCAATGGCATCTAGCGACTCTTGTACTGCAGATTCAATAAAACCACAGGTATTTACAACTACTAAATCGGCACCATCATAATCTGATGCTACATCATAACCTTCAGTCTTTAACTGAGTTAAAATTCGTTCGGAATCTACCAATGCCTTAGGACAACCTAAAGAAACAAAACCGACTTTGGGGGATTTCATGAATCTGCGCTCCACTATAATCCGCGTATTGTATGTCTTTTCAAAACATAAAAACAGGTGAAAAGGCCACTCTTTATATCACGCACCAAAATAATGCTATAAATTCATCCATATAATTTCATTTGCACCATTTTAATGCATTTTAGATTTACAGCCTGTTTTTAATCAGCTATACACTTTATTTAAAGTCTTAAATAAGCGCATTTATTCAAATAAGCATTAAAACTTAGCGTATTTCTGAAATAGTTGGCTTATATCTTGCATAACTTGCATCAATTCGAACCTTATTAGATTGAACGATTTGCTTTATGAAGATGCCATTGCGCCATTTTAAGACAGGAACCTCTCGCTAATGGATCAGACTATGACGATTGATTACCGGCTTTTAGTGGATAATTTAACCACTGCCATTTTATTGGTCGATAGCAACCTGAATATTTTTTATTTAAATTCATCATGTGAAGCGCTTTTTGACATCAGCTTACTTCGTGCATCAGGTCAGCCTGTATTAAATTTACTCCATATGCCCGATGATGAATTCAATACGCATGATGCATTAATGAATACATTAACTTCTGGCCAGCACTATACGCGCCGAGAAGCAACGATTAATGTCAACTTTAAAGACATTCATGTTGATTACACCGTGTCACAACTCAACTCTGGCAAACCCTACCACCCGTTGCTATTGATTGAACTCAATCAAATCGACCGGATGTTGAAAATCTCTAAAGAAGAAAACCTGATTCAACAGCATCAAGTCGCACGACAACTGATTCGTGGTGTTGCCCATGAAATTAAAAATCCACTTGGTGGTATCCGTGGGGCGACACAACTTTTAGCTCGTAGCTTAAATGATCCGAAGTACAGTGAATTCACCGACATTATTATTAGTGAAGTGGATCGATTAAGAAATCTTGCTGACACCATGCTGGGTTCAAGACAATTGCCAAGTTACGAGCCAGTCAATGTGCATGAACCCCTTGAACGTGTTCGTTCACTGATCGTCAACCAAACCAAGAAGAAAATTAAGATCACCCGTGATTACGACCTTTCTTTACCGGATGTTTTCGCAGATCGTGATCAATTGATTCAGGTCATGCTGAATATCAGTGTTAATGCCGTTCAGGCAATGACGGAAAACAAAGAGTTCTTTGTTGAGCACCAACCAGAACTCACTTTGCGCACACGTATTCAACGTTTAGTCACCATCAACGGTGTATTAAAACGCTCTGCGGTACGCATTGATATCGAGGACAATGGACCAGGTGTCCCACAAGAAATATTAGAATCCGTATTTTACCCATTAGTGACAGGACGAGCGAAAGGCACAGGTCTCGGTCTAAGCATTGCACAAAATATTATGCATCAACATAACGGAATGATTGAATGCCAATCAGTTCCTGGAAAAACAGTATTTAGCCTATATTTACCTTGGGAGTCAGATCATGTCGCGTAATAAGATTTGGGTCATCGATGATGATCGCGCCATGCGTTGGGTGCTGGAAAAAACATTCAAAGAAGAAGGTTTTGATGTTACCAGTTTTGAAGAAGCACAATCCGCTTTAGATCAGTTAAGTGTCGATGCGCCAGATGTTATTTTGACAGACATCCGTATGCCGGGTATTGATGGACTGACCTTTTTAGGTAAAGTCAAAGGCAACTACCCTGACTTACCTGTAATTATCATGACCGCACATTCAGATTTAGAATCTGCTGTGTCGAGCTATCAAACGGGTGCTTTTGAATATCTACCAAAACCTTTTGATATTGATGAAGCTTTAGCACTTGTAAACCGTGCAATTTTGCATATTGCCAAATTACAACAACAAGAATCTGCTAAAACCATTCAACCGATTCAATCTACAGAGATTATTGGTGAATCACCTGCTATGCAGGAAGTCTTCCGTGCCATTGGTCGTCTTTCTCAATCACACATTACTGTATTAATTAATGGTGAATCAGGCACAGGGAAAGAATTGGTTGCGCATGCGCTGCATAAGCATTCACCACGTGGCAACAAGCCTTTTATTGCGCTCAACATGGCGGCAATTCCAAAGGATTTGATCGAAACTGAATTATTTGGTCATGAAAAAGGCGCGTTCACCGGTGCCAACACACAGCGTCAAGGGCGTTTCGAACAAGCCAATGGCGGGACTCTTTTCCTTGATGAAATTGGCGACATGCCATTTGAAACCCAAACACGTTTACTGCGTGTTTTAGCGGATGGCGAATTCTACCGAGTCGGTGGTCACATCCCAGTCAAGGTGGATGTCCGTATCGTTGCGGCAACACACCAAGACTTAGAAAAGTTAGTACATGAAGGTCGCTTTCGTGAAGACTTGTACCACCGTCTAAACGTGATTCGTATTCATATTCCAAAACTTGCACATCGTAGTGAAGATATTCCGATGCTTGCACAACACTTCCTAGCAAGTGCAGGTAAAGAACTTGGGGTAAGTCCGAAGATTCTGCGTCCTGAAACGCAAGAATACATGCAAAAACTGCCATGGCAAGGTAATGTGCGTCAGCTTGAAAATACCTGTCGTTGGTTAACGGTTATGATCACAGGCCGTGAAGTTTATCCAGAAGATTTACCATCTGAATTAAAACAGATTCCAATTCAAGGCACAGATGGCAATCCTGCTACTCAAGGGATTGATCGTATTGGTGTGCATCATTGGGATGAGCTACTTGGTCAATGGGCAGTACAAAAACTTAAAAATGGTGAGATGAAAATTCTCGACATTGCCACACCAATGTTTGAACGCACCCTCATCAATGCTGCACTACAACAAACACGTGGGCGTAAGCGTCATGCTGCAGAACTTTTAGGTTGGGGTCGCAACACCTTAACCCGTAAACTCAAAGAACTTGGCATGGACAGTGCCGAAGATGATGTCGAAGAAGAATTAGAAAGTTAATTTTCTGATTTACATTAAAAAAGCCAGTCACTTGACTGGCTTTTTTAATTTAGAGATTTTTTAGCAATATTTTATGCCGTAAAGCCGACATAACGTGAATAACCTTCCACCCCTAAATCAGACTTATAAATCAGAAACTCAGGGAAGCTCGAGGCGGTAATTTCAGTAAACATATGATACTGATCATCATTAGCATGCAAGTCATCGACTGTATGCTGCATGGTTTGCTCAAATTCATCGGTAATAAACTCAAAACCAATATCCATTGCAATAAACAGCACATGCTCACATGGCTGCACATACTGCTCTTCTGACCAATCAATCACTTGCTGCTGGCAATGTGGACACTGAATGTTATCTGAGGGAGAAATATCAAGTTCGATCAATTGATAAGACATAAAAGTAAATTTATTCATAAATATTAGATTTATTCTAACAAAACTTAGTTTCAGCTAAAGATATTTATTCAATAAAAAAGGAGCCGTAGCTCCTTTAAATATGACTGGTTTTGACTATTTTTTAAGGGATGACTTATAGGCAGATAATGCAGCCACCGCGATAGCCGACAAAGCAATACCCGGCGCACTTGCAATTAAAATACCTGTCGTTCCTAGACCTAGCGCCAAAATCTTGCCTGTAAGTAATGGACCTGTCATTGCACCCAAACGTCCCCATGAAATTGCACTTCCCACACCTGTCACTTTCCCAGCTGGTGTATAGAAAATTGGAGAGATCCCATACAAAATCGATTGACCACCTGTAGAGAAAATTCCGCCCATGATGCCTGCAGCAATGAGTACAGGAATGGAATTTGTTGTAAACAGCACAAACAATGCCACAAACAAACCTGAATAGATAATCACTGCCATTTGCCATAATTTTAGGCGATCCAGCAAGTAGCCCAAACCCAGCGTACCAATCACTGCGCCCACTTGGAACATCAACATGATCATGAAAGCTTGTTGCTTTTCCAGCCCTTGTTCCATAAGCAAGTTAGGCAACCAACTGATCAGAATATAGTTCACCATTAAGGTAAAGAAGAAGCTTAACCAAAGCGGCAATGTATATTTATAACGCTGCTCAGCAAACAGGATTTGCCCCATCGCTGGAACGGCTTCTTTAGTTTCTGCCTGAACTTTTTCTGTACGCTTATCTTTTAAGATAATTGCCATGAATGGAATCAAGATTAAAGGCGTTAAACCACCAATTAAAAATAGTGTATGCCATGAGATATCTTTAAAGACAATACCCAAGCCAGCAACAAAGATTGCACCTACGGGTAAGCCACAGTACATCAAACTATTTAAGCGCCCACGGTTAGCATCCGTCGCTTCATCACCCACCACCGAGATCATCGTTGGCATCGCAGCACCCAAACCTAAACCTGTAAAGAATCGTGCGATATATAAAATTTCAATACTTGGTGCAACTGCCGTAATCGACATAAATACACCGAAGATAAAAATCGACAGCATCAGGACTTTCTTCTGTCCCAAATAGTCAGCGACACGCCCCCCAAAGAACGCGCCAAATAACATACCAAATACACCTAAGCTAAACACATAGCCCATTTGCACTTGATCTAAGGAAAATGTCGCTGCGATTCCTTTTGCTGCGATACCGGGTGCTTGTAGGTCAAAACCTTCAAAAAATGCCACCCAGAAACACAAAAATACTGTTAGAAATTTTTGCATTTTTCCCGATTGTTGATTTGCCATAATCGAACTCCATTCATGTAGCGTAAACCCACTTGTACGCCATGCCCTGAAGTTTCGGCTTTATTGGGTAGAATAAATACCACTACAAAGGTCGGAATTCACACGACCAAAAGCCCACCATTAAGACTTGAAACTTTGTATATCAATAGTTTTTAGATCTTATTTTTTGTATTTATAATTAATTATCAATCACTTAGGTTTATGAAAGATTTTAATAATCAAACCATAGCTAAAACTAATGATGATCAAAATATTCATTTAATCCGATCAAATACCAACAGCCAATAATTTATTGGCAATAAAAAACCCGCAACTGAGCGGGTTTTTTATTTAACTCTAAATCTTATGCAGATTTTTTTGCTGCATTATTCTTACGGATGGTAATCATCACCAATTGAACAGCCGCAGGTGTAACACCCGGAATACGACTTGCTTGTGCCAATGTTTCAGGCAATACATTTTTCAGCTTCATGGTGATTTCACGTGAAAGACCAGAAACGACATCATAATCAAAATCAGCTGGAATACGCGTATCTTCCAAACGCTTCATTTGCGCAACGTCTTCTTGCTGACGGTTAATATAACCTGCATATTTCACAGCAATTTCAATTTGCTCACCCACAAATGCCGAAACTTCAGAACCCGTCAATTCAGCAATTTGCGCAAAGTTGATATTTGGACGTTTGAGCAAATCAATTGCATTGGTTTCTTTTGACAGGTCATCGCCAGTCATTTCAACGAATTTTTTGCCTAGTGGATTGTTTGGCGCTGCCCAAAGGTGTTGTAAACGACCTTTCTCCGTTTCTACAGCTTCCATTTTTTGGCAGAACGAATCCCAACGCGCATCATCTACCAGACCCATTTCACGACCAATGGCAGTTAAACGCTGATCCGCATTGTCTTCACGCAACATCAAACGGTATTCCGCACGTGACGTGAACATACGGTATGGTTCTTTAGTACCGAGAGTAATCAAGTCATCAACCAACACGCCCATGTACGCTTCATCACGTTTTGGTGTCCATTGCTCTTGATCCCATGCACGACGTGCTGCGTTTAAGCCTGCAAGCAAACCTTGCGCACCCGCTTCTTCATAACCTGTTGTACCGTTAATTTGACCTGCAAAATACAGGTTATTAATCGATTTGGTTTCTAAAGAGAATTTCAATGATTGTGGATTGAAATAATCGTACTCAATTGCATAACCCGGACGAAGAATATGTGCATTCTCCATACCACGGATTGAACGTACCAATTCAAACTGCACATCAAATGGTAGAGACGTTGAAATACCGTTTGGATATAACTCATGTGTATCCAAACCTTCAGGCTCTAGGAATACTTGGTGTGAGTCTTTATCAGCAAATTTATGAATTTTGTCTTCAATTGATGGGCAGTAACGTGGACCTACACCTTCAATCACACCGGTATACATTGGTGAACGATCTAAACCACCACGAATAATATCGTGAGTTTTTTCATTGGTATGCGTGATGTAACAGTTGATTTGTTCAGGGTGCATCGATGCATCACCCATGAACGACATAGTCGGAGATGGGAAATCACCCGGCTGTGGCGTCATCACAGAGAAATCAACTGATCGTGCATCGATACGTGGCGGTGTACCTGTTTTTAAACGACCTACAGGTAAGTTCAATTCACGAAGGCGCGCAGCCAATGAAATTGAAGGAGGATCGCCCGCACGACCGCCTGAAGCATTATTTAGACCTACGTGGATCACACCACCCAAGAATGTACCTGTAGTCAATACAACAGTTTTCGCATCAAAGCGAATACCCATTTGGGTGACTACACCTTTAACGGTATCGCCTTCAACAATAAGGTCATCAGCTGCTTGTTGGAAAATATCCAAGTTCGCTTGATTTTCGAGGGTTTCACGAATCGCAGCTTTATAACGAATACGGTCAGCCTGTGCGCGTGTCGCACGAACAGCCGCACCTTTACGTGAGTTCAAAATACGGAATTGAATACCACCTTTGTCGGCAGCCAATGCCATAGCACCGCCAAGCGCATCAATTTCACGTACTAAATGTGATTTACCAATACCACCAATGGCTGGGTTACAGCTCATCTGCCCTAAAGTCTCAATATTATGAGTTAAGAGTAAAGTCTGTCGACCCATACGTGCCGCAGCAAGAGCTGCCTCAGTACCCGCGTGACCGCCGCCGATAACAATGACATCGTAAACTTTAGGATAATGCATAGTGGTAAAGGAGATTAAAAAAGGATGACGGAAGATTATAGCAAAAATTCACCGATAAGTTGACTGATTAACTCGATTTTATTGTTATTGGCTACTGTTTTATGCCTATATATTTCTTTATGAACATACATACTTTGCAAATTCCACATAAAAATATACATTTCTCAAGCAAATGTTACTCGAAGATAGTTGTTTTATTCTGATGATTTTTTATTCTGTTATAGATCCCATGAGAATCATAAGGACTATAAGCATGAATAAGAATATTTTGCTATCCACGGTTTTATGCGGTTTATGTTTATCACCACTTGCTGCCTCAGCCAATGATAAAGTTGAGAAAGTGTATGATGCACAGCGATATCAACAAGTCTGTAAAGGTAAAAGCCAAGGCGCTCAAGTTTCATTTGCCTATCGCGGTATTATTTGGAATGGTACCTGCGAACCACAATTTTTTAGCTCTTCCAAAAATGTAAATATTCATGGCGAAGAAGCCGAATTATTAAGCACATGTAGCGCAGATGCCAAAGCCACTACAGCAACGATCAATGGACAAGAAATCAAAGGAAAATGTGCTTTAGGGTTCACTCCTCCTCGTCCTAAATAAACAGTTATCGATGAAAATATCGACCAATTAACAGATCAAAAATAAAGCGGGTAAAACATCAGTTTTTACTCGCTTTTATTTATTGCTTATTTATCAAACTTAGATAAACTCAAAAAACTATAAGGATAAAAATATCAGGAAATTCCATGGATTCGGGATTATTTGCTTTTTTTCTACCCATTGCTTTAGCCATTATGATGATGGGGTTGGGGCTTGAACTTTCAGTCAAAGACTTTTTACGCGTTGGACGCTATCCAAAAGTTATTTTCATCGCTTTATTTACTCAGCTTATTCTACTGACCAGTATTGCTTTTTTCCTGTGTAAGTTGCTGGAGTTACCCCCTTTACTCGCGGTCGGGCTCATGTTGCTTGCGGCTTCACCCGGCGGCCCCACTGCTAACCTTTTTAGCTACCTATATAAAGGTGACGTTGCATTAAACATTAGCTTAACAGCCATCAACTCAGTTGTTTCGTGCTTTACATTGCCTTTTATCGTCAATCTATCCATTTTGCATTTTGTTGGTGAAAGTACAAGTATTCGCATGCCTATCGACAAGATCACCCATGTATTTCTGATTATTTTGATACCGGTATGTTTCGGTATGTTTATTCGAAACTCCTTTCCGACCATTGCATATCACGTCAACAAGCCGATGCGAATGTTGTCTATTTTCTTATTAATTCTTATCTTTACACTCGCAGTTTTGCGTGAACAATCCAACATTATTACGTATTTTGCCAGCGTCGGCATTGCGACCTGTTTACTCTGTTTCAGTGGACTATTTTTGGGTTACTTAATTCCATTCCTCTCGGATGTGCCTGAAAAGCAGGCTCGTGCGTGTACCTTTGAGATTGGTATTCATAACACCAGTATCGCGCTAACCATCGCACTGAGTGTGCTTGAAAACACCACAGTCGCAATACCTGCCGGTGTTTATTCTATTTTTATGTATTTATTGGCGACCTTATTTGGTTTTATTTTGACGCGCCGTGGCAGTCACCTAATTCAACAAGTGAAAACCTAAACTATTTTTTCTAACGCAATCACCATAAGGACTTTGGTGAAAAACCATTAAATATGCTCAAGGAGAATAAATACGATGGATTCTGGAATTATTACGGTTCTTTTGCCATTAGCACTGGCCTTTATTATGATCGGGCTTGGGCTAGAACTTACCCCCAAAGATTTCGCACGTGTCACCAAACATCCTAAAGCCGTGTTGATCGCATTATTTTGCCAACTCGTGTTGCTTGTCGGTATCGCCTTTCTACTATGTAAACTGTTAGCATTACCACCACTGCTTGCTGTCGGCTTGATGCTACTCGCAGCCTCACCTGGTGGTAGCACAGCTAACTTATTTAGTTATCTATTTAAAGGTGACTTGGCTTTAAATATAACCCTGACCGCCATCAATTCAGTCATTGCAGCATTAACCCTTCCATTGATCGTGAATTTTTCGATCATGCACTTCATGCAAGAAGGCCAACAAATCAGTCTGCAATTTGGAAAAATCCTCCAAGTTTTCGGCATCATTATCATCCCCGTCTGTATAGGTATGTTACTTCGTCACTATGCACCTAAACTAACTGAGAAACTGCATAAACCACTCCGTATCTTTGCTGTGGTCTTTCTCATCTTAATTATTATCGGTGCTATTTACTCTGAACGACAAAATATTGCGGCTTATCTAACTCAAGTTGGCTTAGCAACTGTTCTATTCTGCATCTTTAGCTTATGTATCGGTTATTTTGTTCCGCGACTTTTCGGCATCAATAGTGCTCAGGCACGTGCATGTGCATTTGAAATCGGCATTCATAACAGTACGTTAGCCATGACCATCGCCTTAACAGTGATGGCCAGCTCGGCCGTTGCAATGCCTACAGCGGTTTATTCAATCTTTATGTATATCTTTGCCGCTGTATTTGGCTTCCTAATTACACGTTTCGCACCGATCTCGACAACGACAACAGAAACAATTAAAAGTTAAGTCGCTGAAAAGTTAAAAGGATGCCACGTGCATCCTTTTATTTTTTGTCAATTTTGATAATCGCTAGCTGCAAGTTGCCGAGTTCCGTTACAATAGCTTTTTATAAAACTCATTTAGGTTATGTCCGTGAAGTGGTTACAAATTCATATTACTGTTGAAAAAGCTCAAGTTGATTACACTGAAACGCTGCTCAGTTCTTTAGGTGCAGTCAGTGTCACGCTAGATGATGCAGAAAATCAGGATTTACTTGAACCACTTCCAGGTGAAACACCACTTTGGAATAAAGTGATCGTTACTGGTATCTATGCACAAGAAGATGATGAAGAAATTGATGTTGCTGCATTAGAAACATTTATTAAAGCTCAACTTCCTGAAGCACCAATGCGTAGCGAATTCATTGAAGACCAAGAATGGGAACGCACATGGATGGATGCTTATGAGCCTATTCAAATTGGTGAAAAATACTGGATCGTACCAGAATGGATGGAAGCGCCAGAAGCAGACGCCGTAAACATCAAACTAGACCCAGGTCTGGCATTTGGTACTGGTAACCATGCATCAACATTCTTATGCCTACAATGGTTAGGTAAAGTTGACCTTAAAGATAAAATCGTAATCGACTACGGTTGTGGTTCTGGTATTTTAGGTGTTGCCGCTTTACTTTTGGGTGCCAAAAAAGTTTATGCCACTGATATTGACCCACAAGCCGTTTTAGCAACACAACAAAATGCCGAATTGAATGGTGTACTGGAAAATTTGTATGTAGGCCTACCTGAAGAGTTCAACCAAGAACTCGCTGGACAAAAAGCCGATGTGTTTGTTGCTAATATTCTTGCAGGCCCTCTAATGGCCTTGGCTGCAGAATTCTCAACTTTAATTAAATCTGAGGGCGAGTTCGCACTTGCAGGTGTAATTGAAGAGCAAGTTTCTGATGTTTCTAGTGTTTATTCTGAATTTTTTGATATATTAGACGTAGAAAAACGTGACGAAACATGGTGCCGAATTTCGGGTAAACGCCAACAGTATTAAAATTTAAAATGTGTACTTATGAGCGACAAATTAACTAACTGCCCAACTTGTTTTACAACATATAAAGTAACTGTTCCGCAGCTTACTGTCGCTCAGGGCATGGTTTGTTGCCCAAAGTGCTCTACATCTTTTAATGCACTGTCTCATTTGGTGGTAGATAAAGCGTTGTCTTTTTCTACCCCTGAGCAAGAAAATGCACCGCAAAAAAACTCCAATACTATTATTAATGTCAGCGAATTTAATAATACGCTTACACCAGTGACTGTTGAAGAAACACCAACCCACCATTTATTAAAACTATTTGATCAAAAAGTCGAAAACTCTAATATCGATCTAAAAACCTATTTAAATAACTTAAATTATTTCAGCACCGAACCGATCAGCAACCTTCCTGCTGTAAATTGGGCAGAACAAGCTGAAAAAGATAAAAAGCGTACACCACTTAACTATTTTATGTGGTTCTGTATTAATGCCTTCTTATTTGGTGCACTTATATTCCAATTTTTCTGGTTCAATCCACAATATTTAAAAAACAGTCCAGTGATGGGTGCTGCATTTACTGCGGTCTGTGATGTATTCAATTGTTCACGCCTAGAGGAACATTACAGTTTAATTAGTACCAAAAAAGTCAAAATTCGTAGCATTGGAAATAATGAAACACTTTTTACAGGTGAAATGATCAATTTTCATGACCGTAGCCTAGCCTTACCCAATATGAAAATTTCACTAAAAGAAAATGGTACTGAAATAGCAAACTATACGCTTTTACCTGAAGAGTATTTGGACAAAAGTCTGCATGGCATCCAACGGATCCCAAAAAGTAGTCCTTTTAAATTCCAATTTAGCCTACCAATTGCACGCAAAAGCTTCGATAATTATTCAATTGAGTTGATTCGCCCCTAATATTGGAAAAACCTATTAAAAAAGTAAAAAAAACATAAAAAAAATGCAGTTTTCTTGCTCACTTTTTCCTAGACAATGGTATGATACGCGCCACGAAAGCTTTGTGCTGCAAACTCCTCGCTAATTTTTCACAACAAATACAATCCCAACCGTGCGCTTTAATATTTATTGCGTATTGAGTAGATTTTTTGTTTGTTTTTTAGGCTGTAACAATTATTAATCTATTGTTACGCTTATTTTTCGAACAATTTTGCGAGTTGTGTCAAGCTACAAGTAATGTACAAGTTTTAGAACTCCGCATTAGGAACTAAAACGGAGTTCATTCAAGTTTATAGACCACTTTTAACAAATCACTTTACCCAAGTGATATTTGATTTTTCGGATTAATTCGCATGAATAGCAAATCTCCTATTTTTACTGCACAATCTGATGTCGCTCTTCGTATTCACGTAGATCGCGCAGTTCGCCATTACTTTGCACAATTGCAAGGCGAGCAACCATCTCAGGTATACGATATGGTGCTGGCGGAAATGGAGAAGCCTCTTCTATCTGTAGTTCTTGAATATACACGTGGTAATCAAACCCGCGCTGCTGAGATTCTCGGCTTAAACCGTGGTACTTTACGTAAAAAGTTGAAAGCTCACGGTTTAATGAGTGAATAAATGATAAAATGCTTGCGGCTTCCGCAGGCATTTTTTTTAACCTGCATTTTGCTAATTTTGTTTTAATCTGTTCCTTGAAAACTGTGACGAAGATCATGACTATTAAACGCGCTTTAATCTCTGTGTCTGACAAGACTGGAATTGTTGAATTTGCACAAGAACTTGCTGCTCTAGGGGTAGAAATTTTATCTACTGGCGGAACATACAAATTGTTGAAAGACAATAATGTTGCCGTAGTTGAAGTTTCAGAGCACACAGGTTTCCCAGAGATGATGGACGGCCGTGTAAAAACGCTACATCCGAAAATTCATGGTGGTATCTTAGCTCGTCGCGGTCTAGACGAAGCTGTGATGGCTGAACACAACATCGATGCAATCGATTTAGTTGTTGTTAACCTTTATCCTTTCGCTGCGACTGTGGCTAAACCGAACTGCTCACTTGCTGATGCGATTGAAAATATCGACATCGGTGGTCCGACTATGGTTCGTGCTGCTGCGAAAAACCATGCATCTGTAGGTATCGTAGTAAATGCATCTGACTATGGAACTGTTGTTGAAGAGTTAAAAGCTGAAGGCGCATTATCACATGCAACTCGTTTTGACCTTGCGGTTAAAGCATTTGAACATACTGCACAGTATGACGGCATGATTGCATCTTACTTAGGCGCTCGCGTAGGTAAAGAACAAGGCGAAGCAGACAAATTTGCGCGTACGTTCAATACACAATTGAACAAAGCACAAGATTTACGTTACGGTGAAAACCCGCATCAATCGGCTGCATTCTATGTAGACCCAGCGGCAACTGAAGCATCTGTTTCAACAGCTAAACAGCTGCAAGGTAAAGAACTTTCTTATAACAACATCGCCGACACTGATGCTGCGCTTGAATGCGTGAAATCATTCGCGAAACCTGCTTGTGTGATCGTAAAACACGCAAACCCATGTGGCGTAGCAGTATCTTTAGACGGCATCCAAGCGGCTTATGACCTAGCTTATGCAACTGACCCTGAATCTGCATTCGGCGGCATCATTGCATTTAACCGCGAATTAGATGTTGCAACTGCACAAGCCATTGTTGACCGTCAATTCGTTGAAGTAATCATTGCTCCGAGCGTTGCTGAAGGCGTGCTTGAAGTGACTGGCGCGAAGAAAAACGTACGTGTACTCGTATGTGGCGAACTTCCTGCAATCACTGAACGTAAAGCACAGTTAGATTACAAACGTGTAAATGGCGGTTTGTTGGTTCAAGACCAAGACTTAGGCATGATCACGAAAGATGACCTTAAAGTTGTGACTAAACGTGCGCCAACTGAAGCAGAAATTGATGACTTGATTTTTGCTTGGAAAGTTGCGAAATACGTTAAGTCTAACGCTATTGTTTATGCAAAAGGTCGTCAAACCATTGGTGTTGGCGCAGGTCAAATGAGCCGCGTTAACTCTGCTCGTATTGCTGCAATTAAAGCTGAACATGCTGGTTTAGTGGTTGAAGGTGCGGTAATGGCATCTGACGCATTCTTCCCATTCCGTGATGGCATTGATAACGCTGCGAAAGCGGGTATCAAATGCATTATCCAACCGGGTGGTTCTATGCGTGATGAAGAAACAATTGCTGCTGCTGATGAAGCGGGTATTGCAATGGTCTTCACTGGCATGCGTCACTTCCGTCACTAAGCACAGCGCTTAGAATGTAATGACAAAGTCATACATGTGGTTTAAAACAGATTTCTAATCTTGCATAAAGTCCTCTCCTATTTTTAGGCTGAGGACTTTATGTCATTTTCGATTCATGGAGTATGAACCGATGAATATTTTAGTTTTGGGTAATGGCGGTCGTGAACATGCATTAGCATGGAAAATCGCACAAGATGACAAAGTCGCAAAAGTATTTGTAGCACCGGGTAATGCGGGTTCTGCAACTGAAAATAAATGCGAAAATGTTGCACTAAATATTTTAGACAATGCTGCGATTATCGACTTTGCAAAAAATAATGCAGTTGATTTGATCGTGGTTGGCCCCGAAGCACCACTAGTCAATGGTGTGGTGGATGCTTGCCGTGAAGCGGGTGTAAAAATTTGGGGCCCAACTCAATTTGCTGCACAGCTTGAAGGCTCTAAAGCATTTGCGAAGCACTTCTTAAAACGCCATAACATCCCAACTGCTTTCTATGATGTATTTACAGAAGTAGATGCAGCAAAAGCATTTGTTGAAAAAAATGGTGCACCAATCGTTATCAAAGCTGATGGTCTTGCTGCTGGTAAAGGCGTGATCGTTGCCATGACCAATCAAGAAGCATTCGATGCAATTGATGACATGCTTGCAGGCAACAAATTTGGTGATGCAGGCTCACGTGTTGTCATCGAAGAATTTCTTGCAGGTGAAGAAGCATCTTTCATTTGCATGATTGATGGCGATAACATTTTACCAATGGCAACATCTCAAGATCACAAACGTATCTTTGAAGGCGATCAAGGTCCAAATACAGGTGGTATGGGCGCATACTCTCCTGCGCCTGTTGTGACTGCAGATGTATTTGAAAAAACCATGAATGAAGTGATGCGTCCTACCGTTGAAGGTATGAAAAAAGACGGTCACGTTTATACAGGTTTCTTATACGCAGGCTTAATGATTGATGAACAAGGTCAACCGAAAGTGATCGAGTTCAACTGCCGTTTTGGCGACCCTGAAACTCAACCCATTATGATGCGTTTAAAATCATCTTTGGTTGATTTGGTTGAAGCAGGTATTGCGGGTAACTTACCTGCAGAAGCTGAATGGGATGAGCGTAAGACTGTAGGTATCGTACTTGCATCTAAGGGCTACCCTGAAACTTCTAGCAATGGTGATGTGATTTCTGGTTTAGACACAGAAATGGCTGATGCAAAAGTTTTCCATGCAGGCACTAAAGCGCTTGAGAATGGTGACATTGTGACTGCTGGTGGTCGTGTACTTTGTGTGACTGCTCTAGGCAACACGATTGGTGAAGCACAAGCCAAAGCGCTTGAACTATGCGAAAAAGTGACTTTTGATGGTGTTCAATACCGTAAAGATATTGGTTACCGCGCAATTGCGCGTGAAAATGCTTGATCTTAATTTAAATTAAATAAACAACCCGCCGAGTGCGGGTTTTTTTTTTGATATATTCAATTAAATATCAAACAAATACTTTATTAAAATGATCTTTAATTTATTTAATCGACCATCTGAAGAAATACAATATTTAGGGACACCTTATACTCAAGATTGTTTAGACGCTATTGGTGTCATTCTCCAAACTCAAACATATATTGAAAAAGCATTACTTTTATCTTGCAATCAAATACATGCATATTTAATCAAATCTAATAGAAATACTTACATTATCAGATCAGGCTTTAGTTCAGGCTATTCTGGTGAAGGACCTAAAGGATTAGCATCATCACTGCAACTTCTTTTAAAGCACAATATAGAAGTTGAAGAAATTAATATTTCTGAAAAATTAATGAAGAAAGTAAATCATAGTTCATTATCAGATGCAGATCTTGAAACAATGTTCACAGCTAGAGTTGTACGGCCAATTAACATATACGAATACATCTATGCAATTTACAAAACTACGGAATACCAAATCAATAATGACCGTTTCTATCCAACAGAATTACCTTTCCACTTGGTTGATTCTCGAATTTTCGATCTTGCTCTTAAATTTAATGATGATCCCAATTACTCAATCTTAACGGCATATACAAGATTAGAAGATATTGTCAAAGATAAAATTAATGATCATAGTCTGTTTTCTAACAGTCTTTTAAAAACCGCATTCATTTCAGATAAACAACGCAAATCAATTTATTCATGGGATACAAACAATGAAAAGGTTTCAAATGCCCTAGGTTGTCTATTTACCAATATATTTACTGCTTATAGAAATGAACGTGCACATAGTGAAGTTGATAAGTCTTATTCACAACAAATACGTGAATTTTTATTGATTAATGAACTATATTTATTAGAAAGCAATTAAAAGATAAAGATGAATTAGCATGAATCAGTTTATCGCAACGCCTCGCCTCATCCTCCGCCAATGGAAAGACTCCGACACTGCCCCATTTATCCAAATGTGTGCAGATGATGACGTCATGCGCTATTTCCCTAACAAACTTGATGCTTCCGAAGCCACTGCATTTATGCAACGCCTACACGATGCAATAGAAATACGCGGTTGGGGTTTATATGCTGTCGAGCTTAAAGCTACAGGAGAATTTATTGGTTTTATCGGCTTACATATACATCCCCCTGAGTTTGAAATAGCCGATGCACCAGAAATTGGTTGGCGCTTACTGCCGCAATATTGGCATCAAGGTTATGCCACCGAAGGGGCAAAAGCTGTACTTAAACATGCTTTTCGAAACTTAAGATTAGATAAAGTTATTTCCTTTACAGCAAGTTTGAACACACCATCAGAACATGTCATGCAACGCATTGGTATGCAAAAAGTCCGTGAATTTAATCATCCGCATGTACCAGCGGATCATCCATTAAACCGTCATGTGCTGTATGAAATACAGCGTAGTGATTATTTGCACATCCCCTTTTGCTAATTCAATAATTATTCACGGCAAAACCAAAGCACATTAACTCTGCCAAACAGTGACTATAGGTGATGTTAAAAACTTTAAATATAGTTACCGTAGGATTTCGTATAAGAAAGCTAAATCATTCATTGAATCATATAAAATACCCCGCTAAGTGCGGGGTTAAGCTCTAAACATATCAATTACTATGGCCTTGGAAGTAAAAATCATAAGTCACAATGCTAAAGCAACTCCAACCTGTTTAAGCATGCTTAATCAAAATGGCATACATAATCTACGACATCAGTACATTGCACTTTAAAAATAGAATCTTGTGGAACAATAAAGCTTTCGCCAGACGTATATTGAACAAACTCTCCCTGCTCCCCAATTTGCACAACACACTGCCCCGATGTGATTTCAACACGTTCTTTCACATGCGCCTCAAACGTCATGGGTTGCTCTGATGGCAAAAATACACCGAAGGTTTTTTGACTACCATCTTCCATTTTTAAAACATGGCTCACCGATCTGCCGCCATAATGAACCGTAGGCTTTTTTACAAATGAGACGAAATCAAACTGATTTAACATAGCGTGCCGCACATAGCATTTTATTATGATCAATTATTAAGCAGTTTATCTTAAACGCTGTAGCGGATTCAATCTTCCTCAGATTTAGATCTAAGATTTTGAAAAACCATGAATCAGAGTTGAACTGTAAATGTATCAATAAAGATTTCAATGCAAATTAGATTGAAGCACTTCGTTATTTTCACATATGAATGTTACAAATTTTGTGTATGACAGGACTTATTTCATTTTTATCATTTTTTCAGCAATACATTTTAAAATTTGTTATATAGACCTAAACTTATACAAATGACGCACTTAAATAGTTTAATTATAAATAATATATTGTTTTTACTTATTAAATTATTTAATTAAACATATTCCATATACATTTTTGGTGCTAAGCATAACTTTTTAAATCACTATATTGAATAATAAAAAATTGATATGATGCCTAGCGAAATATAGAGATTTGCTTTATTAAATCTTTTGTTTACAGCAGCTTGCAATGGCTATCTTTTCCCATTTGGAAATAGACTCAGATCTAATTGTATAAGTCTGTGTAGCATTTTAAATTATTAAGCATCTATCAGCCTGTCTGATAAAAGACTTAAGTAAATCTCTCCATAATATGATTTGTGAATTTATTAATTTTATAAATTTACTCGGGTGAATATATGAAAAAGCTCCTAGGATTAGTTCTCGGTTTATCTGTGGGCCTTTCAGGCTGTGGTAAACAAGAAGCTCCTGCAACTGACGCCGCACAACAAAAAGACACTGCAGAAGTGCAAACTGTTACCATGGCTTCGACTGGTTCAGATGCTGATATTTGGCGCTATATTGCTACGCTTCCTGAAACCAAAGAAGCTGGCATTAAACTTGAAGTGAAAAACTTTACTGACTATGTGTCTATGAACACTGCTGTAGCGAACAAAGAAATTGATGTTAATGCATTCCAGTCATATGCCTATATGGTTGCGTTTAATGACAACAATAAAGATAAAATCGCACCGCTTTCGACAACTTATTTAGAACCAATGGGTATCTATTCAAGCAAAGTCAAAAAACTTGAAGAGTTCAAAACTGGTGCAACAATTGCGATTCCAAATGATGGCGCAAACGAATCACGTGCATTGTTGCTACTTCAATCTGCAGGCTTAATCAAACTTAAAGCTGATTTTGACGATGTAAAAGGTACACCTGCTGACGTCACTGAAAATGCGAAAAAAATCGTAATCAAACCAATTCAAATGGCGACTGCTGTTCGTGTTAAAGACGAAGTTGATGCGATTGTTTTGGGTAATACCCTTGCGATGGAAGGTGGTTTAAACGTACTGAAAGATGCGGTTTACTATGAGCCAATCGACCAAAGTACAAAAATGAACGTGAACATTCTTGCTGTTGCTGTTGACCGTCAAAATGACCCAGTTCTACAAAAAGTCGGCGCGCTTTACCACACTCCAGCAGTTAAAGCTTACATCGATGAACATTTTGGTGGTACTAAAATTGATGTAAACAAACCAACTAGCTACCTCACTGAAGCAAAATAGTAATATAATTTCTTCAAATAAACAGGCAAAGTTTACTTTGCCTGTTTTTTCATTTCTGAACCTTTTTTGACGCTATGATCCAATTTAAAAATATCTCCAAGCATTTTGAGCTAAAAGGCCAAACCGTTACAGCACTGGATCAGATTAATCTGGACATTCCAGATGGCTGTATTTTCGGTCTAATTGGCTACAGTGGTGCAGGCAAAAGTACCTTAATCCGTTTAATTAATTTGCTAGAACGCCCTAGTGAAGGGCAAATTATTATTCATGATAAAGACTTTACTGCTTTAAATTCGGCAGAGCTACGTCAAGAAAGAACCAATATTGGCATGATCTTCCAGCACTTCAATTTACTGCAAACCAAAACAGTTGCAGAAAATATTGAAATGCCGCTTAAACTTTTAGGTGTGTCTAAAGCTGAACGCCAAAAACGTTTAGAAGAGTTGCTCGAATTTATTGACCTAAAACATAAGAAAAATGCCTATCCAGATGAGCTCTCTGGTGGCCAAAAACAACGTGTCGGGATTGCCCGTGCGCTTGCCAATCATCCTAAAATTTTACTGTGTGATGAAGCAACATCTGCTCTCGATCCGCAAACCACCAAGTCGGTATTGGCGTTATTAAAGAAAATCAATCAAGAACAAGGCATTACTATTGTCATGGTCACCCATGAAATGGATGTGATTGAATCTGTTTGTGATTATGTTGCGGTGATGGAACAAGGGAAAATCATCGAACATGGCTCAACCTTAGAGATTTTTAGTCAGCCAAAACACAATACAACCAAAAATTTTATTCAAACTGTATTGCAGCAACAGCTCCCTGTTAATATTTTAAATAATCTAGAAAATCAAAACCATAACAGTATTTATTGTTTAAAATTTCTGGGCAGTTCGGCACAGGAAACCGTCATTCAAGCGGTAATTAAACAGTTTGATATTAGCCTGAATATTTTGTTTGCCAATATGACTGAAATTAATGGTGCGGTGATTGGACAAATGTTCGTTCAGCTATTAGGTGATGCAGCATTGATTCTACAAGCAGTGGCGTTCTTAGAACAACATGGCGTTGAAGTCACTCAAGCAGGAGTTCAGCAATGAGAGATTTAATTGTTCAATGGCTGACTCAAATTACAGCACCCTTTTGGAAAAGTTCTTTGTCTATGGATCAGTTCGTCACTGCCCTACAAGAAACTTTTCACATGGTGTTCTTTGCCATGCTCTTTGGCTGTATTTGGGGTTTTATCCAGGCCGTGATTTTATATGTCTCACGTCCACAAGGCATTTTGCCTAACCGTGTCATCTACCATGGTTTGAACCCGATTGTGAATGCGCTGCGTTCATTGCCATTTATTATCCTCCTGATTGCGGTCATCCCTTTGACCAAAGTCATTGTGGGTACTTCAATTGGTACTTGGGCTGCAATTGTTCCTCTCACAATCTATGTTGGCCCTTACATTGGCCGCTTAATTGAAACTTCACTGCTTGAAGTAAATGACGGTATTATTGAGTCTGCCCAGGCCATGGGTGCATCTCCTATGCAGATCATCACTAAATTTGTACTACCTGAGTCACGCAGTTCTCTCATTTTAAATTTAACAACAGCAACAATTAGTTTAATTGGTGCAACAGCCATGGCAGGTGCAGTAGGTGCAGGCGGTATCGGTGATCTTGCCATTTCTTATGGTTATCAACGTTTTGATAGTAGCGTGGTCATCATGACCGTCATTGTATTGTTGATTTTGGTACAAATTGTTCAAAGTCTGGGGGACTGGTTATCGAAACTGCGCTAAGCCTGCATAATTCATATATTTAAGCTCTCCTCGGAGGGCTTTTTAGTTTCTTAGATTCTAAAATTTAGTTTTTAATGCCGCAATTAAACCAAATTTTTTTAGTTTTAAATTATTTTGACGGCAAATTAGCAACACCATAAAATTTAAAATATAACCTTCAATATTACGTTTACAAAAACTTGAATGAGTACAAAATATCAAAAGAACAGGATTTTATATTCCCTATGGAAACTAAACTGACAGCAAAATTTTCCGCTTAACTTTTTTCACAACAGCAATATTGATCACTTCAGCAGCATCTGCATCCATTGCTGATTATGACTATGTGACTAGTATTAAAGTAAATGATATTGACTTAGCCTTACCCTTGCCTGCATCAAAAGCAAATGCATTAATCAGCAAAAATCCAGTAAAGCTTAAATATGAATATTCAGAATGTACCGGCAATACTGAATTTCATGTCACATCAAAAGGTAAATTTCTAAAATTTGAAATTTATGCTGAGGACAATCCTCAATTTAAAAATGATTCATTCTATAAAAATAAAAGCAGCTTCGCCCAACTTGGACAAACCAAAGGGGATGTTTGGATGGAATGGGATAAATCCACTCAAATACGCGTTAAAATTCAAATTGGGTCAAAACATCTGATAAGCCAATATAACTTTCTACAATTTAAAAAAGACTTTCCCAAAAGTGCAAAATCTGCCAATCCCAATGAAATTGCTTATGTGATTTTACTCTCACCTGCTCATGCCAAATCCGTGCTGAAAGAGCCGCAAAACTATGATTTACCCTATATTGGCAATCTAGCCTTCAACTTTAAAAATAGCAAATTAATAGCTTTTTCAGTTAATCAAGGTATTGCTTGCTAAACCGTGATTGTCATACAGCGTTTATTGCTTAAACAGTGAATTTATAAATCTGCATAAAGCCATGCAATAAACGCAAGTTTGATCTCAGAGCATGCTAAAATCAGCAGCTGTTTTCGCAGGGACTCATCTATGCACTTTGTACATCTTGGTATTTTTACAGAATTTTCCATTACTGAATCTATTGTACGTATACCTGATCTTGTAAAAGCTGCAGCTGCAGATGAAATGCCCGCTCTGGCCATTACTGACCTTTCAAATCTACATGCTGCTGTAAAATTCTATAAAAAGTGCTTAGATAAAGGCATTAAACCCATATTTGGTTCAACCATTCGTTTGAATGATGCTGAACACAAAGCTACTCTTCTAGCGATGACCAATAAAGGTTGGCGCAGTCTAACAGAGTTGGTTTCTGAAGGTTATATTTCAGGTCAACAGCTTGATATTCCTTGCGTAAAAAAAGATTGGATTTTAAATCAACACCAAGACTTGATTGTTTTACTGGGTATACAAAGTGATGTCGGCAAAATGCTTTGCTCTTCCAACCCGCAAAAAGCTGAACCCCTGTTAGCTGAATGGGTCGAAAAATTTGGCAATCGTGTTTATTTAGCGATTACACGAACTGAGCGCTCGGGTGAAGAAGACTTTATTCACGAAGCAGTAAAACTTGCGAAGAAATTTAACATTGGCGTGGTTGCTCATAACGATGTGCATTTTATACGTAAAGAAGATTTCGAGGCACATGAAGCACGCGTTTGTATTGCCGATGGCTATGTCCTCGGTGACAATCGTCGCCCTAAAAATTACAGTCCTGAACAGTATTTTAAAACTGCCGAGGAAATGACGGAGCTGTTTGCAGACATTCCAACGGCTATAGAAAATACCTATCACATTGCGCGACGCTGTAATGTGTCATTACGTTTAGGCTTCCATGACCTTCCCGATTATCCAATTCCTGAAGGTCATACAATTGACACCTATTTTGAACATTTATCAAAAGAAGGTTTAGAAGAACGTTTAGCGCATTTGTACCCTGTCGAACAACGTGGTGACGACTGGCCAGAAATTCGTAAGCCTTATGATGAACGTTTAGCTTATGAAGTCGGGATCATCCTGACCATGCAATTCCCAGGTTATTTCCTAATTGTCATGGACTTTATTCAATGGTCTAAAGGTAATGGCGTCCCTGTTGGTCCAGGCCGTGGTTCGGGTGCAGGTTCCTTGGTTGCCTATAGTTTAAAAATTACCGACCTAGACCCACTACGTTATGACCTACTGTTCGAACGTTTCTTAAACCCTGAACGTGTATCAATGCCCGACTTTGACGTCGATTTCTGTATTGCAGGTCGTGACCGTGTTATTGACTATGTTGCACGCACTTATGGTCGAGATGCGGTCTCTCAGATTGCAACTTTCGGTACCATGGCGGCAAAAGGTGCAATTCGTGACGTAGCCCGTGTCTTGGGTAAATCTTATGGTTTGGCTGACCGTATTTCTAAAATGATTCCGACCAAGCCTTTAGGTTTAAGTTTGGAAGAATCCATTGAGGCCGAACCACAACTCAAAGACATTGTCACCAATCCATCTAACCCAGATAACGACGATGCAGCCGAAATTTGGGAAATGGCACTCAAACTTGAAGGTATTACCCGTAATACAGGTAAACATGCCGGTGGTGTGGTTATTGCACCAACTAAGTTAACTGACTATTCGGCTGTCCTATGTGATGCAGATGGAACTAACCGTGTAGCCCAATTCGATAAAGACGATGTGGAAGCTGCAGGTCTAGTTAAATTCGACTTCTTGGGCTTACGTAACTTAACGGTAATCGAAGATGCCATTAAGCACATTAATGCCCGTCCAGATATCACTACACCTGTCGATATTTCCTTAATTCCTTTGGATGACAAACCTGCCTATGCTGTGTTCGCAGATGCAAACACCACAGCGGTCTTCCAGTTTGAATCCGTCGGCATGAAAAAAATGCTGAAAGAGGCACGTCCAAGTAAGTTCGAAGAAATTATTGCTTTCGTGTCTTTATACCGTCCAGGCCCGATGGATCTAATTCCTGACTTTATTTACCGTATGCATGGTGGCGAGTTTGAATACTTACATCCATTACTAGAAAGTGTCCTTGAACCGACATACGGCATTATGGTTTATCAGGAACAGGTAATGCAGGCAGCGCAGTTCTGTGCTGGCTATAGCTTGGGTGGCGCGGATTTACTTCGTCGTGCCATGGGTAAAAAGAAAGTCGAAGAAATGATTAAGCACCGTCAGATCTTTACTGAAGGTGCTGCAACCAAAGGTATTGATGCAGATACGGCCAACCATATCTTCGATTATATGGAAAAATTCGCAGGCTATGGTTTTAACAAATCCCATGCCGCAGCCTATGCCCTTGTTGCATATCAAACCGCTTGGTTAAAAGCACATTTCCCAGCTGAATTTATGTCAGCAGTGATGACCTCGGAAATGCAGAACACGGACAACGTGGTGTTCTTGATCGATGACTGTCGTATTAATGGTCTTGAAGTCTTACCACCTTCGGTCAATATGTCTTTATATAATTTCCATGCCAGTGACCCAAAAACCATCGTCTATGGTTTAGGTGCGATCAAGGGTGTCGGTGAAGCTGCCATGCAGTCTGTGATTGACTCACGTATCCAAGATGGCCCATATAAAGATCTGTTTGACTTCTGTCATCGTATTGACCTAAAAAAAATCAATAAGCGCACGCTTGAAGCATTGATTCGTGGTGGTGCATTAGATTGTTTAGGATTAGAACGCGCTGACTTGATGGCACAATTGCCAGAAGCTGTACAAGCGGCTGAGCAAGCCCGTTCAAACCGCGAAACAGGGATGATGGATTTATTTGGTGAAGTTGAAGAAGTTCAGCGTAAACCTTCTAAACCTGTTAAACCGTGGTCTGATGAAGTTCGTCTTAAAGGCGAAAAAGATACTCTTGGGCTTTATCTAACAGGTCATCCGATCGATGTGTATCGATCGGAGCTAAAAGCCTTTATTTCACAGCGCATTAATGAGCTTACGCCTACACGACGTGGTGTCACTACAGTATTTGCAGGCCTAGTCGTCGATGTTGCCAACTTCCCGAACCGCATGATGGTGACGCTCGATGATGGTACTGCGCGTATAGAAGTGTCTGCGAATCACGAACGTTTTAACCGCTTCAAAGATGTGATTCAAAACGAAAAAGTGGTGGTCATTGAAGGTGAAATTTACGAACGTGAAGGTTTTGATCGGCCAATGGGTCGCTTAACTAAAGCCTTCAGTTTGAATGAAATCCGTCAAAAACGTGCCAATGCCATTCAAATTAAATTAACACCTGAACATTTTAGTAAAACGCTATCACGCGACATCCAAGATATTTTACTGCCTTTTTGCAATGTCGATATGTGTACGCATATCCCTGTGCAGTTATATATTGACTATCCATATGCGACGGCCGACATTCATTTGGGCTTAAACTGGAAAGTTGCCCCACTAGATGAATTACTGTCTAAGCTGCGTGACTACTTCGGCAAAGAATCTTTGCATATCGAATATCATGTCAAATCCAAAGCTGCCAAAGCGGTAAGTTATGAACAAGCCTCTATTCCTGCGCAGGTTCCGCCACCGCCAGATGGGATGAGCATGGATGATGCCATGGATTTATACCAAGCAGAAGCCAATCAATTTTCTTAAAGTTTAAACGCTGTTTGAACTGCTTTTTTAAATAAACATATTGGAAATATCATGAATCAAACTGACAATGCTGCGGTTTCAGCACATCTCTCCCATGTGCGTATTGTCATGGTGAACACAACATTACCCGCAAATATTGGTAGTGCATTACGTGCCATGAAAACCATGGGACTTTCAAAGTTAGTCTTAGTTGCACCGAAGACTTACCCGCATCCGGACATTAATGCCTTAGCTGCCGGTGCTGTCGATTTAATTGATCAAATTGAAATCGTTGAATCATTAGAAGATGCCATTAAAGATTGTCATATTGTCTTTGGTACTAGTGCGCGTAGTCGTACCATCCCATGGCCATTACTTGATGCTCGCCCTGCTGCCGAAATGTCTCTCAAAGCGGTCTGTGAACAACAGCAAGAAATTGCCGTGGTGTTTGGCCGTGAAGACCGTGGTTTGACCAATGAAGAATTGGCAATGGCTAACTACCACGTCACTATTCCAGTAAATACTGAATATGGCGTCTTAAACGTTGCTCAAGCGATTCAAGTCATTTGCTATGAAATGCGCATGGCCGCCCTTGCACATACTGAGTTAACTGCAAATCCTGATGCCAACATGCATGTTACCGATGACATCGATATGGAATGGGATGAACCTTTGGTGACCCATGAAATGATGGAACAGTTCTACCCGCATATTGAAAAAATGCTGGCAGAGATTGAATTTATGGATCCAAAAAATCCAAGATTATTACCTTTACGCTTGCGTCGCCTATTTGGACGTATACAATTAGATCGTATGGAATACCACTTATTACGTGGCATCTTTAGCCGAGTACAGGCATTAAATAACGGAACATGGAAAAAATCTACAGACAATGAGGATCAATCTAATGCTTAAGCAGCTCAAAGAAGATATACAGGCTGTATTCGCGCGCGATCCTGCTGCACGAAATACACTCGAAGTCTTAACGACTTATCCAGGAATTCATGCCTTAATCATGCATCGTATGGCACATGAACTTTGGAAAAAAGAGTGTAAAGGCTCAGCTCGTCTATTGTCTTCTTTTAGCCGCTTTGCCACAGGCATTGAGATTCATCCGGGTGCGAAAATCGGTCGTCGTTTCTTTATTGACCACGGTATGGGTGTGGTGATTGGTGAAACAGCTGAAATTGGTGATGATGTCACCCTCTACCATGGTGTGACCTTAGGTGGCACGACTTGGAACAAAGGCAAACGTCACCCAACTTTGGAAGATGGTGTAGTGGTTGGCGCTGGTGCAAAGATCTTGGGCCCATTTACGGTGGGTAAAAATGCCAAAGTCGGTTCAAATGCCGTCGTGACTAAAGAAGTTCCTGCAAATACTACTGCTGTGGGCAATCCAGCACGCTTTATCACCAAAGATAAACCAAAAGATGAAGCGGAAACACGTCGTCGCGACTATGCAGAAAGTATTGGTTTCCAGCCTTATGCTGCAACCCAAGACCAAACTGACCCGATGTTAGAAGGTATGCGTGTATTGTTAGATCGTATTCAGCACAATGAAAAACGTATGAATAATTTGTGTCAGCGTTTGTCTCTCCTTGACCCAACGTTCAAAAAGCAACAGCTTAATGAACAACCTTTTAGTCAGGAAGAACTTAAAATCATTGAAGATGTGCGCCGCGAATGCGAAGCTCAAAGTACTCAATCTAAAGCTTAACCAAAAGCAATCAGAATAAATTGCCTTTAACTTGCATGTTGTTCAGAGTTTTTTTAGACTGACCAACATGCTTTTTTTTATAAAATAAATTTAATGGATGAATCATATGACGCTTAAGCCCTTGGCAGTTGCTTGTATTGCTTTAACCCTTGCCGCTTGTGGAAGCGCCCCAACTAAGAATAATGCACCTAAAGATGCCATGATTTTTGTAGAGCCTGAACTGACTCCACCTTTCTACGCACTCAACCCATTTAACTACGATGCACCACCTCCTTTTGAATTAAATTTACAAAAAGCTGCAGCACAGCCTGTGACTAAGATGGTGGTAACTAGCCCAACCGACCCATCTAAGCAATTAACTCTTGAAGAAAACCGCCTGATTATCCCCACTGTTGACAGCAAAGAACGTTCGATGAAATTTGCTGCTTTAGCAGGTGACAATGAAATCGACATTACTGAAATTGATGATTTCTTACAGCTTGTTGAAGGTAAAGCACGTCACTATCCACCACGTTTTGTTCAACGCCAAGAACGCAAAGGGTTTGAGCTTAAACTCAAGGAAGTTACGCAAAAATTAGATACGCTTGCGTCTAAAGACAACGCTTCTTTTGATATTTTAGTTCGTGCATTTAAAGCCAGTGTGATGGCACGTAACCTTGATTTGGGTTCTGTGTACACAACTAAATCATTAACTTACGCACAACGTATTTTAAAAATCAACCAAGATGATGCAGAAGCAAACTTCTGGTTCGGTTTTGGTTTATCTGAAGGTGGTGGTCAACGTGAAGCGATTCCATACTTAGACAAAGCAATGAAAGCCGGTGTTCAAGAAGCGTATCTTTCTGCAGCAAATAACTATATTGCCATGGAACAAAAAAAGAACGCCATTCAGGTTTTAAAGAACTATAAAGTTAAATATCCACAAGAAGCAGAAGTTGCTGATCGTTTAATTCAAGAAATTGAAAAGCAAGGTCGCTGGAATGTTTGGCAAGTTTTAAATCCACCTAAAGCTGCGTCTTAAATCTGACGATTTAAAAAATTCTTTTGAAAAAAGACCGTTCTAACGGTCTTTTTTCATTTAAGGTGAATTGAAAATCCTGACAATTATCGTATGATTTGAAAATACTTAACCTTATGCGCGGCCTCTTTATGCAGCAAAATATTAAAAAAATACTGCTCCTTGGAATCATAAGTACAAGCGTACTGAGTGGATGTCAGGTCGTCAGTGTCAAAAATCAAAAACTCAATGTTTCGATTGCCAATGAACGTGAAAGTATTATTTCTCGAAACAAACTTAGCGAAGCCAGTTTAAATGTCTTGTCGATGACAGGTCGGGAAGCCAAAGCCTGCACAGAAGACCCGAAAGCCTGTGTTGATGAGTTACAACAAATTCCTCAGATTCAAGATGAACAATTACTTTCTACAGCAAGTGAATTATATTTAGCTAAAGCTATAGAATATGAATCTTCTTCAGCCTGCAAGTTAGGTGTGCTCAGTAGTCACAAATCTGAAGAAAAACAAAAAATTGAACAAGACACTTATAATAAGTGCTTAGATCAACAATTGATACTTCTCGATAAAAGTATTCGCTATAGCTATGCGTACATGTTTAAAACCAAACGTGCGCCTGCTGATCGTATTTTTGATAACCGTCAAGTTCAAATCCGTGATTTCTATAATCAAGGGATTGCCAAATTGGTTAGCAGCTATGCACTACGTTATAAGCCGCAAGAAGTCACCCAACAGATTAAAGTCGGACAAACCACCTATCACATAGACTTCAGCCACTACCCAGAACTCAAAAATCGTAAAATTGAACAATTGATGTCAACCTATAATCTTAACTTCTCAGGTTTACGTTCAATTACCCGTCGAGATGGTTTTGGCTCCGAATTTCTTGTGGTTTTACCCGAAGAACATACGATTGAAACAGGCAAAGCCAAATATATTATCAATCCGATTGATTTTAAATATCCGTCTGGTTCAAATCCTAATATCCATCAAGCGCGCTATTTAGCTGCAACCTTAACGGCTGAACCACTAAGCGCTGCAACTACAGTTGATCAAATTTTGAATCAACATGAGTTTCAAATTAAAGCTTACGACCCGTATAAGTATGAACAGGTCAATATTGCCAATAAAAACTATGCGCTTGCTGCCAATTTTTCTGCTCCATATGGTCTTTGGTTAGCACAAAATAACTTGGGTAAGGCAGCTTATTTATCACTGATTGACCGAGATGAAAAACTGACGATGCCGCATCTCTACATGCTTGAACCATATAATCCTGACAAGAAAGTTATCGTCTTGGTACATGGTCTTGCTAGCAGCCCTGAAGCATGGATTCGTCTGACTAACGATATTATGGGCGATTCAGTGCTACGTGAACATTATCAAGTGTGGCAAGTCTTCTATTCAACGAATATGCCGATTATTGAAAGCCGCTTCCAAATTTATTCCATTTTGACTCAGACCTTTAGCAAAGTAGACGCCAATGCCGCAGCTAAAAAAGATGCTGTTCTAGTCGGTCATAGTATGGGCGGCATTATTGCACGACTACTGGTCAGCCAAGCCGATACCACGCAAGCAGCTTTGAAAATGATGAATTCACGTCAATTAAATCAGTACCGAAATATTCCAGTCGTGAAGCAACGTATGGTGATTGATGATATTCCTAATTTCAGCCGTGCAATTTTTTTGGCTGCACCTCATCGTGGTACAGAATATGCAGATCGCTGGTTTACCAAAGCCGCTCGAAAAATTATTAAACTCCCAGGAGCTTTTTTATCGGCTATGGGTGATGTGTTAACTCAAGAAGAAGACCTGAAAGATTTATTTCGTGAAATTGACCATGGCTTGATCCAAAATGGACCAAGTGACTTAAGTCATCAATCAAAATTTATCGCGCTCACTGAAGATATTCAGCCGCGTAAGGGTTTGAAGTTTCATTCAATTATGGGAAATAACACCAACAGTCAAGATAAAAATATTATGACGGATGATATTGTACCATACACTAGTGCTCATCTAGAGGGTGCTGTTTCAGAAAAAATCATTAAAGGGGGGCATTCGATTCAAGAAACCCCTGAAGCTGTACTCGAACTACGCCGTATATTACGTTTGCATTTGATTGAACTTGGCCTCTATAAACCATAAGGCAATACAGCATTTAAATCGATCTACATATTTTAAAACCGATCTCAGGATTGGTTTTTTTTATTTCTGCATTTACTTGAACATGCCATTATTCACGTAATTACTATATAAGCTTTTTTTTTAATCATTTTAAAACTCATAGGCACTCGTTAAACTTTATATAAACCTTATATTGGAGATAAATTATTGTAAAATAAAGACAAAATATTGTGCGCTTTTCCTAATTATTTTATGAGCATATCGAATTATGAAATTATAAGGCTTAAAGTCACTTCATCTGGATGAAATTGGGGGTTAAATCATAACTATATAAAATTAAGTATATTTTACGTCAAGTTTATAATCCATTTATCAACCGCTCTACCGTGAGGTTTTGTCTCAAATCACCAATCGAAATGGTGAGTTAGCTGCACACTATGGCAGCGAAGGTTTTTTACTCCTCTTTAGGGTGTTAACTGAAGCTGAAAATTGAACCTTTGGCAGCCGATTTATTACGCAGAATTTAATCACTCGAACTTCCACATCCAGCCAGCCATATGTCTAAATTTGTGAAGATTAGCATCGGTACGGAAACGATCATTCCATCCAAATCTGATCAAATTCAGAAATTTATATAGGCTGCCGATCGTGCACTTTACCTTGCAAAAGGTAGCGGTCGCAACCAATATCGATTAGCTCAGGCTGAAGCGCAGCTTGATGTTTGAGTCAGTTTATCGCATTGTTAATTTATCCATTGTTGAATTTACACACAGACTTTTTTAGCGTTTATAAATAATATTTTGACTGCTTTTTTTACATGCAGACAAACCTTTTCTGGCATTTTCCTGTCACTTTTTTTGCTAGAATCAGCAACACGATTTGTTAACGTACACCTGTGGTTTTGAACGAAGAGACAATATAAATATAAGGACTTTTTCTAAATCCAATTTTCATCAAAACAGTGTTTTTCGTTTAGCAGCGCACAAATTTTTATTTTAAGGTATTTCGTTTCATGCAAGCTGATAATTCCAAAGTTGACCTTTCAACGCTGACCCCAATGATGCAACAGTACATGTCAGTCAAAATGCAAAATCCGCATTCACTGATGTTTTATCGGATGGGTGATTTTTATGAGCTCTTTTTTGAAGATGCGCATAAAGCAGCAAAACTTTTAGGAATTACACTAACACATCGTGGTAAAGCCAATGGTGAGCCTATTCCTATGGCTGGTGTCCCGTACCATGCAGCTGAAGGCTATTTAGCCCGCCTTGTAAAAAAAGGTGAAACGGTGGTGATCTGCGAGCAAATTGGTGAGGTATCAGGTAAAGGTCCAGTTGAGCGCGGCATTGTTCGTATCATTACCCCGGGGACATTAACGGATGATGCACTAATTGCCTCTCATCAAAGTTCAAATTTAGTCGCGATCTGCTTACAACAAAATCAGATCGGGATTGCTTTACTAGACCTCAGTGCAGGTATTTTCAAAGTTCAGCAAATGGACTATCAGCTGGAACAATTGGCAATCGAACTTTCACGTTTAATGCCGAGCGAAATTTTGATTGATGAAGATCTTATTGATCCGAATATTGTCGAACAAATTAAACGTCAATTAGACTGCCCTGTTACCAAGCGTCCAAACGTCGACTTCAATTTAAATAACGCACAAAAAACGCTGTGTGACCAATTTGCAGTTGCCACACTTTCAGGTTTTGGTATTGACCATTTACCTTTGGCGAAAGCTGCCGCAGCGGCTTTGATTCACTATGCAAAAGTGACTCAAAAAACTGCTTTACCACATATCCGCAGCATTCAACTCGAACAAAGTAGTGATTTTGTGGCGCTCGACCCCGTCACTCGTCGTAACTTAGAACTGATTGATCCCCTATTTGAACATGGCACTTCCCTGTTCCAACTAATCAATGATTGCCAAACTGCGATGGGCGGCCGCCTATTGAGTCGTACCTTGATGCAGCCTTTACGAAATACCGCTTTATTGGATGCGCGTTTAGATGCCTCACAAGCGATGCTGCAAGGCTATCATGAGTCTCCGATACGTTTAGTTCTCAAAGAAATTGGTGATATTGAACGTGTGCTATCTCGTGTAGCGCTCGGCAGCGCTCGACCACGAGACCTAGTTCAGTTACGTCAAACTTGTGCACAAATTCCCTATCTTCGACATGCACTTGAACCGATCATTCAGTCACACCAATCTAAGCTGATCGCTCAGTTAAATGATGAAATGGGTGATTTTCACGGCTTACATGAGCGTCTTATGTCTGCCATCGTAGAAAACCCGCCAGTGCTTTTACGTGATGGAAATGTGATTGCTGAGGGTTTCGACACTGAACTTGATGAACTACGCAAAATTCGTGACCATGCAGGACAATTCCTCATTGATCTTGAAATTAAAGAGCGTGAACAAACCGGAATTTCAACCTTAAAAATTGGCTATAACCGTGTCAGTGGCTACTATATTGAACTCACTCGAGCGCAGGCTGAGCAAGCGCCTGATCATTATATACGCCGCCAAACCCTTAAAAATGCTGAACGCTACATTACCCCTGAGCTGAAATCCTTTGAAGATAAGGTGCTTTCAAGTGAGTCACGTGCATTAGCGCGCGAAAAAATGCTCTTTGAGCTATTACTTGATGAGTTACGTGCAGATATTGGCAACTTACAAATGATGAGCGCCGCTATAGCGCAAATTGATTTACTGGCTAATTTTGCCCATCAAGCTCGATTACGAAATTGGTCACGTCCTGAATATAGCCCTGAAGTTGGGATCAAAATCAAAGCCGGTCGTCACCCAGTTGTGGAATCTCTGAGCAAATCAGCATTTACTCCAAATGATACTAGTTTGGACTTTAATCACCGCATGGCGATTATCACAGGGCCAAATATGGGCGGTAAATCGACCTTTATGCGCCAAACTGCCTTAATCAGCTTATTGGCCTACTGTGGTAGCTTTGTCCCTGCCCAATCTGCCATTTTAGGGCCGATCGATCGGATATTTACCCGTATAGGATCTGCCGACGACTTGTCTACAGGCAAATCAACCTTCATGGTGGAAATGACTGAAACCTCTCAAATTCTTCATCATGCGACCAATCAATCATTGGTACTGATGGATGAAGTTGGGCGTGGTACGAGTACCTATGACGGCTTATCACTAGCGTGGGCATGTGTGCTCGATCTCACCCGTCGCATTAAATGTTTATGCCTATTTGCAACGCATTATTTTGAGCTCACTGAATTAGGCAAAGACGCTAATATCGATAACTATCATGTAACTGCTCGTGAGCTTAATGGCAACTTGATCCTATTACATAAGGTCCAACAAGGCCCTGCGAGTCAAAGTCATGGTCTACAAGTGGCAAAGCTTGCGGGGATTCCTGCAGCTGTGATCAAAGAAGCGCAAAACCGACTTCGTATTTTAGAAACTCAACAAAAACAGCAACTCAATACGGCTGTACAAACCGATCTATTCTCGGCACTCGCAGAGCCTGAAGTCATCGAACGCGTAGTTGAAGTTGAAAAAACATCGCCCGTACTTGATGCCTTAGCAGATATTGATATCGATAACTTAAGTCCACGTGAAGCATTACAACAGCTTTACGCTTTAAAGGATTTACTTAAGATCTAAATTGAGCAGAAGCGATAGATGAGATATGCAAAGAACACCTATGAAGGTATTCTTTGCATTGATACCATTCAAGCGCGTAAATTAGTGAATGTTTGCTATTTACTTATGCGGCTACTCAGCAATAAATTGATAAAAAAATTAGTGTTCTAAAATGTTTCATGCTTAAAATCCACATTAAAAATATTGTTCGATAAACAGATGTAATTTAATCAGTTTTTGAGTATGATTCTCATTCATTGTGAAATTTACATAAATTGTTCAGTTTTTAGTGATTTTAACAGCACTGCATATAATAATTATCAATAAAAGGAATTGTTAGTTACCCTATTTTTTGCCTAAAATACACCATTAGTTTATTAGAACCATATTTTTTAGGTAGCTGTCGCCATGACCTTTGTTGTCACTGAAAACTGTATTAAATGTAAATATCAAGACTGCGTAGAAGTTTGCCCTGTTGACTGTTTCTATGAAGGTCCAAACTTCCTTGTTATTAATCCAGATGAATGTATCGACTGTGCGCTATGTGAACCTGAGTGTCCAGCTAACGCGATTTTCTCTGAAGATGAGTTACCTGAAGGTCAAGAAGTATTTATCGAACTTAATACTGAACTTTCTCAAAAATGGCCGAACATCACTCAAATTGGTGATCAACCTGCCGACCGTGAAGAGTGGAACGGTAAAGCTGATAAATTACAATATCTTGAAAAGTAATTTTACGCTTTCATGAAAAGATCAGCACATGCTGATCTTTTTTTATACTTAAAGCACACATTTCATTGCAAATTATTCAAATTTTATCAATCAAATTGGATTAAAATAGAACGAGTTTATAAATAATTGATTTCTATAATGAAGCATTTACTCAAGGGATTATTGTCCGTTGCAATATTCCCGCTTGTTTTCATTGGTTGTACAACTACACCACAAAAACAAGGTCACACTATTACAACTCCCGACGGTAAACGTATTTACATACCTCAAGAAAAAGTGACGACCATCAGACAAGCCCCGCCTAAAGTGGTGCCTTATGCATACAACTCATGGGTCGCGTCTGTTGATAATTTACGTCGCGTTCGAGACTATGAAGTCTTTTTAGAGAAAAATGGTGTAGGCAATATCATCCCTTCATTTGAGCTGATGCGTACTGCACGTGATTGGCAAAAATGTGGTCGCTCAGAATATATGGTGCCTAACCGTGAATTATGGCAAAACCAAATTGCAACCTTACGTGTCTTTAAATATTTAGTTGCGGCCAATATTTTAACGGACTTTGAAGTGACTTCGGTTTATCGTGATTTGCCTTTGAACCAATGTGCCGGTGGTGCAAGTTCATCTCGTCACCTATATAACTCGGCGATTGATTTCCGTATTGGACCTGCGTACCCGCAGCCCGAAGACTACAGTTATATTGAAAATACCAAGTTCCGTTTATGCCAATTTTGGTCACAACACGGGCAGAGTCTCAATATGGGATTAGGTTTATATGCCAGCGGACAAATTCATATTGATACTCAAGGCTACCGTACTTGGGGACCTGATCACTCAAGTCGCTCTTCAATGTGTAATTACTAAAACATTACATCGTCATATCAAGACCTCTTCGGAGGTCTTTTTTGTACATAAAATATTCAAATACAGAACAATAAATTGCGATGTTAGTGGAAAGGTTTAAAATGCTTGCATCAATCACGAGGTGCGACAACATGCAACAAATGTGGACAGACATTGATGCTTACATCGATTCACATTTAATTCCTGAAGATCCAATATTGACCCAAACACTTCAACATACGGATGAACGTGGCTTTCCTGATCATCTTGCTGTAGCGGCTAATCAAGGCATGCTGCTTCAAATGTTAATCCAAATGAACAAGTGTAAACGCGTTTTAGAACTTGGAACTTTTGCAGCCTATAGCACCATGTGGTTAGCACGTGCATTACCTGAAGATGGTTACATTCTGACCATTGAAGGTCGTGATACACATGCTGCCCTCGGTCAAGAAAATATTGATAATGCAAAGCTTGCACAAACGATAGAACTGAAATGTGGTCGTGCGGCAGATATTTTACGTGCCCTTCCTGAAGATACCGAACCTTTTGACTTTATTTTTGTCGATGCAGACAAACAGAGCTACCCTGAATATTTAGAATTAAGTTTAAATTTATCTCATTCAGGTACAGTGATAGTTTTAGACAATGTGATTCGTGCAGGCGAGATTCTGAACGCTGAAAACCATAAACCAAGCATTGAAGGTATCCGTGATATGTTCAAAGCTATGCAAAATCATCCAAAAATTTTATCTTGCACGGCACTTCAAACTGTAGGTTGTAAAGGTCATGATGGTTTTGCGATTGCAATCGTTAAATAATCTCAATCGAGGTGTTTTTTAAACACCTCGAATAAAGGTATAAAAAACAATCAATATAATATTTTATTTTAAAAACAATTACCTACAAATACTACACACAGAGTTATCCACAATTTTTGAGGATAACTCTGATTATTTTTAAATCAACAACTTATTATTTATTTACTCGTAATTGTCCGTCTATTAAATCAACTCTGTTCGTTTGCTCAACTTATTTTACAACCAACAATGGAACACTCGAATTTCTGAAAATACTGGTGGTGATACTGCCCAAGAAGAACTGATGGATTTTACTGTGGCTAAAAGCGCCAAGTACGATTAACTGAATGCCATGCTCTTGTTGATAGTCCAGAATATTTTCCGAAACATCGCCATAACGGTATTCTGTCACCACATCGAGACCGGCATTGGTTAAATAATTTTTTGGATCATCCAAGATTTGTGGGTGATCTCCAACATAAACCAAATGACATTGTAAGAGTTTGAGTAGATCACTTTGTGCCACACGCTTCATTAACTCAACGCATTTAGGCGAATATTCATAGGCAAAAATAAAGCGAGTCGGTGGTTTAAACGTTGGTCCTACGGTCATAACTGTACAACTTGCACCACGAATAAAGTTTTCAACATTACTACCCAGCGGCTTATTACGCTCTGCTGAACGTTCACCAACGCGACCAATTAAAACAATATCGTCATCTTGCAAAATATTAAAACTTTGCTCTAAGAAGTCACCCTTTTCCTGAATATGGGTGGTTTGAATCCCATGCTTATCTTGGATCATTTCAGAAATGTGTTTGAGCAAGTTATTACTATAATCTAGCGCTAAATCACTTTGTTTTTGTTCTAACTCCGCCAGTTCTTTTAAGAGCATGGCATTACTTTCAAACCCAATCACGCCGCTAATTTCACCTAAGTGATAACTTGCCGGATAGTAATCAAGTATTTGCAGTAAAACCAACTCACGGTGAGTTTGTTTAGCAACCCAAGCAGCAGCATCAGCTAGTGCATTAATGCATGGAGAAGAGTCGATACAGGCGATAACTCGTTTCATGATTAACCCTCGTTTTATTATTGCTTGGCTATAAAATGTTGTTTGTTATTTTTAACTTATCACAACTCTGTTTCACTGTGCATGCATTTGTGTAAGCATAAAAAATTTTTATGAAGTATTTGGCGATTATTTATTCACGATATCGAATGAATTTTGCAGGATTTCCCGCAATGATTGCACGCGCTTCAACATTTTTCGTCACCATACTGTTCATGCCGACTACAGCCTGCTCAGCAATGTGAATACCATCCTTAATTCCAACATGCGTACCTAACCAAACATCACGCTCTATCTCAATCCCTTGTGATCGTACAGCTTGTTGATAGATCGGTTGATTGGCATCCATTCCATGATCAAAAGCGTATAAATGGCAATATGCCGCCATACGAACTTGATCATGAATTTTGATGCCCACGCGCCCACCATCTAAAATACAGTGATGATTGATCGCCACTTCATTGCCTATTTCTATTGGGCCATGCAAAGTGCAATCCGCCGCAATAAAGCTGTTATCTCCAATAACAATCTTACGTCCCGGTTCGGCAAAAATATGAGCCAAGGGCGATATAAAACAGTTTTCACCAATTTCAACAGTTTCCATCGATTTGAGATAGTCTTGATATTCCTGTTGCCAAGCTTCGGCCCAACCACGATTTTTCGGTTTGAGTGACCAATACAACCAAGGCATATAATTTAGACGATGCTTATGTTGCTCTCGATATTTCAATAATGGATCTTGTTCATTCATCTTCAGCAGCCTCAACGATATGCAATTGTTCACGTCCGCGAGTTACATCTTGAATCTTTAACTGTAGCGGTTGGATTTGATGAATTTGCAATGATGCAAGTACATTTACGCCCTGCGCTGTATATTCTTCCTGAAATTCAATTTGCTGCTGATTGAGTTCATATTGGAAAATTGCCCATTCATTAAACTGACAACTAAATTGCACTTTTTTCTTCTCAATAAGTTCAATTTTTTCAGCTTGTAAAAGGCATTGACCTGCACAGCCACCATAGGCACGTACCAATCCCCCTGTCCCGAGCTTAATTCCGCCATACCAACGATTAACCAAGACCAACACGTTGGTCAGATCATTCCCTTCTATGGTTGCTAGAATGGGCCGACCTGCTGTGCCTGAAGGCTCACCATCATCATTAAAACGTACGGTATGTCCAATTTTCCATGCCCAACACTGATGTGTTGTTGAGATATCTTTATTGGCTTCGAGAAATTCTTTAACGGCTTGTTCATTTTCCACAGGAACTGCGATGGCTTGAAAACGACTTTTTTTAATGTCTTCTTCATATTCAAACTGTGCGGCGAGTGTAAATGGCATAACGTCTTTAGATCCTGTATCAAAGGATATTATAGCGTTTTTTGAAAGACTTACATCCACAAAAAAGCCCCCAATGCTGGAGGCTTGATTGGCACTGCGCTATTAACGTTCGCGAAGTGCTTCTTTTGCTTTATTGAATGGCTTGATTAAGTATTCAAGTACAGTTTTCGAGCCGGTACGGATATCAACTGTCGCCACCATACCCGGAGTGATACTAAAACTTTTACCTTCTTTATTGCTTAATTTATCACTATCTGTACGGATATAAACACGATAATAGAACTGATCTTGTTTCACTTCATCACGTAAAGTATCTGGTGAAATGACGGTCACTTTACCTTTTAGACCACCATAGATCGAATAGTCATATGCCGTAATTTTCACTAAGGCTTCTTGACCCGGACGAATAAAAGCAATATCTCGCGGTGAAATACGTGCTTCAACCAGAAGCTGTTCATCCAAAGGTACGATGGTCATCAATTTACCATTTTGCGGAATCACACCACCCAATGTCATCACATCAATTTCTTTGACCACACCACGAACTGGAGATTTAAAAACGGTACGGCTCAGCGTATCCGATTTGCCTTTCACCACTTGTTGCTGCGATTCAATATCAGTATTGGCTTTCGACAATTCTTCCCGTGATTTTACCAAATATTGGTTACGGACATCATTTAACTGATTTTGTAAGTCATTCGCTGAACGCTTTAAACGAAGTACTTCAACTTCACTTGCTGCCCCTTTGGCAACAAGCGGCTCAGTCATGGCCAATTCTTGTTGAACTAACACCAATGCCTGTTTTAAGCCGGCAACAGATTCTTCCAAGTTTGCACGACGTGAATGATATAAAGCTGTTTCTTCCTTCACTAAAGCTGGAATCTTTTGAACATCTTCAGGAAAGGTTAATGGTGTACCATTCACTTCTGCACGTAAACGTGCTGCTGTCGCACGTGATGCCACAAGTAAAGACTCGGTTTCACCAACATTTGATGCGAAGCGTGTTGGATCGAGTTGCGCAAGGACTTGACCTTGTTCAACAATTTGACCTTCCTTCACATTCAACTTGGTTAAAATCCCTCCCTCAAGCGACTGAACAATTTGTTCTTTCGAAGATGGAATCACTTTACCTGTCCCTGTAGAGACTTCTTCTAATTTAAACAACCAAGCCCAAACTAAAAGGATTGCCAGACCAATCGTAATAATCCAAATGATTAAACTCGATTTCGGTAATGGTGGCTCTTTAAAGCTGACTTTGGTCGAGCGTTGTATTTCTTGTTTATTTTCACTCATGATTTAAGCCCCAGCTACTTTTTTCTGAGCATTCTGATTCAGAATTTGATCACGAGGCCCATCCATGACAATTTTACCTTCATTCACCACAATAATGCGGTCAACCAACTCAAGTACCGCACGGCGATGTGTTGCTACCACCATAGTTCGGTTTTGTAAATAACCTTTTAAATGATCGATCAACTGCTTCTCAGATACGTCATCAATGGCTGCTGTAGGTTCATCAAGCAATAGAATATTGGGTTGACGAATCAATAAGCGTGCAAGCAACAAAGCTTGGCGTTGACCGCCAGAGAAGCCTACACCACCTTCTAAAATGATATGGTCTAGCCCTTCTTTTTTCTCTTGAACAAAGTGAATTGCACCCGTAATTTTCAGTACTTCAATCAATTGTTCATCCGTGGCCAGCGGAGCACCCAAGGTCAAGTTTTCACGAATCGTACCATAAAATAACTGTGCATTTTGGTTCAATAGCCCCATATCACGGCGTACATCTGCGGGGTCAATTAAAGACAGCTCAATCCCATCTAATTTAACTTTGCCTTGTACTGGCGTTTGCATACCCGATAACAATTGGAGTAACGTAGACTTACCAGCACCGTTACGGCCCAAAATTGCGATTTTTTCTCCAGCCTTAATTTCCAGTTTTGGAATTAAAAGACTTGGACGTGGGTCATCTTCACCATACTTAAATGACACACCATTGAGTTCATAATGACCATTAATTGATGGTCGATGAATAAGATGAGAATAATCCGGTTGATCGACAGGTTTCTTCATGAGCTCATCCAGACCGGCTTTTGCCACTTTAGCCTGTTGTAAACGACCTAATACCCCTGCCAGTGCAGAAATCGGTGCCAACATTCGTGAAGACAAAATCGAACAAGCCACCAAAGCACCTGTGGTCATTTCACCTTTCATCACAGCAAAACAGCCGACAAGTACAACAATTGCAAACGTTAGACCCTGAATTTTTTGCGTCCATGCCGACATTAAGCCTACAATTTTACGTTGACGCATGCTGACATCAGCAGACACTTCATTCATGTGGTTCCATTGGTTTTGGAAACGTGATTCAGCACGAAGTAATTTGATATCCTCCATACCTTGCACAGATTCAACCAATAAGGCATTACGAATCGAAGACTCGCGCATACCCATTTGTGCAAGTTTAGCCAATGGTTTTTGCGCCAAAATCCCTGGAATAATCATCAAAGGAACCACCAACAGCATAACCCAAAATAGATTGCCGCCAATTAACCAGAAGATGAACAGGAACAAGAAGAAAAACGGTAAGTCGGCAATCGCAGTAACAGTCGTCGAGGTGACCATTTCGCGTACCCCTTCTAATTCACGAATCTGTGAAATAAAAGTACCTGTAGATTTTGAGCGTTCGCTATTTTTAATTCTTAATGCATGACCAAACACACGATCAGATATTTTTAAATCGGCACGTTTACCAATAATATCCGACAAATAAATTCGTGAAACACGTAGTGCAAACTCAAATATCGCTGCAATTAACACCCCACCCGCAAGTACCCATAAAGTCGGTACAGATTGAGATGGAATGACGCGGTCGTACACGTTCATTGAGAACAAAATAGTGGCTAGGGCCAAAATATTCGCCATTAATGAAGCAAACATAATGTCTATATAACGTTTCCAGTCTTTTAAAACGATCGACCAGAACCAATTTTTTTCAAACGGCTTGATGTATTCATCGACACGTGCATCGGGTACAGATGACTCTGGACGCAGAATATAAATATTGCGAACGCCATGGCTCAATCGTTCAATAGAGAAGACTTGAGATAAACCTTCATCTCCGCTCAATTGGACACTGGCATTACCGTCTACGTCGATGCGTTCTACCACACCCACTTCACCACTGATAAACTCAACCAATACAGGTAAGCGCCATGGATTGAGCAGATTTATGTCGTATTTGTTTTTACGAACACTTAATCCAATTTGGCGTGCCATAACTGCGACCAGTTCATCGGCATTTTTGTGTTGATCCCAGTCCAACTGCAACCGTATACGTTCTTCAGAGGGTTCAATTCGATAATGCTTTGCAATATTCAGAACCGCTTGCAGCCACGGTTGATAATTTATTGTATTACTCATGGCTGAACTTCAAACCCCTGAATAGATATATTATTAAGTTCATAGATATTTCGTGAACGCCCTGTCACTTGGATGTACTGTGCAAGTGCTGAGTAGATATCATATTGCGATGTCACAATTTCTTGTGCGGCACTATGTATGGCTTGCTCTGCATTCAGTAGATCGACAACCGTTCGAGTTCCTAATTTATATTGTTCTTGATACAGCTCTTTGGTTCTTACCGTTGTTTCACGCCGCTGCACCAATATCGACATTTGACGCTTTTTATTTTCGATTTGTTCTCGAATCATTCGGACTTGATCAATCACATCCAAATATACTGTATTCACTTGTGCTTTAGCTGCTTCTTCAGCATAGCTTGCGGCACGTGTTTGTGCTGCGATTGCTCCACCTTGGTAAAAATTACTGGTGGCTTCCAACATGATTGAATTATATAAACCATCATCTTCATCATTATTTGGATTACGGCCATTCACCGCCTGACTCAGACTGCCTTTGACATTGAGGGTTGGATAAGCACTTAATTTTGACTGTTGCTTTTGCAATTTGGCAATTTCAACCCCAGCCTGTGCTTTCATCATGCTCGGAATCATCTTGAAATCCGGATCTTCATATAGAGCTGCAGCCGTTAAGATGCGATCTGGGATCACCCAATTGATCTGACTTACATCAAAACCTAACAAGGTACGAAGTCGCTGTTGGTACTGTCGAAGTTGAGTTTCTTGCACAATTAAATTTGATTCTGCAGCTTCTAAATTTGACTTGGCTTGAATAGGGTCTGCTTGACTACTGATCCCTGCGGTTGCACGTAAATTAGCAATCTCAGCAATCCGACTCACACCGGCAATTTGCTGCTGCGCAATTTTAGCCACTTCTTGATATCGTTTAATGTTGATAATTGCATTTGCAACATCAAAAGAAACTTCATCTAAATTTACAAGTACATTAGCCTGCTCTTGTAACATTTTTGCTTCTTCGATACCGACAGCACTTTTGGTTTTACCAAAGTCATATAACATCTGCGTCGCATTTAAAGACACCAACTGACGTCCACGCTCGCCTTTTGTCAGATCTGCGGTACTTAATCCACCTGAAATTTGGGGATAATATGCAGCATTCGCAAGGTCAATATTGGCGTTTTGCGATGCGACTGTAGCAATACTTTGTGTGATTTCTGGACGTCTTTGGACGGCGATATGTATCGCATCAATAAAACTTAGATTCTTCGCTACTGTGTTTGGATTATAGCTGCCTTGTTGCGTTCGACCATAAGCAACGGCTGGCATTTCTTGGACACGTGAGGTATCAAGATTATATTTACTCAGTTCGGTGACGTTAATTTTTTCAGCAGAAGGTTTAGGCTTATTAGGTAAAAAAATCTTATCTAATGTCTTTTGAATGGTCGATTGTGTAGTGCTAGTATCTGCTGCATACACTGAACCAATGGAAAAGGGTAATAATAATATACAAAAGAAATTGCACTTATTTTTACGCGGACGCCCAACTTCTGGACCATTCATCTTTCGTAATCGCATGATTTTTGCAGGTCGTATTTTTAGTTTAAAGTATACTGAATTCTTGTTAATTTTTTAGATTAATCGCTCAGTTTTTGTCATTTCAGACAATAACATAAACCCGCTGAATGAAACTAGCACCATTCAACGGGAAATTTCTTATTTTATTCAATTAAACGGTAAAATCATCACCAAGATAAACTTTACGTACCGTTTCATCTGCAAGCACTTCTTCTGGAGTACCTTCTGCAATCACTGAACCTTCGCTCACGATATAGGCATGCTCACAAATCGCAAGGGTTTCACGCACATTATGGTCGGTAATTAATACACCAATACCGCGATCTTTCAATGTTCTGATAATGTCTTTGATATCACCCACTGAAATAGGATCAACCCCTGCAAAAGGTTCATCTAGCAACATAAATTTAGGGTCTGCCGCTAACGCACGCGCGATTTCCGCACGACGACGCTCACCACCCGACACACTCATACCAAGAGAATCTTTGATGTGTGTGATTTTAAAGTCGGCAAGCAATTCCGTTAAACGTTGCTGACGTTGTTGCTTATTTAGATCTTTACGGGTTTCTAAAATCGACATGATATTTTCAGAAATGGTTAATTTTCTAAAAATAGATGCTTCTTGGGGTAGATAACCAATACCTTTACGTGCGCGCTCATGCATTGCCAAGTCAGACAAATCAAGATCATCTAAATGAATCTCACCTTTATCCATACGCACCAGGCCAACAACCATATAGAAACTTGTGGTTTTACCTGCACCATTTGGACCAAGTAAACCCACAATTTGACCACTTTGCATGCTAAAGGATACATCCTTTACCACCCAACGCTTACTGTAGTTTTTGGCTAAATGTTTAATACATAAAGTTTGAACTTGCGAGGTTTGCTCCATTAATCACGTGCTCCTGGGAAGGACTTAGTGCTTGACGGTGGAATCACGATTTGAACACGACCTGAAGAAGATCCAGATTTATTTGGTGTACCTTCAGCAACGATATCGCCTTTATTCATACTGTATTTCAGGCTATTACCACGAATACTTGCACCATCTTGTTGCAACAAAGCACCACCCGTCATGGTGATAATACCCGTTTCAGCATTGTAGACGATTTTCTGAGCTTGGCCTTTTGCAAAGCCTTTGGCAGGGTCAGTTTTTTGTTGGAAATGTGCTGGCCCACCCGTTGCTGTAATCGTACTGATCTCTTTTTTGCTGTTTAAGTTCGCAACGATTGAGTTTGCCTGCAGCTTCATTGAACCCTGTTCAATGATGACATTACCGGTATACGTCGTAATCCCGGTTTTTTCATTAAACGTTGCACGATCGGCAACCAATGAAATCGGTTGATTACGATCTGAAGGCAAAGCAAAAGCTGCAACCGAACATAACGCCAGTGAACCGAGTAGCGCTGTACGTTTTAGGAAAGTTATTGCAGTTTTTCGATTAAAATTATGGTTCATACTTTCCTCGAATATTAAAAAATTCGTATTGACCGTCGTTTAAATTTGCTTTTAAACCTTGGCTGACAAATTCGGCTTGTGGTGAAATCACCGTTACAGTCTTGTCCGTTTCTATTTCACGCTTTTTTGGAAAAGCAGTGAGTTCCTCAGTACGAAACTCCATTTGCCCTTCACGCATCAATTTCGTTGCAACCACATTGTCACTCAGTACGACTTTTTGGTTATCATCCATACCATTGGCTTGTTTGGCAAAGAACGTGGCATCGACAGCACCATCCAGATAGGTCGATGCTTTCAGATTCACCAAATGAGACGTTTGCTTTTGCAAATCCTGCTCAAGTCGATCGACTTGCGCACGAATATGCAATTTTCCCTGCTCATCAGTCTGCGTCAGGTTAATGTTTTCAGCTGAGTAAGTCATACTTTTCGAAGAGTCCGCCTGAAGCTTATTACCCTTTCCACCGAAATAGTAAAAACCACCGCTTACTGTAGCAATGACCACAGCTGTCACGTATAAAACTTTAGTATCCATAAGCGGAGATTCAATCCAATGACTGCATCAATTTATTAATAAGGTGCACTTGCATATTTTTCAAGTAGTTCCTGGTATACACCTTTAGAAACTAAAAGCATATCGCAGATTTCACGAACAGCACCACGTCCACCCATCGCCTGAGTAACAAGATCTGCACGGCGACGTACTTCTAAATGTCCATTCGGTACGGTCACTTTCATCCCTGCAATAGCAAAGGCTGAAAGATCGGGCCAATCATCGCCCATATATAGGCAATCTGAAGGATCAATACCAAACTGTGCGCAGGCTTCAGTCAAGGCAACACCTTTATCTTCACGACCTTGAAAAACCAAGTCCACACCTAAGTCAGACATGCGTTTTTCAACAATATTACTTTTACGGCCAGTAATAATGATGACTTTGATACCCGCTTTTTGCACCAACTTCATGCCTAAGCCATCTCGAATATCAAAGGATTTGATTTCATCGCCGCTATTGGTCAACGTTACAAATCCATCACTTAAAATTCCATCTACATCCAGTACTAGTGCTTCTATGTGACGCGCTTGTTCTAGCAATACATACGATGCCATTTTCTTAATTTACCCCAGCCTGAATCAAATCATGCATGCTGATAATCCCAATCACTTTATTGACATCATCAACAACTACAAATTGTGTAATTTTCTTTTCGTTCATACGTTCTAAAGCATGTACCGCGCGTTCTTCTTGTGAAATGGTCAAAGGATTTTTAATCATCACTTCTGAGACTTTCATATTCACATCAAAGCCTTGCTGTTTATCAATCAAACGACGTAAGTCACCGTCAGTAAAGATACCCAATAAGGTATCGTTTTCATCGACAATCGTGGTGAGACCCAAACGTTTATTTGAAATTTCATACAGAACTTTATTCATTGGTGTCTCTGGCGACACTTTTGGTAAGTCTTCACCTGTATGCATAAGATGTTTTACATGCAATAACAAACGTTTACCCAACGCTCCAGCAGGATGAGAACGTGCGAAATCATCTGAAGTAAAGCCACGTGCATCCAATAATGCAACTGCAAGTGCATCACCTAAGGCTAATGTTGCAGTGGTACTGGAGGTCGGAGCTAGACCCAAAGGGCATGCTTCTTGAATATTACCCAAGGTCAATGCGACATCGGCATTTTGTGGCATTGGGCCTTTATTGTCGCCACTCATGGTAATTAGAGGAATGCCCAAATGTTTGATCAATGGCATCAGCATCATAATTTCATCACTCTTACCTGAGTTTGAAATTGCAATGAGCACATCACCTTTAACCAACATGCCCAAATCACCATGTCCAGCTTCACCCGGATGCATGAAGAAAGATGGCGTACCTGTCGAGGCAAACGTAGCGGCCATTTTACGACCGATATGACCCGATTTACCCATACCAGTAATCACTAAACGCCCTTTGCACTGTAAAATGATTTCGCAGGCTTGGCTAAAACGATCATCTATTTGCGTCGCTAATACTTGTAAAGCATGCTCTTCAATACGCAAAGTTTCTAATGCGACTTTCTGAAAATCGACTTGATTCGGCATATTTGGTGGATTCAAAGTTGTTATACCTTAAGCCGTGAGAGGTGCGCTCTCACTTTCAAAATAAAAAATTTTCACAATTTTATCATATCTATGCAAATAGCACGTTTCCAAATGTATAAGAATTCATGAATTATGCAGAAAAGATGCATTTCTTCTTTTTTATCTTAGGAACAGATAAATTGAATTAAACTCTAAAATGAAATTCAGCCCGAATCAAATGAGCCTTCAACTTCTTTTTCCAGCAGTACAATTACATCAAGCATTAAAAAATATCTGCTTTTTTGGGTTTTAACTTTATGAAAAAAAATGCTTAGGTTAAGATGAGCCATCTTTTGGTAGAAACAATTTGAAGACCTATGCAACCTTTTGTTCTATATAACTCAGAGCAACGTAAAAAAGTAGAATTCGTACCTCGCAAAGAAGGACATATCGACATGTATGTCTGTGGAATGACTGTGTATGACTACTGTCATATTGGTCATGCTCGAGTTATAGTTGCATTTGACTATATTATCCGTTTCCTGCGCAGTCAGGGCTGGAGCGTTAAATACGTTCGAAACATTACCGATATTGACGATAAGATCATTGCCCGTGCCAATGAAAATGGCGAAAGCATTACTGCTTTAACCGACCGTTTTATTAAGGCCATGAACGAAGATGCTGCCAATTTAGGTTGTGCAGCACCTGATGAAGCACCACGTGCAACAGACTATATCGATCAAATGCAGAATATGATTGGTAACTTAGTCAACAAAGGTACAGCATATCCATCTGCAAATGGCGATGTTTATTTTGAAGTTGAAAAGTTTGCCAAATATGGTCGTCTTTCGGGTCGTAAACTTGACGATATGCAGGCTGGTGCTTCTGAACGCGTTGATGTAGAAGTAGAAAAGAAACATCCTTTTGACTTCGTGCTTTGGAAACATGCCAAAGAAAATGAACCTTCTTGGGCTTCGCCTTGGGGCAATGGCCGTCCGGGCTGGCATATTGAATGTTCAGCGATGTCGACCTGCTGCTTAGGTAACCATTTTGATATTCATGGTGGCGGTTCAGACTTAACTTTCCCGCATCATGAAAATGAAATTGCGCAATCTGAGGCCTCTACTGGCGAACAGTATGTCAATTACTGGATGCACGTCGGCTTTATTAATGTCGATGGCGAAAAAATGTCGAAGTCTTTAGGTAACTTCTTCACTATTCGTGATGTGATGGATAAATTCCACCCTGAAGTGATTCGCTTCTTTATTGTGTCATCACATTACCGTAGCCCAGTAAACTTCTCTGACACTGCTTTAAAAGAAGCGAAAAATACCCTTTCCCGTTTCTATCATTCATTTAAAGCTTATCAACAAGCCTATGGTGAAAAAACCGTAGAAACTTTAGATGATGCTTTGGTTGAGCGCTTTAATGCAGCTATGCGTGATGATTTCAACACCGCAGAAGCAATTGCGGTATTGTTTGAAGTCAACAAAGAATTGAACCGTGCCGTAAAAGATGAAAATGCTGAACAAGCGGCTGTGTATTATTCGACATTGCGTCACTTGACCAATATTTTAGGTTTGGTTCAGCACAATGTTGATGAATTTTTAAAATCAGATATTGGTCAAGAAGCACTAGGTCTCTCTGAAGAGCAAATTGAAGATTTAATTCAACAACGTAAAGATGCGAAAAAAGCCAAAGAATTTGCCAAAGCAGATGACATTCGTCAATCTTTGTTAGATCAAGGGATTGTTCTTGAAGATACTCGTCAAGGCACTATTTGGCGTCGTGCTGATTAATTAAGCAAACAGAAGCATAGAGAGTTGACAGTTGTGTGAAATTCTCTATAATTCACCTCATTGCGGGAATAGCTCAGTTGGTAGAGCATAACCTTGCCAAGGTTGGGGTCGGGAGTTCGAGTCTCCTTTCCCGCTCCAGAATACGAAAAACCCTCATCGAAAGATGAGGGTTTTTTTATGTCTAAATTTTTCTTCAAAGGCTTATTTTTAGATTTATTTACTCATGTTATGCATATGAAAGCCATTTCGCATTTTTAAAATAATTTTAAATCTATTCGACGAAGTCTTACATTTAAGAATTAAATAAAGGGATTAGCTTTCGGCTGGAAGCACTCTTACAAAACATTGTTTCTCACTCGGCAAAATGAGTTGCGAAGCTTCGCAAGGAAACCATCTTGCGGCGCAATGCACCTCACAGACAAAACTCGTTCACTACCGTCAAATTATTCAACGTATAGCAAAAACACTTTTGATTAGAAGTCGCCCTGTCTCAAACAACTGCGGATGACATTACCGCGTATCATTTTTATTTGAAGCAAAGTTCGCTTCTGATGTTACTGTGTAACATCAGTGATTTATTATATTGTAGCGACGTTAATAAGCCTTAATTTCCTCTCAAAGATTAAGGCTTTCCTTATTGCAATATGACCTTTCGCCTACCTGTTAAAAAATAATCTGATGAAATGCTCATCTTGGTTATTTTCCTCAATTTTTCTCCATAATTTTCCGTTATTCTTTGCCAAAATTACATTTGGACAACCAAATAATGCACGGCGCGCACACCACACTCAAACTGAGCAGCTTAAGTTACGCATTACTTACGATCTCAACATCAATTTGGGCCGCAGATACTGTTCAAAATCCCCAAGAATCTGCAGCAGTTCAGCAAATGGAAGCTTTAACATTTGAAGTTCCAACAGCAAGCACCAAACCCAAAGACCCAGATATCAGTGCTGTCGCAAAAACCATCATAAGCCGTGATGAAATGTTGAAATTTGGCGATCAGTCCATCAATGATGCACTGCGTCGTGCTGCAGGGTTTCAACTCCCCGGTGCTGGCGGTGGTCCACGTGGTGGTGCAGGTGCTGGCGGTATGCGTTTTCGTGGTGGTGGCGCACCCGTGTTCTTAATCAATGGTGAACCTGTACAAGGTGGTCCTCGTGGTGGCATGTCAGTTGTTGATAGCATTACACCCGAAATGATCGAACGCCTTGAAATCACCAAACAACCGAGCGTTGCTCAAGGCTCGGTTGCTTCATCTGCTATCATTAATATTATTTTAAAAGAACCATTGAATGGCACGCGTTTGAGTGGATCTGTACGAGCTGGTTATGGCCTAACAAAGTCAAATACACGTGAAGAAGATCGCACCAATTTAAACTTTCAAATGGATGGTCGTTCAGACCCGTGGATCTATAGTTTATCTGGGAGCCAAATGTGGAATGATTCAGATACGCTCACCCGCACACAAGATGCAACAGGGACGAAAACTCAAAAACGCATCACCAATCGTACGTCGCAAATGCTCACCCCACGTGTTGAATATCAACTTGATGATCAACAAAAATTGGTCGCTGAAATGTTTTATCGCAACAATGAAAGCGAAGGCACAAGTGGCTCCCAAGTCCAAAAAGATAAAAATGACAGTATTCGACTCAGCACACGATATGAGCGTAAAGACCAAGGTAATTCCGACAAAATTCGCTTATCAATTGAGCAGCAAAATGAAACAGAATTAACAGAGTATAGAGATTCCCAATCATATATTGATGAAAAAATTAATGAATATGGTTTAGGCTACGACGGTGTCCGAAAGTTCGATTCAAAACGCCAAATAAAATTTGGTACCGACCTACGAAGCAATGAACTTGAAAGCAATATTGCAGAGACCTTAGATGAACAATTGTATGCTGCTTATGTTGAAGGAAGTTGGAAATATACGCCGCGCCAAACCTTAACTTTAGGTGTACGCCAAGAGTGGATTGATCGTTCAGGTTTAGTGGATTATCAAGATCAGCATTTAAGTCCTGTATTAGCACACCGTTTTGACTTTAATGACCAATGGTCACTTCAAACCAATTTGAGTCAGGCTTTTAAAAACCCACGTAGCAATCAATTAATGCCGACGGTTTCAGTTTCTACAGATAGCGATGCAGGGACACTAAACAACCCTGATCGTGGTGGTAATCCTGACCTAAGACCTGAAACTATTAATGCTTACGAAACAACCTTAGGCTATAACACCCCTGCTGGCGGTGTAAATATCACTGCCTATTATCGAGAAATTAATGACTATATCGAAAAATCGATCCTGTCAGAAAATGCTACAGGCGGTCGTTGTGAAACAGGAAATACCGATTGCCGTTTTGTCGAACGTCCTTATAACCAAGACAGTGCAACCACCTATGGTGTGGAAATTTCTGGACGCTATGCACTGAAGCAAACGGAGATTGGCCATTCATTTATGTTGAATGCTCAACTTTCAACTGTACGTGCAAAAATTGAAGAAACTGACGGCTCTGACCGTTTGGCAAGTGATGTTGCACCTTATACCGCAAGTGCTGGTTTATCTTATAACTATCAACCGTGGCGTATTGCAACAAGTGTGAACCTCAATTATACCCCTGAATATACACGTGCGCTGAGTAACGAACCGTACAATCGCACCAGCAATGAACGTGTCAACATGGATGTGAGTTTTACTAAACGCTTTGATCAAAATTGGTCTGCATCGGTCAATGCACGTAATATTCTCAGCTCAGATTATAAAGAAGTGTTAAAAGAACAAAGTTCTGGCGCGCTATACCAATCTCGTATTAATGAAGCCATTCCAAGCTTTATGTTTACCTTAGAAAAGAAATTCTAAACCGTTTCTAAGGGACTGCTAAGAAATTCAAAATAAAAAACCGATACGAGCAACGTATCGGTTTTTTTATGCGTACACGACCGCAAACTAGCGCTCAATTGCCTTCAACATTTTCGCAATTTTTAGGGTATGTTCCTTCTGCCCTTTTTTCTCTAAGACCTTTTGCTCAACCCACCATAAATATTCAAAAATTTCTGATTCACTTGAATCCTCTTGAATTAATTTAAAAATATTGGGCAAATAATCATCATATTCATCACGTAAAGCAGGAATACGGCGAATCCCTAACGGGTCCCATTCCTTCAATAAAATTTTATGTATCGCATGCAAGAGACTGGCATCTCGATTATGTTTTGACTGCATACAAGTTCCCTGGCTTATATTTTTTTACTTTTAAAATCAGTTATCTAATTATGTGATGATATTAAAAGAAAAATGAACTGTTGTTTGTCGAAGATTTCATCATACGCATCTCTAAACGCTTTTCCATTGGTTTTTCATCTTTTTTTTATAGCAAACCAAAGCTTTATCAAAATATCATGCACTTTTTCTCATAAATTTTACCAATAAAGCCTTTCGGGAATCCCCTAATTCACAATACAAAGGTTTTAAATGCTAAGTTCAACGATCGAACCTAATCATTCAAAGAAAAAAAAATATGCTTCAGCCAACTTCTATATTTATCTCTTTTCGCAATTGTGAAAAATTTACAGTTTTCCTTTTTAATCTCCGACAATTCAAGCTACATTCTATTTTGAAATTTTAATCCTGAAAAATCCCTATGAGTACTGCATTAAACGAAACCATTTACGTCATTCAACACCTTGCATTTGAAGATTTGGGTTCATTGGAAGATGTATTTTATCAACTGGGTTATCGGGTGAGATACTTCGAAGCTGGTATCGATGACCTCAGTAAAGCTATGCAACATACAGGGCTTACCATCATTTTGGGCGGCCCGATCGGAGTTTATGAAACTAATGACTACCCTTTCCTACAAAAAGAAATAGACTTACTTAAAGTACGTTTAGAGAGTAATTTACCGACTTTAGGCATTTGCTTAGGTGCTCAGCTAATTGCGCATGCATTGGGAGCGAAAGTTTATGCAGGTCATAGCAAAGAAATCGGTTGGAGCAACTTAGAACTTGATGATATTACTCACAATATATTAGCGCCATTAGATCAAGTGCCTGTACTGCATTGGCATGGTGATACCTTTGATTTACCTGTAAATGCACAGTTACTCGCCAGCTCAGCAATTTATCCAAATCAAGCGTTTAGCTATGGGCCCAATATTCTAGCTCTACAGTTTCATATTGAAGCAGAAACACAGGCCATGGAAAAATGGCTAATTGGGCATACATGTGAACTGCATAAAGCACAAATTAACATCCCAAATTTACGCATGGAAAGCCAACAACATGCACCTCATTTAGAACGTGTTGCTCCCCTTATTTTGCAACAATTCTTACAACAGCTTGAGCTTTAAAACAGCTATTAATTTAAAGCTAAATGGCTTATAACAGTTGCACTTCAAAACGTATAAGCCATTAGAATGACTCCCTTACTCAGCATTGCGCTCATCCACTTTTTTGCTCTCATCAGCCCAGGCCCAGACTTCTTTTTTGTCACTCAAAGTGCTATTCGACAATCCAGATCACATGCATTATTTGCCGCATTAGGTATATCACTCAGTATTTTAGTTTGGTCAATTTGTGCAATAAGTGGCTTACATTTTCTATTTCAAAAAATGGCTTGGTTACAACAATGCCTCATGATTTTGGGTGGTCTATATCTTTTATATTTAGGTTCTCAGTTATTAAAGTCCGCGTGGAGTAAAGACCTCGGCACAATAACAAAACCAACCGAGCAAGCCATACAGAAAAAATCGCCTTTGACGCTGTTATTCCAAGGTTTCTTGACCAATATGGCCAATCCTAAAGCATTGGTTTATTTCACTAGTGTATTTTCCATTGGGATCAGTGCAAAGGTCAGCATTTTTGATCAAAGCTCTTTATTGGCTTTAGTCTTTATTGAAAGTTTGATTTGGTTTGCATTGGTTGCGGTCTTATTCTCAACACCTAAAATGACCCATTACTATCAAAAATTTAGTAAAAAAATTGACGCCATTACCGGTGGAATTTTCATCAGTTTTGGCTGCCTATTGCTGCTCAATCGCGATTGACCACTCATCAAATACTCATCTACGAGACATAAAAAAGCACCCAAATGGGTGCTTTCCTAACTTAGCTGAGGAAGCTAAATCTTATTTCGCTGCTGCCTTTGCTGTAGACACAGCGGCTTCAGTCGTAATATTTACCGTAATTTTGTCGCCTACATTTGGTACATATGCACCGACACCAAATGCTGAACGATCAAAAGAAGTCGTTGCATTGAAACCAATCGTTTCAGCCTTAGTCATTGGATGAACGGCTTGCTTGTTCAATACAGCGTCCAATACCACTGGTTTAGTCACATTTTTAACTGTTAAATCACCCGTAATTTTGTATTTAGTTTTGCTGATCGCTTGAACTTTTGTACTTTTAAACGTGATATTTGGATATTTTTCAGCATCAAAGAAATCAGCTGTTTTTAAATGATCATCTAATGCTTTGACATTGGTATTTAAGCTCGATAATGGAATCGTCACATTCACAGACGAATTTGCAGGTTTTGCATTATCGACATTGATTGTCCCTTGAATGTCACTAAAGTTTGCAGAAGGCGTTGAGAAACCAAAATGATTCCAAGTAAATACTGTTGCTGTATGAGTAGGATCAATTTGATAGGCAACAGGTTTTGCCATAGAAATTGTTGTAACTGATGCTACCGCCAAACCGATTGTTAATGCTTTAAAGTTCATGTTTTTATCTCACTTTCGAATACCATTAAGTCTATAGATTTTTAGCCGTATTACAGCTTTAAAGATAAAACGTTTTGTTGCATGTTTAGAACGATAGTTTTGTAAAATCTGTAGCAGCATCCACAACTACTCTCAATTATTAAATTTCCCATATATTTCAAATAATTAATTTAGGCTATGAGCTATTTATCCTAAATTTAGGAAACATCAACCCATCTGAGTCGTAGGTTTTCAATACAAATCCACTTAAGATTTTTAGACATCATAAAAATCTGAGTACCGAAAAATGACAGAACAATCGCTGGCTATTGAAAAAGCCTTAAACACTAAAACACCCAAAGATGTGGTTTTGGCATTTCTTATGAATACTTCAAAAGAACTCATTGAAAATGCAACTCAGCTACTGGTAGCCGAAGACGCAGCATATGTTTCCCTTAACTTTAGCAACCCAGAACTGAAACAAATTGAGCCATGGGCTGGGTCTGGCACAGGTAGAGACATTTATATATATACCTTTGCCAATGTCGGCACTTACTGGAATATCGATGACTTTCAAATCACGGATATGATCGCTGAAGATGAAACCGTAGCTGTATTTGGTCAATTCACCTACACCTCAGTGTATGCTAAAAATACATTTACCTCGCCTTTTTCAATCAAAGCCAAAGTTCAAAATGGTTTAATCAGCTATTTCCAATTCATGGAAGATACCTATGCCTCAGCATCATCTTTCCGCGTAGGCGGAGAATGGATCATTCAGCAAGATGCAGACTCAGCTAAAAACTTTAAAGTTTCAGCTTAATACTTAGATGCAGCAGCTCTTCACGCAAGAGCTGCTGTTGATTTGGAATGGCCTTTTACATTAAGTTAATGACAGCGATATTGGATAAACCCAGTTTTTCTCGCGATTTGATCATACAGCTTTTGTGCTGTTTCATTGTCCTGATGCGTAAGCCAATACACACGGTCACACTGCCGCTGATCACAATATTCTTTCACTTTCGCGATCAGCGCCTTGCCAATACCCTGCCCGCGATATTCTTCAAGCGTATATAAATCTTGCAAATAGGCATAAGGCTGCAATGTCCAGCAGCTCTCATGTTCAATGACATGCACGATCCCAACCACTTGATGTTCAATTACGGCTGCAAAGCCATACATATGTTCGCACTCAGCAGCATGTAACCTTTGCCATGTTCGCTCGGTCACTGCATCCGCCACCTGACTTTTATAAAATTCTAAATACAGCTCCCAGAGCGGCTGCCATTGGCTTTTTGAAATTTCAGTTAAATTTTTAATTTGTATTTGCACATTCAATGTCTTTTTTAAATGATCACTGGATTTTTATAACTGAAATAAAGCTTTTTGTGTTGAAAACACTGTATTTTATGCGCTCTTTTTAAACATGATGAGTCTTGAAAGAACGTTTTCTTATCTGTTTTATAAATACAATAGACAAATAAAAAGCCCGAAGATTCGGACTTTTTAACCATTCAGCTTATAGCTTTTCAACCAAGATCCGATCTACCTGCTTTAAACCTGTATGCTTTTCATGGTTCTTACGGCGAATCTTAATCACTTTGTCTTCTTGCAAATCTTGCAACATCAATTCTACTGCAACCATGGCTTCAAGCTCTAAGTCCGTGCCTATCCATTTCTGTTCACCAGCATCCATCAGTACAATTTCATCATTTATCTGATCGTAAAGGCTCATCGTTTCCTCACTTGGGGCAACATTGCACCCGTGGCTGAATACTGCATGAATGAATTAATTTTAAACCAATGCTTTAATTCATTCGTTACAAATCGTTATTTCACAATTAAAAAATATATTTAATCTCTGCAATAAAAAACGCCCCTTCTCTGGGGCGTCTTTTTTACTGTTAATCTTTATAGATTAAGCGGTAATTTCTTTCACTGCAGCAACAACAGCATCAGCTGTGATACCGAAGTGTTTGTACAAGTCTTTTGCTGGAGCAGATTCACCGTAAGTCGTCATACCGATTACACGGCCATCAAGACCTACAAATTTCCACCAGTAGTCCACATGCGCAGCTTCAACAGCAACACGCGCACGGATCGCAGCAGGAAGAACCGCTTCACGGTAAGCAGCGTCTTGTTTTACGAATTCTTCAGCACATGGCATAGAAACAACACGTACGCCGTCAAGCTGTGCGTAAGCATCCATTGCCAATGAAACTTCTGAACCAGTCGCAATAATGATTGCTTTCAATTCGCCTTTTTCTTTTGCAAGTACATAACCGCCTTTCGCAACGTCAGCAATTTGATCTGCTGTACGAGTTTGGAATGGCAAGTTTTGACGAGAGAAGATTAATGCTGTAGGGCCTTCTGAACGAAGCAGCGCAGATTTCCAAGAAATAGACGCTTCTACAGTGTCACATGGACGCCAAGTGTTCAGATTTGGTGTACCACGTAAAGATGCAATTTGCTCTACAGGTTGGTGTGTAGGACCATCTTCACCTAGACCAATTGAGTCATGGGTATACACATGAATCACACGCTGTTTCATCAATGCAGACATACGTACTGCATTACGCGCATATTCCATAAACATCAGGAATGTTGCTACATAAGGAACGAAACCGCCATGAAGTGCAACACCGTTAGCAATCGCAGTCATACCGAATTCACGTACGCCGTAATGAACGTAGTTACCCGCTGGGTTAGATTCAACGCCTTCTGCGCCTTTCCATAAAGTCAGGTTAGAGCCTGCAAGGTCAGCAGAACCACCTAGAATTTCTGGAAGCTGTGGTGCAAATGCTTGAATGGCATTTTGGCTAGCTTTACGAGTAGCGATTGTTTCAGCTTTAGCATTTACTTCAGCAATATAAGCATCCGCTTTTGCTACGAAGTCAGCAGGAAGGTCACCAGAAAGACGACGTTTTAGTTCAGCTGCTTCTGCTGGATATTTAGCAGCATAAGCAGCAAATGTGTCGTTCCAAGCAGATTCAGAAGCAGTACCTTTGGCTTTTGCATCCCAAGCTGCATAAACATCAGCAGGAATTTCAAATGGACCTTCAGTCCAGCCTAAAGCTTCACGAGTCAAAGCGATTTCGTCATTACCAAGCGGCGCACCGTGGCAATCTTCTTTACCTTGTTTGTTTGGTGAACCTAAACCAATAATGGTTTTACAGATAATTAAGGTTGGTTTCGCAGTTTCAGATTTTGCTTCAACAGTTGCCGCACGGATTGCGTCTGCATCATGGCCGTCAACTTTAAGTACTTGCCAGCCGTATGCAAGGAAACGCTGTTCTGTATCATCAGAGAACCAGCCTTCTACTTCACCGTCAATCGAGATGCCGTTGTCATCGTAGTAAACAACTAATTTACCTAGACCCAAAGTACCAGCCAATGAACATGCTTCGTGAGAAACACCTTCCATTAAACAGCCATCACCTAAGAAACAGTAAGTGTTGTGATCTACAACTGTGATGTCTTCTTTGTTGAATTGAGCCGCTAAAGTTTTTTCAGCAAGTGCAAAACCTACAGCGTTTGCAATACCTTGACCCAATGGACCAGTCGTTGTTTCGATACCCGGTGCATAGCCCAATTCTGGGTGACCTGGCGTTTTAGAATGCAATTGACGGAAAGATTTCAAATCTTCAATTGAAAGGTCATAACCTGTTAAGTGCAATAACGCATATTGCAGCATAGAGCCATGGCCGTTTGACAATACGAAACGGTCACGGTTTGCCCATTGTGGGTTTGCAGGGTTGTGGTTGAGGAATTCACGCCATACCACATCAGCAATATCTGCCATCCCCATTGGAGCACCTGGATGTCCTGAATTTGCTTTTTGCACAGCATCCATTGCCAATACACGAATTGCGTTTGCAATACGACGTTCGTTAAGCGGGGTTGTCATAGGTCAGAGTCCAAACAAATGGTTTAAAAGAGTAAGATGAATAAGAATTCAAAGATGCGCATATTGTCTTAAAAAAAGCGGAATGGGTAAAGCCTCAGGGGCAAATTTTCGCTAATTATTCCTGCACCACCTGTATTTTGGGCGCTTATTGCTCAATTTCAAGCCTATGCATGTCGTTTATTTTGTATACAGTGACGCTTTTATATGGCGAATCAATGACAGCGCAATGCATATTTAGAGTTTAGTGGCGAAAGCAAACGCTTCGTAATTGATAAAAGTCCAATACATCGAATGGAAATTGTGAATATAAATAGCAGCCAAAGCCGATCCAGATAAATGGCCATTAGAAATATGAAATATATTCAATAAAAAAACCTATGAATATTTATGAAACTCTAAGAGCATACTCATCCCTGTGAAATCAACACTGATCCAATATCTTCGAGACCCTAGATACAGAACTTTAGATACCACGACATGTAGCAGGTAAATTTCGCTTCGAAATATCATCCGATTGACAATTCCAAGCACCATTTAAATCATCTGGAATATTAAAATAGATCTGCTTTGAGCGAAGAGCAAAATTGACATCTGTTGATTTAAACGTAAAAACCACTGAACACGTTCCTGCCACATCAATAATGTCACTACTCGCAATATATTTGGTACTGATACTTTCATTCAGCGCTGTATTCAAATCTACACAGCTTTGTTCCTCTGAATAATTTTCAATCAGTTTCAATTTATAGGATGAAATCATTGTTAATACTTCAGCTACTTGCGCCCGAGCGACATAGCCATTGTAAGATACAGTAGCAATTGCAGCCAAAATACCGATGATTGCCACCACGATCATAATTTCAATGAGTGTAAAACCAGACTGTTTCATTACGTTTCCCCATTCAACGTAATGACAAATAGGCAATTTGCGTACCAAGTCTCAAAAGCCCGCACTTATTGTGTTTTATTTTTCAAATTAAACGAATAATTGTCGTTTACAGTCATATTCTGGCAGTTCATGACATTCATTATTGATAAATCTCAGGATATTGATTTGATTTTTTCTTATAATTAATTCACTTAAAATGCCACTTTAGGCATTTTAACGCCTAATCACATTGTTGCTTGTGCCAAAACAAAATATCTCAGTTTTATCTCATCATAAAAAATTAAATTGATAAATCCATAGCTCATATCAATTTTTTAGATGCCCATATCAATTAAAAAGTCATTGAAATGAATTAATTTCATCCAATTTGGTCATGTTAAGCTAGTCCTAAACGCTTTCTCGATGTAACATATTGCGTCTTTAAATTTAACTGTGATAGGACTTATGCGCGAGTACGCTGTATTTACCTCGGAATCTGTAAGCGAAGGCCATCCGGATAAAATGGCTGACCAAATCAGTGATGCTATTTTGGATGCAATCTTAAAAGAAGACCCATATGCACGGGTTGCTTGTGAAACGCTTGTAAAAACGGGTGCGGTTGTACTTGCCGGTGAAATCACAACAACTGCAAATGTTGACTTTGAAGCGATTGTTCGTAATACCGTAAATGGTATCGGATACCACCATTCAGATCTTGGCTTTGATGGTTCAACTTGTGCCGTGATCAACATGATCGGTAAACAATCACCTGAAATTGCTCAGGGCGTTGACCGTCAAAAACCTGAAGATCAAGGTGCGGGCGACCAAGGTTTAATGTTTGGTTATGCAAGTCGTGAAACTGATGTGCTTATGCCGGCACCTATTTCATATGCACATCGCTTAATGGAAAAACAAGCTGAACTACGTAAACAAGGCAAACTTGCTTGGTTACGTCCTGATGCAAAAAGCCAAGTAACATTTGCTTATGAAAATGGTATGCCAGTTCGCTTAGACGCAGTTGTACTTTCAACTCAGCACGATCCAAAAATTACCCAAGCTCAATTGAAAGAGGCGGTAATTGAAGAAATCGTGAAAAAAGTGATTCCTGCTGAAATGTTCCATGCAGACACTAAATTCCACATCAACCCAACAGGTATGTTCGTCATTGGCGGCCCTGTAGGTGACTGTGGTTTAACAGGCCGTAAAATCATTGTAGATACTTATGGTGGTATGGCTCGTCACGGTGGTGGTGCATTCTCTGGTAAAGATCCATCAAAGGTTGACCGTTCTGCTGCTTATGCAGGCCGTTATGTTGCTAAAAACATTGTGGCTGCTGGTCTAGCTGACAAATGTGAAATTCAAGTGTCATATGCGATTGGTGTTGCAGAACCAACATCTATCTCGATCAACACATTCAATACTGCAAAAGTATCTGAAGATTTGATTATTGCACTTGTACGTGAACACTTTGACTTACGTCCATACGGTATTACTCGTATGTTGAACTTGATCCAACCGATGTACCAACAAACTGCTGCGTATGGTCACTTTGGTCGTGAAGGTTCTGATACCGCATTCACATGGGAAAAAACTGACAAAGTGGAAGCGCTTAAAGCATCTGCTGGTCTTTAATCTTAGTAGATTAATTTCTCAAAAAAGCCTGCATTGATTGCAGGCTTTTTTATGGCCCGTATGTCCATAACAAAAACATCTAGGATAAAAATAACGAGTGTAAAAAATATTGACTAAAATTTACGCCTAGCTTATTCATAAAACACCAAAATAATTTAAGAACAACATCATGCCCTTTCCATTAGACTTAAAATTTATTACTGCAACTGAAGAACAATTAGGATTTAAGTTTCCAGAAAAATATAAAGTCAAAATGCAAATTGAAAATGGTGGCGAATTCGGCATTAGCTTTTCTAGCGCGGATGAATTTAAAGATGGTGATGACATCGAAGCATGGTGGCTTTTTCCCTTCCAAGACACCAGCGATGTGAAAAGAATAAAGCGTACGATGAATCATCTAGCCGCAGAACATCAATCCATCAGTGAAATTGAAGACTTCCCTGAAAACAGCATTGCTATTGCACATAACGGCGATGGCGATTATTTATTGATGCGTACGGTAGACGATACACAATTGGGGGAAGAAATATATTTATGGCGCCATGAAGACAGTGAATTTATCTATCTACTTGTTAACTCAATTGAAGAATTATTTACTCAAAACCCTTAACGCCATAAGCAGATATAAAGCCTTTCAAACTACAAAATAAGCTGAATAAAATTACACTAAATCAACAATTTTTGATCAAATATCGAATATTTTTTCAGCTAATATAAATTCAGCCCATGCTACGGGCATAACAAAAAAAGGAAAGATCAAAATGAATAAATTACTTGTTGCTTTAGGTTTGGCTGCAACTGTTGCACTTGTTGGCTGTAATAAAGACAAAGCGCCAGAAACAGGTGCAACAACTGGTGAACACCTAGAAAACGCTGCTGACCAAGCAGGCCATGACATCGCTGATGCAACTTCAGATGCGGCAACTGCGACAGCGACTGCTGTTGATAATGCTGCAACTGCAACTGCGACAGCTGCAGAAAATGCTGCAGAAAATGCTGAAGCTGCTGCACACAATGCCAAAGAAGCAGCTAAAGACGCAACTGCTGCAACAGCAGGTGCTGTTGAACAAGGTGCAGCTGACGTGAAAGAAAAAGCGCAGCAATAAGCATTTTATAAAAAAGCACCTTCGGGTGCTTTTTTTACATCTGTATTTTATTCAACTTACTGTTTCAATCTATTTTTAACTTGAAATTTAACTGATGTCAGGTCAATCTTATGAGGTCATATAAATAACAAACTTAGAGAAAATAATGTCTTACTCACATCATGCCGAAAAACATTTTATGGAACGTACAGGTTGGCTACGTGCATCTGTACTCGGTGCAAATGATGGCATTATCTCCGTCACTAGTTTAATTATGGGCATGGCTGCAAGTGGTGCTTCTAGCCATACCTTACTCATTACCTGCATTGCAGGACTCATCTCTGGTGCAACCTCTATGGCGGCGGGCGAATATATCTCTGTGAAATCTCAAGAAGACGTCGAAAAAGCAGATCTTCACATGGAGCATAAAGAACTACAAAAGAACCCTGAGCTAGAACTTAAAGAACTTACCCAAATTTATATTCAACGTGGTTTAGAGCCTACACTTGCCCATGAAGTCGCAGTCCAATTAACTGCACATGATGCACTTGAAGCCCACGCCCGAGATGAAATTGGAATCCATGACAATACAGCAGCAAAACCTGTTCAAGCAGCGCTATCATCGGCTTTAGCCTTTTCAATAGGTGCAATATTTCCGATGGTTGCGATCATGGTCAGTGCTGACATGCATATTGAAAAAACTGTTATGGCCGTTGGCGTGATTTCCCTAGCACTCCTCGGTGCTTTAGCCAGTTATGCAGCTGGCACTTCTATGTTGAAAGGCAGTCTACGTGTTGCGCTTTGGGGCATTGCAGCCATGCTTTTTTCTAGTTGGATTGGTTCTTTATTTAATGTAAATCCAGTTTAACGCTCGCTTTATCAGTTTTTTATATATGTTAAATCAATTATACGCAGCAATAATTGTGTGATTTTTCAACAATATTCATTTTTACAATATATAAAAACCGTAAAATAGAGCTACATTTTTTAAGCTTTTTTCTCCATGTCTGTTATTGCTGCGCCAGCCAATCGATCCAATGTATCGATTTGGGTGGCTTTTGTTTTATTAATTTTAGGCACCATTGGTGCTTATCTGGTTGTAGGCGTTAACCAAGCATTGCTATTTTTAATTGGCGGTGCTTTGGGTATGACCCTTTATCACGCATCTTTTGGTTTCACCTCGAGTTGGCGTGTCTTTATTAAAGAGCGTCGTGGTCGTGGCTTGCGTGCACAAATGATCATGTTGGCTTTGGCTGTACTGCTCTTCTTCCCTGCTTTAGGTGCGGGTGAATTATTTGGCAACCCAGTCAAAGGTAACGTTAATCCTGTTTCAATGTCCGTGATGATCGGTGCCTTTATTTTTGGTATTGGTATGCAACTTGGCGGCGGCTGTGCATCAGGGACCCTGTACACTGTGGGCGCAGGTAGCGCACGTATGATTGTAACGCTAATCTTCTTCTGTACAGGTTCATTGATTGCAACTTCACATATTCAATGGTGGTTTGACCTTCCCCACTTTGAGCCGATTTCTTTAGTCAAAAGCTTTGGTGTAGTCCCTGCACTGGCATTAAACTTTGTGCTCTTTATATTGATTGCCGCAGCAACAGTTTACTTTGAAAAGAAACGCCATGGTCAGCTTGAGGTTGAGCCGCAAGCAATGCAACACGGCTGGAAACGTTTTCTACGTGGACCATGGCCATTGGTTTGGGGCGGAATTATCCTAACTTTACTGAACTTTGCCACACTCGCACTTGCAGGCCGTCCTTGGGGCGTGACCTCTGCCTTAGCCGTTTGGGCCGCAAAATCAGCAAGTGTTATGGGGATTGATGTTGCATCTTGGGCATATTGGCAGCAACCTGCAAATGCCAAAGCACTCACCGAATCATTATGGTTTGATATCACGTCGATGATGAATTTCGGCATCATGCTCGGTGCCTTACTCGCAGCAAGCCTAGCTGGTAAATTTGCACCAAACTTTAATATCCCAAAACGTTCACTGCTAGCGGCTGTGATCGGTGGTTTGATGTTGGGTTACGGCGCACGTTTAGCATACGGCTGTAACATTGGTGCGTATTTCAGCGGTATTGCTTCAGGTAGTTTACACGGTTGGTTATGGTTAGTATTTGCCTTCATTGGGAACGGTATTGGCGTCAAACTACGTCCAATCTTCTTCCCTGGCGAACGTCCACAACCGGAAAAGTTAACAGGCTGCTAATTTCTGTAAATAAAAGCCCCTCATTGAGGGGCTTTTTTTTAATCTGCTAGTGCGGCTTTTAGATTACAACCATATTGCATGGTTTCTTGTGCCTGTTTATATGTGGTATAGCGGTTGATAATAAAATCATAAAATTGGTCTGCATTCGCAAATACCTGACTCAAATCTTCGTTTGCGGCATTTGGCAGTTTAACGTCTTTCACCAAGGCTAAGTTCACATGTCCGAGATGATACATTTCAGAAAAATAATGATTCATTACTTCGCAATAGGCAATTTTGGAGCTTTTTAAAGCGGTATTAGCAACAAAATGCTGATTTAAAGTTTTTAAGTTCTGAACATCTAAAGCGGATTGATCTGAAAAAGCCATACTTTCTACTTTTTTTAGTTGACTAAAATCGGCTGCTAGAGTTTGATTTAATTGTTCAAAGCGTTGTTGTAATCCCGCTGTATCGGCAACTTGATAACTTTTTGGATTGAATGTTTTCTTTTCTTGTTCATTTGCAGAACACGCCGTGAGCGTCATTGCCGTCAGAACGGTTGTAACAAGAAATAATTTCATCAAAGTCTCACTTAAACAATCAAAAGCTCGATCATTATGCCCGAAAACAACTAGATGATTCACACTTAAATCGCTTTCTCATTCATATAACGCCAATAACGACGTGGCACATACTGCACATGTAATTTCATATTACGTCGGGCTTCAATATTGACACTTCTAAAATAATCTTTCCAAAGCTGATCATACAAAACCTCATCATCATCCAGTTCGATATTAAAGGATTGATTATGGCCTGATTGTATTTGCCTATCTATGGTTGTGGCATCCATATCCACTTGATGCACCTGTTTTAAATCATAATAAATGCCATAATTGCGTTTTTCATCGTAAATCAGCCAACGTTGATCTTGATAGCGTGATTTGAAATGCCGTTCGATCAAAGGCAATACATTAAAGTCAGGTGAGACTAAACTGATAAACAAGCCATCCTGACATTTTTTAAAACGCACAAAAGCTTCCATTCGGTGCTTTTCACGCCCCACTTGCTTCGCCCACTGACTCATCCCTAATACATCAGCATGACCATAGTTTTTAGACACATCACGCTGTTGCTGGAACACATAAATCGCAAAATTAAAACAATGTTGAAAAGCCTGCTGCTGCTCGGATAAAAACGCATAATAAAACTGCTTCAAAGCACTTTCAGATGCTTTAAGCTTTAATCCTTGCCATACCCGCTGTGCTTGTTCATCGTGACTAGCCACATCACTGACTTCGGCGAAAAGACCTGCCTGCACTTGCCCATCTGTACAAATCTGAATGTCAAATTGCTTAAATTGAAAGGCCCGAAAAACACAGCTCAACAATCCTGTCATCGTGCCATCAAAGACATAAATACTCACGACTGTATCCTAAAAACCGAAGTTCAATTGTGGAGAAATTTGCTGCGTATATTTCGACTGGCCACTTTGCAAAATCTGCTGTCTTATTTGATGAGGCTGTTGTTCACGAATAAATTTAGGTGAATCTTCACAGCGTATAAAATGTTGTGCTCTGTTGTAGGAAATACCCATACGTTTTAATTGGTCGATATGAATTTTACCAAAACGTCGTGCTTGAACAATTTTTTTAGCAGAACGCACACCGATGCCCGGCACACGTAAGATCATTTGATATTCAGCACGATTGATATCCACGGGAAATTGCTCGGGATGACGCAGTGCCCACGCTAACTTAGGGTCAATATCCAATTCTAAATTTGGATGCTCTTCATCGACCAACTCTGTCGCTTCAAATCCATAAAAACGCATTAACCAATCACTTTGATACAGCCGATTTTCTCGTAATAAAGGTGGCGCAGACCCCACAGCTGGCAGCGCACGCTCCTCTTCATTAATGGGAATATAACCTGAGTAATACACACGCTTGAGCTTAAACTCTTTGTAATGACGGTCTGCCATCAGTATTACATCACGGTCAGACTCTTGATGTGCGCCCACCACCATTTGCGTCGTTTGTCCTGCGGGTACAAATTTAGGGACTGTACGTATTATTTTTCGTTCATCTTTGAATTGAATCAAACGATCTCGCACAATACCTAAGTCTTTTTGGACTTCGACATGACTTTTTTCAGGTGCAAATTTTTTTAAACCATCTTCTGTCGGCATTTCTAAATTAATGCTCATACGGTCAACATATAAACCTGCTTCGGTAATGATTTCCTGAGATGCCCCCGGAATAGTCTTCAGATGAATATAACCATTAAAATTTTCTTCTAAACGCAGTTTTTTTACCACCTGCAACATACGTTCCATGGTGTAATCCGCCGATTTAAAAATCCCCGAACTTAAAAATAGCCCCTCAATATAGTTCCGACGATAAAAATTCATAGTCAAATCGACCACTTCCTGTACCGTAAATGCTGCGCGCTTTACGTCGTTACTTCGACGGGACACACAATATGCGCAGTCAAAAATACAGACATTGGAAAATAGAATTTTTAATAACGAAACGCAGCGACCATCTTCGGTATAGCTATGGCAAATACCGTTTCCAGTATTACCCAGACCTTTGTCTTTATTTTGGCGCTTACTACCACTCGAAGAACATGAGACATCATATTTGGCAGCATCGGCTAAAATTTGCAGTTTTTCACGGATACGTTCAGACATGGGAGAATTATAAAATTTAAAGTGAACACAGCATTATTTTAAAAGGATCCACCTCAAAAGTCGGGTCATACATCATTACTACGACACGAGGTGTCGCTTAATTTCAAGTACAACTTTCGTGTAAGCATAAGACCATTTTGATATGAAATAATGAATATTATTTGCTTAATTTCACTCGCTTGGGCAAAGTATTTAGAGTGATTGGAGTATGCACATGACTTTATTAGAAAAACTTGGCATCAAACACCCTATATTTCTTGCCCCAATGGCAGGTGTTTCTACACCTGAACTTGCTGCAGAAGTGTCAAATCAAGGTGGACTTGGTTCACTGGGTTTAGGTGCAAGCAGTGTTGAGAATGCACGTCAACAAATATTACAAACTCAAGAACTCACTGAACAACCTTTTCAGGTCAATTTTTTTTGTCATGACACAGTAGAACTCGATGAACAAGTTGCTGCCAAATGGATCATGCAATTTAAATCACGCTTTGCTCAATATAATGCAGAAGCTCCAGAAGCACTGAACTGTATTTATCCAAGCTTTAAAGACAATGACCATTTTCTAAACCTCGTACTGGAAACGCGCCCTAAAGCGGTAAGCTTCCATTTTGGTATTCCACATCCACATCAAATCCAAGCCTTGAAACAAGCGGGTATTTTGACTCTAGTTTCTGCAACCAACTTAGCAGAAGCTAAACTGATCGAAGCTGCAGGCATTGATATCGTGATTGCTCAAGGTATTGAAGCTGGTGGTCACCGTGGCATTTTCAATGAAAACTTTGATAGTAGCGTTAAGACACGTGACTTGGTTCAGCTCTTGAAACGCCATATTCAATGTCCAGTCGTTGCGGCTGGTGGTATTATGAATGGACATCAGGCCTATCAAATTATGGAGTTGGGTGCAGATGCTGTTCAATTGGGCACTGCTTTTGTGCAATGCAAAACATCAAATGCAAATGAAGCTTATCGCAAAGCATTATTTGATGCACCCATCACGCAGATTACATCAAGTATTTCAGGCCGCCCTGCTCGTGGCATTATCAATAACTGGCACACAGATATTGACACACCAACACGCCCGACCGTTCCGGCTTACCCATATAGCTATGATTTAGGCAAACAATTACATGCCGCTGCTAGCAAGCATGGTGTACATGAATATGGTGCTTTTTGGGCGGGAACCAACGTCTCTCAAATACGTGAATTGGAAGCACCTGACTTGATCAATCAATTGATTTTAGAAATGCGCTTTAACTAAGACCTCGCTCAACGCGACATTCAAACATGAATGCCTATAAAAAAAGCCCTCTAAAACGAGGGCTTTTTTTATGTAATTTAGGCCATCATCGATGCACAATTCAAGAATTGTTTCAGATCATGTGAATCAAGTTAGTTAAATCTATTTCAAATAAATCCAGCTAATTTAAGTCGACCTACATTCTATCGAATTGAACATATTTCGTTTGGCTTTAAGTTATTTGGTTTCAAGCAAATTGACCTGATCAACTTGAACATCACTCATGATCTGACCATGATCAAGTAAGTGATTAAAATAATTCTCGACGACTTTATATTGATCTGCTGTAGATTCAACTTTATACATATTTTGGCGGAACTCATTACTAGAACGTAAACCTTTGGTGTACCAAGCAATATGTTTGCGTGAAATTCGACAACCTGAATATTCACCATAAAAACCGTATAACTCAGATAAATGTCCGAGCAATACGTCACGGACTTCCATAATACTTGGTGCCGCCATATGCTCACCTGTCGTCAGGTAATGTCCTATTTCACGGAATATCCATGGGCGACCTTGAGCTGCACGACCAATCATGACTGCATCGGCACCGGTATAATCCAATACATATTTAGCTTTTTCAGGTGTATCAATATCACCATTGGCAATCACAGGAATATTGATCAACGATTTCACATCTTTAATTAAGCTATAACGCGCCGTATTCAGATACATATCTTCACGTGTACGACCATGAAGCGCCAACGCAGCAATCCCAGCTTCTTCGGCACGCTTCGCAACGCGCATAATGTTTTCATGACCATTGAGATAGCCCAAACGGGTTTTTAAGGTCACAGGCACATCAACTGCTTCGACCACAGCATCTAAAATACGAGCCACCAAGTCTTCATCTTTGAGTAGCGCTGAACCTGCCAATTTATTACAGACTTTCTTCGCCGGACATCCCATATTAATGTCGACAATTTGCGCACCATTTGCCACTTGATAGCGTGCAGCTTCAGCCAGTTCAGCTGGATCTGACCCTGCAATTTGAGCAGAAATAGGCGCTATTTCACCATCAAAATTGGCACGATAAAGACTCTTTTTACTCATGCGTAAGGTCTTATCTGCCGTCATCATTTCACTGACAGCATGACCTGCGCCAAAGTATTTGCAAAGTGTACGAAATGGGCGATCTGTAACCCCTGCCATAGGTGCCACCCACAGTTTTCTCTCGATGGGACGATCGAATAATTCTTGAATGACAGGATGTTGACTCAATGTTTTAACCTCTAGCTATATTTAGCAAATGATGCCCGAACCACATTCGAAATCTTCCAAGCCACTTTTACAATGCTAAATTCAAATGTATGTTCGCAAAATCTGTTGAGCGTAAAAACGTTTCATGGCAATGATTATGCAATTGAATGATGACAATGAATATCAACATTGCTCAACGATTGAATTGAGGAATTTGAAGCTTCGGAATTGGACGGCAAATTTGCAATGCGATAGTTTAGTAATTCCAAACAAAAATTTCTACGCTTTTGCTTAAGAGTCGTTGAAAGTTATGCATATACCTTCTAGCTAACACACTATCGATTCAACATCAGACTTTCAGCAGATCTGCCTGTACAGGTGTTACTATAGAGGGATACTGCTAAAATCATTGAAAACTTAAATCTATAAATTCACATCAGTGAGTTGAACTTTATGAAAAAATTGAAAATTCTCTCTTTTATATTTTTCGCTACTTTTTTGACTGCCTGCCAACAACCCAATGACGATGCGGCTGCAGCTGAAAGCCAAAACGCTGATTTAACAACGGAACAAGCGACTCAACAATTTGAGCAGTCAGATGCGCAAATCAGTCAATACCTTGATGTTTTAGATACCCCAAGCACATCTATTAAGGAAAAAACACAAGTCTTATGTCATGACTACCCTCATGAATATAAAACTAACTACATGCCTGCCATGCTCAAACTCGCAGCCCAAGACTATACTCAAGATAAAATGTTGAATGATTTGAAGATTGCACAGGACTATTACAAAGAAAAACTCAAAATTGAATGCCCTGCTGAATAACCTCCGTTTCATCATGGCGTCATAATTGTGCGATAAATTGTTATTAAGCGAAAAGTGTGTAAGTTTCGCTGTAATAACAACGTAAAATACACTTCCCGATTTATTCGGGTTTTTCTTTTTTTAAAGTCTTTAAAATATTAAACGATATTTGAATGACACATATTATTTTGTGATGGATTTCAAGCCATTGATTTATTGTGATAAATTTTTCGTTAAAGTTCACAATCTAGCCACATAACAACCCATTTTAATTACACTTTTCTCATGATTAATACATTAAGTTGTTTTTTCCAAAAAAATAGACTGAATATTGAATCATGAAAACTTTAAACAAAGTACTTTTCGCTACACTTATCTCTGCTGCTACAACTACATTTGCTGCTGAAGAACAAAAAGTTGAAGCTGCTGCATCTGAAGTTCAAACGACTGAAGTTGCTCAGGACGCGACTGAAGTAGCCTCTGCTTCTGAAGCTGTTGCAAAATAATTGAGCAAAAATTTAAAAATCCACAGTTTGTGGGTTTTTAAATTCACAGACATTTTAGATCTGTCGCAGCATTCAATGAATTTGATTTCAATTATTTAAAATATAAACGTTGAATTTGACGTGCCCGCCGGTTTAAACCTAATACTTCTTTTCTTTGTAAAATGTCTTCTTCACTAAATCCCAAGCGCTGGATTAATTCAGACATAGCTAAATCTGCATGTTCGATCAACACGGCATCTTGTTCCGTTGACCAAATCACGGTTGATACCGTTAATTTGTGCTGACGTTTTAACTTTCTCATTTGCATAGTATAAAAGACTTTTGCCTAATTCACAAAAAAGCCCACCCTAGGTGAGCTTTACGCAAAGACTGTTTATTCTTCATTTATATAGATTGAAATATTGATTCACTGTGCAATGACGTTAAAGATTTTCATCCTTCGTGATCATCACAGATGTTAAAATTGGAACAGCAAAACAAGGTAGTAAGAGTAAGATCCAATATTCCACCATCGGTTTAGCCACAACAAAGTTAATAACGATTGCCCCCAATACCATAACTAACGCAATCAAACCTAAGAAACGACTGAAAAATTTAGCTGGCATAATAATCCCCTTAAAAAATTATGGATTTCAGCTAGTATATACCTTCATTTTTTATAATCTGTTGAAAATGATATTGGAATATTCATCTATTTAGCTCAAAAAGCATTCTTTTTCCAATCATCCTAACCAAACTGCTTGTTTTTACACGCGTAGATCTCCATAAATAGATTGACAGTCCCCTATGAGGCATATACATATTTATTCATTACTTATGTATTTTGCATAGTATACTGCTCCTGCTTTGTCGCCCCCATATGGCTGAGTTTATTGGAAAATATGAACAAAACTTTTTCGACCACATTATGCTTTAAATCCCTTTCTGTACTGGCTTTATCCATTGGCTTGGCTGCCTGTGGTAATGGTTCATGGTGGAGCAAAGATGAACCCACTATGGAAGCGGAACAGATTAAAAAAGCCATTCCACCTCGCGTGAATGATCGTCTGTCATGGGCCAATGATATCTACGACATTAGTGATCAGCTCGGTATTCCGACCACGAAAGAAAATGTCTGTACGATTGTTGCTGTGGTCGATCAAGAGTCCAATTTTGTTGCTGATCCGCATGTGCCGGGGCTCGGTGAAAAAGCCGTTAAAGAAGTTCAAGATCGTCTTGAAGAAAAGTTTAAAGATAAATTGGGTGATGGCATCGGTGGTACAGTCGCTGGCTATTTCCAAGATGTGTTAAAAAATCAGCCGAGTCCTGAAGATAACTATTTGAGCCAAATGCGCCGCGTTCAAACTGAACGTGAGCTAGACGAGCTATATCGTGAAATTTTTGACTATATGTCTAAACACTATCACGTGAGTGCGTTAACAGGCGCGGCGAAATTGGTTGGACAAGATATTGGTGAAAAGCTCAACCCCATTACCACTTTAGGTTCGATGCAGGTCCATATAGGCTATGCCAAAGACCATAAGCGCCAAGGTGGAAATATTGCGGCACTCCGTACAGACATGTATAGCCAATATGGCGGTTTGTATTACGGCATTCACCGTTTAATGATGTACCCGGCTGAATATGACAAACCGATTTATCGTTTTGCAGATTATAACTCGGGTCGTTATTCAAGTCGTAATGCAGCATTCCAGAGCATGTTGAATGACTTAACCCCTGCTGAGCTCGGCTTAGATGGTGACCTCTTACTTTATAATAAAGATGGTTCTCCACGTTCAGCAAAAAGCCAGTCTGAAACCGCGCTGATTGCCGTTTTTGCAGAAAACAATGTGATCGCGACGCCACGTCAAATTCGTTCAGATCTTAAAAAAGAAAAAGATCAGGACTTTGAAGATACTTTGACGTATAAAGCGGTCAAAAAGTTGTACCAAGAAAAGACCGGAAAAGAACCATTTTATGCCATGATGCCTGAAGTCGTAATTTCTGGGCCGAAATTAAGCCGTGATTACAATACCAATTGGTTTGCCACACGAGTCGATGGACGTTATCAAACATGCATGCGCCGCATCAAAAACCTAAAACTCTAGCCTTATTTGATTTTGACGGAACCCTGTGTAACAAAGACAGTTTTACAGGGTTCATCTTCTATTCCCTGCCTAAAAGGCATATCGTGCGCCAAGGGATTAAAATTCTCCCTTGGATTCAAGGCTATTATCTCAAGCTATATCCTGCACATGCAATGCGTCCTCGCCTATATGCCGCAATGTTTAGCCAAGCCAATCATGAGCAGGTTTTAAATCAAGCAGCGCAATATGCTGAACATTTGATGGCAGAACTCAATCCTTCACTGTATGAACAATTACAGCAACACCAAAAACGCGGTCATGAAGTCGTATTGGTTTCTGCATCCGTCGATTTATATCTTAAACCTGTGGCCAAAAAGCTTGGGGTCAAACTGATTTGTACCGAAACAGCAGCCAATGACCAAATACTGACTGGTTTGTATCAAACCTTAGACTGTAGTGGCGAGCAAAAGAAAATTCGAGTTTTGGAGCAATTTAACCTTCAAGACTATGAGCATGTTTATGCCTATGGAAATAGCGATGAAGACCTCGCCATGTTTGAATTGGCCACCCACCATTTCATGAATGGACAGGATAAGCTCCTACCGGAACTCGACTAAAGTCGAGTGATTTAGTTTGGTTTATTAATCAAAGTTAACAATCACAAACTTAAATTTAAGTCGCTCTAATATATGATTAAATTTTGAAAATTCTGCTTTTATTTTGACTTTATAGTGTGCTATTTTTCTCATTAATTAGAAATAATGCGGTCAAATATTAAAAGCGGGAAAAGAATATGAATCAATTCAATCCACCGAAATATGTCAAAGGCCTCCATATTAAATTTGGCGAAAATCCATTTGTTCTCCTTGCTCAATTTGCCTTCTCAGCCACTCGCCAGATGTGGACGAAAGAAGAAATTGAATTGGTCATTCGTATGGCTAAAAAAGGAAATTATATGAATTTGATTAAGATCCTCAATTTACATATCAAAAAGTGAAGTAAATATTTCCCCCAAAGTTAATATAAAAAAGCCATGCAAATGCATGGCTTTTTTGATCCAGTCACTCAAGCGTAGCTTTTATTACTTTTTAAATGGAAACGCATATTTCACAATACGTTTTAGTACACTGCCGTACTGTTTCACTAAACTTGCGTTGTTATAGTTCAAACCATATTTTTCACATACGGCCTGTACTTTTGGCGCCATTTTACGATAACGACGTGCAGGAACGTCAGGGTATAAATGATGTTCGATCTGATGGCTTAAATGCCCTGTCAAAATATGAAATGCTTCTGAACCGGTAAGGTTTGAAGAACCACGAATTTGGCGCATGTACCAATGTCCACGACTTTCATTTTCAAGTACTTTTTTCGGGAAAACTTCAACATCTTTGGTAAAGTGACCACAGAAAATAATACTAAACGTCCAAATATTACGAAGACCATTTGCCACTAGGTTCCCTGTAAGCACCGGCAATGCTGCAGGCCCTGCAATAAGCGGGAAGAACACATAGTCTTTAAATAATTGCTTGCCGATTTTGGCTTGCATTGGCTTCCATTCTTCTTTGGTCTGCTGTTTTGTTTTGCGACCTTTAAAGTATTTACCCAATTCAAGGTTTTGAATGGCAACACCCCATTGGAACAATAAGCAAAATGGAATGCTATAAATCGGTTGTAATAGATAGCCCGGCTTCCAACGCTGTTCTGGGAATAAACGAACGAGACCATAACCAATATCATCATCCATACCTTTAATGTTGGTATAGGTATGATGTTTAAAATTGTGAGTTTGGCGCCAGTTATCTGCAGTACCCACAATATCCCATTCATAAGTCTGACCATTGAATTTAGGATCATTCATCCAGTCATATTGACCATGCATGACATTATGACCTAATTCCATGTTTTCCATGATTTTGGCAAAACCTAAAAGACCTGTGCCTAAAATCCATGCTGGCGGAAACCAACCTGCAAACAATAATGCACGACCTGCCATAGATGAATATCGAATAGTCGAATACACACGACGAATGTATTTCGCATCCTTTTCACCTAAGTCATCTAAAACTTCTTGCTTAATCGCGTCAAGCTCACGCGCAAGTTCATCTAATTGCGATTGGGTTAACTCACGGTTTTTAGGATTTTTAAAATATTCAATTTTTACAGGCATGTTCATATTTTTTCTACCTTATAAATCAATAACGAGATCTGACTGTGCTGAGTTCACACAAATTTTGAGTAAATTACCCGGTTCTGTATTTTGGCTACCATTGACCATATTTTTAGTCGAACCTTCAACTTTGTTGCAGGCACATTTATTACAAATGCCCATACGGCAACCGTGATTTGGTTTGATATTTTGCTGTTCAAGACTGGCTAAAATTGATTGGCCTTTTGGGATACTGACGGTTTTATTGGATTGTGTAAGCGTGACATTCACAAAGCCAATGTCATCCGTTGCAATTGGGCTCATGCTAAATGCTTCACTCATAAAGCATTGTGCATGATCAAATAACGCTTCGGCCTGAGTGACGAAACCCGATGGACCACATGCAAACACAGTACTGTGCTCAATGTCGTCAATTTGAGCAGCGTGAGCGGCATTTAATCGTGGATCAGCAACTTCTTCTTGGGTAAAGAAAATTTGAAATTTAAAGTTTGGATATTGATTTGCCAAAGCTTCGAAGCGTAATTTGAATGCGGCATCATCGTGATACTTAACCCAATACATTAACTGAATTGGTTGCTCCGCAATTTGCTTAGTTTTGCTCATCGCTTTCAACAAACTCAACATTGGCGTAATACCACTACCCGCAGCCAATAGTAGCAACGGTGTAGAATTTGACACCAAAGTCATATCACCAAAAGGCTGACCAAATTCTAAGATGTCACCAACTTGTGCTTGTTCTACCAGCCAAGTACTCACAATACCCGTATTCACTTTTTTTACACTTAGCAATACGTGTTGATCATCTAACTGAGTCAAACTATAAGTACGTTCGTAACGGATCCCATTTACACGAGCAAAAACAGGATGATGCTGACCAGCTTCACCCATTTTAAACAAACGGTTCACCTGTATAGTTAGGCTGACCATCTCATTTGCTGCATTTTCTTTTTGTACAATTTTGCCGAGTGCCTGATTACCAGACCATAACGGATTAAATTTCTGCAACCAGAAATTCACCGCATTGACGTCTATAACACTGTCTTTGAGTGCGTTTAAAGGCTTTTTCGCTTTTTCGAGTACATGCATAATCAAATACAACTCATGGGAGGTTTTTAATTATTATACACATGTATATATATTTGTATATACGCTTGTGCATTTAATCGACATTTTCACAAAAGCTATTAGCAGAGGCTATAATATGTTAATGTTTTTAATCTATTAAAAAATATGACTCAGTCTGCACAGACGAATATGGTTAACATGTACCAGGAAGAATTACATTCTGAAGCTGAAACTCCACTTGCAGTTCGCACTGTAGGTCGTAAAGCAACAATTACCAAGGAAGAACTGTTTCAGGCAGCGCTTAATTTAATTGGTCCACAAAAAAGTATTTCATCACTGAGTTTGCGTGAAGTTGCACGTGAAGCTGGCATTGCTCCAAATAGTTTTTATCGTCACTTCAAAGATATTGATGAATTAGCCATTGAGTTGATTGATCGAGCTGGTGGTGTGTTACGTCAAATTTTGCATGAAGCACGCCTTCAGGCATCACGCCAAAGCAGTATTATTCGTAGTTCAGTTGAAGTATTTATTCAGCAGCTAGATGCCGATGAAGGCAACTTAAGCCTTTTACTTCGTGAAGGCTATACTGGTTCGCATTCCTATAAAAATGCAGTTGAGCGTCAACTTAACTATTTCCAACAAGAATTAAGAGAAGATTTAATCGTCCTAGAACGTTTAAATCAAAGCAAGTTGGCTCATCCTGACATCGTGGCACGTGGTATTACCCAATTGGTGTTTAACATGGGTGCAAAAGTCATTGATCTACCGACAGAACAACGCAAAGAAGTTGCCGAACAAACCATGATTATGATTCGTATGATCCTGGAAGGCGCTCGCCATTTAGACGAAGCACAGATTCGCTAAAAATTAACGGTCAAAAAAGGAGACGTTCAGGTCTCCTTTTTTATGAGCAAAATTTATTTTTCTAATGCTGTAAGTACTGCATGACGTGTAGCGCTGTCTGTTTCGGCTGCTCAAGTGGAAACATGTGCCCACCTTCAACTACACTATAATCTATACCATAGGTTTTCTTCATTCCGTCAGGCAAACCTTGTTTATAAAAATGGCTGTTATCTGCGGTAATAAGGTGTACAGGCATTTGAGGGGCTTTACGTGGAGTACGCCACCACCATGCAGGTACTGTACGGAAAATTTGCGCTTCCACGGCTTTTGGAATGCTGAGGGTCACGCCACCGCGTTTTTCATCAGTGCGAACACCTTGTGCAAAATAATCCTCAAAACATTGCGGATCAAAACTTTTAAATAAACGATTATTCCGTAGTGCCGTATAGGCTTCATCCAAATTTGGCCAATGGTCATTACGCTTCAGCGTAATTGCTGCAGGGGTAAGTTTATCGACAGCTTTGAGCTTTAATTTTTGCATACCTTCAAAAATGGCAGACTTAGGACCGATTACGAAAGGTGGATCCATAATAATCAGTTGTGAAAACAAATCTGGACGTTTATAAGCCGCCATAAGGGTGACTAAAGAGCCAAAAGAATGCCCAAGCCCAATCACTTTTTGTTTTGGAAATTGGTGCTCGATATCTGCTATGACTTGATCGACCAAATATCGCCAATCTTTGGTGATCGGATAGCGCTCATCCATACCAATAAGCGGAATCGCCTTCACATCAAATTGCGGTGCAAAGTAGGATAAAAACTTTCGATAACTTGCAGCAGGAATACCATTGGCATGGGTAAAATGGATCGCGCTTTTCATCTAAAACTCATCCAATCAACTGATGATGCCACATCATAAAGAGATCAATACGATTTAAACAGGACTCAATGAGTTTATCTAGATGACCTCAAAGTCAGTTTGCAGATTATTTTTGTGAACCGACCATTGATTGATTCGGTAAAAATGTTGCGCCACAAGTGGTTTTATCTCCAGCAACCACAACACCTCGCCCCTTTACCGTTGTACTTTGATCTGCCGCGATCGCAGCCACAGTCGAATTACATTTCGGGCAATAATGTTTCATGCCGTTTAAATGCACCGCAATACCATTAATCACAAATGAAGGTTCACATTCTGAAACCACACCACCGTGTGACGTTTTACTACCTAAGGTAATTAAGGATTTCATATTTTTATTTTCTTCTAACGAACTGCTGAAATTTGAAGCATTTTAACGGAACTACCCACAACTCGCTAGCATCGACGTATAAATTTAACCAAGCCAAAACTTTACTTAACTAAAGCATCAAAACACGACATTAAGGCAGTTCGTGATCAATCATTTGATTATGATGCTATCGCTATATGTCCAAATATATTTAATCATTTCACTTTCATAATTCAATCGACATCAATCACGACAGCTTATGTCGCGATGCCGATTCTTTTACTGATCAAAGCATGTATATTGGGTATCGCAATGAGCATGAAGCGTAGCACCCTATTTTACAATTTCAGTATTTAACTGAGCTTCGAATCAGAAAATGGCGCTTTTCTACGCCATGATTAACTTTAGAACATTCTTAGACTAAACACATTATTCAAAACTATTTTTATAAATTTTAGATTCCAAACGTAGCACCATTTCATTTTATAACGCAGATAAATAAAGCATAACCATTCTATTTTCAGGAGGTTTTATGATTTTAATAAATGACTTTGATTTAACCCAACCACAAAAAGTCATCGTGTTAGACCATACACTAGATGAAACAACCCTATTAACAGAAATACTGGCCTTGTGTAAGACTGCAGACCCAGAGCTCATCGTGGCGGAAAGCAAAGAGGCTGATTTAGTTCTACGCTTATTACCTGAAATACATGATTATTGTGGTGCCATTGCCTTAAAACAGCCGCTATGTAATGACATCGACTTTGATTTACTTAGTGTTCATTATGTAACACGCAGCCAAGCAGAACGAAGTACGATCCAAATTCAGTTAGCAAAAAATCATCCTGACTATACAAAGCTTGATGGCATATTTTATATGTTGGATGAAAATGAAGATTTTGATCAAGCTGTAGAATTGCTGAAGAATAGTTACTTTTTTTATGCCGATGTCGACAATTTAGATTAAAAATAAACAATACAAAACTTAGATTTAGCGTAAATCTGTCGTGATTAATTTTACAGTTATAATTTTAGCCATAAAAAAAGCACCCTAAGGTGCTTTTTTAATATTCTTAGCTTATGGCTTAACCACTACCATAATTTGAATTGCTTCTGGTGTAACTGCCAAACCATCAAGCAGTGTTAAACCTTCTTTTTGCAGTTTTTGTAAACGTGCAATTTCGTCTTCACGAATACTTGGGTTGAACTGCTTCAAATAAGTTAAACGGTCAATTTCATATTGCCATTTGCTACCGTAGATTTCTTTGGCTTGTTGTTTAAAGCCCGGTAATGCACCACGAGCAATTTCAAGCGCTTGCGTATAACGCTGTTCAATGACATCACGACGCGCCTTAACCACTTGGCGGCAACTGTTGCCATCAAGATGATGTAAATAAGGACGTAAAATTTCAGGTGCAATTTTTTGCGATAAATCCTGACCTTTTTCGCTCAGTAATACACGAACCAACTGTTGTGGCAAACTTGATGGCAAATTCAATGCTTTCGGTGCAACGACATCGACTTTAAACCACACTTCCATTAACACAGAACCTTGCGGTAAAGCGGCCGATTTCAATACAGCAACGTTGGTACTACCAAAGCCTTGCGTATTAATCATTTCCATCACACTTTCAGTGAATGGATGCTCAAGTGTTAAATATTGAGCATCTTCACGGATCTGTGCTTGGTCACGATAGAACGTCGCCGTCATACCTTCTTCGTCCAAAGTCAGACCTTGAACTTGCATTTGATCCGTTGGCTTGATGATCACGGTACCATTACTTTGCTCATCAAAATCAATGTTTGTAGACGCCATGAAGCGCTTCATGAACATTGGTAACGTAGTATTGTCGTCGTAGTCTTCAAGTGCAGTCACAATTTCTTGTGCCACGATTGGACGGCAAGAGTTGTACTCAAGTAAACGGTCACGACCTTCTTGAAGTTCAGCTTCAAGTGCTTCACGTTGTACACTCACCGCTTCGAGCAAATCTTCAAACTCTTGGCCTTTATCTGCCAACAAGCAATCTTTCAGATTGACGATGAAGTTTTCTTGTAAGGTTTGCGCAGTCGGCGAGATATTACAGAAAATATTTAATGCTTCGTTATACCAACGGAACATACGCTCTTGAGCAGTACCAACCAGATAAGGCACATGAATTTGAATACGATTTTCTTGACCAATACGGTCTAAACGACCAATACGTTGTTCAAGTACATCTGGGTTTGCAGGCAAGTCAAACAAAACTAAGTCCGATGCAAACTGGAAGTTACGACCTTCAGAACCAATTTCTGAACATAGTAAAATTTGCGCACCGTATGACTCTTCAGCAAAATAAGCTGCTGCTTGGTCACGCTCTAATAAGCTCATGCCTTCATGGAACATCGCTGTGCGAATACCCGCATGCAAACGAAGTACATTTTCTAAAGACTCAACCACTGGACCACTACGTGCAATTAATAACACTTTTTTGTGTTTCAAGTCTGTACGCAGACGTTCCATCAGCCACATCACACGTGGATCAGTTTCCATCCACGAGCCATCAAGCTGCATTTCTTCTGGCCACATTTGCTCACGCAATTTACCATCCATTGACCAGTTTTCAGGTGCTGGTAATGGTGCTGGTTGGCAATCACGACCTGGGAAGCCTTGAATCGCTTCACGGGTATTACGGAATAAAATACGACCAGTACCATGACGGTCTAATAATTCGTGAATGGCACGGAAGCGTTGTTCAGGTTCATCAGTAATACGATGACCTAATAGGCTTTCAATCGCTGCCAAATGCCCTTCTTCGAGTGGCAGATCAGACATTAGCACTTCAGCAATTTTAGCTGTTTGGTGATACTGCTCTTCTTCATCCAAGAAACGATCAAGCGAACTAAAACGTTGTGGATCGAGCAGACGCAAACGTGCAAAGTGACTTTCCACACCTAATTGTTCAGGCGTTGCGGTTAATAACAAGACACCCGGCGTTTTTTCAGCAAGTTCTTCAACAAGGTCATAACGGTCATTGCCGCCTTCTTCTTCTGACCACATTAAATGATGGGCTTCATCGACTACGAGCAAATCAAACCCAGCTTCAAGCGCTTGTTCACGCAAGTCATCATGGTCGATCATCAAATCGACACTGGCAATGATGCATTGTTCTGTTAAGAATGGGTTGAGATCTGGATCGTGTTCTTTAATCGATGCTGTACGTGTCAGATCAAATAATGAGAACTCAAGATTGAAACGACGACGCATTTCAATCATCCATTGATATTGCAATGAATCAGGTACTAAGACCAAGATACGTTCTGAACGACCCGTTTTGAGTTGCTGATGAATAATCAGACCTGCTTCGATGGTTTTACCTAGACCCACTTCATCAGCAAGTAATACACGTGGAGCAAAACGTTTACCCACTTCATGCGCAATATACAGTTGGTGTGGAATGAGACCCACACGTGAACCTACCAAGCCACGTAGAGGGCTAGACTTCATATTGGCTTGAAGAAGCAGTGCTTCGATACGCAGGTCATACCATTCTTTATAGTCCACTTGGCTTGCAAGCAAACGATCTAATGGTTTTGCTAACTGAATACTTGCACCAATACGTGTTTCATTCAGTGCTTTACGCTCTTCTGTGCCATCGGCAAGTTTACGTACCGCGTTATAACGAACCACACCACCACGGTCTTCAAGCGATTCGACAATCCAAATTTGACCTTCTTGGTCTTGGACTTCGTCATTTACATTGAAAACAATACGAGATAAAGGTGCATTGTGACGGGCATAGACACGAGTTTCATCACTTTTCGGGAATAAAATGCTGACCGATCGCTCATCAACATCAATAAGAACACCTAAACCCAGTTCCGTTTCTGTATCTGATAACCAACGTTGACCAATAGCAAACTGCTGCAATTTTTCCACCTTTTTCTCAAGTTCGGTCTGAAAATATTATGCTCAAACTGTGAACGTTATTTGAGCAAAAATCTAGACCATAAAGCAATATATTTTGACATAAAGCCCACTAAATAGTGAGCAGAATTCTTAGGGATTTAAATGATTTTCCTAAAATGGGACAGGACAGTGAAATTCCACTGTTTGCTCTGTTTCAGGATGGTTAAAACTTAAACGCTCAGCATGTAAACATAAGCGCGGCATCAGCTGCTGTTGCTCAGGTGTTGCATACAAAGTATCACCAACAATAGGATGACCTAAATATTGCATATGAACACGAAGCTGATGGGATCGACCGGTAATAGGAGTTAACACTACACGTGTTACGGCTTGACCCTGAATCTCAAAATGTTCAGTGGCTTTCCAATGCGTAAGTGCAGGCTTATTATGTGCAGGATCGGCAATATGCAGTGGCGGATGTTCTGGGTCATACACGACGGGTACATCAACAGTACCTTCACCTTCGAGCGTACCCGCAACCAATGCCTGATATGTTTTTGAAGTTTGACGTTCTTGGAACTGGCGTGAAATTCGATTTTGCCCTTGACGGGTTAATGCAAAAACCAAAATACCTGAAGTATCACGATCCAAACGATGGATGAGCAAGGTATTCGGTTCAATTTTTAATAATCGATTGATAACACAGTCTTGTAAATCTGCTGTTTTTCCCGGAACTGTGAGTAAACCTGCTGGTTTATGGATCACCATAAAGTCAGTGTCACGATGTATCAGGTGTTCGGTTAGAAAATTACTCAAAGTTCAATCCAGTTCTGATCTCGAAAAACAAGGCGGCAATAATAAAAAGCTTAGCCAACAATTACAATGCACAAAGGCATATTTCCCGACGTATTTTCCGATTTAGAACAAAAATAATTCCAATTGGCTTTGTTTAGTCTGTACTGAGTAATTTTTCTAGCAATGCTTTTAGACTTGCATCATCTAAAAAGTCTTCATAACGGATGTTTGCACCATTGGCACGCCACAAACCAATTAAGCTGACCATGGCAACGGAATCGAGCCCATAACTACGTAAATCGATTAAGGGATCTATTTCCAATGCGTCCATATCTAGCTGCTCTGCAATAGCCAATAATATGCCTTTGGCTGACAAAACGAATTCAGTTGGTGCTGACAGATTCCAAAGTCGCATCAAATTATAACTACTCATGTGATGAATACCTTGGCCTGACATGGAGTCCACCCACTGAATATGCTGTTCCTGATTATTTAGCACAATTGCGTCATCAACAATACAGATTTGCTCTGTTACGCTGTATAGATACGGCAAGATCTGTTTCAGCATAGGCGTGATTTGCCCTGCAAAGATGAGCTGCGGGTGTGTTGTTGCATATTCACCAAGCTGCTGCATGCCTTGAAGTAAATCATCACCATATAAATCGACAATTGGAATCTCTAAAGCTTTGGCTTTATTGGTCAGTTGGATCAAATTTTCCATCAACTGCGTATCTTGTATACCCTGCTGCATGCGTAAATTTTGTAAGCCAACCAGTACCAATACTGACTGTGTTGATGACAGCTGCCATTTTGCTTGAGATGGTGCAAATTGGATTTTTTTAGGCATGGGATAAAGCATACAGACTCGGTACATAACTCAAGTTGGAACAATTGATATGCTAACGCAGAATCATATCTGAAAGTGACTTTCGGCTACTGATAATTTACTTTTTGGTCAACTTTAAACTTATAGATTTTTTTAATTCTATTAAGTTTATTAGATAAACCTAAGTTTTGGTTTTATTCAAATTCGGATAAAAAATAATCTTGTAAATATTCAAGTGATTTACCCTCATACAGCAAAGAAAAATCACCATCGTGCTCTTCTAAACTTGAGCTGCCATCAATAACACCTAATACATTACTAATTGAATCAATCATTACTTGTCGTAAGATAGAGAAAAAAATTCTCTTATGTTCGTCTGGCAAAGTATTAAAAAAACTTATTGCTTCAATAAAATAAGGATCTTTTATTTCTGATGGTGAGCAGTCTGTGAACAATCCTTTATAAATTTCTAGGTTTTCGTTAATAATTCCTTTTTTGAGCAGATGAGCTAATTCTTTTGAGTCCATACCTTTCCCTTTATTTTAGTTTCGTATAACAGCCATTTTTTTTTAAATGAGCATAAAAAATTTTCAAATATAGATATTTTTCTTCAAATATCATTTTTTTATTTTACGATAATTTCTTTAATATTCTTTTCATCCCCAAACAATATTCGAGATACATCAATACTCATCATTGTAAAATATATGTATCGCTGCAGCTCATCCCTAATATACATCGCATCAAGAATTACATTATTTAATGTAATTCCTAAATCAGTATATTACATAGCATATAAAACTAGCACTGATAGTACCCTAATAAACCCTGATACTTCAAACGACAAGATTTGCTGGGCAAGTTTCTTAAATGTTAATGCTGACAAGAGCAGTACTCCTGTCAGCTTATCGTGTTTATTTCTGAGGTTCGACATTCAGTGCAGCCAAAGGTGGTGACATCGGATGTACCGAAGGTTCACCGCCTGCAACACGAGACAGAGGCAGCCACTGTGCAAGTATTGGATTGGTTCGATCAAATAGTGGAGTTAACTTTAATTCAGAAGGTAACAATTCACTCAAAGAGCTCATGCTTTCAAGTTTAGCCAAAGCCTTGATGCTATCTTCAGCCGCATTACCTGTATCCACTTTGGCAGCCACAGTCACAATACTGACTTGCTTTTCATCTTGATTAAACATCAGCCAAGCACTGGACAAACCTAGCGCCTGCGCATGCTCTCGCAAAGTCGGCCAAACCTCTTTTAGCAGCTGATCTAACTGATCATGCTGTGTAGAAAACCGTTCAAAACGCACAACATGATGTGATGTTGCTAAGGGTTTAAAATCATGAGCACCAGCAACACGCCAAATATTTCGCTGTACATTCAAGAAAAATGGACGGCTCCAAAACTTTACATTCGGCTCAAATTCCAATTCTTCACTGGTGAAACGCTCATAATCTTTTACATTTTCCCAAGTATCAAATAAGTAGCGTCCACCAGTCCAAAGCGCACCACTAAAACGGTCAAAACCAAGTGGCATATATTTTTGTGGCGCATGCCCGGGCGCACATCCATGCTGCGACGTTCAATTTCCTGCATATTCACTAAATCATGCATCTTGATTTCACTTGCAACTGGGAAGTCTGAAGTAAACGCTGCTTCTGCCTGAATCGGGCCTGTTTCGTAGTTGAGAATCGCCATATGTATCTCCGATATTCGTTGTGGAGTTGTATAAATAATTGCTCTCAGCCAGTGCTGAATCAGCTGTTAAACCCACTTTATCGAAAATAAATTCTTGAAAAAGACCTTCAAATTTAATTTACTTATTACATCGTGTAATTAATAAATAGAAATATTATGCTGCGTCACTATGATGATCTACAAATCGGCAGTCTTGAATTGTTTTGTTTAACCGTGGAAAAGAAAAGTTTCTCTGCTGCAGCAATTGCAGCAGGCATTTCTCCTGCCGCAGTCAGCAGAGCGATATCACGCTTAGAAGCAAAATTTGGGGTAAAGCTATTTGTCCGCACTACACACCAACTTAAAATTACCGATGCTGGGCAGCATTATTATTATTTTTGCAAACAAGCCCTTAACAGCCTACTCGAAGGTGAAATGCAAATCAGCGGTGAACAGGAACACCCCATCGGCTTACTGAAAATTAGCGTGCCCACAGCTTATGCACATTATCGTCTGCTGCCTAAAATGGCTAAGTTTACCGAACTGTTTCCACATATTAAGCTCGAGATTCATGTCAGCAACCATAATGTAAATTTAGTGACTGATGATTATGACATTGCGATTCGCGGTAATGAGTTAACCGACTCTGGCTTAATTGCACGTAAACTTGAAGATGCTGCATTATGCATTGTGGCTACACCTGAATATTTGAAAAGGCACCCTGCACCTATGAACATCCAAGACTTACAGCATCACGAATGTATTTTGTTTGAATTACCGAGTTCAGGTAAGTCTGGACCGTGGTCACTCATGGATGCAGGCAAAAAAATTATGGTTGATGTCCAAGGAAAAATTACCTGTAAAGATGATTATCTCTCGACCTTAATCTTAGCTAAATCTGGTGCAGGACTGATGCAGGTCTACCGCTTTTCAGTGGAGCAAGAATTACAAAGCGGCGCGTTGGTGGAAGTTCTCAAATCTTATAGCCAAACAACTCGGCCTTTTTATTTACTCTATCCAAAGTCTAACTATCAGTCTTCTAAACTCAAAGCATTTATCAATTTCATGCTGAATGCTTCGGCTCAATCTTAGAAAATTTCGATTTAATGCTATGGGCGAAGTTCCTAGACATTTAAATCAAAATAAAAAAAAGCCCAACATATCGATTGGGCTGAATTATCTATTTCACTCAAGATCATGCTTAGTCTTACTGTGCCAAAAACTTCTCAATCGCCTGCTGTGCAATTTCTGCATCCTGAAAAGACTTTACTCCAGACACGCCCATCGCACCCACCAACTGCCCTTCGTACAAAATCGGCTCACCACCTTCCAACATTCCCGAAAAGGTATCCATAGTCAAAAACCCCATCTGGCCGCCTTTAATAATGTCTTCAAATAATTTTGAAGGACGGCGACTAATCGCAGAACATTTGGCTTTTTCTAAGCATAGATTTGCTGTCATTGGCGATGCACCATCCATACGCTTCATTGCCAATAAATTGCCTGTTTCATCCATTACCGCAATGCTGACATTAAAGCCATTTTCTACTGCATAAGCATGTGCTGTGTTTAGTAAAAATTCTGCATCTGCCAAAGTTAAATAATGCTTGGTTTTCATTTAAAAATCCTTTTCTTAAAAAGCCGAACTTAAAACAACAAAAAAGCCCACAGCAGGCTGCGGGCTTTATTCTAAAGCAGAATTTACCGATTTAAATGAAAATTACTTCATTTCGGCAAAAACTTCTTTCGCCATTTCAATGGTAAATGCAATATCTTCATCGCTATGCGCGCTTGAGAAGAAACCTGCTTCAAATGCTGAAGGCGCTAAGTTTACACCGCGCTGCAGCATGCCGTGGAAGAACGTACGGAACGCATCTACATCACATTTCAAAATTGAATCAAAACCAGTAATTTCAGTTTGATCAGTGAAATAAATACCGAACATGCCGCCCACTTGCTGCGTAAAGAACGGAATGCCCGCTTCGTCTGCAGCTGCCTGTAAACCAGCAAGCAAACCTGCCAATTTTTCAGTCAAAGTTTCATAGAAGCCCGGCTTACGCAGATGTTTAAACATCTCAATACCGGCACGCATAGCCAATGGGTTACCAGACAATGTACCTGCTTGATAAACCTTGCCAAGAGGTGCAATGCATTCCATCACTTCACGCTTGCCGCCAAATGCACCCACAGGCAGGCCAGCACCAATAATCTTGCCTAAAGTGGTCAAGTCAGGCGTTACACCGTAATGCGCTTGCGCACCGCCAAGACCGACACGGAAACCTGTCATTACTTCATCAATGATAAAGACTGAACCATGTTCATCACATACATCGCGAATGGCTTGTAAGAAACCGTCAATTGGTTTCACCAAATTCATGTTGCCTGCAACTGGCTCGACAATTACACCTGCAATTTCTGAACCGAATTTTGAAAAGCATTCTTTAAGCATCGCAATATCGTTATACGGCAGTGTTAAGGTGTGTTTGGCGAAATCAGCTGGAACACCTGCAGAAGTCGCTTCACCCTCACCTTTAGTAAGTAGGCCAGAACCCGCTTTCACTAAAAGCGAATCTGAATGGCCATGGTAGCAGCCTTCGAATTTTACAATCTTATCACGGCCGGTGTAGCCACGAGCAAGACGGATGGCAGTCATCGTTGCTTCAGTCCCTGAGTTGGTCATACGAACCAATTCAATAGACGGCATAATTTCGCAAATAATATCCGCCAAAGTCGTTTCATGTACAGTTGGCGCACCAAAACTCAAACCATCAACAGCCGCGTCTTGAACTGCTTTGATAATGTCGGGCTGAGCATGACCTAAAATCATTGGGCCCCAAGAGCCGACATAGTCGACATAGCGTTTTCCGTCTACGTCATAGAGATATGCGCCTTGCGCTTTTTCAATAAATACCGGAGTTCCACCTACACCATTAAATGCACGTACAGGAGAGTTTACGCCGCCAGGAATATGCTTGCTGGCTTGTTTAAATAATTGTTCTTGCTTAGCAGATAAGCTCATAAAAATTCTCTACTTATTCAATCTAAAAAATAAAATTAAGCTTGTTCAGCAAAAAGCTCAGACCATTCATAAACACGACTGCTGACAGCAGACATTGAACGACCTAATACATCACTAATCACAGCACAAAGGTCAGCACCTGCTTCAATGACTTCTGCTGAATTTTCTACAGTTAAACCACCAATTGCACAAATAGGTACATTTAGTTTCGCTTTGGCTTGTTTTAGCGTTTCTAAGCCAATATTGCCTGCTTCAGGCTTAGTTTCAGTTGCAAAAATGGCACCAAAAGCCACATAGTTTGCACCGTCTGCAATTGCCTGCTCAGCCAGTTCTAAAGAGTTATTGCAGCTTCGACCGATCAAAACATTTTTAGGTAAGCGTGCTACAGCTTCAGCAATTGAACCGTCATCTTGCCCTAAATGGACACCCACACCATACTGAACTGCAGTTTCGAGATCATCATTAATGACAAAAGGCACTTTGTACTGATTACACATATTTTTCATGTATTCAATTTCATAAGCCTGATCTTCCTTTGCCACTTTTTTACGACGATATTGCAAAACAGCAACTTCATAAGTTGCCATCGCGCCTTCAAGCTTGGCTAAAAGCAATTCGATAGGATCATCATTGGTAATGAGGTATAAACCACGCATAGTTCAATCACAACTTAAAACTTTTGAATATTATAACGATTAGGTCTGTGAAATGTTGCTTGGGGCATAAAATTTTAATGCTTTGCTGCTGAGAAAGTTATATTCCTTTTCACAGGACTACTTATATAAATGTTTAATTAAATTTTCTGTAGAAAATGGCAAAAAATACCTATTTTCAGGTATAGAACAAAACTGATACAAATTATTTAATAGTGCACCAGAAGAACTCAAAACTCAGCGCATAAAAACACAACACTTTTATAAAAATAAAAATGTGTAACCTATTAGACTTTTTGGTGCTTGGTAAGAAGCGTTTTGGGGAGCGTTCAGAGCATCAAAAAGTCTAACCTATTTTATAAAAGTTTTTATTGTTATATATTTCAAACAATAGACTTTTCTAAGGCCATAAAAAAAGCCTAGAGAAGGTCACTCTAGGCTCGGAAAACTGGGGTTTATCGACTATTCATGTCTTATGATAAGAAATAAATAAACAATATGAACATTATTAGACTAATCACTCTAATTTTGCAAGTCATTTACTGAAAAAAATCACACCCATATCCATAAAAATTAAGCGTTTGATTAATAAACAATTAACTATCAATCTTATCTAAATTACGGTGTTTTAAGCTTAAGTTCCCCTTCACAATATCAGACAGCATGCGCCAATCGGAAATAAAACTGTACAAAGGTTGCTTGAAACTAGCTGGCTTATTTTTTTCAAAGAAAAAATGTCCGACCCATGCACAGGCATAGCCTGAAACCAGGCCATAAGCAAAATACTTCGGTTGTCTTTTTAAAATTGCTTTTGCAAAGAAATAGAGTCCTATACTGCTGCCTGTGGCATGTAAACGTCGGCTCATGATATTTCGATGTTCAGTCAAATAAAATCGATAAAATTGCGAGTAGTCACGAATAGGCAACTGAAGTTCGGGCTTTAAATCTCGATTTAACTCGGGTTGTACTTGTGAATTCATTTTGTGCTCATCCTGAACTTATTTTAACCAACATAGCTCAAAACTCGCCCATTTTAAAGGCGTAAAATTTTATTTTGCTCCCATGTAACTCGAGCAATAGTAAATTATACAATTGATGGAATATCCATCTTTTAAAACTTTTCTTAGTCCAAAATCAGAGTTTTCAAATCAGTCAAGTCTTACTTCTCAACTGTTTTTCGCTACAATCGAAACGCGTTTAGCTCATAGAAAATTTACGCGCATTTTAGTTTTTCATTTTTATAAAAATTTAAAGATCGCTTCATGCCAGATCATGAAGTTGTGACATCAGGACAGAAAACCATGGTTGAAGTTGAATTAAAGTTCCAGATTCCAGAAGCACGTCGAACTGCATTATTAAAGGCACTCGATCCAAAAAAATCGGAACAAATTCAACTTAAAGCTAAATATTTTGATACCCCAGATCGAAAAATGGCACAGCAGCATGCAGCTTTGCGTCAACGTTTAGAAGGAACGCGCTGGATTCAAACCCTGAAAGCTGCAGGTAAAAGTCACATTGAACGGTTTGAACATAACTTAGATTTGGGCGAGCATGAACAAGCCCCTGCCCTAGATTTATCGGTCTATGCCAATGAAGCTGAAGTTCAGTCAGTTTTAAAAACCACTTTAGGCGATCAGCAGGATTCGTTACAACTTCAGTTTGAAACTGACATTCTGAGAACTTATCGCGTCATAGAGTTTGAAGACGCCAAGATCGAAGTTAGCTTAGATATCGGCTGTATCCGCAGCAACAGCACAGAAACAGAAGTTCATGAAGTTGAATTTGAGCTTAAAAGCGGCTCTATTCAATCACTCCTTGCCTTTAGTTTCGAATGGGTTAAAAAGTATCATTTATGGTTAGATGTTCGCAGTAAAGCGGAAATCGGTAACTTGCTGGCGTTTAATCAAACTGTGAGTCCAGCAGTTGAGGCTAAAGAATTTCAACTCAGTAAAAAAGATACTGCCGCAAAAAACTTACGACTTTTAATTGCACAGGAAATGCAGCACCTTCTGCCTAATATTGCCGCAATTTCTGCAGGTGTGGCTCAGGCCGAGCACATTACACAAGCTCAAAAAGCACTCCATCATTTACAATTGACCATTTCGCTATTTAAAGATTGGAACAGTGATATCGTTGAAAAATGGGCATTGCAATTAGGCGCATTTAAACAGCAGTTTGAACAATTACACCATTTTGAGCACATGCAAAATACCTTGGGTGGCTTTTTACAAAACCCAACGACTTCAGAAAATTTAACCAAAGATATTTTGTATGCCAAAGAGAAGTTAGGCAATTTAGTTAAATCGACTCAAAATGTGCATCATTATCTTGAGCTTTTAATGTTTAGTTTGAAATTCGATGATGCGCCGCAGCAACATGATTTTAAATGGTATGCTCAAACAACCCTGCAAAACCAATATAAAGCCCTCCAAGAGGCTTTAAATGATGCCGACATTAACAATTTTGAAAGCTTAGACGTGCTTTCTCAACGCATACAAGAGCTTAAATTTAGCTTCCCAATTTTGACGTCTATTTATGATGTAAAAAACTTGCAGAAATACAGTAAAGCGCTCAATGATGCACAAGTCGCAGCTCAGGAATACCAAGTCCTTTCCTCTTCTGCACAATATATTCAGCAAACAGAGCTGGAAGCTAGCGATTGGTTTGTTCTCGGCTGGTTAACGGCAAAACTAGAGGTTTATGCTGATAAGCTATTAGAAGCGACAGAACAATTCCTTGTGAGTCGAAAACTCATTAAGTAAAATCAAAAAGGGAGATTCAATGAGTCTCCCTTTTTATTTGCATCCCACATTGTCATATAGATATTCATTTGTTGAACATTCAGATTCAAAGTCGGCTAATTTCAATTCATCATTTCTTTAGTTTGACTCAGTTACATTGAAATATTTTGAGAAGCTATTATTTTTGTTTTCTGGATAAAAACTTTTAAAATAAGCTATCTGAAAAATTAGATTCAGGGTGGTTTTATGTTGAATAGTCACATACCTGTAATTCATCCCCTATTTTCATTTTCACTTATATTTATCCTTTTCCCATTACTGAGTGCTTGTAGTGAACAACATAAGCCTGTGCAAAGCACCGAATTAAGGCGCACGGCATCCTTACAAGTAGAAAAGCCGCTTTCTCCAACTCAAAACTTTGATCAGACACGACGAACCTTTAAAGTCCTGCGCAATAATAATGAGGACTATGGTGATGAGTCTTACCAAATCAAAACCGATGCTGGCACACTGAGTATTTACAGTATGAACTTGAATCCGCAGCAAGGTCAGCTACTATCCAGCGTCAAGTCTGGAGAATGTCTAACTCTATCGAGTCAAAGTGACAATTTAATTGCGGTTGATGGTTATATCAGTGTGATGGAATTGGGCGACATTAAAATTCATCCCTGCAAATAAGCGTCAAAAAATTGTTTTTGTATAACAGTCATTCAAAAAACTAAGAAAATTGCCTTAAGGCTACGCTGCTATTGGGGGTTTAATTCATAATCCATACTGATTTGACCTTGTGCTAATAACTCCCATGATCTCATTGCATTACTCACCATGCGCTGTAATTGTATCAAGCCCATGCCATCACGCGCTTGTATGGTCATTCCTTGTAATAAGGTCATATAAAAATCAGTCAATTGCTCTGCATGAGCCAAACTTTCAATTTCCGCATTGTGCACACCTATAGCGAGCCGATCCATAATTTTTGTTTTGGTATAGGCACGTCGTTGTTTGAGCTGTTCTTGTATGGTTTGATTTTGCTGTGAACAATTCATCGTGGCCACTACCACCATACAACCTTTAGGTTTATTAGTTTGCACCAAATGCTGAATACTGTCGTACAGATAGAGCTCCATCGCAATTTTAGCCGTTTGACCTGCTTGTAGAATTTTTTCTGCAGGCTGAACTTCGTGTTCACTATAGTATTCAATACATTTTTCAAAAAGCGCCGTTTTGTCGCCAAATGTGCCATATAGACTAGGTGCGGTGATATTCAAAGCTTGAGTTAAATCACTGATGGACGTTCCTTCATAGCCAAATTGCCAAAACAACATCATCGCCTTTTCCAAGGCTTGCTGTTCATTAAAACATTTAGGTCGTCCACGCTTCTTGACCGAATCGGCTGGATTAGCGTGCATATTTTCCTGCTTTGAATCATTCATCATAAGCTAACATTTATATTTTATAACGTTCACTAATAAAATAATTGACGCTCATAAATTAATCAAATAGTTTATTTTTATAACAGTCACTATTAAATTAAATAATTAAGGTGTAACGCTATGAATACGCATGCTACAGCTTTAAAACCAGATGTACCGTTGGCGCAGCAGCCCGAAGTGTCTTCTCCTAATCAAGGGAATTGGTTTGCAATCCTCACGGTTGCCATTACAGCTTTCGCCCTTGTCACCAGTGAGTTTTTACCTATTGGCGTGTTAAATGCCATTGCTCAAGATTTAAATATTAGTGTAGGTACCGCAGGTTGGGTGATTACCCTCCCTGGCATTATGGGTGCGATCGCAGCGCCCCTGCTTTCTGTTGCTGTGAAGCAACTTGACCGTCGTATCTTACTGATTGCCTTAACCGTGATTATGATCATTTCTAATTTTATAACTGGCTTCGCAGAAAGCTTTGCACTGTTGTTGTTTAGCCGTTTTCTATTGGGTATTGCTATCGGTGGATTTTGGGCAACAGCCATAGCCTTGAGTGGACGTGTCGCACCCAGTCATCTCGCCATTGCCAAAGCCACTGCGATCGTCATGGCAGGAGTTACCTTAGCGACGGTTTTAGGTGTTCCATTAGGTACATGGTTGAGTGACTGGTTAGGTTGGCGTAGTGCGTTTCAAATCATTGCAGCGATTGGCATCGTCATTTTAGTTTTAGAAATCAAATTTCTCCCAAAACTTCCACCGACATCGGCTATTCGATTTAGTGATTTACCTGCACTGATTCAACATGATAAAGCACGTAAAGGCCTGATTATTATTTTATTAATTGGTTTTGCTCATTTTTCTTCTTATAGCTATCTCGCCCCATTTTTTAAGAATCATGCAGGCTTTGATGCGACCACCATCAGTTCATTATTATTGATCTACGGTATAGCCGGTTTCTTTGGTAATTTATTTGCGGGTTATAGCAGTAACATCAATGTCCGCTATACCCTTGCTTTTGTTGCCTTCAGTTTTATCGTAGTATTTTTTAGCTTCCCACACTTTGCAGTTCATTTATTCGGTGCATATCTTTTAACCGCATTATGGGGTTTCGCCTTTGGGGCATTTCCTACAACGGCCAATATTTGGATGTTTTTACATACCCCTGAAGCTGTTGAAAAAGGCATGCCATTGTTTATTGGTATTTTCCAACTCATGATCGCGTGTGGCTCACTGTTTGGCGGCTATATTGTTGATCATTTTAATGCCAATACCTTATTGTATTCAGTGATGACCTTTGTCGCATTTGCCATAGTGGCTATATTCACATTAGGGCGTGGATTAAATAACCCGAAGCTTCCTTGTACAGCAAACTAAGTACACGCTCTAACTGATATCGTCAATACATTTGATTAACGATATTTCCCAAAGATTTTCCACGTATTGTTATCTGCTAATGGGTCGCTATAGCTATCACTACGGGCTTTACGTGGTTTGTCACGGGCATCCACCAATTTAAAGTCGTTTTCGACACTGAGAACAATGCCATTCACATAAAAACGGGTACGGGTGTATTCACTTTGTCCATGTTGAAATACATAGGTTCTGAGGTCAATAAATTCTCGGTGTGCGACCAAAGCTGCCGTGTCATCGCTGTCCAGCCATAGTCGCATCGCTTGAATTTGATCAGCTTCAAACTGCCCACATTTTTCAACTAAGCTGGCAATACCACGAAAGGTTTTAGATTCTTTCGCACGTGTTTTGTTGATTCGAATACGATCCACGTGAAAATAAAAAAGCGGCAGATTCAAATGACTCGGCAAATGAATTGCATCAAGGACTTCATCTTCCATAAAGGGCTGAAATAAGTCTTGAGCACGTTCGATTAAGCCTGTCCACTGCGCATAATATTCAGCCACTTCAGCCTGTGTACCATAATAAATGGGCAGCCCTTCTACATTGGCTAAGGTTGAGGGCGGCCAAATATTTTGTCGAAGTAATGCAATATCACTTTTCAGACTTTGCACTGCGATTGCATCTTGCATGGAGCATTCCATTCTACTTAGGCTATTTTTAGATTAAGTCAAAGGTTTAGTTTCTGCAAGGCTTTGCCTATAATACTGCATTAGATTTTTATGCTAGGACACATTCATGGTTCAAAAGATTGAAGCTACTGATGTAACCGAAGAAGAAGCGTTGAATGCAGCTTTCTTTGAACGTGCGGATGAATTTATTAAACAAGCCAATGAATTTTGTCGTGTTGAAAAAGGTTCTCAAGTCAAACCTGCAGAAATGCGCGGTCAAGTGAGTGCTGCCATGTTATTTGGTACTGCTCGTTTTAATACTTGGGTTGCTGCAAATGGCTTCAAAGATGGCAAAGAAATGCGTGATGCCAAAGATCAAGTGATGTCTTATATTCTTCAACAATTTCAAATGATGCTTGAAGATAATTATGATGAATATTGCGAACAGTTTGAAAACTATCTTCGCTTCCGTCATAACGAAGAATTCCATGCAAATAAGCATGATCACGACCACGATCATCAGCATTAATCAAAAGCCCTTCGGGGCTTTTTTTATACAACTTCTCTTTCACAAAGCTTTGATTTAATATTTAGTCATAACGTTGTATTTTCATCATTCATGCTATTTTCAGTACCTTGTATATTTGAAAATACAATGAAATACGCAAGAAATGGACATGGTTTTAAGTACAAGGATAGCAATGCAGACGCTCGATTTTGCCATCGTGGATTCACATATACATCAATGGGATCCATACAATACCCCACATGCCGCTTCACTTGCCGTGAAATTATTGGGTAAACATCCCTACTTGCTCGACAAAATGATGCGCTTGATTAAGCCGCAAGAATTAATTGACACGGTTGGCTTAACCAAACATGTGACGACACCGTATTTGCCTAAAAATTATAAGCAAGATGCAGGACATTATTTGGTTGATCAAATCGTACATGTAGAAGCGAGCTGGCATGACCATAAAGGTAAAGGGGTAGTTGGTGAAACCAAGTTCATAGAATCCTTAGACTTTAACGCTCAAAAAATTAAACTTGGCGCCATAGTCGGCACTGCAGACCCATGTGACAGTAGTTTTAAGAAAATTCTTAAAATGCATAAACAAGCCTCCCCACATTTTCGTGGCATACGAAAAATGGCAGCTGTACATGAAGACCCAAAAGTTCATGCATGGACCAATGAGCCCCATCTCTATACCAATAAAAAATTTATGAAAGGTTTTGAAGCTCTTGCTCAAATGAATTTAAGTTTTGATGCATGGGTTTATTCAGACCAAATTCGTGATTTAACCGCTTTAGCACGTGCTTTCCCTGAAACATCTATCGTGCTGGATCATTTTGGGACACCTGTCGGTGCCTTTGGACCTGTCGGCTCACATACAGGCTTAACCCAAACTTCACGTGACAATATCTTGTTTCGTTGGAAAGATGATTTAGCTGAACTGGCAAGTTGCCCAAATGTTTATACCAAAATGTCTGGATTATTCATGCCTGTACTGGGTCATCAGTTTCATAAAGAACAACGCCTTGCATCCAAACAAGAGATTTTCGATTGCGCCTTTCCGCTTATTTCTCATGCTCTACAATGCTTTGGGAAATACCGTGTGATGTTTGGCTCTAACTTCCCGATGGATAGTGTGAGTGCCTCCTTGGTGAATATTATTGACGCATTTTCAGATGCGGTCGTGAGTTATGATCATGATGCACTGACTTTAGTCTTCCAACAAAATGCCCGTCAGTTCTACCGCCTATAAGTTCGTTAAGATAATCTTACAATCAAGTCATACAATGCAGCTCAAAAAAATCCTCCAGATGGAGGATTTTTTTTATTAATTTTATTTTTGAGTAGATTTTACAGCTTGACCATATTGGTCAGCCATCACCTCAACCAAACGCTCAGGTTGAATATATTTTTTGATGACAGCATTAACATCCGCTTTGGTCAAACTAGCAATACGTTGATCACGCTGTTCACGATAGTTTAAATCACGACCTTTTTCTAACTGTGGAATCAACATACTATGAATGCGACGGTCATCTTCAAGTGCAGTTAAACGCTTTTTCAAAATACTGGCTTTGGCTGCTTCTACTTCCTGTTCCGTCACGCCATTTTTCAATAAGTTTTGCAACACTTTATGAACAGATTGAGAAACTTGTGCTGATTTACCCGCAGTGTAGTTTGCATCAATACTCAGTACACCTGAATTCACCCATTCATCAAAATTAATGTCTGCACTAAAACCATAAACCAGTGCATTCTTTTCACGTAACTCTTGAGCTAGACGTGAAGACAACTGTGAATCACCGAGTATGTGGCGTAATACTTGTAACGCAGGAGAATCGGTATGCTCTACACCTACAGGTAGAGTCATAATGGCTTGGTAACTACCAAACTCACGCTGTTCAGACAATGCATGCACTTTCTGTGCAGGATATGCCGTAAACGTAGACTCTAAGCGTTGATAAGGTTCGCTGGTTTTCCAATCTGCAAATTCTTTTTTCAGAATTTTTTCTATTTGCTTGGTATCAAAATCACCTGTTACCGCAATTTGTGCATGCTGTGTTTTAAAGAATTTTTGATGTAACTGCTGCACTTGATCACGTGTAGCTGACTCAATTTGTTTTTTCGCAAGTTCAGGTTCGAAGTGATAACGAATATCCCCCGGCTGATAGATCTCGACAATACGCGACAAAGTCATTGCTGCAACGGTATCTGGCTCTGTATAAGGTCGATCCAAGCTCGACAAACTTTGCGCTTTGATTAAATCAAATTGTGATTGTTCAAATGCTGGCGCTTTAATAACATCAATGACATATTGCAAAAATTCAGCAAATTTTTCTTTACGAGCAACCACTTGAATCATGAGGCCATTATCATTTGCACTGACCGTTGCGCCGCCACCGACATCAATAATTTTATCGGCAATTTGCTGCAAGCTTTGATCTTTAGATGCACGGAACATAAGGTAAGCTGTTAAATCTAGCAACTCCCCTTTATTCATTAAGCTTTGTGCTGTACCAAAATCCAATGCAATTGTTGCATAGGTCTTGTCATCACGAGTTTTGGTTGGGAACAATGCATACTGAATGCCGTTTTTAAATTTAGCCCGCTGAATCTGCTTTTCTTTCTGATTTAAATATTGCTTAGACTCTGCAACATATTGCTTCACTTCAGCACGATAAACACTCGCATCTTTCAACGGCTCTTCTGCAGGCGCTTGCTGATCTAAAGTTTCAGCAGGTTTCGACGCAGCCTGTTGCTGTGCTTTCTTCTGGTCTTCAGGTGTTGGTAGAATATTTCCTGTGACACGGTATTCAGGCTTTAGAAAATCCTTATACACTTGATTCACGTCGCTTACACTCAGCTTTTGTACTTTATCTAAGTCTCTGAAATATTGAGACCAGTCCCCGTTATAAGCCACAGTATAAGAACTAAGACGCTCGCCAAGTGCTGTTGCGCTATTTTTGACATTGTCAGCCATATTTCGAGTCAAGCTTTTAACACGGTTTAGCTCAACATCATTAAAGGCTTTATTCTGCTCTACACCTTGTGCCAGACTGGTTGCCACTTTGTTTGCATCATGACTTGGGCCATATATCGCCCCCATAAACACCAAATTAAAATCTTTATCTAACCATGTGGTCGATTGAACTGCGGTTGCTGTCCCTGTTTCCACCATGCTTTGATACAAATGCCCACTTGGCTGTAAGGTATACAAAGTTGGAGATACCGCCAAAGCAGTTTTAATCGGTTCGACTGCACCATTTAAATAAATATTAAATTTGCCAAAGTCACTACCCTTATGAACAGTAAATTCGCGTTGCTTTAATTTCGTTCCATCTAATTTAGGGACTTTGGCCTGTTCAGGAATTTGACGTGCGGCAATTGGGCTAAATTGTTGATCAATTTGTTTTAATACAGCCGCTTTATCAAACTTACCAGAAATCACCATCACTGCATTATTTGGCGCATACCAACGGCGATAGAACTTGTTTAATTCGTTCATATTGATCGATTGAAGTTCTTTCAAATCACCAATCGGTAAGCGGCCTAAAGATTGATTGCCATAGGCTTCTTTTAAAACTTGGTCGATTAACACTGAAAATGGCTGATCTAAACGAATTTCACGTTCACGCTTAACGATATCAATTTCTGTCGGTACAAATTTTTCCTGAAGTACCAATTTATCCATCCGTTCTGCTTCCAAATGCAAAACTTGATCGATTGAACTTTGTTCAGGACGAATCACATTGGTGTATTTCGTTGAATAATAATCCGTACTGGCATTGGTCATCAGCGTGAATTGGTCTAAGCGACGCTGAAATTCATCACCTTTGACATTTTCAGTGCCTTTAAAAGCCAAATGTTCAAGCAAATGCGCTAAACCACCTTTGCCCTCAGGGTCATTTAATGAACCCGTGAAATACACCGTATTCATAAACACTTTGCTTTCTTTATCGTTTTGCGCCAAAACCACACGAAAACCGTTGTCTAATTTATATTCTTCAATGGCTTGTTCAGTTTTAACCAATACAGGTTGAGCAAAGAGGCTTGTACTTAAACCTGCAAAAAAAAGTGAAAGCGTTAAATGTTTAATACGCATGTAATTCAAGTGTCCTTTATATTTAGCATCGATCAGCGCAGTGCTGTCGATCAGATTGGTTTTGATTTTATGCTGAGCTTTTCTGGATTAATAGTTACTTTTTATTAAATACATGCTGCAGAATGAGACAGCATGTATTTGATTTATGTTCAGATATAAATGTCAGACTGCATATACAAACACGCATAGCCTGAGATTTCTATACGGTCATTTTCAAGCATTTGACAGTGTAACTCACCACCACGACTCGATGCTTGATACGCCAAGATTTGACGTTTTTCTAGACGTTCTGCCCAAATAGGCACGATTCCAGTATGAATAGAACCTGTAACAGGATCTTCATTGATGCCATTGCCCGGTGCAAAATAGCGTGAAATGCAGTCATATTGCTGGGCTGCCGCAGTGATTGCAACATCAGTGATCGTACCCGGCGCTGTGATGGCGGTGCGGATTTTGCCAAGACGTTTTAAAATTTCAAAATTCGGTTGTTCGTCCAAAACTTGTTGAGCCGTTTCGTATTCCACGATATACGCCTGCGTATTCAGATAAACCTGCTTAAAAGGTTGACTCAACCCTAGACGTAGCTCTTCAGGATATTCACTCACGACCTGTGCCCGACGCACAGGGAAATTCATCAGAATTTTTCCATCTTCAGCTTTATTTACGCTAAAAATACCGAGATTTTTGACATGAAATTGGATATTTTTTTCAGCCGTATAAAACTCAAAAAGCACATAACTACTGGCCAATGTCGCATGTCCACAAAAGTCCACTTCAGTGGTCGGTGTAAACCAACGAATTTCATAATTACTGCTGTCAATTTTTTTCACAAATGCAGTTTCAGACAGATTATTTTCCAAAGCAATCTGTTGCATCAAGTGTTCATCTAACCATTCATCCAACACCAAAACCGCCGCTGGGTTGCCTTTAAATAACACTTGGGTAAATGCGTCTACTTGATACATTTTCATTGATTGAACTCCTGATTTAGTGATTTATATTAAAGGCTTTTGAAAATATTTCATGCGTTATATGCTATGTAGCAACACTTTTTAATAAAACATCTAAGTTTTAGATGAACTTAAATATAGGCACAATTTTGAAAACGCATATTCACCCTGTTCCTTTAGAAAAATCATACCGACTTTTAAATCATGGGCCGACTGTGCTCGTCTCTGCTAAAGACCAAACCCATACTGGTGTCATGACTGCAGCATGGGCATGCGCCTTAGAGTTCAATCCTGCAAAAGTGACAGTAGTACTGGATAAATCAACTAAAACCCGTGAGATTATTGAGAATTCAGGCTATTTCGCCTTACAAGTTCCGACACTAAAACAACTCAAACTGGTCTATGCACTTGGCATGATGAGCCAACGTGATGCGCCAGAAAAATTACGCCAATGTGGCGTGGAATTATTTCAATTTAATCACTCAGATATTCCTGTGGTTGAAGGTTGTGCTGCTTGGCTACTGTGCAAACTTATTCCTGAACCTCACAATCAACAAGCGCACGATCTGTTTATTGGCGAAGTCATTGCTGCCTATGCTGATGACCGCGTCTTCCGTAACGGACATTGGTATTATCATGAAGTAGAAGATGAATGGAAAAGCCTACACCATGTTGCTGGCGGGCACTTTTATACCATTGGTAATCCTGTATCTGTAAACGAGGCATCAGACTAAAATAGCGCTGTGAGATATGTCGTTTATCTAGGGCTAAAAATGGATAATCATCCGTTTTGAGCTTTTTCATGCTAACTTTAACTTAATTTTAAATATTGAATGAATGGATATGGCGTTTAAAATACATACATTGGATGTCAAAAATTCACTGCAAAATTATATTTGGCTGCTTGAACACACCGAAAGCCATGATGTCATTGCGGTAGATCCTACTGAAGCTGCCTTAGTCGAGCGCTATTGTCAGGAACATCAACTCAATCTCACACAAATTTGGTTAACGCATTGGCATAAAGATCACGTCGGTGGCGTACCGGAACTTATTCAGGATAAAAACATTGCCGTTTATGGTCCCCGTGCAGAATTAAGCCGTATTCCATGGGTGAATTATCCTCTCGATCATAATGACCGTTTTGAATTTCATGGTCTTGAAGTCGAAATAACAGCAACGCCCGGCCACACCCTCGGTCATATCGTATATTTTATCGATGACATTCATACACTGTTCTGTGGCGATGTATTATTTGCTATGGGCTGTGGACGTGTATTTGAAGGTACTTTTCAACAAATGTACGATTCCTTGAACCGTATAGCCGCATTCCCTGCTGAAACTCAAGTGTATTGTACTCATGAATACACCCTATCAAATGCTCAGTTTGCGCGGCATGTTGAACCTGACAACCTTGCCATACAACAGCGTTTTGATGAGGTTGAATCAATGCGCATGCTCGGACAATGTACTTTACCAAGCAGTATTGAATTAGAATTAGAAACCAATCCATTTTTACGCGCAGAAAGTGTTGAAACGTTTCAGCGCTTAAGAGAACTCAAAGACAATTTTTAATTGGATTGCGAGTTATAAGCATTTTAGATTTCATCACAAATAAACTTTTTTATTTGTGATGAATATTTCGGGCCAATTCATCATTTTATATTTATAAAATTTGATTGGTGGCAGCAAACTCATCCAATTCAGCTTGAGTCACAACTCGTACGGCTTGCATTTCATCGATACGTACCATCAATAAACCACCTAATGCCGGCTGATAACGTCGTGCACTACCAAATGGTGTATATGCCACTTTGGATTGCTCCGAAAAGACCAACCAATCTTCATGTCCAAGCATCACCGCAACAGGCGTCTGTCCCGCTTGTTGCATCTGTTCAATTTTTGCTTTGACATCGTGCTCAATGTTCTGCATGCGTTCAATCTACTTATACCAATAGAACATAGTATAAAAACTTTTCGATAAATCTTGATGAGAAATAGCATTGCAAGCTCACCTATCCAGCGAATTAGGCTTTGAACAAGCTGTTATTTGCAATCCACAACTGCATGCCCAAACAGCTGTGCATTCTAAGCCAAGCAATCGTTTATTTTGCGCACAGCTTCTCTATGCACATAGGATATATTTTAATCCAACTGCCAAAAACCTAATTTTTAAAATACGTTATATTTACTTACATTAAGTTTAGCTTTTTATAAAACAGCAAGTTAAATGAGTTTATACAGTTTACAAGCCGATAATCTGTTTATTTATCCATCAAAATTTCATATTTTAAATAAAAGTTTTCCATTTCCCCTTTAAAAAATATTTTGACACCCCTATTTAATATTTTAATGATTGATAAGGAGTTCGCTCGTGAAAAAAGTGGTTAAAGCAAAAAATTTAGTTGCCTTCCGTCTTTGGTTAGAAAAGTTAGGATATTCTGTTCGTACACTGGCAGATAATCGTGGATTTACATTCAGTTTTAAAAAAGAATATGGTCTAGTGACTGTAGATTTGTCTGGTAATGCTTTGGCCATGCAGCTCGGTGAAGAGTTTGAAGATCATTTAAAGGCATAATCTTCTCTATAATTTATTCGAACGATTAGAAATAAATGATTTAATTCGATTGATTCGAATCCGCATTTCAAAATTTGCCCGTATATTCGGGCTTTTTTTCACCTTTGTTTTACTGACTCATTTTAACGAGATAAATTTCAGACAATAAAAAAGCAAGATTAGACATCTTGCAGTATCTCTTCGTTCATCATTCTTTCATTAGATTTTTTTATTAGAATTAGTCTTCAAAAAAGACCATGTTTAAGACACTGATTTTTTCGAATTTCAAAACAAAAAATCAAGGTATAAAACCTTGCTTAATCTAATGGTGGGGACGGAGAGACTCGAACTCTCACACCTCGCGGCGCTGGAACCTAAATCCAGTGCGTCTACCAATTTCGCCACGTCCCCAACTCGGGTGCTGACAATGTCAGACTTTAATTTGTTTTAAAAACCTGTTTATTTGGCAACTTAATAAATTAAGTGGTGGGGACGGAGAGACTCGAACTCTCACACCTCGCGGCGCTGGAACCTAAATCCAGTGCGTCTACCAATTTCGCCACGTCCCCAACAGGGTTGCTGACAATGTCAGACTTTTTAAAACTTGGCAGAGGATCAAGGATTCGAACCTTGACGAACGGTTTTGGAGACCGTCATGCTACCATTACACCAATCCTCTGTGACCTTCATTACCAAACTCATGTTTAGTAATTCAGTGGTGGGGACGGAGAGACTCGAACTCTCACACCTCGCGGCGCTGGAACCTAAATCCAGTGCGTCTACCAATTTCGCCACGTCCCCGATGGCTGTGTATATTATAGAGATCACCCTTACATGACAAGCCTTTTTTATAAAAAAGCATCTTGTTTGTTTAAATAAAAAACAATAGTGCTTTTTTTGTATTTTTCTTAAGCAAATTCAGCAACTAAGTCGCTTTTTAAGCGATAAAAATCCACCAATCTGTCATTTTTTTGCTTCATCAACATGTGTTGCAATAGCTGACTAAACCCTTGATATTGCATTGGCAGATCAAGCTTTAAGCGTTGGCAATGTAAATAGGCCCAATCTTGATAGTTTTTTGCATCTAAACGCTGTGATGTCAGCCATTCCAAGAAAATAATCCCCAAAGCGTAGATATCACTGTGCAAAGATTTTGCTTGTCCATGGAAAAGTTCTGGAGCCATATAACGTGGTGTCGCAGTTAAGGCATTTTGCTGATCAAAATCTAATGGTAGCGCTTGCTCAAAGTCGATGAGTTTGCACTGCCCTTGCCAATTCACAAAATGCTCTTGTTTTAAATCTGCATGTATCCAACCGTGCAAGCTTAATCGTTGAACCACATCGAGAGCTTGCCATAGCACCTGCTTCACCTGTTCGATGCTCAAACTCGATGCAGGCTGTAAGAACCAAGGCTCAGCATTGGGCAGTATTAATAGGCGATCAATAGGCTCTTGCTGAATACTGAGATGCGTCTCTTTTATCACTTGAAAAGGTAGCGTGATACTGTTTTGTGTAGACGCTTGATTGAATAGCTGGTACAGCTCAATTTCTCGACCAAAACTAGCTACATGTTCAGGGCTGCTGTCACTGACTTGCGCCTTGAGCCAATGACGTTGTTGGTTGAATTGAAATTGATATAGACGACGGCCAAAAACCAAACTTTTGGTTTTGGTTTTTGGCTCGCAAATGGTTTGCGCTAAATCTGTGGATTTAAACCGCAATAAATTCTGCATGTCGTTGACTGGGTTCATTTTGATAATTTAATAATTCCAAACAATGCTGAATGGTCTTACCAATGCGGGCTTGCGTTTCGATTAATGAAATCTTCGGCCAAGTGGCTCTTTCACCTTCACGCTGCAATACTTTAAACAGATAAGGTCGAGGATTTTGCAACATATAACTATAGTGTCTTAAGCCATATTTCCCCACAATATTGACATCACCATAGTAACGCTGATCCACCACCCCATAACCATGATCAAGCAACCGTCTTACCGGTGGAATACTTCCTGCACGCTCACGGGCAAAATCCATCACCCCTTTACTAATCACCTTACCTTGACGACGAACGATCCGCTCAGGCCAACTCAACATGCTTTTACGAAAGCGTGAAGCATCATCCTGCATAAACGGCACAATATGCGGATTGACCTGACTGGCGATACTATAATTAATATTATATAGACGTGCCATTTTCTCCTGTGGGAAATCACTGCGCACACTACCATCCACCCAACGTGTAGCCGACATATATGGCGTAAATTGCCCGTCATAACGCTTACTGGTCAGTCGTACCGGTGGAAATAGAATGGGCACTGCACATGATGCCAACACTGCACTCCAAACCAACAAATCTGGTGATGTATAGGCATTCATAATTCGTGCATCTTGTGATGCATCATAAGGCGCAACTGCCACATTGATATGCAGACCTGATTGCTTATATGCTTCGGCAAAAGTTAAGTCACCTAAGTTTTCAACCAAAAACTTTTTCAGATATTTTACATCTGCCAAACCGCCATTACCCTGCACTAACTCAGTCAATTTACGAAAGTGAAATGCCTCACTAAAGAAATTTTGTCCGTTTAATAAATTGGTAAATTCTGACGGTTTAGATACACCCAACATCCCGGTCATAATTGCGCCAGCACTGGAACCAGACAGAACTTTTGGCATCAAATCTTGTTCCATCAGTGCTTTACACACACCGGTATGAAACAAACCTAAAGTTGAACCGCCTGAAAACATCAAAACAGGTTGACCATAGGCTTTTTGGCTTTGTTCAAAGAATTCAATTTTTTGTGCAGCATTGAGACAAACGCATTCGTGGGATGCGATAAATGCCAAACTTTGACTCACCTCATCAACATAGTCTTCAATAATTTTTTTGGTACCGACGTAGGCTTCTGTAAACAGCAAGGGATGGGCAATATTGCCCACATCATAAGTTAAACCTTCACTTAAAATGTACATCAAATCTCGAGTACGTTTCTGAGCTCGATATCGTCTCAGTAACCCTAAACGATGAGTAATAATTTCTGCATCAAAATACGGTGAACTATTATCGAGTTTCCATTCTTGCGCACCCGATTCTTCATCTATTTTAAGTGCGATATCTTTCCATTCTTCATAACATTCAGCACGGTCGAGCTGACGCTTTAATTTTTTTATCCGATATGCCTGATGTGGATTAATACTTTTTGAAAACCCTGTAAACAACATGACTATCCCTCAGCACACTTTAAACTGTTCCCTCAGCTAGATTTATAACAACTTTTTGGTTGTTCGAATAGCGCTGATCTCCCAGAACAATCATTAAACTTTGACATATTTCAGCGATTATAACTGCATTATTGATGTACACTGCTGTCATATACCAACCAACAACAAGACACGACAAGCTGACTTATCATGGCTACAATTGATTTACCTGACAACATCCTTCAATCGCTATCTACTGTACTCTTACAACTACAGCACAGTTTGCCTGAGCTTAAACAAGCACCCGATTTTTCGAGTATCGCTTTTAAATGGCAAGATAAACAGCTTAAAGCCATTCAACAGCCCAAAGTCATGTATTTAGAAGATTTAAAAGGAATTGAGCGTCAAAAAGAAAAAGTGATTCAAAACACTTTACAGTTTTTAAAAGGCTTACCTGCCAATGATGTTTTACTTACTGGCTCTCGTGGTACAGGTAAATCATCCATCGTCCGTGCTCTGCTCACCCATTATGCAGACCAAGGTTTACGTTTAATTGAAATTGAGCGTGATGATTTATCTGATTTGCCAGAAATTCAAAAGTTAATTGAAAATCGCCCTGAAAAATTTATCGTGTATTGTGATGATTTGGCGTTTAATGCTGAAGATGAAAACTATCGCAGCTTAAAAAGTGTTTTGGATGGTTCATTACAATCAGGTTCAAGTAATTTTATTATTTATGCTACCAGTAACCGTCGTCATTTATTGCCAGAATTCATGCATGAAAACACACCTGTAACCAAGGTAGATGTGCCTCAATATACTGAGCTCCATCCACAAGAAGCGATTGAAGAAAAAATATCTCTTTCTGACCGCTTTGGGATGTGGCTGTCTTTTTACCCAATGGATCAAAATTTATATTTAGAAATTGTTGAACATTATTTGGCTAAAGCTGCAATGCCTTGGACAGATGAAGCGCGTGCTGAGGCACTACGTTGGTGTCAAGGTCGTGGGCAACGTTCAGGGCGTGCTGCTTATCAATTTTCAAAGCATTGGATTGGGTCAGAACAACTTAAACAAGCCTAGAGCCAAAAAACTAAATAAAAAAAGAACCGCAATAGCGGTTCTTTATAATTGAATATGACAAATGATTCTTTAATTCTGACAAATAGGTGGAAGGACAGAACGAATACCTAAACCATTGGCAATTTTCTGCACTGTGTTTACCACATTAACATCATTAGCTTGATATGAAACCAATTGAATACCCATCGGCAGTCCACTTTCACTTTGAGTCATTGGAAAAGCATAACTTGGTGCATCTAAATAGTTAAAAGGACGCGTGTATTCACCCACATGACTAAACTCGGTATCCGTTGAGCTTGACACAGCTGCAAGGAATGGGCTCACTGGAAACAGCAAACATTGACCATTTAAAGAAGCTTTAAATGTCTGCTGAAACTCAGTTCGCTCTGCAATCAATGACTCGTATTTTTCCTGTGAAATACTCTTACCGCGTAGCACACGCTGACGAACTAATTCCCACATCTGTGTTTCAGCATTTTCAGCTGTATCGCCATGATATAAATAACTTTCATAAGCAATAATGTCAGACGTCCGGTCCGATAAATCATGAAAATCGAAATGTGCAGGTGGTTGCCAGTTTTTAATTTCGATTCCCAATGATTCAATGCGTTTTAGCCCTTCGCGCCAAAGGGTTAATACCTCAGGCTCAAGCGGATATGGAAATGCAGATTCATCTAAAGCATAAATTACATTTTGACTTGATGCCGCTCCAACATCTACATCCATCAATACATTGACTAAAGCGCTAATATCATCTGCAAATCGTGCAAAAGGCCCTAGAGTATCTAAAGTTTTGGATAAAGGTACTGCACCCGTGTCGGCAATTTTATGGGCTGAAGGTTTAAAACCAAATATACCATTTAATGCTGCTGGTGTACGAATCGAACCACCTGTATCACCGCCAAAGGCCATAGGACTAAGACCACTAGCCACCGCAACCGCTGAACCTGAAGAAGATCCACCCGGTGCAAATTGCTGCTCTGCCCACGGGTTTTTAGGTGTGCCTTGCATTGGATTTTGACCAGACAAACCAAAAGCCAACTCGGTCATTTTAGTTTTACCTAAAATCACAAAACCTAAATCTTGCAATTGATCAACCAGTTTACAGTTCGCTTGCGCTTTTTGATCTAAATAAACCGTACCTGCATAGGTGATATGACCCGCTACATCCAGATTATCCTTTAGTAAAATTGGCACACCATGAAATGGACTCAATCGAGTGCCTTGCTGAAGCAACTCATCTAAATGTTGTGCCTGTTGCAAAGCCTCGATTTCGAATAATTCCGAAATACAATCTAGATGTTTAAATGTTTGGTTTCGATCAATATAAAATTGAACTGTCTCTACTGAAGTTATCTTTTTGCAGGCAATCTGGCGACCAAGCTCAAGTGCAGATAAATTCACAATATTCATTTTATATCTTCCAAACCTTTTCCTGCCGTTTCAGGCATTTTCATAAATGTGATTAATGTTAATAATGCGCCAACCAATACCATAAAGTAGAAATAATCTTGTTTACCAATACTTTGTAGCCAAGTTAGCACATACGGTGTTGTGCCGCCGAGTAAAGCCACCATCAAGTTGTAGGGTGCGCCAATGCCAACTGCACGAACTTCTGTCGGAAACTGTTCAGACATGACAGCTGGGCCAATGGCGGTATATAAAGCATATAAAACCAAGCCGAAAAGCTCGACCAATAAAATAGATGCAAACGTGCCATCCATCCATTTAATGATTGGATAAAAGAACACTAAATATCCCACGGCAAATACGATCAACTGTGGTTTACGACCAATTTTGTCTGATAGCCAGCCAAACACAGGCTGACACAACATAAAGATAATTAAGCCAACAGTATTTGCAGCAAAGGCTGTTTGTGGCTCTGCGCCTAAAACTTTAATGGCATAGGTCGGGACATAGACCACAAAAATATAGAATGCAAATGTTGTTAAGATAGAAATACCCACAATACGAAGCGTTTCTTTCGGATGACGTTTAATCAGTACAACCAAAGGATTTTTTACTGATTCTTTTTTATGGGTCATTTCGCTATCAGGTACTGATTTACGAATCCACATACCCACCAAGCCGCCAATCGCACCCAAAATAAACGGAATACGCCATCCGTATTCGCTCATTTGCGTTTCAGTTAAAGTACTTGTTAAAGCCCAAGCAAGACCTGAGGCCATCAAAATACCAATCGCTGAACTGAAAAACATAAAGCTTGAATAGAATCCGCGTTTATTTTTTGGTGCCATCTCTGAAAGATAAGTTGCCGCTGAAGCGAACTCACCACCCAAAGATAAACCCTGAAGTAATCGCGCTAATACCAAAATAATCGGCGCAAAAATACCAATTGATTCATAGGTTGGTGAAAGACCTATCATCAAAGAACCACCTGCCATCATTATGATGGTTGCGGCCAAAGCTGCTTTTCGACCATAGCGGTCAGAAAAGATCCCCAATACGATTCCACCTAATGGACGCATGAAAAAACCTACAGCAAAAATTGCGAAGGTCGCAAGCAAGGATGCGGTTGAATCATCTGATGGGAAAAATTGTTTCGCGAAAAATACTGCAAAAGTTGCATAAATCGTCCAATCGAACCATTCGATAGCATTTCCTACAGTTCCTGCAAGAATAACTTTCTTTTGTGATACATTTCCTTGTGTGGAAATTGAGTTTTGCATTTTTGACTCATCCATAAGCGTCTCATTTAATATTTAGACATAAATAAAGGTTATATTTTATTTTCTAGACTTAAATTTAGATTATAATTAGTTTTTGGACAAGTCAATTATCATGAGTGAATCTTTTAGTTTCGACGAAATCGATACTGCATGCATCAAAGCTCTTATCTCCAATCCGAGAGGATCATGGCGAGAACTGAGCCAGATTAGTGATGTCCCTGAAAAAAAGCTGTCTCGACGTCTAGGTAGATTGCTAGATGACCAAGTTATACGAACTGCAATTGAATTAAATCCTGTGGTTGCCAATAAGGGTTACACCGTTCATGTCTGGATCAGTGTGAAATTTGGGAAGGAAAAAGAAGTTGCGCAATTTTTTGCAAACCGTCCAGAAGTACGCATTGTTTTTCTAACCACAGGACTTGCCGATATTTTCCTTGAAATTGGATTAGAAAAGGCCGCCGATCTCTCTGTTTGGATGCATGATTTTGTTACGCATATTCCGGATATTAAAACCGTAGAAACCCAAGCCGTATTAAAACCATTTACTTGGGCCAGTAAACCCAAAGCTTTAGAAGGTACAAGCGATAAAAACGTAAATTTTAGAAGTTTGACTGAAATAGAGTTAAAACTGATTCGTGCTCTGTCTATTGATGGGCGTTCATCTATTAAAAGTTTGGCAGAGCAAATCGAACTCAGTGAACATAAAACTCAGAAATTATTGAATGATTTATTGGAAGAAGGCATTTTCAACATTCGTGTCGATGTAGAACCCAGTTTGATGGGCTATAAGTCCGAAGCGATTATCTTGATTAAAGCTCGTCCAGATGCAGCAAATCAAATTGCCAAAACCTTGTCTGAACTTAAAAACACACGCTGCCTATTTGGCATTAGTGGAGATTCACAATTTTTCTGGCATGTCCTATGTAATGATTCAAGTGATTTATGGAAACTCATTACAGAAGATCTTGGTAATTTTGAAGGCATTCAATCTTGCAATACCAACATGGTGACATTGGCATTAAAACGTGCAGGATTTATGCGAAAAATCAGCAGCGCGCAGTTATTTTCAAATTTAGATTAAAAAAAGAACCGCAAATGCGGTTCTTTTTTTAACGATTTTTACGCTTCGTTTGGATTACTTAATTCCGTCATCGGCCAACGCGGTGTAGTTGTAACAGACAAACCATCATGCTGACCCGCTTTAAGACGCTGATAACCTGCAAACGCAATCATTGCACCATTATCTGTACACAGCGCAGGTTCTGCATAAAACACATTTGCACGGATTTTTGCCAAGTCAGCTTCTAAGCGCTCACGTAAACGCTTGTTTGCACTTACACCACCGGCAATAACTAAACGTTTTAAACCAGTTTGTTTTAAGGCCTTCACTGATTTTTTCACCAATGTATCAACCAACGCTTCTTGGAATGATGCAGCGATATCCGCCTCACGACCTTCGCCTTCAACTTTTTTCAATTGAACTGAAACGGCAGTTTTTAAACCACTAAATGAAAAATCTAAACCTTGGTGTAGCATTGGACGTGGAAATTCAAAGGCATTGATGTCACCATTGATCGCCAATTTCGAAATATTTGGACCACCTGGGTATGGTAGACCCATCATTTTAGCGACTTTATCGAATGCCTCACCTGCTGCATCATCAATCGACTCACCCAATAATTCATATTGACCAATTCCATAAGCAGCCATCAATTGAGTATGTCCGCCAGAGACTAAAAGTGCCACAAATGGAAATTCTGGTGGAGTTTTAGACAACAAAGGCGCCAACATATGACCTTCCATATGATGTACACCAATTGCAGGTTTATTCAGTGCAAATGCCAACGTACGACCAAACAATGCGCCTGTCATTAATGCACCCATCAAGCCCGGCCCGCGAGTATATGCGATGGCATCAATTTCAGATTTATCAACTTTACTTTCTTCAAGCAATTGTTTTAATAACGGAATTAACTTACGCACATGGTCACGTGAAGCTAATTCAGGTACCACACCACCATATTCTGCATGCAGTTTGATTTGGCTATACAATACTTGTCCGCGTAATCCTTGCTCACTATCGTAGAGTGCGAGTCCTGTTTCATCACACGAAGTTTCCAAGCCTAAAACGATCATTAAACTGCCTTTTGCCCATTTCAAAATATTGCGAAACCTATTATAGACTTGTGATATGAGATGTAAATGAGTAAAATACTGACCTTCACTTGTGATCAAGGGTAATTCGACCCGAGATCTTATCCATAACTTAATGAGGATTCTTCATGCCACAAGTTAAATTGAAAGAAGGCGAACCAGTAGACGTAGCTATCCGTCGTTTCAAACGTTCATGCGAAAAAGCGGGTGTTCTTGCTGACGTTCGTAAACGTGAATTCTACGAAAAACCAACTCAAGAACGTAAACGTAAAAAAGCTGCTGCTGTTAAACGCTACCAAAAGAAATTGGCTCGCGAATCAGTACGTACTACTCGCCTTTACTAAGATTAATTTGTGATTGATTGACTAACCTGGACAAGATAAATGACTACTTTAAAAAACCAAATAACTGAAGTTTTAAAAGCCGCTATGCGTGCTAAAGAAATGGACAAGTTAACGGTAATACGTAGTCTACAGGCAGCAATCAAGCAAATCGAAGTCGATGAGCGCATAGAGCTTGACGATAAGCAAGTTCTTGCGGTCATTGAAAAGCAAATCAAACAACGCAAAGAATCGGTTAAAGCCTTTTTAGGTGCAAATCGAGATGATTTAGCTAGTAAGGAACAAGCCGAGATTGAGGTGTTATCTCAATTTCTACCAGAAGCTATGACTGAGGAAGAACTTGATTCCATCATTGCGCAAACAATTACTGCGCAAGAAGCTACTAGCATGAAAGATATGGGTAAGGTGATGAACTCTCTACGTCCGCTCATAGCCGGACGTGCCGATCCTGCACAAGTTTCAGCTAAAATTAAAGCGAAACTCTCTTAATCTTTCATCTATATTGTTTGATTTGGTCTATTTAAGTTCGCTGATGACTTAAATAGCCAAATTATCCAAATTCAAAAATAATTCAAATTCATTCATCATTTATAATTATCTTTCTTATTTAACGATTTCATACTTACAAATATCTCGCCAACTTCCATCTACTGGATTTTGAATTGCAGCTTGTTCGATTTCAATCAATTTAAAATTTACTCGTTCACATAAACGTCGTGCTTGCTTGTTCTCTACATCTACAAAAGCGTTTAATTGCTTAAATCCTAGATCATTCAATAATTGATCCACAAATAACTGCAAGGCTTCTGTCATCAAACCCTGCCCTTTAAATTCAACATTTCCCCAAAATCCAACGGCAGCTTGGTTTTCCATCCAATTGATTTGATGTATATCCATGACACCTAAAAAGTTATGCGACTGTTGCTCACGAATCACATAAACAAAATTTTCCTGATTGAATGCAGCCAACACTCTCGAATCACAAAATGCCAATGAAGCATCTAAATTAGGTTCTTGTAAGGACCAAGCCAAACTTGCAGGAAACATTCGTAAGGTTTCTATACTTTGACAAATAGCCTCATAAAGTGCTTTTGCATCGTGGCGCTGAATCAACTGAAGCGTGATTCTGCCATGACTCATACCAAAATCATCGAGTTTCATTTTTATTCAGTTTCTCGTGATGATTTAAAATGCTTATAAATTTATTATTAATTTAGGGCACATTGCACATTATATTTTTTTAATAATTGCATCTCTTTTGATGCGATCACCTGCTGAATCACATCCTGCTTATTCATATTACGGTACTCACGATCTAAAAATGCACGATTTTCGTCTGCAGCACGATATAGATCATTTACATAAGCCTGAACAATACCGCAGTATTTCACTTGCTGGTCTGCTTTAAATCCCTGTTGCTGTGGGTCTAACTGACTAAAAAATTGGCGTACATCGGTTTTATATTTTTCGTTAATATCATTCACAGCGATCACATATTGTTCTGCGCTAGCTGCTGCAATATTCGTTGCTAAGCCCAACAGACAGGCCGCCAAAATCATATTTTTCATTTGTAAGTTCTTAATCATAAACATTTTACATCCAGCTAGTTTACACTGATTAATCCAAGCCACTAAAACTACAATTTGCATTTTATAATCGACATAGATAAGTGCATCACATTTGAAATCTTTATATTTTTAATTTCCGTTCATTTTGCATTTCGTCTACACGTTGCTTGATTTTCGCAGAAAGACTTTTCGAGTCTTTGGCGATGCGCTGCGCCTGTAGCAAAGATTTAATCGCGCGTTCTTCATCCCCGCCCCAATACTCTACTTCAGCTCGATATCGCAGCACATTGACCGAACGGAAGCTTGCATCTTTGTCTGCATCAGCCATTTGTAACATCAGTCGCCAACCACTCAAGTCACGCGGATTTGCTTGTAAAAATCGCTGTAAAATCAGTTGTGCTTGCGCATATTCATTGTTTCGAATCAAAGCCTCTGCATATTTATAATTTAATGCACGATTTTCAGGCATGATGATTGCCGAACTTTTCACAGCGTTTACGGCATCGGCTGCTTTGTTTTGTTCCAACAGCACATCGGTCTGCAAAATAGTAAAAAGTGCATGCGATGCATTTTGTTTTGCCGCTTCATTCAATAACTTTTGAGCAGCACTAAAGTCGCCTTGTTTAATATGCAAGCTCACCAAAGCCAACTCAGCTGCATAATTCTTTTGCGCCACCATCGCATTTAATTGCAACTCTGTCGCCTGACCTGACAATACTCGACTATACCAACGCAGAATTTCAAAATCTTGATCAACCAAACTAGTTTTAACTTTAGGCAACTGATTGGCACGTAAGCGAGCTTCGCTCATACGCTCCGTGGTTAATGGATGCGTCAACCAAAAATCAGGCAGAAAGCTCACTCGACTCGTAGAGCGATGCATCACTTCAAAGAAGTCAGCCATGCTCTGAGGATTGTATCCTGCACGGTACATATACTGCATCCCGATGCGGTCTGCTTCACGTTCTTGATTGCGGCTATAGGTTAGCTGTTTATCCATTAAAGCGGCTTGTGAACCCATCATTACAGCCGCACCTACATCACCATCTGCCTGTGAGGCCACCAAGGCTCCGACCAAGATACCGGCTAGGGACAATAAACCTTGCCCTTTAAAAGCTTCTTGTGAACGACTGTAATGACGTTGTGAGACATGTGCAATTTCATGTGCCATCACCCCTGCCACTTCATCCATGTTGCGAGCTGAATTAATTAATCCAGCATTTAATGCAAATAAACCACCCGGTACAGCAAAAGCATTAATTTGTGGATCATTAATTAATAACAATCCGACCGGTTGGTTGAGTTGGGTTTGGCTCAAAATATGCGTAAAGACAGATAAAAGACGATCTTCCATCCACGGATTTTCAGTCACAGGAAGTTGACGATGCACCTCACGATACACCTTCTCGCCAATGGCACGTTCTTTTTGTTGATCCAACAAGCCGACGCCACTACCAATTTCAGGCACAGAAAATTGTGGGGATGAACTAAAATCTACGGACTGCGTCTGCGCCAATGTCGAACAAAGCCCGAGACCACATGCCAGTAAAATCTTTTTCAAAGTCTATTCTCTAAATTTCATATTCGTACTTCATCGAATATAGCATTGAATTTTGGTGAATTATGGAGAAAACTGTTGTGATTGTTTATTCAAATTTTGGATTAACCACATAGCGTGGCGCGCGTTCATGCACCAAAACATCCACTAAATTTTGATAAGCCAACTTTGCCATACGTTTACGGGTTGCCGCTGTTGCTGAACCCACATGGGGTAATGTCACGACATTGGCTAATGTAAATAAAGGTGATTCTTGAAGTGGCTCTTGCTCATACACATCTAAGCCTGCTGCAAAAATTTGACCACGACTTAATGCATCGATTAAAGCGGCTTCATCAATCACTGAACCGCGTGAAATATTGACCAATACCGCATGCGATTGCATCAAGGCCAACTCACGTTCACCAATTAATGCTTTGGATTCTGCATTTAAATCCACTGCAACGACCACAAAGTCAGCACGTTGCAACAAATCATCCAAATCGCAATATTGTGCTGATAACGATTCAGCCAATTCAATTTTTTCTCGGCGATTATGATAGAGCACATTCATATTAAAGCCGTAGCGAGCACGACGCCCAATGGCTGCGCCAATATGTCCTAAGCCAATAATTCCGATGGTTTTAGCAAAGACATCCATACCAAATTGCTCAGGACCCACTGTACGCTTCCACTGCCCTTGTTTGGTCCATTGATCCAATACAGGCACTTTACGTGCTGCACTCATCAACAAGGTAAATGCTAAATCTGCTGTAGTTTCCGTCAATACATGCGGAGTATGGCTCAACCAAATATTTTTTTGATTTAAAAATGCTAGATCATAGTTGTCATAACCGACACTTACACTTGAGATGACTTTTAATTGTGATGCATGGGCTAAATTTGAGGCATTCAACAAACGTCCCGCACCAATCATGGCATCAGCATCTTTTGAATGCTCAAGAATTTGCTGATTCACATCGCCCAATTTAGGACTAATTTGGAAAACTTTAAATTGTTGTTCTAAACGTTGAATTATTTCTTGATCTATTTGACTAAAAACCACTACTTTTTTTTGCATAAATTTTCCATTTACGTAATTTAAGTATTTTGTCCTGCCTTATTTTGCATAAATTGCCATAGGCGTTTTTTCAATAAAGGCTGTTCAATCATTTGCTGTAAAGATGCCAATGGATACACCTTCGCATGCTCTAAATGTGGAATATCGCCTAGGCAAATGACATTTTTATCCAAGCTCATCGCATCGATAAAACCCTGTACATAAGATGCTGCACCACGACCATCTTGCAAATTCACCCAACCAAAAGGCCACTGTAAGGCAAAAAAATCGGCACTGACTGCGCGCTGAATATTGCTCCACAAAACTTGCTGCTCTGCAGTTAATTCGGTGGCATCAATGACAATGACACAGTGCATTAAACAGATGGCTTCTAAGTTAAACGAAGGGATTTGAACAATTGGACGAACTTCAACAGGCTCAACAACCTTTGGTTCATCTTTAGGTGCTTCTACAGATTGATTTACAACAATATCAACGTTCTTTTTAAGCTCAGTCTGTGATGAAACAGGCGTTGGCTGAGACTCATTTTTGAGTAGAATTTCAGAGACTATTTCAGGAGCCGCCTGATCTCGCCAAATATTTGAGCTAAATTGCTGACACGGAGCCGCCTGAGGAATCCATATATCAATTCCCATTGCCGCCATTATGCTTCGCTGATGCCCAATCATGCTTTCATTTTCACCTATTCAAGGCTTGATATTCTAACGGGATTCATTGGTTTTTGCTGAACTTTTATAAATCAATTAGATCATACTATTTCTTTAAAGATTCTGTAGACTTGCTCAGATTACTTTTCATTGACACTTTTAATCTATTCATAAATCAAGCCGCTATAAATAATTATACGATCATTAAACTATTTTTCTTTTGCATTAGTTCAACTATCTCAGCTGATTCAAATCCAATACGCCAATATAGTAGCTGCAAAACATCCAACTCATCTTGCGTGATAATTCGATCATTCCATAAACATATTTCAGCAACCCCAAGAATGCTTAACCGCTCACGCAGCAGCAGCCCAGAAATATCATTTAGGATTTCAGCCAAATCAATTGGCTCATCAGATATATCGCGATAGAACTCTAGTTCTTCTTTCGTTAAGATTCGATTGAGGATTTTTTCACGCACTTCGAGTTGGTTATCACTGTTAATTTGTTGCACATGCAACAAGGCATCAATCAAACGCACAATACTCGGTTTTACATCTTCTAAAGATGTAGGTGTATGTGCAGGCAACAGATTTAACTCATATTTGACTGTTTCAAGTAGTAATGCATCGAGTAATCCAATTTCACCATCTTCTTGAATAATCTTGGCCAGCTTGGTTAAGAACTGCCGAGAAATTGTCGCAGGCATGGTGCCAATATTTTTACATGCCTCATGAAAAATGGAGATATGCACACGACCATCAAGATTCAATAAGGCATCCACAATCGCACGACTCACTTCAGCTTCAGTCGGAATAAACTCTCGATACTGACGAATCATTAAAATAGCAACCATCACCTCACGCGAACCCGTTGCTGTTTGCAAGGCACGTTGGATCAATTCAGGCCGCTGCCAATTTTCACGAATCTCGGGGTTCAACGGTTTAATTGCATCTCGTATCGCAAAACTAATCGGTGACAAGCGCAGTAAAGGTAATGGTTGCGGCGAGTTCCATGGTGTTGCAACATCTGGACTAGCTTCTTCTAGTGAACGGAATAAATAAAATAGCGGCTGGTTTCGCAGTTTTTTTAAATTTTCTAGTTGCAGGTCATGAATGAGCGCCGGATTTAATTCAAAAATACGCTGTTCAATACTTGGGTGAATATTCATCCAGTTTTGCGGACTGAGTGAGTTTGCAAAACACATATGAGAAATCGATTCCGCATATTCACTATGAATTTGCGAACCTGAATGATGCACATAAATCCTTAATAAGGTTTGAATATTGGCATCATTTTGAATCAGACGTTTAGTTTTCTGGTCATTACGATAGGTTCGAGAACCCAAAGAGATATATTTAATAAAGCGGGAAATCAAAACACCTAAACTACCGATCAACCAAATAACTGCGCCAATCGCTACAAAGAGCGTTTCAAACTTATTGTCCCTTGCTTGTCCATTTTTATAGAAACCACGTTTTGCAATTTTACTGCCCCACTGACTAAAGGTCGTCAAACCGCTATATAAGATTTTCAAACGGGTATTTTCAGCAGCTTCCCCCGACAAGATCTTATTAAATTCATGGCTCAGCAAACCATACATTTCCATCTCATCTAGGGTTTGTAAGGCACCCCAGGTTAAAATGATCGATGTATCTCGAGGGCTAAAACCAGCGGTGAGCGCATTCACCCCCACTTCATCAGGTAGGACATAAAGTGCAGGAGTATCGATTAGAAAGGTATCTGCCAGCTGCTCAGTCATACGCAGTGCAACACTTTCTTCAGGAATACTTTCTATCAGACTGAGACGACGCGCACCTAATTGTTTGGCAAGTGAATAACCACCTAAACGAAAGGTGTAAAAATCATAGAGAACTGAAACCAACATAATCAGCAGTACAGCAGCCACTAAAAATGGGCTAAGGACATGCCAATAGATAGACTGAGTGGAATCACAATAATCCACAATTAAACCGACAATTACATTAATAATTGCGACGGTCAAAAACACTGCCGCCATACACATGGTGACAGGCCAAAACATATTTTTGTTTTTTATAAAATCATAACCCACACGTCTCAATGTAATACCCTTAAGCTACATTGTCTTTTGTTTGCTCATCATAAATGAAAAAAGCGGGAAATTCCCGCTTTTTCAGTGTGTTTTCAGCAGATTATTCTTCGCGAACACCTGTTAAATCCACAGAAGCTGCATCAATGTTAACATCGATATAAGCTGGCTTTTCATTTTTTGCAGAGTCATTACGCTTACGCTCTAAAGCTGCCAAATATTCAGCATCAATACCGCCTGCCACATATTTACCATCAAATACCGAGCAATCAAAGTCTTGTAACTCAGGGACTTTCTTGGTGCGTACTGCAGATTTCAGATCTTCCAAGTCTTGGAAAATCAAGCGATCAGCACCAATAATTTCACGGATTTCTTCAACGCTACGTTCTGACGCAATCAGTTCAGATTTGGCTGGCATATCAATCCCGTACACGTTTGGATATTTCACCATCGGTGCAGCAGACGCAAAGAAGACTTTTTTCGCACCCGCATCACGCGCCATTTGAATGATTTCGTTACAAGTCGTACCACGAACAATCGAGTCATCGACCAAGAGTACGTTTTTGCCTTGGAACTCTAACTCTACAGGGTTGAGCTTTTGACGCACAGATTTCTTACGAAGTTGCTGACCCGGCATAATGAAGGTACGACCGATATAACGGTTCTTCATGAAGCCTTCACGGAATTTCACACCTAAGGTATTTGCAAGTTCTAGCGCCGAAGTACGTGAAGTATCAGGAATTGGGATCACGACATCGATATCGTGCTCATCACCCCATTCACGTAGAATTTTCTGAGCAAGTTTTTCGCCCATTTTCAAACGTGCTTTGTAAACTGAAATACCGTCAATGGTTGCATCTGGACGCGCAAAATATACGTATTCAAAGATACAAGGACGATATTCAGGGGCTACTGCACACTGCTTGGTCGACATCACGCCATCAGCAGTAATATAAATTGCTTCACCCGGTGCAATATCACGTTCAACCTTAAAGCCGAGCGCGGTAATTGCGACAGATTCAGACGCAATGATATATTCCATACCATTTTCAGTTTCACGCGAACCGTAGATCAATGGACGAATACCATTTGGATCACGGAAACCTACAAGGCCCTGACCGGTGATCATAGCAACAACCGCATAACCACCTTTGCAACGTTCATGCACACGTGATACCACGTGGAATACATCTTCAGCACTTGGTGTAAGTTTTGCGCGTTTTTGCAATTCATGTGCAAATACGTTTAATAATACTTCTGAGTCTGAATCGGTGTTCATATGACGTAAGTCAGTCTTGAACAAGTCATCATGAATTTCAGCAGCATTAGTTAAGTTACCATTATGTGCAAGCGTGATGCCATAAGGTGAGTTCACATAGAATGGCTGAGCTTCAGCACTGCTTGAAGAACCAGCAGTTGGGTAACGAACATGGCCAATACCATAATTACCCTGTAATGCACGCATATGACGTGTGTGGAACACATCACGCACCATACCCGTATCTTTACGCAGGAATAAACGACCATCCTGACAAGTTACGATCCCGGCTGCATCCTGTCCACGATGTTGTAACATCGTTAACGCATCAAACAACATTTGGTTAACAGGTGATTTACCAGCTATACCAACTACTCCACACATAGCAACCTCGCAGACAAGCTAGGGTTAATAAAAAGGATTATTTGTTGACTCACCCGATCCAGAACGTCCGTGCTTGTTCTGCGACTCAGATGGGAGGTCTGAAGATTTCTGAGCATCTTCAGACTGAATATGATGAAGTGCTTGATTTGCAGCATCTTTGGACAATTCAGTTGCCCAAGGCGCATATGGCAATAATGACTGAACCATTTTAGATTGTTTCCAATGTGGTGAACTTTCTACCCAAGGACCTAGCCCCTGCATAGTGATCAAAACCACCAACAATCCTTTTAAGCTTCCAAAAACACCACCTGCCAGTCGATTTAAAGGACCAAGCTTTAATGTTTTCAAAATACTGTTCAATAACCATGTAGCGACCCAAGTCATGACTACAATCAGCAATACAATAAATGCGAACGCGGCAATCTTCTGTACCACTGGATCTGTACTTAAAGATGTCATCGAAGGTGCAAGGACGGTTGCATACTTTGCCGCAATGACAAGTGCAAGAATCCATCCAATGAAGTTCGCAAAGGCTTTTACAAATCCTTGACGCAAACCGTTAAGCCCTCCAATGAGCAAAATAATCAGTATAAAGATATCAATGGTATTCATGATATTTACAATGCGTCTACGCAGTCTTTTACAAGTGTCGGACCTGTATATATGAGGCCACTATACACTTGTACAAGGCTTGCTCCTGCTTTTTGTTTCGCAACAGCATCTGCGCCCGACAAAATACCACCTACACCGATCAATGGAATTTGACCGTTTAATACTTTAGCAAAAGCCGCCAAACATGCCGTACTTTTCTCAAAGACTGGCGCGCCGGATAGACCTCCAGCTTCATCACCAAATGGAAGGCCTTCAACACCTTCACGTGACAAAGTCGTATTGGTAACAATCAGACCATCAATTTTAAATTTTAACAATTGTTGTGCAATAAAATTAATGTCTTCAGGTTCTAGATCTGGTGCAACTTTAAGTACTAAGGGTACATAATGTTGATTTTCATCCGCCAACTCGAGTTGACGTTTCTTGAGCGTCTCTAACAGTTCAGTCAAAGCATCACCGCTTTGTAAGCTGCGAAGATTTTTTGTGTTAGGAGATGAAATATTAACCGTAATATAAGAAGCGTAGTTATAAACTTTTTCTAGACAAATCAGATAATCGTCAACTGCTTTTTCAACAGGTGTGACTGCATTTTTACCGATATTGATCCCAAGTACACCCTTAAATTTTGCAGCTTTGACATTTTCGATCAGCTGATCCACGCCATCGTTGTTAAAACCCATACGGTTAATAATGGCTTTTGCTTTCGGTAAACGAAATAAACGAGGTTCAGGATTACCTGATTGTGGAAGTGGTGTAATTGTACCAATTTCAATAAAGCCGAAGCCCTGGCTCGCCAGCGCATCGATATAAGCACCGTTTTTATCAAGACCGGCTGCTAAACCAACAGGATTCGGAAATTCGATTCCCATACATGTCACTGGTTTAGACGCCACGTTTTGACGCATCATTCCCATCTTGTGAGAAGATTTCAACAGCGATAATGTCAGCTCATGTGCACGCTCTGGTGCTAAAGTAAACAACAAAGGGCGGGCTAGAGAGTACAACATATCTATAAAAGTCTACTGCTTTTTAAGTCGGCATATTATAGGCACAGCACAAATAAAACACCATGCTTAGCAGATCTTTATTTTTACCGATTATTGTACACTCGCTGTTAATTTAACCTGTCCTGCTTCAGAACTTAATTCCATCTTTTCAATACTTAAGCCCATTTGAACCAATTGCGTCAAAAAATTGGCCAGAATTGCATAATTTTCATGCATCACAGCAATCTGTATTTGCTCACCGACTTGTTGAGATGCCACGGATAAACCCTGTTGTTGCGATACACGCTGAACTTTTTCCAACGCGCTCAGTTGTGTATCACCTGCTGGTTTCATCGTGACAGCATTACTTTGCATCCAAACAACAGTATCCTTGAGTTCATTCACGCGCTTTTGTTGAAAATTTGCAGCTTTGTTCATATAAAACAGTCCCGAACCAATCGCTGCCACTACAACAAAAATCGTGGTAAAGATCACCATGACTCGTTCACGTGTTGACAGTTGGTCTAAATAATCAGTGATGCGCTCAATTTGCCCATCTATACGTTGCTGTAGGTTTTCCATTTTTATCATTATTGTATTTTCACCAATCCAATCGCGCCGTTGGCACTTGGTTGAATATTCCCTAATTCAACTTTAAAACCTTGTTGTTTTAATTGATTGGTTAGGGTTTGTAGTACTTCTGCCGAATTGGCTTTTAGCTCCATATTTAACATCGAGGCTTCATAGCTCACACGATTTGCAGAAATTTGGTTTTGCATTAGAACAGGACCAACACGGCTCAGTAAGGACAGCGCCTGTGCATTGCCTGTTTGACTCTGACGCAATTGTGACTCGAACTGGCTTTTCAGCGTTTGTTCGGTCACAGGATAGCTTTGCCCGAACCAATATTTAAACTGATCAATCGCTTGTGTCGCAGTGATATTGGCCACTTTTTTGTATTGATACCAACGAACTGCATCATAGCTAAACTGTGTAACTAAAGCTGCGACCAAAACTGCTGCACATGCTTTCCAATAGCCACTCACACCCGTATTGGCTTTGGCTTTCGGCAAAACATTCAGTGGATGTTGTTTCGGTTTTTTTATATTGGGTAATTCATAATGAAATGATTCAATGTGATCATGCGTTACAGTGGCTTCAAGACTATGCGTCTGATCTGAACTTAGATTTGAAATCTTATAGTTCGGCTGACCAATTTGATAATCTAAGTACAATGCCAAATCATCAACAGACTGACCGACATATTCACTATTTCGGACCAATAAATGACCGCTGACATTTGCCAAAACATGTTGCCCTGCTTCTGGACTTGGCAAGACCAAAAAGTCAGGTAATAACGAAATGACTTTCACAGGGATTAGTGTCAAAGCATGCTGCATCGTTTCGACTGCACTATGCGCAACCCCCATGACCGTTAATTCATCTGGACTTTGAAAATGATGCAATACTTTCATTGCATCCAAAGGCAAAATGACATATTCCTCAAGTAAATATTTTACGCCGTCTGGGCCAAGTTTTTTATATTGGTTTTTTGGAAAATTTTGCTGAATGATTTGTACATCACGACTTGGAAAGAAAACAACCGCTTCCTTTCCCGCATATGGCTGAATTTCCTGAATCAATTGTTCAAGTGTCGATGACTGCTTCCAGAAATCCCCTTCTGACCATTGCCAAACCCCATTGGCTTCGGGCATCCATAAATACAACATTAATTTTTCTGCCGTTTTAATTGGTTTTTATGTTGATGGTATAAACGTTTTAATTTGTGTTGATAACCCTGGAGCAATGACCGCTTGTTCATAAATGCGCGCTTCTGCCAAAGCATAGGGATTAAAATATTCTGAGACCAAAACACTGGCCATATGTGCCACAACGTTCATATGGCACACCACCACAATAGACTCATACGGTAAATGTGACAACCATTCCACTGCAACTTTGGCATCATCTTCCGGTTTGATGGCATTACAAATAACCACAGGCACATGTGGAAAATGTTTTTGCAAAGATGAAAGTGTTTGCTGCGCCCGCAGTAGCGGACTCACCACAAAAACGTCTGGTTGAATTATATCTTTCAAATATGCTGCAGTTTCTGCCGCTTGAGTTTGTCCGCGCGCTGTTAAAGGACGCTTTTCATCATTCCCCATTACTGGCGGAGCAGCTTCGCCATGCCTAACCAATGTCAGTTGCATAAAATTTCCTTATTCTATTCCGCACATTATATACAGCCAGTATGACAAAGCTATGTGTATTGCATATTAATCAGCAAACTTAAACTTGCTGATGTGGCAAGACAAATTCAACATCACTGCGATGGCCATTTTTCATCAGTGACAATGCAATATTCAGTGCCGGCGCACCTTCAAAAATCACTTCGTACAAGGCACTGGTAATTGGCATATACACACCGAGCTCTTCAGAGCGTGCGCGTACTTGCACAATCGTATTAATCCCTTCCGCAGTTTGTCCCAGTTCTTTGGTGGCTTGTTCTAAGCTTTTACCACTACCGAGTGCAAAGCCGACTTGGTAATTACGGCTAAGTGGACTACTACAAGTTGCAAATAAGTCACCGACACCAGATAAACCTAGGAATGTTAATGGGTTTGCGCCTAATTTCACTGCAAAGCGGCTCATTTCTGCCAAAGCACGTGTCAAAATCATACTCTTGGTATTTTCACCGACACCATAAGCTGCAGCTAGACCCATCGCGACTGCATAGATATTTTTCAGAGCACCGCCCAATTCCACGCCATGCACATCATCACTTGCAAATACACGGAACAACGCACTGTGTAGCGCTTGTTGAACTGCATAACGAACCAGCTCAGATTGGCTTGCAATCACAGTCCCCGCAGGTTGTCCTGCAACAATTTCCTTCGCCAAGTTTGGCCCTGAAAGCACACCATAAGGGACTTCAGGAAGTTCTTCACGAATAATATCGCTCATAAAGCTAAAGGTATTGGCTTCAATACCTTTGGTTAAAGACACCACTGCTTGTGAGGTTATAAAAGGTTTGATCTGCTGTAAAACACTACGGAAAGAATGGCTCGGAATAGCCACTAAAATAATGTCACGATTACATACTGCTTTTTCTAAATCTGAAACAGCGAGCAAACCGGCTTCTAATTGAAAATCTGGCAAGTAACGTTTATTGATATGTGTTGCATTGATATCCGCAGCTACCGCCTCATCACGAATCCATATCATGGTGTCACAGCCATTACGTACTGCGGTATTGGCCATCGCAGTACCAAAACTCCCACCACCCAACACCGTAACACGTAGTGCAGTTTTTTGATCAACTGACACAGGGCTAACAAGACTTGCAAAATCAAGTTCTGACATTGTTCTTTTATCCTAATTTCTTTACTGATCGAACTTCATCAATCGATCTATTTTTCACTTTTATTGGTTTGCTTTATGCCAATGGCTTACAAAGTCAGCAGACTGTATTTCAGCACGAGGTGGAATTGCTTTCACAGCTGTACCGATATAAATAATGCCTGAAATCAAATCGTTTTCCGTTAAGCCTAAGGCTTGTTTAAACAATTTAGATTCAACCACCGCCCCACTACGCCACATGGTTGAAAAGCCCTGTGCTTGTAAAGAGAGCAAAAAGTTTTGTACTGCTGCGCCTGAACTTAAAATTTGTTCGAAATGCGGAACTTTGGGATGATCTTGTAATTGAGTTAAAGCCAAAACCAATAGTGGCGCACGAAATGGATGGTGTTTCACACGTTCCAACTGCGCTTCTTCTGTTTGTCCAGTATCGGCTAAAGCATGTGAAAGCAACTCACCAAATGCTTCACGTTCAGTTTCAGGAATAATCACGAAACGCGTAGGCTTAAGACGATGATGATCTGGCGCCGTTAAAGCGGCTTGAAACGCATTTTCCAATTGCTCAGCATTCGGCGCAGGTTCAATTAAATGACCAATCGACTGACGCTGATGAATATTTTGATGAACTGTATCAACTGCTGATTTTAGAATTGACATCTATACACTGTACTTTAAAACGTTTGCTCAAGATTAGCATATTCTCAATAACTTACTCTAGAATGTTTACATCAGACTCGGTGCTTATTTGTTAAGTCAGCTTTATTCACAGATTTACTATAAAAAAACCGCATAACTTGTACAGCAGTTCCCTGTTCTATAAGAAATTTTATGTTCAAATAAATCAAATTGTTTCTAACTCGGGGCACCGTATGAAAAAATTCAACAAAACTGTTGCCATTGTTTGCACGCTAAGCGCAACTGTGCTTTTAGCTGCATGTACATCTACGCCAACAAAATCTTTAGCGATTCAAAAACCAAATAATCAATATGAAGTGACTGCCGTAGGTAAAACCAGTTTAGCGGCAAAAAATAATGCAATTGCAGCTGCAAATAGTACCTGTGGTAAAAATGCGACCCCTGTCGTGGTAGATGAAAAGCAAGAATACAACGGAGTTTTAAAAGGCGTGGTCGATGAAAAGACAGGTCAGATGATTCAGGCGGCGGCTGGCGTACTTGGCACCATTACAGGAAATAGCGGCAGCATCAGCAAAGATGATGATTACCAAACCGTACTAACCTTTAGTTGCCGTGCAAACTAAAACGTTAGTCTGTGATTTCGTTTTGCCATTAACTCAAAATGAAATTGTCGTTATGAAATAATTGTTATGAAATAGTCGACATGTAATAAAAAAGCCTGCAAAAATGCAGGCTTTTTTAGAAACAAAAATTAGCAATAACCGTCTAAACGGGTTAAAGGTAATTTTTGACCAATGGCTTTTTCAATTTCAGGTAATGAAAAAGCATCATCTTCAGACAAGAAACTAATACTCACACCACGAGTACCCGCACGACCTGTACGACCGATACGGTGTACATAATCATCAGACTGTTCAGGAAGTGTGAAGTTCACTACATGAGACACGCCATCCACATGGATACCACGACCCGCAACGTCTGTTGCAATCATGATGTTATGTTGACCATTTTTGAACTGATCAAGCATTTTCAAACGTTTATCTTGAGCGATTTCACCTGACAACATCACCACTTTATAACCATCTTTTTTGAGGTGATCATAAAGTTTACGCACTTGATCACGACGGTTGGCAAAGATCATGACCTTTTCAATTGGTTCATCACGTAAGATGTCTTCCAATAATTTATATTTATCAGACTTCGCCACCATGTAGACACGTTGCTCTACATCTGCATTGGTTTTTTTCTCAGGTTCAATTTCAACAGTTACTGGTTCAAACAACCATTGCTGTGCCAAATTTAAAACGTCATAACTAAATGTTGCAGAGAACATCAAAGTTTGTCGTTGTTCTTTACGTGGTGAAAAGCGCACGATACGTTTCACTGAAGGAATAAAGCCCATATCTAAAAGACGGTCAGCTTCATCGATCACTAAAAATTCAATTTGATCGAGCCAAACTTCTTTTTGTTCCACAAAGTCAATTAAGCGGCCTGGGGTTGCAACCATAATGTCGACAAAATTACGATTTAATAGATTTTTTTGCTTATCAAAATCTACCCCACCGAGCAAAGTCATGACATTGAGATCAGTGTATTTCACTAAATCTTTTGCATCACTTTCAATTTGCAAAGCAAGTTCGCGCGTTGGTGCAAGAATCAATGCACGCGGTTCACCACGATAACGCTGTTCTTTAATTGGATTATTCAACAAGTCATTGATCACACTGACCAAGAAAGCCGCAGTCTTCCCAGTACCAGTTTGAGCACGACCAATAGCGTCATGTCCAGCCAATGTAAATTTTAAAACCTTTTGCTGAATAGGCGTCATATCCTTAAAACCCAAAGCATCAATGGCTTTTTTAAGGTTCGGATGTAAATTTAAGGTTTCAAAACCTGATGACATATAGATGTGCCCTAATTGAATAATCACAAAATTGCTGAAGCATTATAAACAAAAAACGCCCCAATTTACATTGGAGCGTTTTTGAGTACATTCAGACGATTAGTCTAAAGGTTGTACTTCTTCAGCTTGGAAGCCTTTTTGACCTTTAACAACGCTGAATTCTACGCGTTGGCCGTCACGAAGTGAACGGTGGCCTTCGCCCATAATTGCGCGGAAATGAACGAATACGTCGTCGCCGCCGTTACGTTGAATAAAGCCAAAGCCTTTAGTGTCGTTGAACCATTTAACAACGCCTTGTTCACGAGCTGTCATAAGTTAATCCTTATCGTATTTAAAAAAGAAGGACCACCCGGTGTTGCAAACAGCAGACCAAACAAGGTTAAAAAAAATATTTTTATTTCTAAGCTTGTAATCATTCTGTAAAACTATCAACAAAATCCCGGTTACATCCAAATATATCAAGAGTTAAGAGGCTTCACAGCCAACAAAAATCTTAACAACGCAACGAGCTTAACACGGGTTTACCGCAATTAATAGATTTTTTTGATCTATTTTCCTTTTGAATATTCTTATTTTTTCACATCGTTTGAGTTATAAATCACAAAGGATTTTTACCTATTTTAGGTTGGGATTTGGCACTGTATTTGCTAATATTTCCATTGAAATGTAAACATGTTGGATCTGCTTCGTGAGTGACAGCCAAAATTCGCTTTTAACTGTAGATGCAATGGGTAAACCCTGCCCGATGCCACTATTGATGCTCAAAAAAGCTTTAAAGAAAAGTCCAGACCAATCTTTATTGTTAAAGTCATCCGATCCGCACAGCCAACAAGATGTATCACGATACTGTCAAATACATCAGTTAAACTGTGAAATGCGCAAAATTTCCGATTCTGAGTTTCATTACTTGATTGAATCTTAAAAAGATTCAGTTAAACTAAATTACTTCACAATTGAATAAAAGTTTACATTTCTATACCCAATTTTCCATAATTTACGGAAATATTGGATTAAGATGAATCTTAGTTATTGGGCTTACCCATTTTAATTCTCAAGGAGAAAACATGAGTGACAGCAGCAATCAATTGATGCCCCTGTCATTATCGGCACCTGGGGTGAATCTTGGTGCTTATATTAGTACTGTTAATCAGATTCCAATTTTATCGGCCGAACAAGAAAAAGAGCTGGCCGAACGTTATTATTATGACCAAGATTTAGACGCAGCTAAAATGCTGGTGATGTCACATCTTCGTTTTGTTGTACATATCGCACGTAGCTATGCAGGCTACGGCTTGCCACAAGGTGACCTGATTCAAGAAGGTAACTTGGGGTTAATGAAAGCGGTAAAACGTTTTGACCCAAATATGGGCGTACGTCTCGTATCTTTTGCTGTGCATTGGATTAAAGCAGAAATTCATGAATATGTGATTCGTAACTGGCGTATTGTCAAAATTGCGACCACTAAAGCGCAGCGTAAATTATTCTTTAATTTACGTAGCTTAAAAAAGTCATCTAAAAAATTAACTTTGGCTGAAGCACAGTCGATTGCCAATGACTTAAATGTAACACCTGAACAAGTCTTGGAAATGGAAGGCCGTTTAACCGCTTATGATGCTGCCTTTGAAGCTCAAGGTGATGACGACGATGAAGGTTCGACCCATGTCGCTCCTGCCCTTTATCTCGAAGATAACCGTTACGACCCTGCGCGTTTAGCGGAAGATGAAGATTACGAAGAACAAAGCACTTCAGCTTTACATGAAGCCATGGATCAGTTGGATGACCGTTCACGTAACATCTTACAACGTCGCTGGTTAGATGACGAAAAGTCGACGCTGCATGAATTGGCGGCAGAATATAATGTATCTGCTGAACGTATTCGTCAGTTGGAAAAAAATGCGATGGAAAAAATTAAAGTCGCAATGTCCTCAAACTAAGTTGAAGGCTTTTCCAGTCATTCTTAAAAAGAGCATTTCGATGCTCTTTTTTATGTCTGAATAGTATTGAATGACAAGCTACAACACAAAAACTTTGGGCATTTTTGCTTTAACCCTGCACTCTAAATATGCTATGGTTATGCGCAAATTTTGTTAAGGTGAATGCACATGTGGATTGCCATTTCCGCACTTAACTTAGCTTTTGCTGTAATGCTTGGTGCCTTTGGTGCACACGGATTAAAAGCTCGCGCGACTGAAGCCCAATTGGCTTGGTGGCAAACTGCAACGGACTATTTCTTTTATCATGCATTGGGCTTACTGGCCATTGCGATCTTATCCAAAGTCATTCCCCAACTTCCAATAAAAGCCAGTTTCCTCCTTATACAAGTTGGTATTTTCTTCTTCTGTGGTTCTTTATATGTGATGGCTCTAGGTTTACCACGTGGTCTTGGAGCCATTACCCCGATTGGTGGAGCGTTGATGATTGCTGGATGGCTCATATTGGCCTGGAATGCATTTAAATACACAAAATAATTAACCACAGATTTTGGCCTTACTCAACAGGCAAGGCAGCAAGAACGGAATCCACAAATGCAAATCTATTTAAACGGCGAATCTACACAAACCGAATGTGTCAACCTCTTGCAATTGGTTCAACAATTACAACTGGAAGGCAAACGCTTCGCTGTTGAAAAAAATGAAATGATCATCTCGAAAAGTAAATTGGAACAAACTCCAATTACTGAGCAAGATCATATTGAAATTATTCATGCCGTAGGTGGCGGCTAAAATGGAGCTCCCATGGAAGATACACCCCTAATCATTGGTTCACGTACATTTAATTCACGACTTTTAGTTGGTACAGGTAAGTACAAGGACTTAACGGAAACTGACCAGGCCATTCAAGCCAGTGGTGCTGAAATTGTGACCGTTGCCATTCGCCGTGTGAATATTGGTCAGCATCCAGACCAGCCGAACTTGCTTTCTGTAGTTCCACCTGAAAAATATACGATTTTGCCAAATACAGCAGGTTGTTTCGATGCGAACAGTGCGGTCCGTACTTGCATGTTGGCACGTGAACTCTTAGATGGTCACAATTTGGTTAAACTTGAGGTTTTAGGGGATGAGAAAACCCTATATCCAAATATTACTGAGACTTTAAAAGCTGCACGTACATTGATTGACGATGGCTTTGAAATCATGGTTTATACCTCAGATGACCCAATTGTGGCACAAGAACTGGAAAGCATGGGCTGTGTAGCCATTATGCCTTTAGGTAGTCTTATTGGCTCAGGTTTAGGTATTCTCAACCCACATACTATTTCGATCATTAAAGACAATGCCAAAGTGCCTGTCTTGGTCGATGCCGGTGTGGGTACTGCAAGTGATGCAGCGATAGCGATGGAATTGGGCTGTGATGGCGTATTAATGAATACGGCAATTGCAGCAGCTCAACACCCTGTTCTGATGGCTTCAGCGATGAAAAAAGCAGTTGAAGCAGGCCGTGAAGCATTCCTAGCAGGACGTATGCCACGTAAACGCATGGCAAATGCCAGTTCACCTGAAACTGGATACTTCTTTAAATAAGAACTCATTCACGGTATAAAAGAGGACTCTATTGAGTCCTTTTTTTGATTTTGAAAACCTGATAACAATGAAAATATCCCATATATTTTGTACTTTGAGTCTTTGTGTCGCATCTAGTTGGCTGTCTGCCCAAGTGCCCAGCACAGCCAAATCACTCGCGCCTCAAGGTTGGGACATTTTGATGGCTACGACTGGCGACCTAAACAAAGATCAAATGCCAGATATTGCGATGATCGTGGAAAAACAAAAAGTCGATGTGGTGACCTATGATGACGATGGCAAAGTCGTTCATAACCCTCCACGACAACTCATCGTATTTTTTAAAACCGCAAAGGGATATCAACGTATCGTAGAAAACAACAGTATCCCAGTCGCTCAGCAACCGAATTCATGCTTACTTGATCCACTTGCTGAAGCAGAAGACATCCAAATCAGTAAAGGCAATTTACTCGTTCATTTTAGTTATTTTATGGCTTGTGGTGGCTGGGAATGGCCCCGACATAGTTATACCTTCCGTTGGCAAAATCAACGCTTTGACCTGATTGGTTTTGACTACAGTAGCTTTCACCGAGCTTCTGGTGAAGAAACATCGAAAAGCTACAATTTTTCGACCTTAAAACGTAAGGAAATTGTAGGCGGCAATATGTTTGAAGATGCCAAAACTCATACCAAATGGTCAACCTTCAAAGCACCACAACAACTGACGCTTAAAAATATTAACTTTGATGATTTCTATACACAGTTCGAGTACTAAGTTAAACCTGAGCAATGCCAATCTAGCAATAAAAAAACCGCCAATTTCGGCGGTCTTTTTTAATTCAATTTGAATACACAACTTAAGGAATTAAACCTTCATCTCGCATCGCAATTTGAACTGATTGGCGCTCTGCAACTTTGTTGCGTAATGCAATGATATTTTTATATGGCGTTAAATCATGACCGATGCCATTTGACCAATTTGTCAGTACAAAGAGATAAGCATCTGCTGGGCCAAAGTTATCATCGACCAAATAGTCGTTATCCGATTCACCAATCGCTTTATCGATGTATGTCAATAAACGATCAATTTCTGCATAAGCTTTTTCTTTAGCGTCTGCATCTAGTGGTGCACCAAAGAATACGGCATAAGCATCATGTAATTCTGAGTTCAAATAGCCAAGCCATTCTAAAACTTTGGCACGACCTAAACCTGATGGCGGAATTAAGTCTTGTTTTGGATCATGCTGTGCAAGGAACGGTAAAATGGCCACATTCTCGGTCAGGATCAAACCTGGGTTAATTTCTAATGCAGGTACATAACCTTTTGGGTTGATCTCGTAATAATCTACCCCTTTTTCTGTTTTATGGTTTTTTAGGTCAACACGGACCAAATCAAAATCGACATTAATTTCATTTAAAATTATATGTGATGCTAATGAACATGCACCTGGAGAATAATAAAGCTTCATATCTGATCCTTGTTATGTACTATTCAATGTTTTAAATCTCTTCTGTCAAACTTTCAAGTGATCAAACCTGTAAATTGCAAAAAAGCGTAAATGCTGAAACACATATACTCATTGACTATTATCCATATTTAAGAAGATTTCAAGTCACGGTGTTATGCATTTTTATACTCAGTTGTTTTAACATAGCCGCGTTTAAGATTTGATGAAAAGTTACCGTGTTACAACTTAAAAAAGAACAATGGTTTTCCAATATTCGTACTGATGTACTCGCTGGCTTGGTGGTTGGACTTGCGTTGATTCCAGAATCCATCGCCTTTTCAGCTATTGCTGGGGTTGACCCTCAGGTTGGTTTGTACGCTTCGTTTTGTATTGCCGTCACCATTGCCTTTTTTGGTGGTCGTACAGCAATGATTTCAGCTGCTACGGGTGCGATGGCCTTACTTATGATCACGTTGGTCAAAGATCATGGTTTGCAATACCTTTTGGTTGCCACAATTTTAACTGGTGTGATTCAGTTCATTGCTGGCTATTTTAAAGTCGCAAAACTTATGCGCTTCGTCTCGCAGTCAGTGGTGTATGGTTTTTTAAATGCACTCGCGATTTTGATTTTTTTCGCACAGCTACCTGAAATGTCAAAGATGGATAGTTTGGGCTATGTCTTTATGCTTTTAGGGCTTGCGATTATTTATCTTTTTCCATATCTACCTAAAATTGGCAAAGCCATTCCATCACCGCTGATTTGCATTATTGTCCTCAGTGGTTTGGCATTATTTTTAGGTGCTGACCTGCGTACTGTGAGTGATTTGGGTAAGTTTCCAGAGACTTTACCTATTTTCTTGATTCCTGAAATTCCTTTCAATCTTGAAACCCTCACGATTATTTTTCCCTATTCCATCACCCTTGCAACAGTTGGCCTATTAGAAACCATGATGACCACGACAGTGATCAATGAAGTCACTGGAACTGAAGGTGATCGTCATCAGGAATGTCGTGGTCAAGGGATTGCCAATATAGTCAGTGGCTTTATGGGCGGCATGGCTGGATGTGCCATGATTGGGCAGTCGATTATTAATGTCAGCTCTGGCGCGCGAACTCGCCTTTCCACTTTGGTTGCAGGAGTATTTTTGTTGTGCTTAGTGGTGTTCCTAAAAGACTGGTTAGCGTATGTCCCAATGGCGGCCTTAGTCGCGATTATGGTCATGGTGTCATTCACTACGTTCCAATGGAATTCAGTCAAGCAATTTTCGAAGCATCCGATGTCTTTTAATGTCGTAATGATTGCTGTGGTGATCGTGGTGCTTGCAACACATAATTTAGCCCTTGGCGTATTGGTTGGCATGCTCCTCTCTGCATTGTTTATTATCAATCAACTGGAAAGCTCGGTAAAAGTCACATCTGAATTTAAAGACAATATTCGTAGCTACACAGTCTATGGACAAATTTTCTTTAGTAGCTCTGAGAGTTTTTATCAATTTTTTGATTTTCAGGAGATGGTTAATCATGTACGAATTGATCTGAATCATGCACATATTTGGGATATTACTTCCGTTAATATTTTGAAGAATGTCGTGCAAAAATTTGAGTCAAAACAGATTCAAGTAGAGGTTTTTGGCTTAAATGAAGCAAGTAGCACTTTACTCGACCGTGTCAGTGACTAATGGATTTTTGAAATATTCACTTTGAATCCAATCAATTTTCAATAAAGTGTGACCTATTGAAACCCTATTCAGGATGTATATAGCAAAGGGTTTCAATAATCAAAGTCTCATTTGTAATGACATTACATAAAATACTAAGGCTATAAAAAAGAGAAAAATTCACCATTCATTCGATTTAACTGTATAATTCATCTCATAAAATTATAACTATCAAAAATAAAATAAAGATTTGATGTGACTTTCTATTTATTTTTTTAAATTGTGGATACACAAAATTGGGGGGATTTTGATGGTATGGTTTTGGTCACGACACTGCATTCAAGCAAATCGGCTGCTGGTCTTAGCGAGTCTATTTTGCCTGCTATGTTGTTTCGCTATACCCACTTTTGCTAATCCCACCCCACAGATCTCAAGCAGTCATTGTCCTGTGGACATCACCCATATTGCCACAGCTAAAAGTGCTGTCGAGCAAGAGCGCCCACGTACAGGCTGGCAAAATCTGCAAAAGCTTCCAGACACATGGAATAAACGTTGGCCTGACTACCATGGCATTGCTTGGTACAAAATCCAATTTAAACTGGACTGTAACCCCAATCAGTTAAATCAACCCATTGCTATAGCCATACAAGGCATTACCCAAAGTGGACGGGTTTACATCAACGATGCCCTACTTTGGCAAGACTATATTTCAGCAGAATATTTTTCACGAAGCCAACATCAACCTAGACTATTGAACTTGCCTAGCTCGAGTTTAAAGCAAGGTGTAAATACCATTTGGGTACAAGTGTATGGTTCGGTGACCCAAAAATCAGGACTCAGTTCAGTTCAAATTGGGGAATACCCGCAAGTCTACGACACCTTTAAGATTTGGCTACTCGAACAACGACAATTAGTCGAACTCAATACGATGATTAATTTCGTCGTGGCTGTGTTCTTTTTTTTAGCATGGCTCGCCAATCGTAATGAAAGAGCTTACTTATGGTTAACCATCACTGGTATGTGTTGGGTGTTTTATAGCCTGTGTATTATTTTTAATGGGCCAATTGCATTTCTAACCACCGTACAGATCGACCGTATGCAAAATATAATTTTCTGCTTTTATACGGTATTTGGCTGTATTGGTGCGTGGTATTTTGCAAATCATCCCTTCCCGAAAATTCAAAAGCTGTTATTGAGCCTTGCCACTATCGCAGCACTCTGTATCGGTTTTGCACCAGAGGCTTATTTAAAGACCGTCATCCAAATTTGTTTTAGCTTCTTTGTTTTGGTCTTTGTGGCCAAATGTATTAGCTATCCGTACTTGGCGTATAAAGCCAAAATGGCAGAAACCTATTTGCTTGCAACGCTGTATCTGATTTATTTACCGATTGCGGTACATGATGCGCACTTTATGATGACCATGGAAGGCCATGCGCTCTCACCATATACTGGCCCACTAACCACCCTCGTTTTGGGCGGCGTACTGGCTTTGCGTTTAGCTCGACACACCCGTCAAATTGAGCGTTTTAATAAGACCTTAACTGAAAATGTACAACGAGCTGAACTGAAACTCGCTACCTCACTTGGTCAACAACATCAACTCGCGCTTGAAAATGCACGACTTCAAGAACGAATTCATTTATCTCATGACTTACATGATGGTTTAGGCGGATCAATTGTCCGTTCAATTTTACTGTTAGAACAAAATGACAAAATTGAAAAACCACAAATCATGTCGATGCTTAAACTGTTCCGTAATGATTTAAGACAAGTCATCGATTCAGGTTCAAGTATAGGGACGAAAGTTCCAGACACCCCGATCGAATGGGCGGCGCCGATTCGCCATCGCTTTGTACAGCTCTTTGAAGAATTAGACATGAGCTCAAGCTGGAAATTTGCTACCGAATGGATTCACTCACCCTCTGCGACCCAATGTCTCAATTTGACTCGCGTTGCAGAAGAAACCCTCACCAATATTTTAAAACACAGTCAAGCAAGCAAAGTTCATTTCAGTTTGTGCGAAACAGAGACTCAGTTGGTATTACGTATTGAAGATAACGGTATAGGCTTCAACCCTAACGATGTTGAACAAGGGCTACATGTTGGTCTACATAGTATGCAAACACGAATCCATCGTATCGGTGGTGAATTTAAAATACAGTCACAGCCGGGTTCTACCGTTCTTGAGGCCATTTTGCCATTTAAATCTGATGGTGCTGACAGTGAAGATCTTGATGAAAAAACAGCCTAGATTAATGTTAATTCATGACTTTTGAGCTGAGTAATTCACTGTACATGGCAAATGCTCAGCACGGCTCCAATCAGTAAGATTGAGCAAAAAGCGGATTTATTCACGGTAAAAATTTGACTTGTGTATCTCAGGACTTAAAATACGGCATTCGAATTTTTTACATTTGCCAAAGTTATGTCGAACGATCAATTAGACCAGCACGCAGTAGATCTGGATAACCTAAACGAACACCGTGAAATCGTGACGTTTATGCGCCGCTCTGCGCCACTTAATACTTCGCAACGTACTGCGCTGGAACAATATGGTCATCTAATTTTGGAATATCCTGTTGGGGATTTGCGTCAGCATTTTGAACACCCTGAACGCCCATTAACTGTTGAGATCGGTTTTGGTATGGGGCGTTCTTTGGTACTAATGGCAAAAGCAAACCCTGAACGTAACTTTGTCGGTATTGAAGTACATGTTCCCGGTATCGCTCAATGTGTGTATGAAGCCGGTCTTGCAGGTTTAACTAACCTTCGAGTATTGGATGCTGATGCCATCCAAGTGCTACGTGAAATGCCAGACAACAGTATTAACACTGTGCAATTATACTTCCCAGATCCATGGCAGAAGAAACGTCATTTCAAACGTCGTTTTGTATCTCATGACCGTATGCCATTGGTTGAAGAAAAATTAGAAATCGGGGGTACATTCCATTCAGCAACTGACTGGGAACCTTATGCTGAATGGATGATCGAAGTTCTTGAAGAACGTCCACGTCTGGAAAACCTTGCAGGTAAAGGCAATAGCTACCCTCGTCCAGATTGGCGTCCGCAAACTAAGTTTGAACGTCGCGGAATTGAAGCAGGCCATAAAATTAATGACTTCATCTTCAAAAAAGTAAATTAATTTTTGAATGAAATAAAAAACCACCGTTAGCGGTGGTTTTTTATTGCTGTTTTTGATCTAAGATTTTTCTGTGTTGTATCAAATCATATAAAACGAATAACCATTAAGCTACTTGCGCTTGGAGCTGACTTTGTCGAATCATATCCACGGCTTTTTCAGCAATCATCACTGTCGGCGCGTTGGTATTACCATTCACCACAGAAGGCATGATAGATGCATCGACGACACGAAGGTTTTGAATCCCGTAGACTTTCAATTCAGGGTCAACCACAGACATCTCATCCACACCCATCTTACAACTACCGACAGGGTGATAAACCGTATCCACACGCTGACGTAAGATTGCACGTATATCATCATCTGTTTTGACCAGTGAGGTAAATAAATCTTGCTGATAATGACTCGATAAAGACGACGACATCATCAATTGCTGCGTCAACTTAAAACCTTGTACCAAATCTTCTAAATCCTGTTCATCCCCTAAAAAGTTTGGATCAATCAATAATGGATCATTGACACTGGAACCACTTAGTTTGATCGTGCCGCGACTTCTTGGATTGAGCAGACACACATGACACGACAAACCATGACTTACATGAAATTTCCGTGCATGGTCATCTACTAACGCCACGACAAAGTGTAATTGCAAATTTGGAATGGCTAAATCGGGTGAAGACTTTAGAAAACCACCACATTCTGCAAAATTTGAAGCAATCATACCCCGTCGTTCCTTACGATAGCGACTGAACTGCTTGAACATATCAATTGAGCCAGGTAAGGACACGCCAAATGTGCCTTGGTATTCTTTGACTTTATAACCAAAAATGAAATCGGGATGGTCGTGGAAGTTCTTTCCTACACCCGGTAGATGGTGTTTCACTTCAATGCCATGCGCTTGGAGCTCGGCCTGATCTCCCACTCCAGACAACATTAAAATCTGCGGTGATTGAATCGCACCGGCACTGAGCAAGACCTCTCGTCTTGCTTTTAAGTGTTTCATTTGCCCTGCATGTTGGACTTCAACACCTGTGGCCACTTTATCTTCTATAATGATTTTATGTGTTGTGGCTTTGGTCAATACAGTTAAATTTGGCCGATCTAAATGTGGAAATAAATACGCACGTGCCACGCTACAACGCTCTCCATTGATATGCGTGACCTGATAAACCCCTAAGCCTTCTTGTTCTGCGCCATTAAAATCATCGAGGACTTTATGGCCTTGTGCTCGAGCCGCTTCGGTATAGCGTTGATGGAAAATATTGTCACTTTGTACATCTGTGACGGACAGAGGGCCGTCATTACCGTGAAATTCATTGTGTATTCGGTTGTTATTTTCCGAGCGAATAAAATATGGCAAGACCTCGTCGTATGACCAGCCAGTATTTCCCTGTGCCGCCCATTGATCATAGTCATTTTTATGTCCACGAATATAAATCATGGCATTAATACTCGATGAACCGCCAAGGCATTTTCCACGCGGTTGATAGCCTTTACGACCATTCAAGCCAGCTTGAGGCACAGTTTCAAAGGCCCAATTATTGATCTTGGTCGGCAAGCTCACCACGCATGCAGCTGGAATATTGACCGTCCACTGATCACCTTGCCCACCTGCTTCTAGCAAGCACACAGATATATTCGGATCTTCACTGAGGCGTGCAGCCAGTACGCACCCCGCACTTCCGCCACCAATCACAATGTAATCAAATTCCATTTTTGACATTATTTTCATCCAATTGATTCTTTTTATAAATGCACAATAAGGGATTTAACCCTGACTGAAAAGTTTCTTTTTTAAAATAGTAAGCGTGCTACTGTGCAAGAAAAATGAGTCTATTGATCAAAATTTTGATGCAAGCGTCACTCATGCAAGGTAGCAATAATATCAGTCAAAATAATCAATGAACTTGATACGCCCAATCTTGGACTCTATTATTTTTTAATTTATCGACATTTAAAAGCACAGTAAGCCGCATAGCTAAAGATTTGACTGAAACAATAAATTTGATCAAAGCCTATTTCCGTCAGTAAGCTTTGATAGTGCTGCTGGCTAATCAGTTCAAAATCATCTTCTAAACGCTGCATCATTTTTGTCGCTTGCGCAGCAGATAAACCCTGCATCTGGCAAAATTCAGGCAGGACACGCTGCTCAAAATTCGAATGAGTTTGCATCAAGTCAAAACTTAAAAAAATGCCCTGCGGTTTAAGCAGTTCAAATGCTTTTGCTAAAAAATTCGTTTTCTCTGACAACGCAATGAAATGCGTCACCAAGATACTCAGCACCGCATCAAAACAACTTACTTCCTCAAAAGCAGTATGACTGCCCAAAATAAAATTAACGCGATGCAACTGTCCAGCAGCTTCAACACGTTGGCGTGTTTGATTCAGCATGTTTTCAGACAATTCTGTAACGGTAAATGACCATGTTGGATTCAAGGCCATGAGATAACCCAATTCATAGCCCGTCCCACACCCAATGATCAGTACATGGGCCTCTTCAGCGACATGGCAATTCAACACCGCCTGAATTTGTTGATGGACAAGTTCATAGCCGGGAATTAATTTTCGAATATGCGCATCATAACTTGCGACCACTTGCGGACTATTAAAATCTTTTGCCATGTAACATCCTGTTTGACATGTATGTCTAAGCTAATAAATATTCATTGTTCTATACGGATTATTTATTTCTGATGATGCCCAAGAATCTGCTGACTCAGCATTTCATAGACCGCTTTCAGATCGACTTGATCAGCTTGCTTGAGCATATTGGCGTGCATCTGCATGATATTTTGATCCCCACGCATGGCAGGACCTGTTTGCATGTTACGTGGTTCAGCCTGAGTAGCTTTATTGGCTGTCTCTAAAATCAAAGGATAAAGTAAGCTAAAATCGACGTGTTTTGCATCAACAATCTGCTTTGCCATGTCATAACAATAATTACTAAAATTACAGGCAAACACCGCAGCAAGATGCAGACTCAAGCGCTGTGCCGAATCATATTGATAAACCCTTTGGCTAATGCTGTTTGCTAAATCTGTAAGTGTCGTCAAATCTGCAGAGTCGGCCGCTTCTACAAAGATCGGTGTCGACATCCAGTCCACATCTCGATCTAAACTAAAGGTTTGTAAAGGATAAAACACCCCTGCTCGCGAATGCTGTTGGGTCAGTACCGTGATATTGGTGCTACCAGACGTATGCACAATCAAAACCCGTGACAGATAGGCTTTGACTTGCTGAATAACGGTTGCAATCGACTGGTCGCTCACTGCAATAATCAAAAGATCAATCTCAGCATTCAACTCAGTTGGGGTATGAATGGCTTCTGCACCTACAGTTGCTGCAAGTTTTTCTGCATTATCAAGATTTCGCGCAAAAACTTGCACAATGTGATGTTGTGGATGAAGCACATTGAGCAAATGATGTGCAACACGACCTGCACCCACAATACTGATTCGCATATAATTTTAACTCATTTTGGATGGATACAGCATGTCAGGAAAATATCCGACGTGCAAATCGAGTCGTATCGATAGAATGATTTATTTTCAATTCTTCGCATTAATTTCGCTCAGATAAGCACAAAAAAAGGGATGTGTTTCATCCCTTTTGCTAGACGTCAATCTGAGTCTGATTCATATCATGTCGCTTTCAATCTAGACAATATCCACGATATGCACTTTAGCTTTTACGATTTACCAATGATTTGATTCAGAGTCTGTAGGTATTGTTCTGCATCTCGGCGCGCATTGAATTTCTTTTCAAATACACCTGTGTTTTGCACACTGTTGGGTGTGTATTCTACCGAAACAACAAAGGTATCAAGCAAATCTCTATTAATCCGAATTGCAATAATATGATGTGAGTTTAAATAAAAACCTTCATCAACCTTAACTAACATGACCCGCCTCAAAAATCCCACATAATAAAATAGATAAAAAATCTAAACATTCATAAACTTGGATGCATTACCGCATACAGTCATTCATGTGTTAGACCTATTTTATTGTAACGCCATTATGTGATTTATGTTGCAATTATTATGTAATTTAAATAAATGCTCAGAGAAATTTTTTGAGTTTCAGTCATCTAAACATGATTGATTTTCAATTCTAACTAAAGATTGGATAAAAAGACTGGATATAAAAAAAGCCTGCTGCCATAGCCATGGCAACAGGCTCATTTCAGTACGACTGATTTAACTCAAATCAATCGTACAGAGAGGTTGAATGATTAAACACTTAACATGCTATTTAAGGTTTCTGATACATTCTTCGATTTCACGACAGGTTTAAGCGCTTCAAGTTCGGCTTTAACTTCACTACGCTGCGGCTCTGCCAACGTGTACCAACGGGACAAAATTTGCAGTAACCGTGAACCGACAATTGGATTTTTCTCATCGAGGAATTTTGCTAATTCAACAATATGCTGCACACCAAAGCTCCAAGTGTTGACAGGATTGCTATTTAAGCCACCAGTAACCGCACGAATACGGTTCGGCACTTTCAAGTCATAATCAGGATGAGCAGTCAGTGCCTTAATGGTTTCCGCAGTTGCTTTCGGATGTGCCGCTTGCAACATAAACCATTGGTCCATCGACAAAGCTTCATTTTTATAGCGTGTATAGAAGGTTTCTAAAGCTTGCTGTGCTTGTGGTGCATCATTCCAAACCAATACTTTTAAAGCACCAAGACGTTCAGACATATTGCCTGTAGAGCTGAGTTGTTCATAGGCCAATTCAAATACGGATGCATCGCCTTGACGTGCCATCATACTCAACATGATGTTTTTCAATGCACGAACACCCATAGCTTGTGAAAACTCTTTCTGCGCATCTGGGTCTAAAGTTGCATAAGTCTCTTTAAAGAATGAACCTAGCTCACGTGCCACACGACTTAACAGTGCTTCACGCTGTTCTTGCACTTGGGCAGGACTGTAGTCGGTATCAATACGACTACCTAAATAACCCTCTGTCGGTACATCGAATAAACGTGAAGCAAGTAGTGGATCACGCTCAACCAATGCTGGTAATGTATTTTGAATAGCTTGAACATAGATGTCGGCATCATGGCCATTTAACAAAATACGTTCTAACAAGGTTTGGCTGGCTTGCCATTGGTTAAAACCATTCGGCTCGTACTGCATCAGGAAAGCAAGCTCTTCATCTGAATAGTTAAATTCAAGATTAACAGGTGCAGAGAAATTACGCAGTAAAGACACAACAGGCTGGGTTTTTACACCACTAAATGTAATGGTTGCAGTATCGGTATCAAATAAATACACGCCATCTTTGATGCCATTTTCAACCAATGCATCTGAGCTGAGAACTAACTGTTCACCACTCGTCGCATCAAACAATGCCAAAGCCACAGGAATAGGCACAGCTTTTAAATTTGGATATTTCGGATGCGCTTTTAAGCTTTGTTTCAAGCTTAAAGTATAGGTTTGATTTGCAGCATCGTACTCACCTTTTGCTTCAAGTTTTGGTGTACCGGGTTGGTTATACCAAATCAAGAAACTCGATAAATCTACACCTGATCCCGCTGTTAGTGCTGCTACCCAATCTTCAACAGTCACGGCTTGACCATCATGGCGTTTGAAATATTCGTCTGTACCTGCACGGAATTTTTCTTTGCCCAAGAGTGTTGCCATCATGCGGTTAATTTCCGCACCTTTTTCGTACACTGTTGCGGTATAAAAGTTATTAATTTCAACAAAATGATCTGGACGCGGTGGATGTGAAAGCGGGCCTGAATCTTCTGGGAACTGATGTGCTTTTAACACAGCAACATCATCGATTCGTTGTACCGCAGCAGATTGTAAATCTTCTGAGAACGACTGATCACGGAATACCGTCAAACCTTCTTTTAAGCAGAGTTGGAACCAATCACGACAGGTAATACGGTTACCTGTCCAGTTATGGAAGTATTCATGTGCAATCACAGACTGAACGCGCATGATCGCAGCATCAGTCGTGTATTCTTCATCAGCAAGCACACAAGAGGTGTTGAAAATATTCAAACCTTTGTTTTCCATTGCACCCATGTTAAATGCACTGGTTGCCACGATCATATAATTGTCTAAATCATAAGGACGACCATAATGTTCTTCGTCCCAACGCATCGAATGTTTTAAAGCTTCCATGGCAATATGACATTTTGGAATGTCTTTTTCTTCTGCATAGATTTCTAAAGCAACATTACGACCTTCAGACGTCACATAAGTGTCTTTAAGTACTGCCAAATCACCAATCACACAAGCAAATAGATACGATGGTTTTTTGGTTGGATCTTGCCAAACGGTATAATGACGACCTTCACCGGTTTCACCCGCTTCAATCAAATTACCATTGGCAAGTAATACAGGGAATTTTTTATCCGCTTCGACACGTGTGGTAAATACCGATAGCACATCAGGACGGTCAGGATAATAGGTAATTTTACGGAAGCCTTCAGGCTCGTTTTGAGTAACGAATAAATCGCCTGCCGCTTGGTATAAACCTTCGAGTTGAGTATTGCTTTCAGGATGAATCACGACTTCGGTTTCAATGACAGCTTGGTCAGGTGCATTTGAAATCACCAGTTGTTCTGCATCTACAACATAGGCATCTGCTGGCAAAACTTGACGATTTAAGCGAATTGATTTGAGTTCCAAATCACGACCCAATAACACCAAATCTCCAGCCGTTTGACGCTGCATCACTAATTTTGCATTTACATTCGTATGCTTATCAAAGACTTGAATATCAAGATCGATACTATCTACGACAAATGATGGTTTTTGATAATCTTTTAAATAAACAGTTTGGTCTGCTTCGACCACTGGATTTGCCGCAATATTCATATCTCGTCCTATTCCTTAGTTATTGCTTCATCAGCTTTTTGAACACATTGTGAATGACTTGATCATACGACAAGATGCATAAGCTGTCTTCGCATTTACAATGATTTATATGGGCTCAGCGCATGTTGTTTTCAATCATCTTTATAGAATAATTTAAAGGCTGGCACATATTTTCGCCATGTTTAAGCAAAATAAATGCCTGAGTTGAGTACAGCTATAACAATGTGCAAATTTTTTATCTACCTAAAATAAATAAAGCGCCTATATACTAGAAAGAGAAAGTACAGGTGCTTAATCCATCTGTACGTTCAAATTATTGCGCTCAAACTTACCTGCTTAAGACTTATACGATTATTGATTTGCAAAAATTAAATCGAGTGCGCTGTCATAGTCTGCAGCAAAGTAAAATTGAAATGCCGTGACTTTTGAGGTGAGGAATTGCTGAATTTCTTCCGTCGCACCCGCCACATAAATTTTAGATACTTGATGTTGCTGCGCCAGGCCCAATAACTCGATCGTCTTTTCCAGTGTTTGATCATGCCCAATAATCAGCGCACCAACCGTACCCTGTGGCTGCTTATATAATTGCATACGGGTGATATTGCTGTTTTTAAGTGCGTCTGACATATGTATTCCATATAAAGAAAGGATAAAAAAAGATCAAAACCTTTAGAAATCCAGCTGAATCATACTATGTATCAATTTCAGTAGATGCCGCCTGGTTTCAATCCTAGAAGCCCAGATCATTAGAATTATAAGCTCAACATATACAAATATACTTTTAAAATCCAATCTCTTAGACGATTCCCTCCAAAAAGCACCTTAACTCTCGAATCATATCAATATTCTGATTTAGATTTGATTGCATACTTCTGTTTAAACGATGCACCAAGATGTTTCTTTTTCAACAGTTTAAGCATTTTGAGAATTCATTAGACATAGCCATACGCATCATTATTATTTTGTTACCTTTAGATTAATATTCTATTTTCAATATCTTAGTAAATAATTATAAAGTTTATCTGCTTTAAAATCTCTACTCAAAACATTTGAGCATGCGTTTTGCATCTACTTAATTGCCAAAAGCAAAATATTCAGGCTAAAACAAAAAGAGGTGCATTATGTTTATTAAAGAACACATCATCCGTATTGAAAATATGAAGACCTTGCAAGCGCTTGATGCTGCAAATATCGATCATCAGGTAATTGCAATGTTTATGACCTGCGAAGGGATCCCACTCAAAGCCTTTGAGGTCAGTTCATTACTTAATTCATATAGTGCATTAGGCACTAAAAAAGTCGCGTCTAAAAAAGTGCAAGCTTTAATACAAGCCAAACAACTTGGAGAGGAGGACGAATCGATCCCATGCCCAGCCGCCTATTAATAATCCATTCTGACTAAAAGCTGCATCATCGCTATGCAGCTTTTTTTATTTGCCGACATATCGCCTGAGCTGCCGCAACTGAAATTGCAAACCCGTCTTCAAACAGAGATGTGTATAATCAATTTAACCTTTCAAGAAACGCTGGCAACATGTTCAATATTCTACGCAAACAAATCGATGAAAGTACGCAATGCCCGTTGTGTCGTGCATCTATGTATTGGGTAGATGCTGAAAAATTAGATGAGCAAGAATTTAATTTTTATCAGTGTAGCCATTGTCATCATCAAATATTTCCAGAACAGCAATACAACTGTCATTGTGAAAACTGTCAGGCTGCGCGAAAAAAACTACTGAAAGAAACCCGTTTACAAGAACAGCGTAAACTCAAAAATAAGGATATCGTTGAACGTGAATTAAGTGAACTGAGTTTTTTACAGAAACTCTTTTTGCTGGCTTTATTGGATAATCATGTCCAAGAACATACGGCACATCAAGAATTTATCGACTGGGACGCTATTAAGTATCATAACATCAGCCCGAATTATCTCTTTCAACAGTCGCTCAAAAAGCATCTCGTGCATGAGCAAATTTTGATTGTGAAAGATGATGCGCTACAAGCTGAACAGTATTATATCAATGTCCGTCTGGATGGATATTCAGAGCCCAGCCTTTTTAGCGTAGCACAGCAACTGCGCCATTGGTTTTATGAAAATTTAGCTCTGGGTGTTCCTTTTAAAAGTGCTGACGAAGTGAAAGAATGCTTGTATCTCCTACTTTTTCAAGAAATTGTCCAATTCATGCAGTTTTACTGTAAGACATGGGGCATTCAAATTGCAGGGAATAAAAGCTTTCAAGTGTTCTGTTATCGCTTACTCGACCATCTTGCGGTTGGGCAGATTTATTATATGATTCAGTCAGCACTCGAATACCTACATAAACAAAAAGCCCTGCAAGTTCGGAATGAAAATTTCATTAATACCAACCTGTTAAAAAAGACCTTACAGCAATACCGTGAACGTGGCTTACAGGAAAAATGGGAAACCTTTACTCTCCCTCGTCCCCCACAATTACCGTTTAGTAAAATGAGTGAAATTTTGCTCTTTAACTTTTTAGGACTCGATGAAAGTATCTTTGTGCAACCAATACGCCATGCTTGGAAAAAAATCGAACCTCGCTTAAATTTTTATTCCACAAAGCGTTGCATGTACTGTGGTTCACAAGAACTCTCTGTCGATTATGATGCCGCAGATTATGTGACCCTGTTCTGCCGTAATTGTAAACATCAAGACCATTACTTCACCCGCTAAGGGAGAAAACGATGAATCAATCTGAAAATTTTGAAACGACCATGAACAGTGAATTAACTGACTTAAATAGCCCGCTTTTACAAAGCGTCATTAATGCGTGGATTGAACTTCAATCCAAACAACCTTTGGTGCACATCATCACCAATGCAGTTGCGAGCAATTATGTCGCCAATATCCTTTTAGCTGCGGGTGCTTCTCCTGCAATGATTGATAATCCCTTTGAAGCCGAAAGCTTTGCCTCGATTGCCAGTGCATTGAATATCAATTTAGGTACGCCAACGTCTGAACAAATGCAGGCCATGCAAATTGCTGCACAAACAGCACAAAATTTAAATAAACCTTGGGTGCTTGACCCTGTCGGTTATGGCCCCGTTTTGCCGTGGCGATCTGAAATGGTTGACCAATTACTCCAATACAAGCCAAGTATTATTCGCGGCAATGCATCAGAAATCAGCGGTCTTGCAGGTAATCAAGGTGAGTCACGCGGTGTCGATAGCACGCTCAATAGTGCAGAAATTTACTTAAATGCTGCACCCTTATTAGAACACTGTGAATGTGTGGCAATTTCAGGCGAATCGGATTTCATCTTATCGAAAGAAATGAATGCGGTGATACAGATTAATGGTGGATCTTACTTACAACCCAAAGTGACGGCTTCTGGCTGCGCTTTAGGTGCGTTAACAGCGGCTTATTGCGCCGTGAGTGAAACGCTAACTGCTGGCACGGTCGCAGCACATTTGCACTTTGCGATTGCGGGTCAAAAAGCCTATGAAATTAGCTCAAGTGTCGGCAGTTTTAATGTTGCATTTTTAGATGAAATTTATAATCTCAATGAAGATGATTTCAATCAACTTGCCAACATGCAAATTTATGCACTATGAAGCTATGATAGCTTGAGAAAAACAAAAACAGCTTGAGTAAAGACTCAAGCTGTTCAGGGATTCTTACTGTTTTGTACTAATTAATATGCGACAAAAAATTTACTGTGCCGTACTGCCAATTGCAGCATTGGCATCAAACATTTCTGAATCTTCGATCGTTTCTGTTGGATTACTCAAAATCATGTCGAGGTCATAGTCCCCCGCATAGACAATATTTTTGATTTTTGAACAGTCGCCATCACTCATTTCATAATTTAAGACTTTGGCTTCATCACCAATTTTAAACTCAGCACGAACGACGTTTTTATTTTCATCAAAACTCAGTTTAGGCTGAACGCCTTTTTTCGAATCTTGCTGCGGATCTTGGCTATCCGTGAATATATCAAAATCCACATTACACACTTGTTGCGACTGCTTACAGTTAATTTCTGCTTGCATACGTTCCGCTAACGATGGCTCAAAATAGGCAGCAAGTTGATCTTTACTCAAAGCATGTAATTTCAACTCTTGGTCATAAATTTGTTTGACCAGTTTTTCCGGTGCAACACATTTCTGCGATTGCTCTTGTACTTTTTGCTCTGCAGGCTGACAAGCCGTTAAAAAGATTGCCGCACCGAAACCGAATAATCGATATATTGTCATTTGTCGCATAATACATCCATGTCCATCATTAAACTGCCCGCCCAACTGCCAGATTCATACTTGCTTCAAAAATGGTTGATACATTTAATTTACAAATACACATTAACCCCATGCCATCAAAATAATCTGGCACGTGCTGCATAAAAAATTGAACATGTTCATCAGATTTTTTCCGTAGCCGAACCAATTGCTCAGGCGTCACCTTCGGTAAATCACAACGATGAACAAAAATATCCTCAGCCCGATGCTGCACATCATGCTGACGGATTTTATAACTATTTAAAACATCCGCATACTCAGTGGGCATCGGGACAGCATGCCTTGGATAAAACTTAACAGAGCGCGAGGCAAATAATGTATATACCTTTGGTTGTGCCAATGTAGCCACAAACCACATCGGAATCGCTGGAAATCGAATCTGATGCTGCATCGCCACTTTAATCGCCGAGTTTAAGGTCAGGTTTTTCCGACGATAATCAACCAATACCCCTGCCCGTGAATTAAAAATAAAAATCGGCCGATTGTTATGCATAATTTTTAATATACGCACAATATTTTGCCCGATCAGTTTATCGTGCTCAAAATACTGAATGATTGGTAATGCAACAATATCTGGGTCATGCATGTATTGATAAAGTTGCTCAATCTTAGAAGTTGGGAAAATACATTGATCAAACTCCCAGAGCCGTTGAAACAACTCATGTTTTTCTTCAGTCGTGAGTTTGCAAAAATCAATGATATTCTCAGTGATCGCCATACCAACACCCATTTTTTTAATGGATTAACTTTGAATTTCTTCAAAGTACCTAGTTATAAAGTTTTCCGAAGCGGTATTTAAATGAAATAAAATTATTCATAGATCATCAATGATGATTAAAACCCCAAGTTAAAAATGAATCGCTATTTAACCTCATGCTTTTTTAAAATCAACCCTATCAATATTTTTTACTTTTGAACCGCTTTAACCCTCTAAAAGCTCAAAAGTTGCAGCGTTTTTTGACTGTTACATCATGTAAATATAATACGTTTTAACATCGTGAATTGCAGCCCTCGTTATATAGGATTTCTTATACTTTCTAGTCATAAAAAAGACAGCTTCGAAAAGCTGTCTTAGGGTTATTTTTAATATTTGAGCATTAGGCCTGGTAATAGATATCAACCGTTTTAATGCGGTTTTCATCCATTGCCGTGACTTTAAATTGAATGCCTTTAAAATCAACCACAGTCCCGACTTCAACATTGCCGTGAGTCTGATCTAAAATGAGGCCTGAAACACTGATATAACCATCATCTTCTTCGATCAAATCCAGCATTTCCAATTCAAGTTCTAACTGATACAGATCGAGCATGCCTGAAGCTTTCCAATGTTCATCATCGATTTTAATCAAATCAAGTTGTTCATCCGCATCAGGGAACTCACCAGCAATTGCTTCAAACACATCGAGTGGTGAAATCAGACCTTGTACCGCCCCAAACTCATCCGTAACCAATACCAAAGAGCCTTTAGAAGTCCGCAAGGTATTAATCGCATCAATCACCTTCATTTTTTGGAAAATAAAGATCGGACGATGACGTTTAATCAATGCTTTTAGATCATCTTCACTGTCTAGAACATCAATAAGTTCTTTCGCTCGGACAATACTAATCACTTTATCCAAGCTACCACGACACACAGGGAATAAACTGTGCGGCACTGAAAGGACTTGCTCACGAATTTGCTCAGGTGTGTCATTTAAATCCACCCAAGAAATTTGATTACGGGGAGTCATGATCGACGCAACTGAACGCTCTGCAAGCGTCAACACCCCCCCAATCATGTAACGCTCTTCGTCTGCAAAGGTTTCTTGCGCCTGATTACCGACTTGATCAGCTTCTAAGCGCCCACCCATCAGTTTTAAAATACTGTCTGCAGTACGATGGCGTAATGGAATTTTCGCTTCGTGTTTTTGAGCATTGCGTTGACTAAACTGGTTAAAGGCTTCGATGACAATCGCAACACCAATACCTGAGTAGATATAGCCTTTCGGAATATGGAAACCAAAACCTTCTGCTATCAAACTAATACCGATCAGTAATAAGAAGCTTAAACATAGGATCACGACGGTCGGATGTCGGTTTACAAAAGCCGTTAGCGGTTTAGATGCAAGTAACATCACTGCCATTGCCACAATCATTGCTGCCATCATGACATAAATGTTGTCGACCATACCGATCGCTGTAATGACAGAGTCTAAAGAGAAAACCGCATCTAAGACAACAATTTGCGCAACAACTGCTGTAAAGCTGGCATATGCCACTTTTGTTGTCACTTGAACTTCTGGTTTTCCTTCTAATTTCTCATGTAGCTCTGTGACCGCCTTATAGACTAAGAACAATCCACCGAACAATAATATGAGATCTCGACCAGAGAATGTCCAATCAAAAACGGTAATCAGGGGCTTTGTTAATGTGACCAACCAAGAGATTGCAAATAACAATCCTAATCGCATAAATAATGCGAGTGAAAGACCAAGTACGCGGGCTTTATCACGTTGTTCTGGAGGGAGTTTTTCTGCCAAAATGGCAATAAAGACTAGGTTATCAATCCCTAGTACAATTTCTAAAATAATTAATGTAAGTAAACCAACCCAGATTCCGGGATCTAACAAAAATTCCATTAGCTCTCTTCCTCATTCTGGATTGTAAGAATATCTTCAAGCAGACCAACGCACGGCGACGGATCCATAAATTTAACCTGTGTAACTAGAGACCATTCCATTATGCATAATCTTGCGCATTTGTAATGTATTCAAGCATATTTTTTCGCATCAACAATATGACAAAATGTTAAAAACGCTGAATGTATTACAAATCGAATGGGCGATATAAAATACACATCTAGATGTTAAAACCTACTTTTTGAGATCTCCTCTTCCACTTTAAAAAAGTATGAATTCACCTGACTTTTAATTAAATGTAATTAAATACGTTGTATGAGATTGTATGACAAATCTAATGAATTATTTATTTCTACCTTTTGGTAAAAAATATTAATATTCAATTCAATTTAAAAACTTATTTATTTTCACTACACTATCTCTATACCTAACCTTATTTTTAATTTCTGTTAAGCATTTAGACAGAATATCAATATAATCTATTTAGATAATCTAAAAATAAGATATCTTCTACTTTCTATTTTTTTATTGTGAACTCTTGCTATTACCCTCTATTTTTCAATAGAATGTTAAAACATTAAATAAAATTAAAACAAATATTCAGGGGACTCCTTTATGACAAAAAAGTATTCAAAATTTTTACCATCCACCGATGACTTTAGTTTAGAAAATTTTCCTTTCTACTGGGTTACTCAGGTGCATTCACAATATGTTTTAAACGTCGACCATGCCTTAAAAAAGTATGGCGTTGATAATTCACGTCGTCGTATCCTGCTCGCACTCAAGTCTAAACCTCATGCGAGTGTTTCGGATTTATCTGAAATGGTCGTATCTAAAATGTCGACGACAACCAAGATCGTTTATCGTTTAAAAGATGAAGGCTTAGTAGATACCTATTCTTGTGAAGATGATGCGCGTATTACCCGCGTCGTGTTAACCGATAAAGGCACTGCTATGACGCAGAAGATTAACGATCTAACGAATGTCGTTCTAGAGCAATCTTTTGAAGGCTTAACACCCCTACAAATTGAAAAAACCATGGAAAGCTTAAAGCATATCTTTAAAAACTTAGCTCGCTAAGCATTTGCATCACCGAAATATCAATCGAAAAAGTTCAGTTGGGGACTGATTTTTTCGATTTTTATTTTGGGTGCGTGCGCACATTCAAACTCATCAACAGGAAAACCTTGTACAAAACTTTGGATGTTGGGTGATTTCCAACTCAGCCACTCTTCCAACCTCGCATGCGGAATTACAATCACCGAACGTTTTACATTGCCCGGCTCATGAAAGTGCTTCATCATCTCATGCTGAATAGCGTCCATCGTAATCATGGTACTTGAACGTACAATCTCATCACCTTGCCGACAAATGTCATATAAGGCAGCAATATAAAACGCTTCTCCATCTTTGCGCTTAACACTCCAACGCTGCGGCTTATTATCGATATACATTGACTCATAAAATTCAGACACGGGTATCACGCCAAACTTACATTTTGAGATCGCATTAATAAACGTAGGCTTTTGATACAAAGTTTCATTTCGAGCATTATAGGTTTTAAGTGCGATTGATTTGTCTGCGGCCCATTTAGGCACCATGCCAAAATTCACTTTTCGCCACTCTAACCCTTGTTCAGACTTAAAGAGTAACGGCAAATCATAATTTGGATAGACTTCCTCAGGATATTCAAAGCTGATTTCAGGCAAGTTTTGAGACTTTAATTGCGATAAGGTAATCGGTTTGAAATTAGCACACATATTTGCCATAATCCGCAAAAAATCAATCTTTATAATAAATGAAAAATCTAGACCGAAGTCGCTTTATCGTTTTAATTCTAATTTCAAGCCTATATTCAACCGCACATGCCGCAAAAGTCTCTGTACATACCGTTTCATTTCTACCTTTTAGTCTCGACGCGCTCTATCTCAACGAATATCCATTTAAACAAGACCTAATCAATGAGACTGAGATTCCGGCAGGCAAGTACCGCATTCAATATAAGCATTTTCGCAATCAGCAAATGATCAGTACACATCATTGGGTGACGGTCAAAAATCTTCCCAACACCCAAGAACAACAATTTTCATTGGTCATCTTGCCTGATGGTGAAGTAATCAATGTCTCTGACTTTAAAATTACATCTCCAGAGATGTTTCCTGAAATCCGTTTTGCAAAACGTGCTCAAAATAGTTATCGCTTAATGCAAAATCAGCAAAGACAAAGAGATCAGTTTGGCGTGATTCTTCCTGACGTAGATGAAGCCCATACGACGGAATTGGAAGATCAATTTGGCTGGTTTACGGTGAACGCAGATGAAGGGCGTGTCAGGACTAATTGTACAGGCACGTTTAAAATCAATCCTCAAGATGCGCTCCCCTATTTCACTACTGCAAATTCAGCTCTTCAGTTTAATTATCAACAAGGAAACAAAATACATAACGCATATTTAGTGTTTAGTGATAACAATCCGCTTATTCCAATCGAAGATCGAACAATTCATGAGGCAACAGATTACAAAAATGGCTTGAAGTTTGATGTGTATATTCACAATATCCAAAAAATGAAAACCGAGAGTATTTCTTCTAATTATTCAATCTACAATTATAAGGTACAGGTCAAGCTATATATGACGGCCTTGCAGCGTAAACCTATGCTGTTGATGAATCACAAAATGTACTATCAGGATAATTGTTCAAGCCAATATCTTGGCTCTTTTTTCTATTACAAGACACGTTGGAGCCGTTTTTGGGACTATATTCTGCCTGATATTTCATGGAAATAAACTAAAAATGTCCTGCGTAACATTAGCTTCGGTGAAGTCTATTGCACAAGATAAAATAGACTTCACTTTGTGTATTTTAAGCAGGGAACGTTTGCCAATGGGTGCGGGTAAATTCCTCAAATATCCACTCACCATTAAAGCGACCAAGGCCTGAATTCCGTTCACCGCCAAAGGGTGCATTAGAATGATCCGCCACACTGATGCCATTGATATGCGTCATGCCTATATCGAGTTTGGCCGCAAACTCTCCGCCGCGTGCTAAATTTGAGGTACATACCGCACTCGATAAACCAAATCGGGTTGAATTCGCCAATTCAAGTGCATGCGCTTCATCTCGCGCTTTTAAAATCGGCAAGATTGGCCCAAAGCTTTCTTCTAATGCAATATCAGCGTGTGCATCGACATGAGTAAAAATATGCGGTGCAACCAATTGATCTTCAATACCGCCTGCATAGGCTAAAATTGCATCTTGCTGAATGGCGTTTTGAATAATGGTTTTTATTTTATCGACCTGCGCCTTGTTGATAATGGGCCCTATGAGGGTTTCAGCAGCATTCGGATTACCGACCACGATGCTTTTTACCCGTTTAATTAATTTTTCAACATAAGCATCGTGCAAGGATTCATCCACAATCACTCGATTGGTACTCATGCAGATTTGTCCTTGATGCAAAAAACGCCCCATCACGGTCAGTTCAACGGCTAAATTTAAATCTGCATTATCTAAAATGACCAAAGGCGCATTGCCGCCAAGTTCCAGCGCTAAACGCTTAATCCGTGAACTTCCTAGCGCTTTCACCCCCACCTGTTGACCCACTTCAGTTGAACCTGTAAATGAAATCAATTTAGGTACAGGATGCTCTACAAAATAGTCGCCAATTTCACTGCCGCTGCCTGCAACAACATTTAACACACCATGTGGCAAACCCGCTTCTTCAAATAATTTCCCGAGTAACGTTCCACCTGTGACTGGTGTGTCACTTGCAGGCTTCAGCACCACACTATTGCCGCAAGCAATCGCAGTCACCACAGAACGCATCGACAAATGAAATGGAAAATTCCACGGGCTAATCACCGCAATGACACCCAAGGGTTTGCGCAAGACAAAACTCTTTCGACTCGGATCTTTACTCTCCAACTGCGTGGTTTGCATTTTTTCAGGAAAACTCAGCGATTCTTGGATAATGCCGAGCGCCGCATCAACTTCAATATTGGCTTTTAAACGTGTACTCCCAGATTCATCTATCAGCCATTGAATAATTTCTTCTCTGCGCTGCTGAATGGTTTGAGCTAATTTGTTGATAACTTGCTGACGTACTTTAATAGACTTGGTCTTTTCTGATTTAAATGCTGCTTCTGCCGCACTATAAGCACTGTCTACATCGACACTGCTGGCTGCCTGCAATTCAAAAATCTGTGCTTGGCTAAAGGGATTTATATTTTTGATGTGACGCGTTGAAGTCCCTGCTCGCCATTGCCCACCAATATATTGCAAATCTAATGCGGTATAAGCTGACATCGTTTCCATCCCATTTTTATCATTCATTCCAATGTAAAGGCTTCAGCATTGAAAAGCTATGAGAAAAACAGGATAAAACTTTATAATTAATTTCTTTTACAACCTTATACTTTAAACAGGCTGATGAATCTGCCGCATCGCTTTATAGATTCGCCAATAAATATAACAGCTAATGATGACTTCAAAACTTAGATCTTTAACTGTGGTGAGTTGCTCAAGCGCAGCCTCCTCCATGTTTACAGTCAACATGGGTAACAGCCCTTCGACAACAACAGCGATCAAGATAAAGAGGACTAAACTCTGAATCGTCACTGGCAGATACAATGCAATAAAGCGCTTTAAAAAATCTCTGCCTTGCTCGCCGCCATTGGCTTTAAATATGGCATTCACCCAGCTAATCAGTAGACCAACTTGTAAAACAAACGAAGCCCAAGCTTCTGTAGGTTTGGATTCTGGGGTTAAGGTCAGTGCTAAGTAGCTAAAGAAAATCAATATTGAGCTGGCAATAAAGTAGTTTTTATAATGGCTTTCTGAGACTTTATTCAGTCGTATATCCTCCACCAACCGATTTACATTCCATAAATACATGGCGTTTCCTTTTCATTTTTTATGTCGACATTCTAACTTTCTCAAGCAATAAAAAAAGCCTCCGAAGAGGCTTTTTTTGATTTACAGATTAGTCACCTGTATAACCTTTTAATTTTAAACGGTAAGCATGAAGAAGCGGCTCTGTATAACCAGAAGGCTGCTCGCCACCTTTGAATACTAAGTCATAAGCAGCTTTGTATGCATAACCATCAAAGCCTGGTGCCATTGGTGTGTAAAGTGGATCGTTGGCATTTTGCTCATCCACAACTTTCGCCATGCGCTTAAATACTTCTTCAACTTGTTCAGCAGTTACAATACCGTGACGTAACCAGTTCGCAACGTGTTGAGAAGAAATACGTAAAGTTGCACGGTCTTCCATCAAACCAACGTTGTTGATGTCTAGAACTTTTGAACAACCTACACCCAAATCAACCCAACGAACCACATAACCCAAGATACCTTGAAGGTTATTTTCGAGTTCTTTGGTTTTCTCTTCTTCAGACCAGTTTGTATCTGTCGCTAAAGGCGGCGTTAACAAGTCATCTAAAGATAGCGGTTGAGTATTCAACAACTCTTTTTGACGCTCAGAAACATTGCACTGATGGTAGTGAATCGCGTGAATAACAGCGCCAGATGGAGACGGAACCCATGCACAGCTTGCGCCAGCTTCTGGATGCTCAATCTTAGTTTTGTACATATCAAGCAACATATCTGGTTTTGGCCACATGCCTTTACCGATTTGCGCTTTACCACGTAAGCCGGCTTGAAGACCGATCATCACGTTACGGTTTTCATATGCAGGGAACCAGATTTGAGACTTCACTTCGCCTTTACGAACGAATGGACCTGCTTCCATGAAAGTATGGATTTCATCACCCGTACGGTCCATGAAACCTGTATTAATAAAGATCGTACGATCTTTCGCTTGCGCGATACAGTTTTTCAAGTTCACAGAAGTACGACGTTCTTCGTCCATGATACCGATTTTCAAAGTCTTCGCAGGTAGACCAAGCGCTTGTTCAGCACGCTCGAACAATTCAACTGCAAATGCCACTTCTTCAGGACCATGCATTTTTGGCTTCACGATATACATTGAACCTTTACGCGAGTTCTTAATCGTGTTTTCACCACGGATGTCAGCAATCGTAAGAAGCGGAGTAACCAAGGCATCCATGATACCTTCATAAATTTCTTCGCCATCGACAAGGATCGCAGGGTTTGTCATCAAATGACCCACATTACGAAGCAACATCAATGAACGACCGTGAAGCGTAGTTTCACCACCGATTAAATTTTTGTGCGTACGATCTTTATTTAATGTACGCGTGATGGTCTTACCATTTTTCTCGATTGACTCAGAAAGTGTACCTTTCATTAAGCCTAACCAGTTACGGTAGCCTTCAACTTTCTCTTCAGCATCAACTGCTGCAATTGAGTCTTCTAAGTCTTGAATTGTGGTTACCGCAGCTTCAAGAACTAAGTCTTTAACGCCCGCAGCATCAGTTGAACCAATTGGGCTCGTCGCATCAATTTCAATGATTACATGCAAACCATTGTTTAAAAGTACGATTTCGGTTGGCGCAGCTTCGTCACCATTAAAACCAACAAACTGAGCTTCTTTCGCTAAAGTTGCAGTTGAGCCATCTTTTAGGCTTACAACTAACTTTTTGCCTTCTACCGCATATTTAGTTGCATCTGCATGCGAACCACTAGCTAGCGGGAAAGTTTCATTTAAGAAGTTTTTAGCAAATTCGATAACTTTTGCGCCACGAGCTGGGTTATAGCCCTTACCTTTTTCCGCGCCGTCTTCTTCAGAGATCACGTCAAAACCGTAAAGAGCATCGTAGAGTGAACCCCAACGTGCGTTCGCAGCGTTTAAGCAGTAACGTGCATTACGTACAGGCACTACTAATTGCGCACCAGCCAATAATGCGATTTCTTCGTCTACATTTTCTGTGCTGATTTGGAAATCTTCTACTTCTGGTAATAAGTAGCCAATTTCAGTAAGGAAAGCTTTGTAAGCTTCGAGTTCAAATTTGTTGTTGCGGTGCCATTCATCAATTTTAGCTTGAATGTCGTCACGCTTAGCCAATAGTGCTTTGTTCTTTGGGCTAAGATCGACAACGACTTGTTCAAAGTTTTTCCAGTAAGTTTCACTGTCTAAACCTGAACCCGGTAGTGCTTCATTTTCGATGAAATCGTAAAGTTCTTTAGCAATCGCTAACTTGCCTTTTTGAATACGTGCAGTCATTGTCTTTCCTGATATTGCTATTTTTTATAACAAGAGATTCTAGTATACCCATTTATACTTTGCTGAATAGTACTATCACATTCCTAAATAATGATCATTTTCTATGTAATGAAATACCCTCATCATTCAACATAATAAAGATCAGAAATACGACGTCATCATCAGCCTGAATACCTTTTTACAGTGTATAAAGTTTTTGAAATGTCGAAATTAGACTTAAGTGCAGAATTTTGTTCTAAAACTGAACAAATAGACCCAAGCGTCAAACAAACTCACTCGATTAAGCCATGAAATGCTGCCAATGTCGATGCTACAACTTCAACCAATCAGTTTAAATTTAACGCTTTTATCGATGAATTATTAAACAGCCATACTTCTAATTTAATGATGCTTTTATCATGAGACTTTGCTTTAACTTCTATTGTTCGTTCCACAGCTTTTCTTAATTTATACATGTTTTCTAAAACTAAAAATCAAAAAAAAAGAACGCCATCAAGACGTTCTTTTCTCATTCCAACAAAAACGCTTAATTTTCTGCCGCAGACTCTGGTGCATTGATTTGACGGTGAGAGGTATGTAGATAATCATCAGATTGCATTTCCAATAAGCGCGAACGTGTACGCTCAATTTCAAATGCCAATTTTTCACCTTGATATAATTCAATAATCGTATCTTCTGAAGTAAGCAACAACTTCACACCACGGTCATAAAACTCATCAACTAGATAGATAAAACGACGAGTCCCTTCAGACAAATAATCCGTCATGTGCGGCACATTACTCACTAAGACCGTATTATAAATATTGGCAATTTCAATAAAGTCCGCTGGACTACGTGGTTTTAGGCAAAGCTCAGAATATTCACACCACAGCACATCTTCCGTATGACCAATGGTTTCTACAATACGCTGATTAATAATAATTGGCTCTTGTGAAACCGTTTGGGTTTGCGTTAATGCTGTAAAACGCTGTGCCATCCACAACTTATGTTCATGTGTTAAAGGTGACTTAAACAACTGCGCTTGTTTCAATACACGTAAACGATAGTCTACGCCTGAGTCTACATTTAAAATCACACAGTTCTTTTTTACCATTTCGATGGTTGGGATAAAACGGTCACGGTGGATCCCGTTTTTATACAAACCATCTGGTGCGATGTTAGATGTTGCAACAAGAGTGATGCCACGCGTAAATAATTTTTGGAACAGATCGCTCAAAATCATCGCATCTGTGACATTGGATACAAAGAATTCATCAAAGCAGATCACGACTGCTTCTTTATAAATTTGGTCGGCAACAAGGTCTAGTGGATTACGCTGACCTGAAAGCTTATTTAATTCACGGTGTACGTACTGCATAAAGTGATGGAAATGCATACGTGTTTTGCGTCGAAATGGCACAGAATCATAAAACTGATCCATCAGCCACGTTTTACCACGTCCTACACCGCCCCACATATACACCCCTTTAGGTGCAGTTTGACGACGGAAACGACGAAACGCTTTTTTAGAAGCCTTAAAACGTTGGATTAATTCTTGCCAAACTCGATCCAACTCATGCACCGCTTGCGCCTGTTCCTGATCTGGTAAAAACTGACCAGATGCTAAGGCTTGAGCATAACGCTCAGCCGGTGAAATCGGAGTAAATGCGGTGTTGTGTGGTGACTGAAAATCTGACATATCATTAAATACTTTTTTGGGCTAAATGAATTATAACGAAGAATAAACTCGAAGATATAACACTTTGGCAGTAAAGCGCATTGGCTATTTATTATATTGTCTCGGACTATGCCCAAACCAACGTTTAAACGCATGATTAAACGCCGCAGGTTCTGAATAGCCCAGCAATTCTGCAATCATTTCAATTGAATATTCATTATATTCAATCATACGGAGTGCTTTATCTTTAATAATATCTTCACGAATTTGCTTATAACTGGTATTTAACTGTTGCAGTTGATGACGCAAAGTTCTTTCAGGCAAGTTCAACGCTTGAGCAGTTGCTGCCATACTTGGCATCGCACCACTTTGTAATTCCAAATAATCTTGCACACGTTGAACCAATGATGGCGCATCTTCATCGGCGCTTAAACGTTCTAACTCCGCAATACATTTCGACTCATATAATCGAAAAGTAATAATATCTGCGGAAGGGATCCGAATATCTAAAACATCTTCATCGAACCAAAATGCCGCAAATGGCGCACCAAATCGAACTTGAGAGCTATAATAATCAGTAAACATTTTTAATTTTTCAGGATCTTTGGGTTCAGCAAACGGCAAATCAATTTGAACTTGTGGTGTCGATAACCCCATCATTTTGTAAAGATCGCGGATGAATTTATAAGTTCCTGAAATCTCTGACTGCGCCAATAATGCACCCAGTGGCGCATACATATCTTGCGGTTGATAGCACAAAGCCACTTTATGCTGACTGATTTGCAAACTCAAACGCCCAGTTAGATGTGTCAACTGTTGAAAGCGAATCCCCTGATTTAAAGCTTGGCGTAAAGTATCACTGGTGACCAATAACATCAGCAACGGGCCATAACCCGCCAACGTATAATGCTGACCAATAAATAACCCTTGCTCAGGTTCTACATCTTTACCAATGACTTTCAGTACATCCCACTCTAAACTCGGATGAATCACTGAAGTAGGATCGAGCGCATCGACACGCAGCCCGATAGTTTGCAAACGTTGATCGACATCTACGCCTGCTTTACGCATTCCTTGTACTAAATACATCAGGCTTAGAATGGATCGTTTCATAAATCGTAAAATGACATTAAATTTCTTCTTTTTTACTACAAATTTGCAATTATGAACATTGCCGTTTCGATCAATTTTTCTGTCACCTCAATCATATTGTTCTGATCATGAACTCAAGTATGCTTAGCTTGTAATCTCGCTTGGAATTAAAAAAATGATGCAGGAAGCGCAAACAAAAACAGTGCAAACCCCAAACGCCAATTCTGAAATACATACACAAATCGCCATCATCGGCGGTGGTTTTGGTGGTATTGCTATGGCGATACGACTTTTACAACAAGGCAATCAAGATTTTCTGATCCTCGAAAAAGCCAATGATTTTGGTGGAACCTGGCGTGAAAACCGCTACCCTGGCGCTGCGTGTGATGTGCAATCACATATGTATTCGCTTTCTTTTGCACCCAAAACAGATTGGTCAAAACGTTATGCTGAAGCGCCAGAAATATTTGACTATATCCAACACGTTACCCGTGAATATAATTTAAAACAATTCTGTCGCTTTAACAGTGAAGTGCTTTCAAGCCAATACAATGAATCAACCTGCGACTGGCATTTAGAACTCAAAGATGGTGTTAAAATTACCGCTCAATATGTGATTTTTGCATCAGGCCCTTTACATGTCCCACAAATTCCACATATACCGGGCATCGAAAAATTTAAGGGTAAAGTGTTCCATTCTTCGCAATGGGATCATCAATATCCATTAGCAGGTAAAAAAGTCGCATCGATTGGTACAGGCGGCAGTGCCATCCAATACATTCCAGAAATCGCACCACAAACACAGCAACTGTATGTTTTTCAACGTACCGCAGCTTGGGTCATTCCACGAGATGAACGTAGTTATCATGGTTTAGAAAAATCATTATTTAAAAAATATGATTGGTTTCGAAAAATTCACCGTGCTCGCCTGTATTGGACCAACGAATCACGTGTCGTGCCAATTGTTAAACCGACCACCATGAAGTATGCGCAAAAACTTGCAGAACTGTATATTAAGTATCAAGTGAAAGATGCTGAACTTGCCAAGAAACTAACGCCAAACTACATCATGGGTTGTAAACGCATTTTAATTTCTAATAAATACTTTCCAACCTTTAATCGACCTAATGTGGAATTGGTCAGTGATGCAGTACAAGAAATCACTGAAAATGCCATTATTACCAAAGATGGAAAATCCCGTGAAATTGACTGCTTAATCTATGGGACTGGCTTTATTACCGATCCAAGAATTTATTTAAAATCATTTGAATGTATTGGTGAAAATGCTCAAGAACTCAAACAAGTGTGGCAGGCTGGCGCAGAAAGCTTTTATGGCATTTGCACCAAAGGCTTTCCAAATCTGTTCCAATTATTAGGCCCCAATACCGTACTTGCCCATAATTCAGTGGTATTTATGATTGAGGCACAAGTCGATTACATCTTACAAATGATGCAATTGGTTTCAAAATCTAATGTTCAAGCCATCGCTGTTAAAGATCAGGTGCAAGATCAATTTAACACTCATGTACAAGACATGCTTGATGGCACGGTATGGCAATCAGGCTGCGTGAGCTGGTATCAACAAAATGGCGGTAAAAATTTTGCACTGTGGCCAACTTATACATGGAAATATTGGCTGGCTACTCGAAAAATAAATCCAGCCGATTTTCGACTCCTCAGTAAAACAAAATCTAGTCATGCAGCTTAAGCAATAACAGGTCATAATAGGCAGGTATTCATTATCTGCCTATTTTTGTATGCAATCTTTCTGGTTGATTTTCCAGCTCTTAGCCTGTTTAGGGCTTGGTTTTATTCTTGCACGTCGCCTACCCACTTGGCTTGAAAAAATCGCCTTTAAACTCCTGCCGTACTTTACTTATATTTTGTTATTTGCGATTGCGATCGAATTTTCTGAAACATTACACACTATTCCAGCACCTCTGCAAATCCTCTCTTCATCAGTACTTATTGCACTATTGACCTCAATGGGTGCTTTTATTTGCTGCTATATTTTGTTTAAGCTTTTAGGCTATAAACCCAGTCATGGCAAAGTGTCCATGCAGTTGGTAACAAGCTCACTCATCAATATTAGCTATGCTTTTATTGCATTAGGTTTAGGTTATGCTTTTGCCGAAATGGCAGCACATTTTAATCTTAAGCCACATATGAGTACTTGGGATCTACTTTTAGTTTTCATGTTTCTGATTGGGCTTGATCTCGCCTACTCACCGCTCGATCGTTCTTGGTTAAATTGGAAAATTCTACTTGTTCCACTCGGCTGTATCGTCGGTTCACTTTTGGGCGCTTTTGCTGCTGCCTATCTATTGCCACAAATCAGCCTGAAAGATTTGATCATGCTGTCACAAGGTTATGGTTTCTATTCGATGACAGGCATCGTCGTGACTGAATTAAAAAATGCGCATCTAGGCAGTATCGCGCTGATGAATGATTTATTCAGAGAAATTTTTGCGATTGTATTTATGTATATTATTGGCTGGCGTTACCCACGCTCTGCAATTTCATCTGCGGGTGCAACAGCTATGGATGTCACCCTACCTATGGTCAAACAAGCCTGTGGTAATGATTTTATTCCACATGCCATGGTCAGCGGCTTTATCCTTTCTGTACTTGCACCTATATTAGTGAGTATATTAGCAGCTATCTAACCCTCACCTAAGTCCTCTCCCAAAGAGGGAGAGGACTTCCCCTCTCCCTTTGGGAGAGAGTTAGAGAGAGGGTAAATATTAAAGTGTCGCCAAAATATCTTTTAAAGTTTGACGCATATTGTCCGATTTAGTAATTGGACGGCCAATCACCAAATGTGTAGAACCATCAAGCATAGCTTGTTTAGGTGTCACAATTCGTTTTTGATCATCCGCTGCAGAACCCTCAGGACGGATACCCGGTGTTACTAATGCAAAGTCAGCACCCAAAGTTTCACGTAACATTTTCGCTTCTTGTGCCGAACAAACTACACCATCCAAACCACTTTCTTTCGTTAAAGTCGCAAGACGCTTCACATGTTCAAAAGGTTCCACATCTAAGCCTAATTCCGCAAGATCTTCACGACCCATTGATGTCAAAACCGTAACAGCAATTAGCTGAGTATTGTAATTGCCGGCCTTTAGGCGCTCTACACAGGTTTCCATCATTTTACGGCCACCTGATGCATGGACATTGACCATCCACACACCCATATCCGCAGCTGCACAAACTGCTTGTGCTGTGGTGTTTGGAATATCATGGAATTTAAGATCTAGAAATACTTCAAAACCTTTATCGTGCAATGCTTTAACGATACTTGAACCCTCGTGGGTAAATAACTCTTTACCAACCTTAACTCGACATAATGCAGGATCTAACTGCTCTGCAATTGTAAGTGCGTCATATTGGCTTTTAGCATCTAGTGCAACGATGATACTCAAGAGACCTACCCTTCATTTTGACAAAATTAGTGCATTATAGATGGATTCAACTTGATCAGAAAGTCATAAAACTCATGTTAATTGAAATGATTAATTTGAATTTAGCTATCTCATTATTTTATTTAAGATATATGGCTTATTTTTTCAGCCCATAAAAAAAACACCCCGATGATCCACCAGAGTGTTTAATATAAAATTTAACTATACTCATAAAAGTAGTTAATCTACTTCATAAACCCAATTATAACGGGTTAGAAGGACGCTCATTATCAATATCTAAAACTGTTTTTTCATGACGTGTATGTGCAGCCGCTTCAGCAGCAGCCAGTTGAGCAGTTTGAATTTGCTCTTTACGTAGGCGCTCAATATCTTTACGTAGACGTTTAATTTCCCAGTTATTTTGAAATACTCGGAATACTTGCACTGCCAATAAAAGACCTAAAACCAAACCTAATGACAATGTTAATAGCAATAAAAGCCCTAAACGCATTGCAGGCACTTGTGTAAACAACAAATCGACTGAAAGTTCAGTTCCGTTTTGCAGAACCAAAGCCAATGAGTATCCAAATAGGACCAGTAGAATTACGACCAATACGTAACGCATAAACACCCCTAACTATGTTTTGAATTAGTTTGCAGATTCGTTTACCGCATCACGTAAAGCTTTACCAGGTTTAAAGTGCGGTACAGCTTTTGCTGCAACTTCAACAGATTTACCTGTTTTTGGGTTACGCCCTACTCGTGGTTCACGGTGATGTAATGCAAAACTACCAAAACCACGGATTTCAATTCGGTTGTCTGTAGACAATGCTTCGATCATTTGATCGATCATTATCTTAACTGCCTCTTCCACTAAGGGTTCAGCTAAGTGTGGGTTTTTAAGAGAAATACGCTCTATTAAGTCAGACTTATTAAGTGCTTCAGTAGTCATCTGCGACCTCTTTAATTATCAAGCTACCTAGGATCAGTTTCCCGATAATAACCTGTTTAAATACAAAACGGTAGCGTAATAATCACTTACTACGCTACCGTTACAGTAATTGTGTAAAATATATTAATTAATTTACATTAACAATACAATTCAAACACTTACTTAGTGGTTCATTTGAGCTTTGATCAAATCACCAATAGTCTTAGGACCATTGTCTGAAGTTGCTGTAGCTGTCTTGTTCAAGTTAGCTACTGCTTCTTTTTCTTCAGCTTCGTCTTTCGCTTTGATAGACAAGTTGATAGAACGTGATTTGCGGTCTACGTTGATGATTTTAGCTTCAACTTCTTGACCAACTTCAAGGAACTTAGTTGCATCTTCAACGCGGTCGCGGTTGATTTCAGATGCTTTAAGAGTCGCTTCAACTTCGTCAGCTAACTTAACAGTAGCGCCTTTAGCGTCAACTGCAGTTACAGTACCTTTAACAAGCGCACCGCGTTCGTTAGCAGCTAAGAAATCGTTGAACGGATCGCTGTTCATTTGTTTGATGCCAAGGCTGATACGGTTGCCTTCAGCGTCTACTGAAAGGATAACCGCTTCAACTGTGTCACCTTTCTTGTAACGACGGATAGCTTCTTCGCCTTGTTCGTTCCAAGAAATGTCAGACAAGTGAACTAGACCATCGATACCGCCTGGTAAACCGATGAAGATACCGAAGTCAGTGATTGACTTGATAGTACCTGAAACTTTTTCACCTTTGTCGTGTTCTTTAGCAAACTCTTCCCATGGGTTAGCACGAGTTTGTTTGATACCAAGAGAAATACGACGACGCTCTTCATCAACTTCAAGAACCATAACGTCAACTTCGTCACCGATCTGAACAACTTTAGATGGGTGGATGTTTTTGTTAGTGTGGTCCATTTCTGAAACGTGTACTAAGCCTTCAACGCCTTCAGCGATTTCAGCGAAGCAACCGTAGTCAGTTAAGTTAGTTACACGAGCTTTAACGATAGAACCTTTAGGGTAACGGTTCATGATCGCTAACCATGGATCTTCGCCTAATTGTTTAAGGCCTAAAGATACGCGGTTACGTTCGCGGTCGAATTTAAGTACTTTAACAGTAACTTCTTGACCAACTTCAACAACTTCTGAAGGATGCTTGATACGTTTCCAAGCCATGTCAGTGATGTGAAGAAGACCATCAATACCGCCAAGGTCAACGAACGCGCCGTAGTCAGTAAGATTTTTGATAGTACCAGTAACTGTTTGACCTTCTTCAAGCTGAGCAAGAAGAGCTTCACGGTCAGCTGAAGATTCAGCTTCCATAACAGCACGACGAGATACAACAACGTTGTTACGTTTAGCATCTAGTTTGATTACTTTAAATTCTAACTCTTTACCTTCTAAGTGAGTAGTATCACGAATAGGACGAGTATCAACTAAAGAACCTGGAAGGAACGCACGAACTGGACCGATGTCAACAGTGAAACCGCCTTTAACCTTACCAGAGATAACACCAGTAACGATTTCGCCGTCTTCAAAGATTTTTTCAAGTTTAGTCCAAGTTTCAGCACGTTTAGCTTTTTCACGTGATAAAACTGTTTGACCCATACCGTTGTCAAGAGCTTCAACAACTACATCAACAGTGTCGCCAACTTGAACTTCAAGTTCACGTTGTTCATTTAAGAATTCAGCGCGGTCAACAATACCTTCTGATTTAAGGCCAGTGTCAACTGTTACCCAGTCAGAGTCGATGCTTACTACAACGCCTTGGATGACTGCACCCTTTTCAACGTTGAGGTTTAATTCGCTTTCTTCAAAGAGGGCTGCAAAAGATTCGGTCATGATATACCTAGTAAAGTCAGCGGTCTTGGATCAGACAAGGCCGGTTTAATTAAGCGTCTACATAGTCCGTATAAGACTGATCAAGCTATGCTTCTGCTGAAAATTCTTTAGTTTGCTAATTGCTGATCGATGTAATTCGTCATCAGCGTGAATACTTCATCAATACTTAAAGTTGAACTATCAATGAAGTAAGCATCTGGCGCAGGCTTGAGTGGAGCGACTGCGCGTTCCATATCTCGCTTATCACGCGCTTCGATATTAGCTAAAATGTCGTTTATTTTAACATCCACGCCCATAGCCTGCAACTGATTTACACGGCGCTCCGCACGGGACTGAGCAGAAGCCGTTAAATAAATCTTGGCTTGAGCATTTGGAAAAATCGTAGTTGCCATATCACGGCCGTCTGCAACCAAACCAGGTGCTTGAGCAAAGGCATGCTGACGTTCTAAAAGCGCAGTTCTAAGTGCAGGAATTGCAGCAACTTTTGAGGCAAACTCTCCGACTCTCTCAGTACGGATAACTTTTGAGACATCTTCACCATCTAAAAGCACCGAAACACCTGCTTCATTTGTCACAAATTGTATGTCTAAATTTGTTGCAATTTTTACGCATTCATCAAGCTTTGAGTCTAATGCATCAATTAAGTCTTGCTTATGCAATGACAATCCCAACAGACGATATAACGCACCTGAGTCGAGTAAGTGGAACTGATAATGTGCCGCAATTTTTGCTGCCAATGTTCCTTTACCTGAGCCACTTGGGCCATCAATTGTAATGATTTGAACTGTCATTGCTCTTCCACTTTTGTTTATACGGTTTTTGCAAGTTTTGAAAAACCAATTTTAATCGCTGACTTCAGTTGCGCAAGGATTAATTGACTAACGAATGGCGCACGCGTCTGTAATTCAATCGTATAAGTGACTAAAGTACGCCCGGCATCGATCGCTTCGAATTGAATCACGCCCAAATGATGTTTCACCAGTGGGTTTTTAATAATCTTATATTCAATGCGTTGGTTTGGCTCAAGCAAGGTAATTTGCTCTTGTAACGGCTTCACTGGCCCAAAGCCCATACGACGTATAGAACCTACACCATCAGGACGTTTAGGATCTGCTGAATCTTTAACACGCACCACTTGAATCGGCGCAAAAGCCACGTTGTAGGTCGAATGTTTTGAAAGTAAGTCAAAAACTTGCTCGACCGGTGCATTAAATTCTTTTTTTACTTGAATGGATTTCATGGTGTACCCTATTTTATTTGACAATATTAATTGTCAGTAGAGTTTACTTGATTTTTTAAATTAAGTTCAGTCAAAGTGGCTTTTTCCTGTAACTTCATCAGTCGTTTTTGTTCACGACGCATTTTAAAAAAATCACTTAATTGTTGGGAGCATTGCGCTTGTAGGCAACCATGTTCAAACTCAAAGATATGGTTATAGTAGCCTGAATTTAATAATTGACGCGAACTGACCAAAGAACCTGCTTTAGGCTCAGTCGTCGCAAATACCACACGCTTAATTCTCGAATGTACCAAAGCGCCCACACACATTGTGCATGGTTCCAAAGTCACATATAAGGTTGCATCGTCAGGTAAACGGTAATTATCGATATTTAAACAAGCTTGACGCAAAGCTTGTACTTCCGCATGTGCGGTGGGATCTTTCAGAGAAATCGGCGCATTAAACCCTGCACCTATGACTTGATTTTGACTCACAATGACTGCGCCTACAGGAATTTCTTGCAATTCGGCAGCTTGTGCAGCCTGCTCGAAAGCAAGCTGCATCCAATGTTCATCACTATATAGATTTTGTTCAGACATCAATTAATTAAATTACACCATACTGTCTTAACAGTGCATTCCAACTGTCAATATTGGTTACAGGAGGCTCATCAGCCAGAATTCCTTTGAGGGAAAGATCTGTACCTTTTTTCCATTCTGGAGACAGATCTTTATCAACTAGACGTGCGCGCACACCTTCCACAAAGTCTGCATGACTAATTTTCCAATCCGAAATTTGGGTTTCTAGTTCAAACACTTCATTCCAAGAATGCACTTGCTTGCCCCACTGCCACAACAACCATGTTAATGCGGCGGTTGCAGGTGAACCTTTTTGTAGATTTTCACTGGCTTGACGTAACCAATCACTACGCGCATCACTTAAACCTATAATTGATTCATAGTCATGTTCAAAATTATGCCCACGGCACACACTTTGAATCACATCCAATGAATTTTGTAATGGCCCCGGCCCCACAGGACGATGCATACTATTTAAAGTGTCATCAATGGCACGAAAATCGCCTGCTGGATAATGATCCCAATCAATATTGATGACAGTTTCAAGTACGTTATCACGCTGTGCATCACAAATATGCGTTGCCCAACCGATACCATAAGCACCTGCTGCGGTCATAATCGAGCCTGTAAGTCCCGTAAATAAACCAATGGCACCACGGTCAGCAAGGAAACGCGTCGCACCCACATCTGGATACAAACCGATATTAATTTCAGGCATTGCTAAACGTGAATAAGGTGTCACCAAACGGAAAGGTGCAGCCATAAATAGACCTAGGCCACCACCCATCACATAACCTTCGCCCCAAACCAAAATCGGCTTTGCATAGTTATGCAGCAGCAAATCTAGGGCATATTCTTGTTCAAAGAATTTATTCGCCGTTTCAACTTCATCATTGACCACCAATTGTCGCAATTTGCGTACATCGCCACCTGCACAAAATGCTTTCGGCGTAGTGGAATCTAACCAAATTGCTTTTACAGCATCATCGTGTTGAAAGTCCTGAAAGACTTCAAGCAACGCTGTGCAGATTGATTCATCTAATGCATGAAGCGATTTTGGGCGATTCAAGCGAACAATGCGCCAGCCCTTTTTCGCTTCTTCAACAATCAGATCTGGGTGATAATTTTTTGAAACGGGAGAATAAGTCATGCGTCCAGCTGCCAGTCTATTGGCTCAATGCCATTTTGTTTAAGATAATTATTACTTTTTGAGAACACCTTACAACCAAAAAAACCACCGCGGTTTGCAGCCAAAGGTGATGGATGCGCGGCTTTTAGCACCAAGTGCTTATTTTGGTCAATGCGTTGTCCCTTACGCTGTGCATATGCCCCCCATAGAATAAAGACGATATGCTCACGTTGTTCATTTAAAACATCAATCACATGGTCTGTAAAATCTTCCCAGCCACGTTTTTGATGTGAAGTTGGTTGCCCAGCCTCAACAGTCAGTACCGCATTTAAAAGCAAAACACCTTGTTCTGCCCAGCGTGTTAAGTCCCCATGTTTTGACACTGGTACCCCAAGGTCGGTATTTAACTCATGGAAAATATTACGTAAAGAAGGTGGTAATGCAACCCCCTTTTGTACCGAAAAACTCAAGCCATGTGCCTGATTTGGCCCATGATACGGGTCTTGGCCTAAAATCACCACCTTTACATTCGCCATAGGCGTAGTGTTTAAGGCATTAAAGATCAGCGGATTCGGTGGATAAATCACTTTATCCTGTTTGATTTGTTGTAGCAGAAAGTCTTTTAACTCATCCATGCGAGGGCTAAGCAAAAACTCACTTAGGGCATATTTCCAGCTAGGCTCAAGCTGCACTTTAGCGAGTTTTGCTTGTTGCTCTTCTGTTAAAGACATCACTGTTAACCAATCCTAATAAAACCAAATATTTACTTAAATTCTAACTTGTAAATCAACTGCAGGGTTTAAAAATTTTTGACCCTGTTTTAATTTTTCATACATCTGGGTATCGTTCCATTCCGACTGAACCTGTTCGGAGAAGACGATTTGATCTAACTGCAACAACCCCATTTGTGCGTTGTCGATATCTTCTAAGAAGCTTTGCGCATAGCCTGTGTCTGTCTCATGCACAATCACAGAATACACCTCAACATCACCCTCACCATTTTGAGTTTCTGTTGATTTTAGAACTTGTTGTGCCAAGTAAAAGAAGATTCGTGAAAACTGCTCTGCTGAGGGCGATACGGGTAGTTCAACCCAACGTGCACTGAACTGTTTGCAGGCACGAATGTACTCAGCATCATCGTGTTGCCAAAAACAAATCGCGTGATCAAAACTGTCAAATAAGTCTTTAATTACCCCTTTGAGCAAACCAAAATCGTAAACCATTTGTCCATGGTCAAGTTTCGACGCTTTAAGTAATAGTTCGACTTTATAACTGTGTCCATGAATGGAACGTTTGCAACGGTCTGACGTGCAATTACGCACGATATGCGCGTTTTCAAACTTAAATAACTTACGAATTAACATGTGTCGTAATGCAATCAAATAATCTATGGGTTCTCAGAGATTATAATGCAAAAGTCTAACAAGAAGCATTAATTTTGCTATTCAGCACAATTGGGAAAAGGCATCATGAAAATTTAGCGACCTTTAAGACCTAAAATGGTGCCATACTGCGAAAAGCTACATATACATCTTTATCTTTTCGCACTAACTCACTGGTAAATTGACGCTTTCTTTCATTTAAAATAATTTCAATTTGTGCTTTAAAATAGTTCGACTGCACACCCAATTGTGAATTTAAAACTTCCCTATTTTCTGTGCTCACCTGTGCAAATGGCTCCATTGCCCATAAATCATTGATATTTTCGAAATGTTCAAATTTGGCAGCTTTTTGTTGCAAAGCTTGCTCAACTGCATTGACATCTAAACGATCATCCATAGTCGCTAACAAAAATGCAGGAGCGGTATTAATGTTTACCGTTGTTTCATGCGAGGGCAAGCTACTCACATAAGGCGCAATCAGTTTATATTGAGCACCTTCAAAACCACGGACTGATTTCAGTTCTTCCACACTATGGAATTTTGCATTTGGCGGTAGTGCCGCATTATTTAAACCACGATAGTACGCCAGCTCTGCTCCCATCGGGCCAGAAGTCTCATCATCTTCATCTTGCCAGTCAATCACGGCTTGACTTAATTCTGCGGGTAAACCAACACGCTGCAATATTTTTTCAAACCATAGCTTTGCTTTGTCATTTACCACACCCTCTTCTGAAACCAAACTATTAAGGTTAAATTTTCCAGATTCGTCTTGGAGCACACCTGCAACAGTTCCACCTTCCACAGGAAAGGCTGGCATAGGCTGAGCCCAATTTTCTTGGAGGTGATCCACCTGCCCTGCATTTTCGGCATCATTCACCAAAAGTTCAGCAAAAAATGCTTCGGCACTTTTCGCATATAACATCGATTGATTTTGGCGCATCACGTAGGCGGTGTTTTCAGAAGTATTGGCTTGTTGTTTTGCGATGCCTGCAGCAACTATGGTTGCCAAAGCTACCATCATCAGGATAGTTAACAAAGCGATGCCACGTTGCTGTTTCATAAGCAACTCCGAACTTCAAATGCCTCTACTACCTGACCGTTAACCATTCTTATTTTTATCCAATAAAAAATCAGTATTTAACAAACTGAATAACCATTCGTAGTTTGTCCCATCAACTGTGAGCTGCATCCTGATACCCCGCGGTAACAGTTGTATGGTTTTTTCATTATTCAAATCAGCGGCAGCATCTGGCCAATTCTCTAACTCATTTGGATTGAGTACAGTGATTTTAAATTGTTCAACATTATCCAGTAATACACTCGAATCTGGCTGATCATGCCCCGTTTGGTTGAGATTTTTAAATTTTAGCCGATACAATTTTTTTTCATCAGCTTTGTATTGATATTCCACTCGCTCATCAGGTGCAATGCCCTGATTTAATGGGTCAGTGACACCTGTCTTGCTGAAATTAAATCTGCCATTTTGCAACACCAACGCTGGTTGAATATCTCCATTAATATTGGCAGTTAAGGGCACAGCTTGTACTGTGTCTCTGAGAATTTGCTGATGGGCATCTTGCAACTGACTAAGCCTTGCCTCATGGGTTGCGTTTCGTTCCTTCACTTTCGAGACATAATCAAAGACCTTCCAGCCCAAAGCAGACAGCACTGCGAAAATAGCAATCGCAACCAAAAGCTCAACTAAGGTAAATCCTGCTTGATTCTTCATTCCTTGCTGCACAAGCACAGGCATATCTTGAGATGTACGTTTTTTTCTAGTTATTATTTTCATCCAACGGAGCCTTATAGTTAAAGAACACTAAACTACTAATCCCTGCTTCAACATCGCCTGTTTCAGCATTCATCAAACTCACTTGGATATCAATCCGTTGTACATTTGGACTAATGGTGGCTTGGGCTTTTTTGTCAATTTGCCATTGTTCGCCTTGTTCAGTGACTTGTTTAGATGCAGTACCTGTCATCCATTCACGATTGATTTCCATCTTAGCGATTTCATTCAACGCGACGAATTGTGCTTTATTTCTTAAAATTGCGTGTTCTGTCGACTGTGTATATTGCATCGCAACATTAGACAAAGCCATTGCCGCCGTCGCAAAAATCGCCAATGCCACCATGACTTCAAGTAGCGTAAACCCTTTAGCCCGCATTGACTTTCCCTAAATGATCAATTTCGATTTCATTACCAATGGGACGTTCTTCAAAATAAAACTGTATACGCACAGGCTTTACCTCACCATTGCCCAACCAAATCAACTTGGGTGCATTGGTATTTAACAAATCATCATTATTAGCATTTTCATACTGCTGATCTAAAGGCTGAATTGTAAAAGAGACATTTTCAGGTAATACTCGGGTTTCAAAATCTTTATAGTTTTGCCATTTATTATTCTGATTTAAAATACTATTTTCTACACGTTTTTGTTCTGGTAAATATTCTTGTACCGCATAGCTTTGCGTGTTGACATCCGTTCCAGCTTTTTGCTGTAAAGCCAATATCAAAGCTTGATCATTTGCATCACGTAAAATTCGTTTCAGATCCATCACAAACACTTCACGTGCCTGCATGGCTTTGCGTTGATCTGTCCCACCAATATTTAAAAGTACCAATGAGGCCATGATGCCCATAATCACAATCACCACCATCAATTCTACGAGGGTGAAGCCACGAACCGATGATGGTGATGCACTTTTCATAAGCAGCCTTTAAGCGAATTGAGCAACCGCATGCACTTGTTTTGGTAAGGCCAAGGCTTGATCAATATAAGCAACCCGCAAGGTGTCTCTTGAACCCAAATAACGCTGATAAAAACTAGAGTTCAAAATTGCTGCAGCACCATGTGTAAGTGACCAAATTGAAGCAAGATAATCACGTACTGGCATGCTACTTTGAATCGACTCCAAATAATGCTCAGTCATACGAATGATCAATCGTAGGCGTTGTTTGCGCACTTGATATAGTTCACTAAACAAGTGCTGAATACCCACACCTGTTGTCGATAAACGCTCTTCAATTTGATGAAATAACACTGTACGTTCTGGGTGATGTAAGTGATGCAACATAAAGAAAGCAAGGTGTTCAGGAAAAGCTTTATCGGTGTCTTTAATCATTTCCAATAACATGCGTTCATTACGAATAATGAGCAACATATATAGTTCATCTTTACTTTGAAAATGTTTATATAACGTCCCTTTTGCCAAGTCGAGTTCTGCCGCTAGCGCATCTAGTGTCATCCCTGCTTCGCCATTTTCCAATAGCAGCTGCTCTGCCACTTGGAAAATTAATGCCTCTCTTGCTCTAAACTGAGCTTGACGATCCATCTTCACCCTATACTCTCTTACTCTTATATCAATTCAAATTATTTACTTAAGATTGAGGAGATTTTCAAAGTTTTGCATTGTAATGAAAGCCATCTCTTCAATTGACTTATCATATACATCACTTAAGGCTTTGGCTACATAAGGAACGTATTTTGGTTCATTAGACTTTCCTCTATAAGGCATCGGTGCAAGGTATGGGCTATCTGTTTCAATCAGCACGCGATCCAGTGGCACTTGCTTGGCCACATCACGCAAATCTTGTGCATTTTTAAAAGAAACAATGCCTGAAAATGACACGTAATAACCACAATCTAAGACAGCTTTTGCCGTTTCCCAATCTTCAGTAAAACAATGCAAAATACCGTGAGTAGATTTCTCTGCACGGATAATATCAACCGTATCATGCTTTGCAGAACGGGTGTGTACAACCACTGGCTTTTTCACGGCCTGCGATGCGTGAATATGGCGGGCAAAACATTCTTTTTGCTCTGCAACAAAGTCGGTACTATGAAAATAGTCCAGCCCTGTTTCACCAATCGCCCAAACCTTTTCAGGTTGTGCTAATTCAATGAGATATTCTTCTGTTGCCCGAGCCATCGTTGCAGGATCTTCACATGGGTGCACCCCAACTGAATAACCCACATCAGCATGACGTGATGCAATTTTTGAAAGTTCGATATGGTCATCTAGATCAACCGAGATACTCATAAATTTTGAGACCCCGGCTTGACGAGCCTGATCCAATGCAAGATCTAAATTACCCTCATAAGGGCTTAGGTCGAGCATGGTTAAATGGCAATGGGTATCTACAAACACAATATGTACCTACAAGTCTTCACTGTTGTAACTACATAGTGTAACTTCTACGCCCCTCAGATTTAAGCCCTGCAAGTAAACGTTCTGCTTCTGTTTTAAAATAAATGCCTTTTTCGCCGCTTAATTGAATTCCAAAGCCTTGTGGTTTAATGCCATTTTGCTTTTGCGAAATCCAAATCACTTTTCCTGTCAAAGGAATTTTTATACTTTGTTCAGGCAAAGTCGCCAATAAGAAAACCTCATCACCCATTTTCACAGCTTGCTTTGATGGTACAAATAAACCGCCACCAACGACATAAGGCATGTAGCTCGCAAAAAGTGTTTCCACATCTGGAATATTAGCGTGAACAATCCCGCCCATACGTGGTTGCATGATGTTTCCCCTTAATTAAACATTCATCAGTTTGATGCAAAGTTCATCTACGACCAGATTCCCCTGTACGTTCTGCTCGATGAACCGCTTAGACTGCTGTAATTCTGTATAAATCCCAAAGAGTGTTTCGAGCGAATATTGCTCTGCCAACACTCCAAAATCCAAATCTATATTTTTTATGGATTGATTTAGCTTGACACAAATTATATCGGACAACAAGTATTCAAACATTTGACTAAAATCACTAAAACTCAGTGCTTTATTCCACTTGGTCGCAATTGCCATCGGCATGTTTTTTTGTGTCACAAGTTTTTGCCAATCTTGTAGAAACTCTTGGCGCATATTTAGCCATTCACTACTTGCCAGTGAAATTGCTTGTAATGGCATTTGACTGGCTAAGTTCATGAGAACTTTGCGCTGAGTTTCACCACTATCGGGCAAATGCTGCTGTAAATATTGCTGTGATTGTTCGGGTTCAATACGATCCAATGCATAGTGCTGCATTCGACTGCGAATGGTTGCCGGCAATTTCAAATAATGCTCTGCCAACAACATAATCACAATGCGTTCGCCAGGCTCTTCCAATGTCTTCAGCAAAGCATTCGATGACGCAATGTTTAATGCTTCAGCGGGCTCAATCAACACAACTCGCCAACCGTCTACGGTTTGTTGTACAAAGGGCAATAAATCACGAATTTTTTCGATTTTAATTTTGGCATTTTGCTTTTTATTGTCTTCATCTGTACTGATGTGGACAAAATTTGGATGTGTATCTGACTTTAACCACTGGCAACTCCCACACTCACCACATGGCTCAGTCCGCTCATCACGTTTTTGACACAGCACCCATGCAAGAAATTGTTTTGCAAATGCCTCTTTACCACAGCCTTTTTTGCCATACAAAAGCACGCCATGTCCCAGTTGTGGAAAACGGCTGGTTAATGTATTCCATGTATTTTGCTGCCAAGGGTACACTTGCGCCACAATGTCATTTTGCATAAATCGTTTAACCTTATTCGAAGTTTGAAACATCCATTTGGTTCAAACGATCAAGGTCAGCTTGAGTGTCTACGCCCGGTGGAAGATTCGCTTCTGCCACAGCAATGGCAATACGGTGACCATTTTCCAAAACGCGTAATTGTTCAAGGCTTTCTAATTTTTCTAGTACACCCATATCCCAAGTGACATATTCTTGTAGTAGTTTTACGCGGTATGCATAAAGGCCTAAATGACGAAAGGCTTGATCATGCAAGATTTGTTCAGCTTGCTTTGCACCATCACGGTCATAAGGAATAGTCGCACGGCTGAAATACAGCGCTTGATTGTGCTTTGACATCACCACTTTGACAATGCTGTCACGTTGAAATTCTTCTAGACTATGAATCGGCTCGCAGAGTGTCGACATTGAACATTTCGGCTGATCAACGAGTAATTGTGCAACCTGTTTTACCAATTGAGCGGGAAGCAAAGGTTCATCGCCCTGCACATTGACAATAATGTCATCACTTGCCCAACCTTTGATACGTGCAACTTCACTTAAACGATCTGTCCCTGATGGATGCTCTGTAGAAGTCAATACCACATCAACCCCTTCCGCACGACACACTGCGGCAATACGTTCATCATCTGTAGCAACACAAAGATCATCGAATCCTGCAACTTTTTTGGCTTGATCGACCACACGTAAAATCATCGGACGGCCATGAATTTCAAGCAATGGCTTACCTGGTAAACGTGAACTTAAAAAACGTGCAGGAATAACAATATGTTTCATAAATTAAATGCCTTCGGGAAGTTTCAGACCCAGTTGTTTCAACTGTGCATGCAAAGTTTCATAACACGCAGGTGATAACACTGCATCAACAGGAACAACCCATATTTCTCTTTTAAAATCTGGATTATTTTTGAGGATCGCTAAAATTTTAACTGCATCTTTTTCAGTGGTAATGATGGGATTGGCATCTTCAAACTGCAAATCACTCAGTTCATATTCATAATGATCTGGGAATTCATGACATTGAAATTGATGAATCCCTATATTTTCTAAGGTTTTATAAAATCGTTGCGGAAATCCGATACCCACCACAGCATAGAAATCTTTGTTTGCATCAAATGTCGTCACAAGATCTTTATTGAGCAAATAAGGCTGCGCCGCTTCTAGGTGCATATTCAGTGGAGAACTTGGATCTGCTGAATGCTCAATGACCGTTCCACTGGCAAGGCGCTTTTTCGGTTCACGCAAATAACCTTCGGGTAATAATTTTTCATTGCCTAAACCACGATTATTATCCAGTACGATCCACTCCAACTGACGTTGAAGCGCCCAATGCTGCAAACCATCATCGCAGATAATCAAATCCAATTCATGCTTGGATAGTAGCAACTCAATACTTTGCTGGCGGTTTGGACCGACTGCCATCGGCACACCTGTAGACTGAACAATTAAGCTCGGTTCATCACCCACGATTTCAGCCGTCGAGTCTAAATCTACATAGGCCGGAAATGGTCCTTGACCACCATAGCCACGACTGATCACACCAACACGCAGGTTTAAGCTATTTAAATAACTGACCAAATGAATGAGCAATGGGGTTTTACCACTTCCACCCACTGTGATGTTTCCAATGACCATGACTGGAATAGGCGCTTTATAACTTTGCTTAATACCTGATTGATAGAGTTTTTTATTGAGTAAAAAGCCACCACGATAAAGCCATGACAAAGGTCTAAACACAACGAGCCACTTTGCCTGTTCATTCCAAGCATCCTGAATCAATTGTGCAAAAGACATGACTTAATTTTCCTCAAAATTACGCTGATGAAGTTGGTAATATGCACCACGTTGTGCCATCAATTCTGTATGCGAACCTTGTTCAATAATACGCCCTTTATCCATCACTACAATACAGTCTGCATTTTCAATGGTCGATAAACGATGCGCAATCACGATCGTGGTACGATCTTGCATCGCAGCGTCAAATGCTTGCTGAATGAAAAATTCAGATTCGTTATCTAGCGCACTTGTCGCTTCATCTAAAATTAAGATCGGTGCATTTTTCAAAATGGCACGAGCAATCGCAATCCGTTGACGTTGACCACCAGATAGATTTAAACCTTGCGCACCCAATGGCGTGTCATATCCTTGCGGTAAATCCATAATAAAATCATGTGCAAATGCAGCTTTGGCAGCAGCAATAATTTGTTCATCTGTTGCATGCTCGAGCTGTCCATAAGCAATATTTTCACGCACAGTACGGTTAAACAAAACCACTTGCTGATTGACCATCGAAATCTGAGTACGCAAGCTATTGAGTTCTATGTCGTGAATATCATGCTGATCAAGCAACAATTGCCCAGAAGACACCTCTTGGTAACGCACCAACAGATTGACCAATGAAGTTTTACCTGCACCTGAACGCCCAACCAATGCAACGGTTTGCCCTGCATTAACTTTTAAATTGAAGTCATGAATCGCATGGTGACCATCAGCATAGATCAAATTGACATTTTTAAATTCGACATCACCTTTCAAAGCAGGCTTCAGCGTGCCGTTATTTACTTCTTCAGGCATATCAAGCAATTCAAAAACTGAATAAGCTGCTGCCATGCCTCGTTGTAGTTTTTCGTTGACATCCGTCAAGGTTTTAATTGGCTTACTCAGCATACCTGCGGCAGTGATATACGCTACAAACTCACCCGCTGTTGTATCTTGTAAAATCTCAGGGCGTAGCGCGATATACATCACGATACTGAGCGCGATCGACATAATCAGCTGAACAATTGGGCTATTGAGTTGCTGCACCACAACCATTTTTAAGCCGCGGCGTAAGTTCTCCATTGAGCTTTCATAAAAACGTTTTTGTTCATAATCTTGCCCTGCAAAGCCCTTCACCACTAGGTTGCCTTGCACTGTCTCTTGCACCACATGGTTAACGTCACCCATGGTACTTTGTACTTGCATGGATAATTTACGCATGCGCTTGGATGCTTTACGGATAATCAGACCAATAATTGGGCCAAAAATCAAAATACACAGGGTTAAACGCCAATTGGTATAGAGCAAATAACCCAATAATGCGATGGTAATCAGACCCTGTTGTACAATCGTTTTCAGTGACTCAGACGATGCCGCCGTCAACTGTTCAACGTTATACATAATTTTTGCAGTGATATGACCGCTCGAATTATCTAAATAATATTGCGAAGGCAAACGCATGAGTTTTGCGAACACTTGCTGACGAATATTAAAAATTAAGTTTCGAGAAATCACTGCGGTAAAATATCCCCCCATGAACAAACCGAGTCCACGGAAGAACATCAATAAAACCACCAAGAGTGGAAATAAGGTTGTAAAGCTTTGATCTTTGTTTTGAATGGCTTCAATAATGCGTTCCAATAATTTTGCGACAGAAACTTCTGTCGCAGCATTAATACCGAAACCAAGCAAAACCAGCAGGCCGATTCCCCAAAAAGGTTTTAAATAACTTAATAGGCGTAAATAGACCTTAAAATCGTGCTTCACTAATAACCTCGAGTTGGAACTTTGGTACTGATGTTGATATTCACAAATCCAAGTTGACCTGCAACATCCATCACCCGAATCACATCCTGATGTGTTGCTTTTGCATCTGCGGCAATCACAAACATTAAATCACGACGATCATTGGCTGTCTGTTTAATTGCAGTATTCAAATCAGAGACTTCTTTACTCGCCAATGACTGACCATTGACAGAATAATGTCCTGTTGAATCCACCACAACTTCAATCTTTTGATCATAGTTTTTAGGTGGAACACCCTGTGCATCTGGCAAAGTCAGGTTCATTCGACTCATCTGGTTAAAGGTGGTCGAGAGCAACAAGAACACCAAAATGAACATCAAACAGTCAATCATCGGTGTGAGGTTGATATGAATATCTTCAACCTGACGACGTTTAAATTTCATGCGCAGTCTCCACTCAGCTGGCTTTCTGAATGTCCTGACTTTCTACTTCAGGTGTTTTTTTATAAAACAAAGCGGCATGAAATAACGTCGACTGCTGTTCTAACTCAGCCACATATTCCTGAACCAAACGTTGGAAATAGCGATGTGCAAATAATGCAGGTACAGCAATTAACATACCGGCAGCAGTGGTAATCAAGGCTTTAGAAATACCCGGCATCATCAACACTGGATCACTATTGGTGCCTATATCAATCATTAAGAATGCTTCAATAATACCGATCACCGTACCCAACAAACCTAGTAAAGGTGCAACAGCGCTTAAAGTGCCCAAAAAGTTGATATTTTTTTCTAAATAACCAATTTCTTGTGACGCTGTGACTTCCATTTGCGCACGTGCATATTGCTCGTTTTGATCTTTACTAGCGTAACCTGCGCCCAATACACGACCCAATGTACTTTGTTGTAAAGTTGGACTTTGCTTTAGCTGCTGCACCACATCTTTCACCGATGTGTTTACATTCATCATCAAGTCTTTTGGTAACACCATTGATTTCTTTAAACGAATAAAGCGCTCAATGGTAATGGCTACTGTAAAGATCGAACAAATGACGAGCGGGATCATTAACCACCCGCCCGCTTTGACTAATTCCCACATTTGATTTTCCCCAATAAATCGAATTTAAAAATTATTCAGCTAGACAAATATTTAAAATGCCATCTAGCTCTTCAAGAGTATGGTAGCTAATCACTAGCTTGCCTTTCCCTTGTTTATTATGATCAATTTTCACGTCTGCACTGAAACGATCAGAGAGACGTTGTGTCAGTTGTTGAATGTCTGATGAAACAATTGGTTTAGCTTTTTGTTGTTTTGGTGCATTCAAATCACGAACAAATTGTTCGGTTTGACGTACAGACATACTTTTTTCAATCACCATTTCAGCCACTTTAAGCTGATCTTTGGCTTTCAAGGTTAAAATTGCACGTGCATGGCCCATATCGAGCAAGCCTTGCTGCATAAACTCTTTAACTTGATCTTCCAAAGACAATAAACGCAATAAGTTACTGATGGTGGTCCGTGCTTTACCGACGGTATCGGCAATTTCTTGATGACTTAAACCGAATTCATCATGAAAACGCTGTAAAGCCATCGCCTGATCGATTGGATTCAAATCTTGACGTTGAATGTTTTCAATCAAAGCCAAGGCAATGGCAACTTGGTCACTCAAGTCACGAACAATTGCCGGAACTTCAGTCAAGCCTGCCAATTGTGCAGCACGCCAACGACGTTCACCGGCAATAATTTCATAAGGATGTTTTTCGTCTTCTACTGGACGAATCACAATCGGCTGCATCACGCCATGTTTTTCAATCGATGCTGCAAGCTCTTGTAAATCCTGTTCTTTAATGAAACGACGTGGCTGATATTCACCACGTTTCAATAAATGAACATCAATCTGCTTAAGCTGACCATGATCTAAAGCTTTTGCTTCGAGCTGTAGTTTTTCTTTTTGGATTGAACCGAGTAAGGCATCCAGACCACGACCTTTAGCCAGTCCGCGTTTTTTGACGGTCATGCTTTAGTTCCTTTTTTTACTTTGGTTTTTTTCAACACTTCAGCTGCCAGATTAAGGTAGGCAACTGCACCCTTCGAGCTTTTTTCAAAATAAATTACCGGCAATCCATGCGCAGGCGCTTCGGCCAAACGAATATTTCGTGGAATCACCGTATCGTAAAGTTTCTGACCGAAATATTGTTCTAACTCAGCAGAGACATCACGGGTTAAGGCATTACGCGCATCGTACATGGTGCGTAGTACACCAACGATTTCTAAATCTGGGTTGAGTGCTTGTTGGATACGATCAATGGTCTGGGTTAAATCTGCCAAGCCTTCCAAGGCATAGTATTCGCACTGCATCGGAATTAATACACTGCGTACAGCAGCCAAGGCATTCACCGTAATAAGACTTAAACTTGGTGCGCAATCGACAATGATATAATCGAAGTCTTTTTCAACTTGTGCCAAAGCTTCACGCAAAATAAACTCACGACCATCCTGATCCGCAATCGCCAGTTCTACACCCGCCAAGTCTCGGTTCGCACCTAAAACCTTATAACCCACTTCTGCTTTATAAATGGCAGTTTCAATCGGCACTTCGCCAAGCAACACATCCGTAACAGAGTACAACAAATCATTTTTTTGAATGCCCGACCCCATCGTAGCATTCCCTTGTGAATCCATATCCACAAGTAAAACTCGTTTTTTTAAAATGGCCAATGAAGCTGCCAAGTTTACAGCAGTTGTGGTTTTACCTACGCCACCCTTTTGGTTTGCAATCGCAATAATTTGAGCCATGGTAACCCCAGTCCTTTGAAAATTTTAAATACGTTTTAAAAAGATTAAATGGCGTTGTTCATCCAGACGTGGAACTTTTAACGCGACAATATCAATTTTGAACTCAGTTTTGAGCATCTCGACTTCTTCTTCAGGAATTAAACCTTTCATTGAAGCAATGATGCTTTGCTCATGCATATACGGTTTCGATGCATCGACAAAATCCGTTAATGATGCAAATGCACGACTGGTGATGACATCGAACTGACCGAGCTCATGAATACTGTTTTCATTTTCAACGCGTGTTTGTACTGCAATGACATTTTTTAGTTTTAAGTCAGCAATAAATTGTTTTAAGAATCGAATTTTTTTACCGTTTGCATCCAATAGAACACATTCACGTTCTGGCTGACACAAGGCAATGATCATGCCCGGCATACCACCGCCCGTACCAATATCCAATAATCGACCTGCAGGCAAATCATTGAGAATACTTAGGCTATCCAATAAATGCTTGACCAGCATTTCTTTCGGATCACGAATTGCGGTTAAGTTATACGCTTTGTTCCACAGCACTAAGGCATCTTGGTATTTCAGCAATAGATTTAATGCTTCTTCACTCAAATCTAAGCCAAGCTTCTGACTACCTTGCTTTAAGTCTTGAAAAAAAGGATGCATAAAGAAGACATCTCAATAAAAATTAACTGAAGTATACCGATTTCTAAGCCGTGGAACAGTAGCTAACGCTTAGCGAATATGCACTTAAGCGTACATGCCCTGACGAATCTTTAGATCTAGATCACTTAATCGCTCAGGTGTGCCAACATCAACCCATGCAGCTTGCATTTTCTCTGCGGAAATTTTCCCACCGAGCATCGCTGCTTTCAGCAATGGTGCTAAAGGACGTTTTCCTGCTTCTAAGCCATCGAACATTCTTGGATGAATCACTGCAATACCACTATAGGTCAGCGCTTCACCTGCATGTTCTTGCTCAAAGATATAACTCCGTCCCTGATCGAGAATAAAGTCCCCTTTGGGATGTTGCGGCGGATTAGTTACATATACCAAATGGGCAAGATCGTCATTCAATTCAACATTGAGTAAAGATGAAAAATCAAAAGTGGTCCAAACATCACCATTGACCAAAATAAAGGGTTCTGTACCTAAAAGTGGTAAGGCATTAATAATCCCACCTGCCGTTTCCAAACCTTCATCTTCGCGTGTCCAGCGAATATTCACCCCAAACTGTGAGCCATTACCTAGTGCACCAATTAGAATATCTGCGAGCCATGCAGAATTGATGATAATTTCAGTGACACCAATGTCTTTTAGCTTTTCAATATGCCAAACAATCAGAGGTTTCCCTCCGACTTCAAGCAATGGCTTTGGCTTATATAAAGTTAAAGGGCGCATCCGATTTCCGAGACCCGCCGCTAAAATCATGGCTTTCATTATGCAACAACCTCATAAGTACCGTATTTGGCTTCAAATTTCGGCAATACTTTAGCGTGAATAAATTGCATAAAGGGTTGTAGTTCTGCATACGGTTTACTTTCTTCAAGTAAATACCACATCACGCGTGGTAAATCTTTGAGGTAACCCGATTTTCCATCACGTTCAAACAAACGTACAAAAATACCTAGGATTTTAATATGGCGTTGAATTGCCATCAGGTCGGCATCTTGTTTGAATTGCTCAAAGTTACGACCTTCTTTAGCCGATGCAGGTAGCAAATCATAGAACGTCTTAAACCATGCATAAACACGATCTGCATTCCACTGCACATAGGCATCACGTGTGATTGAGATCAAATCATAAGTATCTGCACCAATCACAGCATCTTGGAAATCAATCACGCCCTGATCTTGCTCACCATCAAGTACCATCAAATTACGGCTATGAAAATCACGATGCACAATCACTTGAGGCTGAGCCAATGCAGCATTGGCTAAGATAGCAAAGGTTCGTTTAATCAGTGCCGATTCTTCTTCAGTAGGCTGCACTTGTAGAGATGGCAATAACCAATCGGTTAACAGCTCCATTTCAGAAATCAGCTTTTCATAGGTATATGCAGGAAAATGCGCAGTACCATCAATTGACTGCAATTGAATCAACTGTTTAAAACTTTGAGCATAATGTGCGTCTACGGTTTGATCATTCAACAACGTAGACAATAAAACATCACCAAAATCTTCTAACAATAAGAAGCCTTGATCGAGGTCTTTGGCCACGATATGTGGTACACGCACGCCATGTGCATCAAAAAATTCATCAATCGACACAAAAGGACCACAATCTTCTTTTTCTGGTGGTGCATCCATGAGCATAAATGTTTTATTATTCAATTTGATTCGTGCATAACGACGGAAGCTTGCATCGCCTGCTAAGAAGTTAATTTCAAATTGATCTGAACCGAGTACAGATGAAATCCAAGTTTGTATCAATTGTTCACGTTGTGTATTCATTTGCGATAAATTCTAATACAGGCTGAGTTTTTAAAGTGCTAAGTGTAGCTACTTATCAACTTTTTCTCTATGATGCGACAATAATTAATTGCGATTAAGCATACCTGGTTAATGAGACAAATGAAGCATCAGTTTAAATTTAATCCTTTAGCGACTGCGATCTTAACCCTTCTATGTGGTAGCTCGTTACCAAGCTATGCAGCACCTGTTTCAAACCCGTCCACGGATGACGATACAGAACAACTCAAACAAAGCATTTCAGAAGCTTATCCGGGGCAGCAGTTCTTCGAACAATATTATGTCGATAAATCTGCACCTGAAGCACAGATTCGTAACACCAATCAATTAAGTTCTGCGTTTTGTACAGGCACCTGGATTACCCCAGTTGCTCCAACAACGAAAGCAGTCGCACCTGAAGATGCAACCTCTACCATTACCGCAGACTATGGTCATTTTGACCCGAATGGCGACTCCATTCTTGAAGGTAATGTTCTGATTGACCAAGAAGGTCGTCAAATTCGTGCCGATCAAATCAAAATTGATAAAACCCAAACCTATGCCAATGCTTCTGGCCGCGTGCAAATGGCACAGTCTGGGCTGATTTCGCAAAGTGATTCGATTGATTACAATTTAAAAACCCAACAGGGTGATTTAAATAACAGTTTCTTTATTGCTGAACAGCAGCATGCACACGGTCGCGCTGAGAAAATTTCACGTACTTCAACCGAAACACTCGAATTAGAAAACGCTGTTTATACCACTTGTCCACCTGATGAAAAACCAACGTGGAAAATTCAAGCAGACAAAATTAAGCTGAATCAAGAAACTGGTCGTGGTGAAACCAAAGGTACAACATTATATGTAAAAAACGTACCTGTGATGGCTGTGCCCTATTTCAACTTCCCGATTGATGACCGTCGTACCACAGGTATTTTGACCCCAAGCTTTGGTTTTACCAATGATGGTGGTGTTGAACTTGCCGTTCCCGTCTATCTCAACCTTGCACCAAACTATGATGCAACGGTCACACCACGTTATATTGCAGACCGCGGTCCAATGATGGAAGGCGAATTCCGCTATCTCACTGAAAACTTTGGTTCAGGGATGGTGTGGGGTGGTTATTTACCATCCGACCAAAAGTATGATGATCAGGATCGTAAAGACTTACATTTCCTCCACAACTGGAAAATTAACGATCAATTTACAACCAATTTAGAATACAATTATGCATCTGATAAAGACTATTTCTCAGATCTCAATAATAATCCAAACTCAAAAACTGACCTGAACTTACGCCGTGCATGGGAACTCAATTATAAAAATGGTATCCCTGGCCTAAAAGCACAGCTTAAAGTGGAAGACTTCCAAACACTGGATAAAACTGTCAGTGATGAAGACCGTCCATATGCGCGCTTGCCGCAATTCCTACTGAACTACAAGACTGGTAATCCGCTCGGCTTACAGTACGAATTTAACAATGATACGGCTTACTTCAAAAAGAACTTACGTAGTAATAATATTCCAAGCAATACTGGCGATTCACCAATGTATGAGCCAAGTGGTGCACGTATTTATAACGACTTTAGTGTACGTTATAACTATCGTAACCCATGGTCTTTTGTAATACCAGAAGTGTCTATTCGTAACGTCAACACGATTTACGATCAAGACACTGTTAATGCACAAAACATTAGTTCATCAAATGAAAGTAAATCGGTCGTTGTACCGCAATTCACTTTAGATGCGGGTCTTGTGATGGAGCGCGAAGGTCGTTATCTACAAACCTTAACGCCTCGCTTTTTCTATGCGTATTCTCCATACAAAAAACAAGACACCAACCCGAACTTTGACTCAACCACAGCGTCAATTAATTATGACCAGTTATTTAGTCCGCGTCGGTTCTATGGTAATGACCGTTTAGAAGACAACAACTTCGCATCTCTAGGCTTGAGCTATAGTTTATTTGATGATGTTGGTCTTGAGCGTTTAAAAGCTAGCGTTGGTCAAAGTTTCTATTTTGAAGACCGTCGTGTCACACTGAACAACGTCTCTGATAAATTTGATACCGAACGCCATACCGGCCCTGTCGTGAGTATTTCTAGCCAATTATCTGACAGCATCAGTGTGAATGCCAATTCAGCATGGATGGCGAATGGTGATAATGCTCAGCGCGATATTCAAATGTATTACACAGGAAATAAAGGCAATTTATACAATGTCGGTTATTTCTATCGTAAAGACATTCCTAATCGCCAAGACAGCTATGACCAAGCAGTAGCATCGTTTATTCAACCTATACACAATAACTGGCGTATTATTGGTCATGCACAATATGACCTCGACAACAGTATTGCGCGTGAATATTTACTGGGTGTGAACTACGAGTCATGCTGCTGGGGTGTTTCAGTTTATGGTCGTTCGTACTATAACGATTTAGATGATGTAACATCTTCAGATGTTAAACCAAAACGTGCCATTATGGCGGAGTTCACTCTAAAAGGTTTAGGTGGCTTCAACAATAAATTAACCTCTTTGCTTGAAAACCGAGTGTTGGGTTTTAACAATATTAATCAATCTTGGACAGAACGTTAATGAAGACAAAACAGTTAAAACAAATTTTTAAAGCGTCAGCCTTGGCACTTTGCCTATCAACTTCTGTATCTGTATTTGCTGCTGCGCAACCTAAAGATGAAATTGTAGCTGTCGTTGACAATAGCGTGATTCTACGTAGTGATCTTGATCAAAGCATTGCCGAGATCACTCACCAATTTCAAGCAAAAAAACAAACCGTCCCACCGACTGAATACTTGCAGCAACAAGCTTTAGAACAGCTGATTTCGCGCCAAGCACAGCTTGAACAAGTGAAACGCTATAACGTCAAAGCGGATGAAAAATCACTCAATGAAGCCGTACTTAAAGTTGCGAAAGATGCCGGCTCTCCAAGCTTAGAAGCGTTTCAGCAAAAATTAGATGCTGTTGCACCAAATACTTATGCAGGTTTACGTGCACGCATCGCTGAAGACATCGCTTTACAACGTCTACGCCAACAGTTGGTCACTTCTCGCATTCAAATCAGTGACCAAGATGTGAAAAACTTCTTAAGCTCACCACAAGGTCAAGCTGCGTTAGGTAATCAAGTTCATGTCTTACATGTACGTGTAGCTAGCAGTGATAATGCCGTTAAAATCGCGGAAGACATTCGTAAAGAACTTGCAGCAAGCAACGATGTAAAAGCGATTACTAGCAAATACAGTACCAAAGACATTAAAGTTGACGGTGCCGATATGGGCTTCCGCAACTTATCTGATATTCCAGATGAACTTGCTGCACGTGTAGCTCCTTTGCAAGTTGGTCAAACCACTGAACTAATTTCAGTACGTGATGGCGTTCATGTTTTAAAATTGGTCGACCGTAAAAGTGGAGAACAAAAAGCCATTGTTCCTCAATACCAAACTCGCCATATCCTAATTCAACCATCTGAGGTTGTGAGTCCTGAAAATGCCAAGCAAATGATCGACAACTTGTATAATCGCCTGCAAAAGGGTGAAGATTTTGCGGTCTTGGCTTCAACGTTCTCGAATGACACTGGTTCTGCTGCCAATGGTGGTAGTTTAGGTTGGGTTAGCCCAGGTGTTATGGTTCCAGAATTTGAAGCAATGATGAAATCAACAGCGAAAGGTGAAATCAGCAAGCCTTTTCAGTCACAGTTTGGTTGGCACATCCTTCAAGTAACCGATACACGTCAACAAGATATGACACATGAAGTACAAGAACGTATGGCCCGTCAGATTTTAGGTGAGCGTCAATTCGACACTGAACTGGACAGCTGGTTACGTGAAATTCGCAACAATGCTTATGTTGAAATTAAAGATCCTACTCTAGATCGTAAAAAGAAATAAGTGAATAAATAAAAAAACCAGCTTCGGCTGGTTTTTTTATGTCGATTCTTATCATCATTCAGCACTTTAGTAATTATTACATACCCGTTATGAAAACAATCTACTCTTTTATAGGCAAAAAAAACCTCCCATTTGGGAGGTTTTTTTAACTCAATTAACGATTGTTGTTTTCGTCGTCTTGAGCATCTTCAAATTTAGTTTCGCCATCAAAACCAGCATTTTGACCGCCGAAGCTACTTTGACCGCCAAAGCCACCTTGACCACCAAAGCCACCTTGAGCGCCAAAGCCACCTTGACCACCGAAGCCACCTTGACCACCGAAGCCACCTTGACCACCGAAGCCACCTTGACCACCAAAGCCACCTTGGCCACCGAAGCCACCTTGTTGACCGCCGAAGCCGCCTTGTTGACCACCGAAGCCGGCAGCGCCTTGAGCACCAGCAGGAGCACCAGCAGGACGTGGGTTACGTGCTGGAACAACAGTTGAAATAGCGTGTTTGTAAACCATTTGGCTTACAGTATTTTTTAATAAAACAACGTATTGGTCGAAAGATTCAATATGACCTTGTAATTTAATACCGTTGACAAGGAAGATCGACACAGGAATACGTTCTTTACGGAGAGAATTTAAGAACGGATCTTGTAAAGTTTGACCTTTAGACATGTTATAACTCCAAAAAATAATAAAAATCAGCGCAAAAGCTACCTTTACTTTTCAATTAAAAATTATCAAAAAGGTAGTCTGTAAATTTTGCTTTATCCGTAGCACTTTCGCAAGTCTTCTTGAGCCTGCTGCGCAGTTAAATATGTAGTAAATTTATGCGTTTCTTGCAAAGATCTTAACCAAGTATATTGACGTTTTGCAAGTTGTCGTGTTGCAAAAAGTGCCTTATCCTCCATTTCACGCTGTTTTTCGCTACTTTGATCACTATTTTTCAAAAAATCTAAAGCTTGACGATATCCAACTGAGCGCATAGAGGGTAAATTTTCATTTAAATCGTATTTTTCAATGAGAGCTTTCACTTCATTTAAAAATCCAATTTCCCACATTGTTTTTAGACGTTGAGCTATACGCTCATGTAATTCTAATCGGTCGGGCAATAATGCGTAATTATGAAAATTGTAACGGTATGGTACGTTTTTAGGTTGCTCAGCTTGTAACTGCGTAATGGGTTTACCTGTTAATTTAAAAACTTCGAGCGCACGGATAATTCGTTGCTTATCACTCGGTTTAAATTTTTCACCTGCCAATGGGTCTACATTGCACAGTTCTGCATATACAGCATCCCAACCTTGCGACTCAGCTTTGGCTTCAATTTCAGCACGTACAGCATAGTCTGCACTTGGTAAGTTTGAAGACAACCCTTCCAATAAAGCCTTGTAATACAACATTGTACCACCGACTAAAATCGGTGTTTTACCTCGTACATGCATATCATCAATCAGTACACACGCATCTTCCACAAAGTTCGCTGCCGAATACACTTCTAGCGGACTGATAATATCAATCAAATGATGTGGATATTTTTCCAGCTCAACTTTACTCGGCTTGGCCGTACCAATATCCATATCCTGAAAAACCAAAGCAGAATCGACTGAAATTAATTCGAATCCACCTTGCTCGTATAACTCACATGCCAAGGCGGTTTTACCGCTTGCAGTTGGTCCCATTAAGTTGATGACCGGCAATTGATTTGACATGTAAAACTACTCTCCCCGAGCAAAAAGTTTATCTAGCTGTGCCAATGGAAACGCACGCCACGTCGGACGTCCATGGTTACATTGGCTGGCAAATTCAGTTTGTTCCATCTGACGCAGTAATGCATTCATTTCAGATAGACTTAAAATACGGTGTGCGCGTACAGCGCCATGACAGGCCATGCCTGCCAATATTTGATCCCGCTTTTGTAGCAACCCTGCAACCTGATCACTTGGGTCTAAATCATTTAATAAATCTGGAATCAACGCATCAAAGTCTGCTTTATGCAAAATGGCAGGAACACCACGAACAATGACTTGCTCATCGCCATATTGGTCTATTTCTAAACCTAGGCGTGCCAATTGTTCTTTGAGCTCATCGACGCGCATCGCTTGCATCCGACTGATACTGACGACTTTAGGAATCAGCAATTGCTGTGATGTCCAAAACTCAGGTTTATCCCAAGCCGTTTTCATTTGTTGTAAAACAATGCGCTCATGCGCAGCATGCATATCAACAATGATTAAACCTTCGGTGTTTTGGGCCAAAATATAAATACCATGCAATTGCGCAATGGCAATCCCCAAAGGATGCTCATCAACTTTCTTTTGAATATGTTCAGCTAAAGCGGTATCCGGATCATTTAACGACTCAGTTTGACGTAAAGGCGCTAAATAACTTTGCAATGCATTATTGAGCTGTCTAGAACCCGCTATATTTGACTGATATCCAGTGCTATTGTTCGACGCATTTGAATATTGCTGTGTATAAGCTTCCTGACCTGTTGGCGCATGATTTGACGCATATTGCACCGTTGCTGGCGAACTAAACTCAGTAAGTCCACCTGCGATCTCTGGACTGACAAAATTTGTGCCTTGCTCTGCAACTGGCTGAGGTTGATGTAATGAAAATTGTTCCTGATGACGCGGCTGCGGAATAATATTTTCGTGTGCCTGCCCATCAAGTTTCATTGCAGATGACAATTCGGCGGTCGCGGTTTGAAATTGCGCTAATGTCGATTTGGCAAAATGACGAACAAACTCATGTACTTCACGTTGATTTAGAAACCGAATTTCATGCTTGGTCGGATGCACATTCACATCTATATTTTCAGGATCGACTTCCATAAACAACAAATAAGCGGCATGTTGATGCCCATGCAAAATACCGTCATAAGCCATGCGAAGTGCATGTGAAACTGTCTTGTCTTTTACGATACGTCCATTCACATAGACGTATTGCATATCGGCCTGCGCACGTGCATCTGAAGGATGACCTAACCAACCACTGAGACGCATATTGACGCTATCAGCATCTATCCAGTACGCATTTTCAGTGAATTGACGGCCTAATAATTGTTGCACCCGCTGAAAACGGAGCGCGCCACTGTCTGCAATTGGCAAGTTCAGCTTAATACTATTGTTATGTTCAAGGACAAAACGAATATCAAAATGGGTCAGTGCCAAACGACGGACAATTTCTTCGATATGTCCAAACTCAGTCCCCGGTTTTTTGAGAAACTTACGCCGTGCAGGCACATTAAAAAATAAATCTTGCACACGAATGGTGGTGCCTTGCGTCGCTGCCACAGGCTGAATTTCTTGTGAATCAAATGCGGTGCCATTTACTTCGACCTGATAGCCTACACCGTCATCATTTTGGCTACTGGTCAATGTCAAACGAGACACCGCAGCGATCGAAGCCAAGGCTTCCCCACGAAAACCTAAACTTACAATGGCATGCAAATCTTCAGCAGTTTGGATTTTACTTGTGGCATGGCGCATGACCGCCAAAGGTAGATCTTCAGGGTGGATGCCTCGACCATTGTCTATAATTTCAATCAGTGTACTGCCGCCTTGTTCAATACGAACAATCAGCTCAGTCGCCCCTGCATCAATGGCATTTTCCAGTAATTCTTTGACCACAGAAGCGGGACGTTCAATTACTTCCCCTGCGGCAATTTGGTTGGCTAAGGCAGGATCAAGCGTTCGAATGCGGCGGGCACTGATTTCATTCAGCATGGTTAAATTTTTGCTCCAAAGCGTTTTGCAAAGTTTCTGAAGAAAAGCTTAAAGTCGCTGTACGGGTACTTTCATCCGCAGACTTTTCAATATTAATAATTAAATCAGCCGCAGGGATTTCATCGCCCCCTTTAGATGGCCATTCAAATAAAAATAGGGCGTTCGGCGTTTCTAAATAATCACGGATACCCATAAGTTCAAGCTCATAGGGGTCATTCAGACGATATAAATCAAAATGAAAAATATATTGTCCTTGAATATTGTAAGGTTCAACCAATGTATAGGTTGGACTTTTTACCGCATCTTGATGACCCAAGTGTTGTAAAAAATAACGTGTTAACGTGGTCTTTCCTGCACCCAAGTCACCAATTAAATACGCTACACCCGTCGTAAAATGCGTCGCCAGTACGGTAGCTAAGTTTTGGGTATCGACTTCACTATTAAGTTCCAGACTGAATGAATACTGCATATTACTCACAACATGTACATAAGAATTAAATATGATAGCATCGCACTGGCTAAAATGGATATGTTCACACTATAGATTGAGCATTTTTCATGATGTGTTCTCTGCTTTATTTGCTCAGTTTTTAGATCTTTCTTCATGCATAGTTTTGAATTTACTCCCCCAATGATCAATGGTGTTAGTGCCAGTAAAGTCTTCCTTGACGGTCAACACACACAAGCCACAACGGTCTATGCATATTTGTGTGAGCAATTTCCTCATATCCAAGCAGCAGAGTGGCAACAACGATTTAAGGATGGTCTAGTCTATGCTGCAGATGGTGACGCTTTAACGATAGACAGTCCTTTTGAAGCAAATCGTCATGTTTATTATTATCGATTCTTGGCGCATGAAATTCATGTTCCCTTTGAGCATCAGATTTTATTTGAAAATGATCATTTCATCGTGGTCGATAAACCGCATTTTCTCACCATGAGTCCGACCGGTCAGTATGTACAAGAAACCTTGTTGGTTCGACTCAAAAAACAAACGCAGCTTGAACACCTAACACCGATTCATCGTTTAGATCGTGAAACTGCTGGCGTGGTGCTCTTCTCCAAATGTGTCGAAAGCCGTGGGCTATATCAACAGATGTTTGCCAAGCGGCAAGTTCAAAAAACCTATCATGCCATTGCAGCTTATCGAGATGAATTAAATTTCCCTATCACAACTCGCTATCGTATGGAAAAAGGTCAGCCTTTTTATACAATGCAACTGGTAGATGGTGAGCCAAATAGTGAAACATACATTAAGCTCCTCCAGCAGCATGGAAACCATGCAAAGTATGAATTAAAACCCTATACCGGCAAGCAACACCAACTTCGTGTGCATTTAAATGCTTTAGGCATTCCAATTCAAAATGATCCCTTTTATCCAGTAGTAGAACATAAGGCAGATGACGATTTCAGCCAACCTTTACAACTACTTGCGAAACAGCTTGAGTTTATCGATCCTGTGACAGAGCAGGCTTTTCAATTCAGTTCTGCCTATGAATTGACACTGTAAATCGATTGTCATTACATTAAATTGATAAAATACTGCCAAACTTTCTTGAATTTATAACAGTTTTGATTAGAATAAATGCGAAAAGTTAAGTATTTAAAAGCTTTCTAAGAATATGAGAAAAACTGAAGTCTACCAAATCCGTCTCGATTCACAGGAAAAGAAACAGGCCTTTGCCGTTTTTAAACAATTAGGCATTACACCTGCACAGGCTGTACGTCTATTCTTTAAACAAGTTGTTTTAACCAAATCGATCCCCTTCTCTATTGAAAACCAAAATATCAATATTGAACAATTGATTAAGTTACGCAAATTAAAACAACAAGAAGCCCAAGCTATTTCAACCATTGAAATTAGCCCTGCTGAATTAGAAATTTTAAATAATGATCCATTATTAGATGATGATCATCTCGACTTGTTTGAAGAACTCAATGCAATTTTGGGTGAAGGTGACAAAACTTAACACTGTCGCATTTATAAACAATTTATAAATCAACCAATTTCGAAATTTCGATATGCTTCATGCAAGACTGATAAAAATAGCATGGAGTATAGAAAAAAATGATCGTTCGACGCGCAACAGAAGCAGACCTTCATCCACTTGCTGTTTTATTTGATGAATATCGCCAATTTTATGGTACCTCTTCTAATCTTGATATCTCATATAAATTTCTAAGACAACGTTTTGAAAATAATGAAAGCGTAATTTTTATTTGTCTAAAAGATGAAGTGATTACTGGGTTTATCTTACTGTATTTAGGCTTTTCATCTGTGGCTTGTTCAACCTACTATATTTTAGATGATGTCTATGTCAGCCCTGTATATCGTCGTCAAGGTTCAGCCAAACAATTGATCGATACTGCGGTTCTCTTTGCTCAACATGAAGGTGCGCTTCGAATCAGCCTCGAAACTCAAAAAAATAACTATCACTCACATCAACTCTATGAATCGATGGGCTTCATTAAAGATGATGAATTTCAAACCTATCATTACTTTATTCGCTAATGCATTGCTCAGCTTTAAAATACATCAACAAAGCATGTTGAAAAACGCATCTTTAGATCAGCAGACAGCAGACAGCAGACAGCAGACAGCAGACATATTAAGGGGCTTTAATATCGCATATTTATCCTTCAAATGATGAAGTATCAAAGCCCTGTACCTATTACTGTGGATTAAAATTTTCACGAAATTTCGATTGTTCAATTTGCGCTGCATTCAAATAGATCCACTCACCCTCAGCGAGATCTTCAAGCTTTAATTGTCCTATTTGAGCACGATGTAAAGTTTCAACTTTATTGCCGACAGCCGCCAACATCCGCTTCACTTGATGATATACCCCTTGATGGACAGTCATTTGCAATTGATGTGAAGCCAATAGCTGTACATCGGTTGCAGCGAAGATGCCTTTTTCGTTTCGAAGCTCCACTCCTTGTTCTAATTGTTGTATTTGCTCAGGTGTCACAGGATCTGCGGTATGCATCGAATACACTTTGGCAACATGCTTTTTAGGGTGTGTAAGCGCTTGTAGATATTGACCATCATCCGTGAGCAGCAACAGTCCAGTGGTGTCTTGATCCAGTCGCCCGACGCATTGCAGACCACGATTTAACAGCACATCATCAAATAATTCAAAAACACTGAAATGATGGGTTGCCTGATGCGAACATTCATAACCTTGAGGTTTATTTAACGCGATATAAACATGCTCACGATAGGTATAGTCCTGTCCATGCACACTGTAAGTTAAATCATTCAAGTCCAGCTTTTGCTTTGGATTATCTACAATCTCACCGTGTATTTCGACCGCACCATTTTTAATCAACTGTTGGCAATATTTACGCGAACCAAAACCTTGTGATTGCAGCATTTTTTCCAAAAACATAGAACAACCTAATAAACACCATATATTACTATTTTATACTGAACAGTGACTCAACTTGCAGGAAAAATAGCGGAAATGATCTTGAACGCCAGTTATTAATGTTTCTGCGCTACACTATTAATTATTTATTGAAGTTTCTCACGAATATCCTATGTCTCAGTTGGATTTAAATCTGATCGTGTTATTGGTGTTATTGGCTTGTGGCATCTTTAGTCACAATACAGCGATCACCATAGCAGCAGGTGTCTTGATTGTTTTCCGCATCACTCCTTTAAGTGAATTTTTCCCCTATCTGCAACAATATGGCTTAAACATTGGCATTATTATTTTAACCATTGGCGTACTCACGCCGATCGCTAGCGGAAAAATTCCTGGTGATTCGATTTTAAAATCCTTTTTAAGTTGGAAATCCCTCGTCGCAATCGCCATTGGCGTCTTTGTCGCATGGTTAGGCGGTCGCGGTGTCAAACTGATGTCCAATCAGCCTGATGTGGTTGCCGGACTATTGATTGGGACAGTCGCAGGTGTTGCGATGCTGCGTGGTGTACCCGTCGGCCCACTCATTGCAGCAGGCATCTTGTCGCTACTGATTGGGATTAAGCAATAAGGCTGTTACTTACATAAAATAAAATTTTAAATTGAGCCATGCTGCATTTGAAATAAACGTCGACTAAGCATGATTCCAACGAATGACAACGCTGACATCAAGATACCCGCCCAAAACCACGCTCCAGTCTGTGAAACTACGGTGGCAATCAACGGAGGCAGAACAAATTGTGATATGGCAGAGCATTGTAAAATCATGCCGACCGTCGTACTGATTGCCGCAGGATAAGGTACAAAATGCAGTGCTTGTGCAAAGACCGTCGCAGCAATCAAGCCCCCAAAAAGCGAAAAACTAAACACCGTTAAATATTGCAGTAAAAACGGTAACGCGTCTTTAGAAAGATAAAACCCTAAGGAGCAAATGATCAAAACAGCAAAACCCAGTTGGACTAAAGTTTTAGCTTGAAAACCACGCTGTAATAACAGTCCGCAACCCCATGTGCCCACAGCATTCGCAACGGCAACACTGGCTGTTAAAGCACCCGCCAGCTCTGCTGAAATTTGGTTTTGGGCATAAATCATCGGTAAGAAGCCCACCAATGCAAACCACTGCCCTGCATATGTCCCAAAAATGAGCGCCAAAAGCCATGCTGCAGGATGTTTCAGAGTATCCCGAATGAGACCAATAATAGGTGTTGTATTCAGCGCCACATTAGGCTGAGGAATAAACATAGCGATACAGAGTAGTAATGCTGCAGTAATCATAGCGAAACTGAGCCAAACCACACTCCAACCATATTGAGCAATTAGAAATGGCGCAACCAATAAGGCTATACCCATACCTCCGCCCATATAAGCACTCCACAGTCCCATCTTTGCGCTGATGTGCTGTAGCGGTACAAGCTGACGGATAAATGCAGGCCCTGTGAGTGTCACCAATAAGAAGCCAAATCCTTCTATGACACGCAGTAGCAACAAGACATCAAAGCTTTGTGCAAAGCTCCCCCATGCACTTGCTATCGTCAATAGACTTAAGCCCAATAAGATACACAGTTTAAATCCAATTTTTTGGATATAACTACCAATCAACAATGCAAAGCACATTCCTGCGCCCTGTACCAATGAAAGCAATAAACCAGACTGAATAAAGCTAATACCAAGTTGCTGCTGTAATACAGGTATCGCGGGCGGTAATTTCCCGATATGCATTGCAGCAATAAAACCTGCCGCAATAATGAATAAATCTTTTGACATCCCTTTCATTGAATTGTCATGCTCTTTTCGCCATGCAATAGTGCACAGCTTAACAATTCAAAATATTCAAATCAGTCAAAAAACAAATGACCTTAGATGATTTTTCAATTATTTAATCATCTTGCACCGTCACATGCTAAGCGCACTTTGATTTAAATTAAACAACGATACTTAGTCATGTCATCTGCATTTGTTTGAGACAGGACAAGTTTTCATCAAAACGTTTTGCGATACTTTAGATAATATGAAGGTAGTGAACGAATTTACCTGCATAACTATGAGTGAATTATTTAAGCAGTGAGATATTTAGGCAGTGATTTATTCAGGATTGATTTGTTTCCGTTCACGCTTATTGGCGTACATTTTTAAATCAGCCATTTCGACCAATTGATCGATGGATTGGGCATCCTCTGGAAATAAAGCCATGCCAATACTGGCACCAATTTTCAAACTCATTTGCTCGAATGCAAATGGCAGTCCGCAACTTTCTGCGATTCGATTCATCGCCGTTTGCGCACGCTCTAAGTTGGCAATATTGGTTAAAATCACAGCAAATTCATCACCGCCCAAGCGTGCAACCAAGTCATCTTGACGTGTTTCACGCAAAATGCGCTGTGCAATTTCTTTCAGTGCAGCATCCCCAATGCGATGTCCAAACTGATCATTAATCGGTTTCAGACCATCCATATCAATCATCAAGATACCCAGTACTTTTTTCTGCGCACGTGCTTTTTCTATCCCTTGGCGTAAAAAGTCGACAAACAAAGCCCGATTGGCTAAGCCTGTTAAGCTATCTTGAGTCGCCAATTTATATAACTCTGTCGCACCGAAACGTGTCGCATGGTACATCGCCGCAGCGATCAACTCAGACATCAAACTCAATATATGTAAATCAGCTTCCTGAAAGGCATCGACTTGGTCAGAGTAAATCTTTAAAACACCGACACCTTCATCACAATGAATCAATGGCACCACAGCCATCGAACGCAACCCGACACGTCGACATGCCACGCGATCTACCCGCGCATCTGTTTCCGAATCTTGGCAATACAGTGTTTGTTTTTGCGCTATACATAGACCTGATAAGCTGTTTTCAATATGAAGTCTTAAACCCAATAAATGACTCGCCCCACCAGACACTGCACGATAGACCATATCACCATCTTCAGCCAACTCTACAACTGCACCTTTAGCATGTGTAATCTGCTGCGCCTGTTCTGCGACCACGGTCATCACTGCATTTAGATCTAAACCCAATTTAGCAATTGCTGTCTGCGTTTGAATCACAGACATGAGTTGAGTTGGTGAGGGTTCTATAGTATTCGGCATGATTGAGCTCAAACAGGTTTCAGTGTGAGATACAGCTCAATTCTAAAAATTATTCATCCACTTGTATAGCAATCTTAAAGTGATTTCTGTGCATTCAAGCACTTTAGATACAACTCTTTTAAATACTGCTCTTTGAAAAAAATGCACTCAAGGAAACAACAGAGCAAGCAGAATCATCGATACACATATCGAAGGTTGGGGAAAGTCATGATGTATGGATGACCCACGTATTTTCCGACTCTCCCCTGGATATTATTTCAATGCGTAAATTTCACTCTACATCCATTCTCCGCCTTCCAGTTGCACATCGACAGCCACACGTTGATATTCAGTCCCTTAAAATTCATCTAAAGCCCCCAATGTGCGGCTAAGTTTTCAGAGATAAAAACATAGCCTTCAATCGCTTGACCTGCCTTCGATAAACGAATGCCCGGACTGCCCATCGCCGCACCCCAGCCTTTATGTTCTAATTCACCCCAAACCACACCTTTCTTCCACATGCCACCTATGCGTTCCATCACGTGTGCATTGGGCTGACCTAGACGTAATATCCCGTATACAAAAAGACTCTGAGTCATAGATCCTCCTTAGTTGGAATAATATTGATTGCGTTTTTGTGAGAATTTCGCCAACTGTTTTAGGAAGCCTTCAAAGTAGCTTTTTTCAGCCTCTTCTGTACGATAGCCGGCGTACAAAGTTCGTCTTAAACCTTCAGGTGAAACACAATCTAAGCGTCGAGAGGTCACCCAACCTTTTTGCTCATATTCATTCACTACCCAATCAGGTAATGCCGCAATACCACGACCACTTGCAACCAACTGAATCAGCATCTGGGTCAAATCTGTAGTACGGACGTGTTTAGGCTGAATATTGGCCGGTAAAAATAATTTTGCCATGATATCTAAACGATGTTTATCAACCGGATAGGTAATCAGCGTTTCTTCTGCTAATTCTTGAACAGTCACATTTGTCGCACGAACCAATGGATGTGTATTGGACAATACCAAACGAGACTCATATTCAAAGATAGGGAAATATTCCACACCTTTTAAATTGATCGGATCTGCCGTAATCAGAAGATCAAACTCGCCTGTTTGTAATAGTTCATGCGGATTGGCTTCAAAGCCAGAAGCAAAGTCCAAATCTACATCAGGGTATTGCTGACGGTAGACATTCAATAACGGCATCAGCCAGTCAAAGCAACTATGACATTCTGAAGAAAAAATAATTCGGCCGGTTTGACCATGCACAATACGTGTAATGTCCGATTGCGTAATTTGAACTTGCGGCAAAATGTCATCGGCAAGGCGTAGTAAACGTTGCCCAACATTCGAAAAAGTCACAGGACGTGTGCGTCGGTTCACCACCTCTACCCCATACCAATGATCTAGCTCTTTCAACTGGTGTGAAAGTGCAGAAGGCGTTAAACACAGATCATTAGATGCAGCGACCAAAGAACCGTGTTCTCTGAGTGCCAATAAGGTTTTGAGATGGCGTAATTCCAACATGATTGTTCTCAACTAAACTTAGGAGCAACTTTGCAATCGAATAGTTTTCGCAAAGCATTAATGAATTATACTCATCTTATCATTATTTTATTAAGTTTTATTCATTTAAAGTTTTATTTGGAACTTTAACCACCAATTCATCGTTTTAAGCAGATGCAAAGGATGAAAATAAACACGATGCCCCTTATTAAAAAAGCCAGATTGATCAATCTGGCTTTAAATGTATGTAATCCAAAGAATGTGTTATTCCACAAATAATAAAGCCAAACGAACTTGGTCATATCCCATGCGTGGACTGGTCAACTCCACAATTGGGCGCAGCTTAATAGTACCATCATCGTTATAATGTGCTGGGTCTTGTCGTTTCGCCAAACGTTTATAGATTTTACGCACCTGCTCAACCACGTCTTCTCCCGGATGTGCCACCGAGATATCTAAACCTTGCTCTTTTTGCAGACGAGCCAAATGGTTAATAATCGTAGCTGGTGTTAAACCACGTTCCACTGCAATATCTTGAATTTCATAACCTTCCTCAAACAATTCACGAGTTTGATCTAAAGTCGCTGTGGCAAAGCTTTGTTTCGCACCAGTTTTGGAAATTTTCTTTTCATTGCGCTCGATTTCCACTTCATTCAGTGTTCCGCCACAATGGCGAATAAAGGCTTTGTGTTGAACGGTTAAATCAGCCTCTGCAAAATTGGTTTCCGCTTCATCAGAGAGTTCCTGAAAGCGTCGATCGGCTTTAATCGCCAAACTGTCGAGTTCTAAGGCTTGCTCATTAAAACCAAGTAAACGCAAACCATCTAATGTTTTTAAACGCGACAATGCCACATAACCCTGACCTTTCTCAAAAGTATGCGTCAAGTTAATTTCAGCCGCTGCAAGGGTCATCCCTTGAGATTTGTGAATGGTGATCGCCCAGGCCAAACGCAGTGGAATTTGTTGGAAACTGGCAATGGTTTTACCATCATCATTATCGACAGACCATGTTTCAGGTTCGACCACTAAGGTCGTGCCATCAGTGAGTTTTACTTTAGGCAAGATGCCATATTCATCATCTTCTTCAAAACCTATCACTTCACCAAGGCTGCCATTGATATAGCCCACGTCAAAGTTGTTTTTTACAAACATCACTTTGGCATTTTTCTTTAAGGTCAAAGTTTCCGGCGCACGCACTGAAGATTTTAAGGTTTCAATCAGTTTGTCATTACCATCGCATTGAGCATCAAACTGGCGAGATTCCTGTTCAATTTCATTTAGATGTTTATAGTTAATACTATCTACATCCATATTATGGGTATACAAGCGCGTAAAGGTTTCACCTATATTTTGTGAACTTGTCTGCCTTAAAGCATGCAAATGATCGCCCGTAATTTGCTGAGCACGAATCGCATTTAGAATATCATTGAGATAGTCATTACCCTGACGATGTTGTTCGGTCAAATAACACACGCGAAACTTCGCTTCTACCCATGCCTCAGACATAAAGCAAAACTTGTCACGGTTTAATTCACCTTTGCGTCCCACAGGGGGTAACTGGAAGAAGTCACCTGCAACAATGACTTGAATCCCCCCAAAAGCATCTTCACTGTCTTTAAAAAATTTTAAAACTTTATTCACCAAGTTTAATTGCTTGGCATGCAACATCGAAATTTCATCGATGATTAAAACTTGGGCATTTTCCAAATGCTCTTTTAAATATTTACGTTCTTTTAAGCGCTTTAACTCATCTTCGGAAATCGCATCTTTAATTCCAATCCCTGCCCATGTATGAATTGTCATGCCATTCATATGGGTTGCAGCAATCCCTGTAGAAGCCGTAATTGCCACCGGTACTTTGCGCGCTTTTAGATAATTGATGTACTGATTTAAAGTATAAGTTTTCCCTGCACCAGCCGAACCTGTTAAAAACACATTTTCGCCTGCTTTGAGCAGCTTGAGTGCAGTTTCTTGTTTCATAAGACCTATACCGTAAAAGAACGGCTATAGCCTAACGATTTTTGACTCAAAAGTTAAGCGCACAACACAGTTTCCTAAATCCGTATTTCGCCAATCTTACTTTAAGCTATTGAACCTATTTAAAAATTCTTTAGCGATATTTACTTTTTCTATTTCTGCTTGGGTATTATTTGAATACTCAAGTTGATCAAAAACCAAAATATGGTTTTGCACATGACAGCCCAAAGTCATCGATACATGCAAAATGGGATGGTACATATGAAAAGCTACATATACTCTTGCAATGATACTGGCGCTATAACTTGATGCCAAACAATGTTTAAATTGAATAGATTCATCAATAATTCGATCGATGGTTTTTAATTCTTCAAAGACCCAATCTTGAAAATATATTTTGTCTTCTGTTGTAAATGGCTGCCAGACTGTTGTCTCAAATTTACGCTTTAATTGAGTTAACATTTCTTGCTTTTGTTGCTTAGCATGCCAATGCACCGCCTGATGAAAGACCCCATTCCAGGTAATATTTTTAGGGACTGTATGACCTGTAGAATAAGTCGCACTGACATAATCACGCACATAGGCATCAAATACAGATACTCTTAAATTAGCATGCTTTAAATAAAATAAATTTCGAAAATCCTGCAGTTGAATTTTATGCTGTCGTAACATACTTAAAAACTGGCGATTTTCTTGGGTTTCTGGACGGATATAATCCATCAAAGCCTGCGGTAAATGCTGCGTACAACGTAATAAATGCTGCAGATAGGCCTGCATAATACGGCTCAAAGGCAAATAGACTTTTTTTATGGCCTGATCCTCCGCGCCTAATACCTGTCGCATTAAGATCAACCACTCATCTAAATACAAAATCGATGGGCTGATCACTACACGATGGTCATCATGCTGCTGATATTTTCGCTGTAAAACAAACTGCAGATTTTTTTCATGATTAAACCAATCATGTTCATGCGCAATCGTATGGCAATTTTGAATAAATAAGCGCGCTGCAACAAATTGAAAATGTTGTAAGGTCGCAAGAATCAATGCGGGATGAATATGCTGCGTATCGACAAAACTTAATGCCGTCACAGCCACTCGTACATTACTGTGTTGAAAATTACGACTCAGCCAATCCAATACTTCGGCTGACTGCTTGAACATCCATCGCACTGCACGGTTGTTATCGAGTAAAGGGAGTTTTCCACATTTTTTTTGCCAAATTGCTGTGGCTTGCACAAAATTACTATGGCTTAATATGTCCTGCTCTGCCCAAACATCCCGATGCATCAAACGAATAAAACCCAACAAATTGGGACGCTCATATGCATGGTCGAGCAACAAAATAATATCTTCTATATGTTCATTTAATTCTTGTAAATTGAACCGATCTTCATAGCTCAAACTCATGATCCTGTATATGGTCGGATCTAAAAATTGTGCTGTAGCAAAACAAATCTCGTCCAAACTATCCATCAAGAGCTGTATCGGCAATATTTCAGCTTCTGTAAGTGAATGAAGCGCAAACATCTGCTCAATCTTTTGCATCAACCAATGGGGTAGACAGATTTGGCATTCGATATACGTTTGTAATAGCGGTGTCTGATAAATCTGCTGCTCTTGCATCAGCTGATCAAAAATTTGCGCTTCTACTGCTGTCATCTGTGCTAAAAACTGTTGAACACGCGCTGGCCCATTTAGATGTTGAAAAATCGACTGTAAGATCAATTGTCTAAATTGCTGTGCTTTTTCTCTGAGCAAGAGTGAATGTTGCGGCTTTAGGTCGCCAGTAAAAAAATACAATTCATGAAATAAGAAATCTTCTATTGCCTCAATACATGGCACTGTCGAATGCAATTCAACAATTTTGATGGGTCTAAATGGACTTCTAGGAAACTGATAGCCAATCGATTCACGACTTTGTAGCTGTAAGGTCCACTGTCCATTACACAGTTGAATGCGGTGCTGCTCTTGTTCAATTTTAAAGATATTTTGTGAATTGAGTGCTGTAGCAAGATCCATTTGCTCTTGATACAACTGCTTTAAACTTGGAGATATTCGAATAAGTTGCCGAGCAATATGCTCTAGCTGCGGGGTCAAGCTTTTCTTTTCCATCTTCCGCCCTAACGATCGTTGATTATTTTTCAACCTTCACTATAGTCAAAGTTTAATGCTCCGACTACTGCCATTAATCAGCCAAATAGCTGTACAAAAGGTCAATACAAAGGCGTTCAATAAAAAAATCTAAAAGCTATTGTTGTGACAAAATTCACCATGATTTTGAGCTGTGACGAATAAAAATGGATGAAGTTGAAGAGTAGTCACTATTATTGATCTGTAGAATGTTGTTCTGCACGGATTCTTTTGAGCTGTTCTATCGCAGTGTAAATATCTTGTTGTAGAGCCTCTCGATAACGCTTTAAATCCTCCACACTCTGAATATGACTTAAACTTTGACGGGGTAAAAATTGAAAATAGAATGGAATGCGCTTGGGGATAATACGTTTGGGTAAAGACGGAATCACATCACCATGACGTAATAATTTATCGATTTTTTGTATTTTTAATAGTTGTTTAAACCAACGATGTTCAACGATCACACTGGCATCAAAGCCCAGTTCAAAGACTTCATCTCCACCTAAAGCGGCAAAAGGCACAATGTCATAATTAAATTCTTGCGCCAGTTTTAAAAAGCCATAACGTTGCTTCCAGATCAGTTGATAGGCTTCCCCTTTTCGCTTCAAAACCTCTCGACCACCACCGGGAAAAACTAAAATGGAATAACCTTGTTGCATCACTGTTCTGACATAGTCCTGAATACCTTGGACTGCACCGAACTTTTTGACCATGCCACGCCAACCGGGCAAATAAAAATGGCTATGATCAGCGATACTGACCACAGCCACTTTATATTCATTGTAGAGATAATCAATAATCAACGGTGAATCGAGTACACCGTAAATTGTGTGATTCCCTACATACATTGCAGGTTTAGATGCATCGATGTATTCAGCGCCTAAAAATGTTGGCGTGAAATACATGCGGGATAAAGCGCTTAAACGCTTTATCCATTTTGCATCATGTTCAACCTGCAAATGTGCCGACCTTAGGCAGCATCATGTTTTTGAACAAGTACAGAACCTACTGAGTAGCCTGCACCAAATGAGCAAAGTACACCGTACTCGCCATGGCTTACTTCATTCGCAGTACGGTGCAAAGCAATAATGACACCTGCTGATGAAGTATTGGCAAATTCATCAAGAATGATTGGCACAAGGTCTGGCTGAGCATGTTCTTTACCCACAACCAGTTTCAGAATCAATTCATTCATGCTGGCATTCGCTTGATGTAACCAGAAACGTTTTACATCTGTTGCCGCAATTTTATTGTCATCCAATTGCTTAGTGATCATTTTCGCCACTAATGGACACACTTCTTTAAATACTTTACGACCGTCTTGACGGAAACGGTTGTTGTCGATGTCAGCATCGACTTCACTCATATTTAAGTAACCGAAGTTGTTACGAATGTTGTTTGAGAACTGAGTAAACAGGTCAATATCCAACACTTCAAAACCAGCTTTGGTTTCAGTTTCTTCAATGATCGAAGCCGTTGCAACGTCACCAAAGATGAAGTGACAGTCACGCATACGGAAATCTGTGTGACCAGATGTGATCTCAACGTTCACCAATAACACGCGACGAGCGCCTGATTTGATCGCGTCATAGGCTTGCTTGATACCAAAAGTTGCAGCTGAACATGCAACGTTCATGTCATAGGCATAACCCTGAATACCCAACGCAGTTTGAATTTCAATTGAAACGGCTGGATATGCACGTTGAATGTTAGAGCATGACAAGATCACAACATCGATGTCTTCAGCAGTCACACCCGCATTTTCCATCGCTTGCTTTGCAGCAGCTACGCCCCATTCCGCTTGAATAGACAATTCATCATTTGAACGTTCATGCAATACTGGACGTAAACGTTTTGGATCTAAAATACCGCTTTTTTCAGCAACATAACGTGCTTTTACGCCAGATGCTTTTTCGATAAATTCTGCACTTGAACCACGGCGCGCTTCTAGCTCACCGGCTTCAATTTTTTCAGCATTATCACTGTTGTACTGTTCCACATAAGCATTTAAAGCTTCAACTAACTCTTCGTTAGTAATTACGTCTTCTGGATGATAAAGACCTGTACCCGTAATGCGGATGCCCATGTAAAACTCCTTTTAGAAAATACCTATATCTTAACTGATTCCGAGCTTATCCCATACTTTTTGCAAGCGGGATGGAGAAATTGGCATCTTGGTCTTCATTGGTTGAGAGAAAATAGAGATGCGTAACTCCTCAACCATGAAATACAATTCTTTAAGGCGAGTGTCATTTTTAAACTTAAATAATTTTTCCATCCATGGGTCAACTTGATCAATGGCAGAATTGTCCCTTTGTAGGTTATTTGGCAAGCGGTCTAAACGCAAGACTAATGCCTTCAAATATCTTGGAAATTCGAGCCACACATCGGAAGTTTTGCCATAAACAAAATCTGAAAGTTGCATCAAATCGAGCTGATCTTCAATATCATCGATGTTCTTTCCAAACACAGAATCATCTAAAACCAACAATTTCCGACGTATATCCTGCCATTGAATATAGGTTTCGGTTAAGACGGCTAATGCTTGTTGCCCATGGGTTAAGAAAGATTTCTTTACATTTAAAATCAGGTTTTGGTACTCCTGCACATTGACAGGTAGCTCATTTATTGCAAGCTGAAGTGTGGCATAAACTAACATTTGCTCTAGTTTGGCTTTGTCACCTAGCGGCGAATAAGCCAATGCCAAGGGTTTAGAAATCTGTTTTTTCAACTGACGAACTAAGTCACCCAACTGCATATGAACCAAACGAATGATCCCTTCGCGGTGTTGTTTGACTGCTTCAAATTGGTCATTGAAGGTCTGAATCACCACGCCAGATTCGTCTTTGGCATCCAACTCTGCAAAGCCTTTGACTGGAACAAGCGCTTGATATTGTTTCACCACCACACCCGTGACTTTTTGTGATGCTTCGAACACAAAATTATCAGGGAAGGTTTTAAACTCACCTTTTAACTGTTTGACTGGGCTATGAGTTTCCGTACGACAGCGTGCTTTGAGTTCATCTAGATCACGACCTTGCTCAATCACACGGCCTTTTTCATCAATGACTTTGATTAAAGGCAGCAGATATTGCTCAACGCGTTCCCAAGAAAAGTCTTTGTCTGTGATTTGCTCACCGCGCAGTTGGTATGCCAAGAAACTAAAAATATGCTCGCGCAAATGCACGGCATCGACACGATCCATCAATTTACGAGCCGTATCAGGTATTGGCACCAAGTGACGGCGTTTATCCTTAGGCAGGGCTTTAAGCAAGGCTTCAATCAGGTCTTGTCGCCAACCGGGTATGCCCCATGACCAAATATTTTCATCCACTTGCGGCAAAGCTTGAACTGGAATTTTGACCGTTGCACCATCTTCATCATGACTTGGGTCAAAACGATAACTTGCAGCCAAACGCAGTTCACCATTTCGTAGGTAGTCTGGAAATTGCTGGGTCGTTGGACGGTCATTCATCCAAAGCGCATCATCATCGATAAATAAATACCGTGGATTTTTCGGTTCTACAGTTGCACGCCAGTCTTCAAAACTACGACGACTTGCCACCTCTTCAGGCACTTTTGCAGCATAAAATTGGTAGATGGTTTCTTCATCCACCACCAAATCACGACGACGCAGTTTATCTTCAACACGCTCAACTTCTTCGAGTTTTAATAAATTGTGTTTTAAGAACGGCGGCGTAATACCCAAATGTCCCGTCGTCAACGCATCGCGTAGGAAAATTTCATGCGCCGCCGGATGATCCACTTTTTCATAATTAATCTGACGACGTGGCTCAATAATCAAACCAAATAAAGAAATTTGATCATAAGCATTCACCACACCAGCTTTTTTCGACCAATGCGGCTCAAAATAATGATGCTTCAATAAATCGCCTGCAGCCAATAAAATCCATTCAGGTTCAATTTTCGCCAATGTACGAAGATATACCTGAGAAGTTTCCACCATCTCAAAAGCCATGACCCAAGGTGTATTGGTTTTATGCAAGGTTGATGCAGGGAAAATGCGTGCCTTTTGCTGACGCACTGCCATGAACACATTACGTTCATCGGTTTTGTTGGCAATAAATGAAAGTAAACCCGTTAATAACGCACGGTGCAGATTTTCATAATTGGCCTTCTTTTCATTAAAGGACAGTTTTAAGCCCTGAGCCAAATCCACCAATTGCTCATGGGTTTTTTTCCACTCACGGAGGCGTAACCAACTGAGGAAATGGTTGCGTGCAAAGGTTCGACGCTTATTCTCACTCATGTCACGGTTAGCAACCAAAGCTTCCCATAACTTGATATAAAACAAGAAATCTGAGTCAGCTTCACGGAACAAAGCATGTTTCTGATCGGCCTGCATTTGTTTATCCGCAGGACGTTCACGTGGATCTTGTACCGCTAAAGCAGCGACAATAATTAAGACTTCATTTAATACGCCAAAATGGGCTCCACCCAAAATCATCCTTGCAAGACGTGGGTCGATCGGCATTTTCGCCATTTGCTGACCGATTTTGGTTAAACCACCACCCTTCGCCGGAGGAAGTCCCCCTTTTGTAAAGGGGGATTTAGGGGGATTACTTTCAATAGAATCTCCCCCAACCCCTCTTTGCGAAAGAGGGGCTTTCCCTTTCTCAACCATCGCCCCAAGCTCAATCAAAAGCTTACGACCATCATTCACCAAACGATGATCTGGCGGCTCAATAAAATCGAAGTCTTCTAATTCACCAAAGCCCAAACTTTGCATTTGCAAAATAACCGAGGCCAAGTTGGTTCGTTTAATCTCCGGTTCGGTAAATTCAGGACGACTCATAAAGTCTTCTTCTGAATACAGTCGAATACACACACCCGGTGCAATACGACCACAACGACCTTTACGCTGATTTGCTGCCGCCTGTGATACAGCCTCAATTGGTAGACGCTGAACACGTGAGCGATAGTTATAACGGGATATCCGTGCAAAGCCACTATCAATTACATAGCGAATATTTGGCACAGTTAAGGCAGTTTCTGCCACGTTGGTGGCAATAATAATCCGTCGCCCACCGCCTGATGGATTAAAGATCTTTTGCTGTTCTGACAAAGCTAATCGAGCATAGAGAGGCAAAACTTCGGTATGTCGTGGCCCAAACTTTTGCAGTGTTTCCTGTAACTCACGAATTTCCTGTTCAGTGCTGGCAAAAATCAAAATGTCCGCATGTTCAGGATGACCTTTTTCCTGTGCATCTTGAAAACATTCTTCTACTGCCGAAACAACGGCACGCGGTAGATTTTCTTCAAAATCATCAAACTCATCGTCATCACTGCCAACAATACTCAGCTCTGAAATCGGACGATAACGGAGTTCTACTGGGAAGCTTCGACCTTCGACTTCAAAAATAGGTGCCCCATTAAAGTAATTCGAAAATCGATTTACGTCTAAAGTTGCTGAAGTAATAATGACTTTGAGATCTTTACGACGAGGCAAGAGCTGTTTGAGATAGCCCATGATGAAGTCGATATTCAGCGAACGTTCATGTGCTTCATCGATAATAATCGTGTCATATTTATTTAAGAATCGGTCATTAGCCAGTTCAGCCAATAAAATACCATCGGTCATTAACCGAACGATGGAATCTTGTGAACCTTGTTCATTGAAACGAACCTTAAAGGAGATCGACTCCCCTAGCTTTTCGCCCACTTCTTCTGCAATACGCTGCGAAACGCTACGTGCAGCCAGTCGACGGGGTTGAGTATGACCAATCAAACCCGTTAAACCACGACCTGCAAGCATGGCAATTTGCGGTAACTGCGTGGTTTTACCCGAACCGGTTTCACCTGCCACAATAATCACTTGATGCTTTTGAATCGCGTCAATCAGTTTGTCTGCATACTGCGTAACAGGTAAGTCTTGATTTAATTTAATATTTGGAATGCGGGCAATCCGTTCGCGCACTTTCGCATTCGACTTTTCAAACAAATCTTGAAATTTTTCAGGATTGGCTTCTTTGCCTTTTTTCAGCCGACTTAAGCGATGGCGATCACGAACCATGACCAATTGATCGACATTTAACTGACTTGGCACAGATGCATTATCCTAATAATTAAAAATTGAACCGAATATTTTACGCTGTATGTAAAAATAGTGAAAGATGAATCTATTTTTTGCGTGCCTGAAACCAATAGGTAAAGCCGAACAGAATAAAATGATAAAAAACTAAAATTGCGGCCAATAACCAATAATTGCCACATGCTTCAATACTGCCATGTAATGGCTGATAAAATGGCACTGTATAAGACATACTCAACGGCACAATTAAAAACATCAATAAAATGAAAGAGATGATCAAGAAATGATAAACAGATTTTGCTAAGCACAAAAAAATTGAAAATAAAAAGCAAATCAACGCAATAAAAATAAATAAAAGAGGTTCATCCGATGAAGAACCATTCATTTCAGCATAATAATTAATTTGATTCGGGCTAGCACCTTGAAATGAAAGCACATTCTTGATTCATCCAGTACAGAATAATAAAGCCACATGCTGACTAGAATAGGCAACTCAAGCCAATCCATTTGAAAGCTTTATACATTAGTTTCAGTGCCATAGAAAATGTAAACGAAACTAAAAACAATAAATATGCTCTGCCCGATCACCCATGCGAACAACCAACCATTATGACAATAAACAATACTGTCATAGATAATTTTTGAAATTGAAGCAGTTTCTATCATTAAAATGATGATGAATTGAAAAATCGCATATAGCCATAATATAACCACATACCAAGCACGTCTAAATGATAGCAACAGTGGGAAAAAAAAGAAGATTCCAACGATTCCCATGGTACTCAATAGCGTAGGATCATCTGATGAAGTTCCTAATAGTTCATTAAAATAGGTCGCTTTTTGAGGTTGCAAGTATTCATAGATACATAAATTTGTACCTGTGTCTTCAACTTTAAGAATACATAGTGATGCAAGTGCAAGACTGAGAATGGCAATGATACGAAAAAATTGACTAAGCACCTGATCAAATCTGGAGTCATTTTATGTTCATGCCATCTTATATGAACAAATTCTATAATTTGAAATATTTTTTATAACTTTTTTAGAGATCACCCTTGAAATCTTATGCCACAAGCATCATGTTGGTTACAGACTTTGAAAAGATGATTTTGTCATTTTACTTTCAACTTTATATGGCATTGATATGGCTTATATCGAATGAAATAATGATAAATAATCGTTATTGCTGAAATAGTTCTGGAGTGTACTAATTCGGATTTTCCGATATTAGTTATGTAAAAATACTATTTCAGCAATAAGAAAAATTTCTGTACCCTATTGGAAATCAAAAACAAACCTCAATCATGGAGACAATGATGAGCTTAATTAATACTGAAGTTAAACCGTTTAAAGCACAAGCATTCCAAAATGGTCAATTCATCGAAGTAACTGAAGCTGATCTTAAAGGTAAATGGTCTGTTGTATTCTTCTACCCAGCTGACTTCACTTTCGTTTGCCCAACTGAACTTGGTGACCTTGCTGACAACTATGCAGAATTCCAAAAACTAGGTGTTGAAATCTACTCAGTTTCTACTGACACTCATTTCACTCACAAAGCTTGGCACGATTCTTCAGAAGAAATCAAAAAAATCCAATACGTAATGGTTGGTGATGCGAACTGGACTCTTGCTAAAAACTTTGATGTATTAATCGAAGCTGACGGTCTTGCTGATCGTGGTACTTTCGTTATCGATCCAGAAGGTAAAATCCAAATCGTTGAAATCAACGCTGGTGGTATCGGTCGTGATGCTCAAGAACTTCTTCGTAAAGTTAAAGCAGCTCAATACGTACACGCTCATCCAGGCGAAGTTTGCCCAGCTAAATGGAAAGAAGGCGACGCAACTCTTGCTCCTTCAATCGACCTAGTTGGTAAAATCTAATCTGTATTAGATTGAACTGATTCAAAAACCACGCTTTTAGCGTGGTTTTTTATGCCTATTATCTGCGAGTATATACCTCTATACACCCTACGCAGTTCACACTTTATTCATACAACTTTAACGTACTAGCACTTTCTACATATCTGTAGATATTCATCAAGTTAGAGCTTACACAAATATAATAAAAATGCGCCGCAAACCCGATTGTCTAGGCTTACATCTTTGCCAGTATTTCAGTATTTTTAACATGAATTTTAGGTCAATTGCTTATTTCAGGAAGATGTAAGCCCATGAAAAAATATTTCGTCTCAATCAGTTTAATTTTATGTTCGTTTACAACTTTTGCTGCCATGAACTGCGAAGGTGAAATTAAAAACCAAAGTATTCGTGAAGATATTAAAGTCAAAAAAAATTGTCAGCTTGAAGGTTTAATTGTTCATGGCAATGTTATTTTAGAAAATGGTGCAAGTGTTAAACTGCATGACAACCACATCAAAGGCAATATTGAATCGAATAAAAATTTTACCAAGATCATCGCCAATCATAACAATATCAGTGGCAATGTCGATTTTACAACTGGGAAAAACATCCAACTCCTCAATAACCAAATTTCAGGCGACCTCAAATTAAAGAAAAATAATGGCAATATTGTGCTAAATAATAATGAAATCGCAGGTAATTTGATTTGTCTTGAAAATGCTTTTTCAATTAATGGCAGCAACAACCAAGTCAAAGGCAATAAATCAGAACAATGCCGTAGTTTTTAACTCCCCCGACATCAAAAAGTGAGAATGACGCTTATGGCATTTCTCTGAACTGGCATTTTTTTTATCAAATTAGTTGATAAAGAAATGAAAAAAATTTGAGATAAAACATTATTTTTTAACAATTCTGCAATACTCCACGCCCTAAATTTGTCTTAATTTCAAATGAGATAAACCTTTAACTGCAGTATGACTATAACAACGCAATAAGGGGGTGGCTTATGACAACAACTGTTGTAACTTCTTGGAAATACAGTTCTTCTTCACGTTACTTAAAAATATTTTATGCGAATGGTTCTGGGGATCTCTTTTATCCAGTTTCACCTTTTATTTATGATAATTTACTTCGATGTAGTGATAAAACGGCATTTGTCCACAAATATTTAGAATATGATCTACATTTTTCACGCGTAAGCTTACAGGGTTAAACCGCTACGAGCTTGGTGCTATAGCAACAGTATTTTTATTAATTAAAAAATATTTTCAATCAAATCAGGGCTGAATGCCCTGATTTCTAGTTGCGCCAAGTCACCATAAAGAGCCCTGCGCCCACATTTAATATCGTACTGATAAAACGGTCATCCGCTTCAACACGTTGGATAAATTCAGCGACCTCATCGGCATGTGACAGCACATTGTCCACGATTAACACGCCATTTTGAACTTGTATCAATTCAGCTAAATATGGCCAATACGCGATATACGCATCACGTTCTGCATCCAATAAAATGAAATCATAACGCTGATTTGACTGCTGTAAAAAATGCAGTGCATCGCCATGATGAAATTCGATGTATTCGGATAAAGCTAAATTTTCCGCATGCTGTTTAGCTTGTTCGATACGCGCTGCATCAATTTCAATGGTTTCGACCCGCCCTTGTGTAGACTGCGCAGCATCTGCTAACCACAGCGTGGAATAGCCTGTAGATGTTCCAATTTCCAAGATCTGTTTGGCTTGTTTTAAGCGAATTTGCATAGCTAAAAACAGTGCAGACTCAGGCTCAATATTTCGGTAACGCGCAAGTCGGTGATTTTGAGCAGCATCGTGAGCACTAAAGTCTGCATAGAGTTGTTGCATATAGTTTTTAAAATTTGCATCCATGCTCATGATTCTGTCCTTTTGTTATTTCTTTCATATTTAAAGATTAAAGTACTAAATATCTGCTCAGTGGGTTTCTTGGATCAGTTTAAAACGTGGAATTACTTCACCATCAATTTCAACGGTTTCCATAAACATCTCTAAGGGTCTGACCCACATTGAATAGTCGTCATACAAGCACTGATAGACCACAACTTTTTCACGCGTTTCACTATGTGTTGCAACATGAAAGACTTGATACAACTGACCTTTATAATGCTGATAAATTCCCTGTTTAACCTGCATGCCATTTCCCTAAAAAGTTCTCAATACAATAGCGTTGACTCTAACATTCTCTCGCTCAAAGCGCGATGAATTCGTTTATTTTTCCACTATTTAACTTGTATTTCTCGATATTGGCCCAATATTGACTGGATTCACATCGGTATATTCTTATGATTTAGAAAGAAATTTAATCATTTGATTTGTAAAACCGATTAATTTTATAAAAACAAACCGTTTCACCTATTTAATGGTTTGTTCTATCATTCTCTCATCAAATAAATTTACTCCTCTGGAGACGTTAGCAATGTTAGATCAAAATACTTCTGCTCAATTAAAAACCTTACTTGAACGCCTTGAAGGCCCGATTGAAATCGTCGCGACTTTAAACGGCACGGACAAATCAGACAAAATTAAA
>NZ_MVKW01000005.1:0-198253 GCF_002018395.1 Acinetobacter sp. ANC 5600
TCTGCAATAACCGGGTAATTTGACGGGTGGAAAGATTTAGGATTTCAGCAGCACGGACCTGGGTAATACGATGATCTCGAACGTCTTGCAGAACTGCAAGCCGTTGAATTTCTTTGTCAGACATAGTGATCAGCATCTATATTTATATCCAGTCCATGGTGATAAAAACCATCATAAACTAGACATTTTTATTGGTGAGAATATAGACACTTTAGATGGGTTCTAACAGAAGCATTTCGTATAATGTATATTATGTTAAATAAGGTAATATGCAAACTTAAACACGATACTGACCTATTGTCTGGCTTACGTAATTCTCTGATTCTTTAATTGGCACAAAAACTATTCTTATTTTCTCACATTGATCACTTGTTTAATGCTTTGATTCCAAAAAATTATCACATGACGTTTTTCTTAGGATTTACTAATGACCCTATTTTCCCAGAGTCATCTTGTTATCCGTCATATTAACGCCAAGCAATCCTCCCAGCATATTTGAAAAATTTGATAACATTTTAAAATATGCTTTGACACATATTTGGCATTTTGATCAATTCCTAAGAAACACAAAGAGCCCATGTATATAACCATGGTAAACCAATGATGCTTAGTCTAATTTTTACTGTAACATCGACTGAAAAGTAAATAAGAGTGATCTTTAGAATCACCAAAACGTCCAAGCAACTGCATGCTTTTTAAAGCAAATTAACGCAAGTCGATATCACAGCATGACTATGTAAAGTCGCAATCTGCTCGTAAGAAATTCCGTCTTGGGCTTGAAATTATAAAATTTTGGGCGCTGTGGAGAAGTTAAAGTCGCAACAGGTATTTTGTTTATAGATAATCACAATGCTGATCTTGCTATGCGGTGTAAGGATACTTTTGAACCGCTAAATTGAGCCATGAATCATCATAGTATCTCCTTATACTAAGGCCCTAGTGATTACTCGGACCTGCCCTGACCTTTAATACAACCGACATCCCTCCTTCCCATTTCAGTCCATTGCACTGCAATTCACTTAATAATTCAACTGCTTAGATGTTGTTTAAACTCGTATAGTGTTGTTGAAAAAGTTACATTTATTTTCTCTTTAAATTTACAAACGTGTATTGTGTTATGCATCTTCATGCTGATTTTTCAAAACCAATTATCATCACTCCGCAAGATTACCATTGGGTCAAATCTCCAGGCGGTCAAGTCAATCGTATGATGCTTGACCGAATTGGTGCAGAAAAAGCGCGCGCAACCAGTGTGGTTGAATTTTCGCCACAGACTCCATTCACTGAACATATGCACCCCCTTGGTGAAGAGGTTTTGGTCTTAACTGGAACATTTACTGAAAATGAGGATCAACACTATCTTGCAGGATGGTATATGCGTAATCCACATCAATCTAGCCATCGGGTATCGAGTGAAATGGGTTGCCAAATTTTTGTCAAACTCATACAAATGACAGAACATGAAGTGACTCCAACACGCATTAATACTCATGACCCAAAGCATTGACGTATTCAGCAAGGCCGAAAAATCTGCTCCTTATTTAAATCAAATATTGAACAGACTTTTTTGGAAAAATTAAAACCCAATCAATGCATGGCTAAAATTGCTGAACACGGCATTGAAATTTTTATACTTACAGGTGCGCTTAGTTCAGCACACCATGTATATCCGGGAACAACCTGGATGCGCTTCCCTTCAGATTATGATATTGATCTAAACGCTACCGAATTAGGTGCAACGCTGTATATCAAAAGCGGACATTTGCAACATGCATGCTAGAGACGTTTGGACAGCTGAATTAAATATGTGAAGAGCTTAAATCTGTTGCTTTAAGACATGATCTGCCTGAAAATTTTTATAGGTTAAACGTTCCTCTGTGTCATGGGGTAATGGCTTCACTTCTTGCATACTGTTGAGACAACGCTCGGTTAACTCAATGTACTGCGCCGTACCATGACGTTTCCAAGCAATTTCTTGATCGGTTAAGGCTCTCACCACCCGTGCAGGACTGCCCAATACCAGCATATTATTAGGAATCTCTGCTTTTGCCTTAACTGTACTGTTGGCACCTATAATCACATTTTCCCCAATCACAGCTTCATCGAGAATCACACTATTCATGCCAATGAGGGCATTCTTGCGTACCACACAGCCATGCAAAATAGCACCATGCCCCACATGACCATACTCTTCCACCAAGGTCACACTGTTTGGAAAGCCATGAATGGTACAAGAATCTTGTACATTGGCATTTTTTTGAATATGAATACGGCCAAAATCAGCACGTAAGGCAGCAAAAGGTCCAATATAAACCCCTGCCTCAATAATCACATCGCCAATCAACACGGCGTTTGGGTGTACAAAAGCCTGAGGATCGACCACTGGAATCACGCCATCAATGGCATAGCACGGCATTGTTATATCCTTATTGTTAATTTTAAATTAGACGCTAATTTAATAGCTCAAATCTGGCTGTTTTAAACCACCAAAACGTTTATAAAACTGTGGGTGTGCAGGCGGCATACTGCCTTCAGCCGTACGTGCAACATTTAAGAAAAACTCATCGCCTGCCATAAATACCGCCTGATACAAATTGGTACTTAAATTACGTGCAATTAACGACAGCCAGTCCGTCGGTAACAACTCAAATGGTAAATTTGGATCTTTGAGTAAAATACGACGGAACTGATGAATCAATAAGATACGAATTTGAAAGGCTTGGACAGCATCTATGTCTCCATCTTGCTCGACAAAATAGAAAAACTCACGAAAATCACTAATGAATTTTTCATAGCGTTGATGTAATTCTTGAATGGGCCAATTCACAACCACCATACGTTTAATGGTGGGATAAGATTCTTGCCAAAGTTCTAGGGTTTCGGCACGAAACACCACCACTTGATCGGTCATTTGATGACTGAGTAATAAATTTTGCAGCTTTTGTTGATCACAGCCCGGATACGCCATGACATTGGTCGCTATATTGGCAAAACCTAACCATTCAAGCTCTTTCTTTAAGACCAATTTATTTTCAAGTTCAACTGAGCTAAGGAGCACTAAGTCCCACTTTTTATCCCAATCTTTATGACTAAAACCATAAATTTTCTGATCAGCCATGATAAAACGCTGACGACTACTTTCCGTAATACGGTAATAACTGGTGCGCCCAATTTTCTCTGAACTGAGCCAGCCATTTTGTACCAAACGAAAGACCGCCGTACGCACTGAACGTTCATTCAAGCCAAATACGTCCATTAGCTGAATTAAGCTCGCAAGACTGATGACACCGCCACGGTGATAAATGCTATCACCAAAAATGGTCATGACCAATGAAGTCCCACTGAGCGCTTCACGTTGAATAAACTCATCAATAATTTGTTTTAATTTAGGATTCATTGCGTTTTCATTTACCTATTGAATTGCCTGACGACCTTTATCGTCAGGCATGTTCATTTAAGCGGATTGTCGAATATCAAAAACGCGCTGCGCTTTGCCTTCAGAGCGAGGTAAACTCCCTTCATTCAGCACTTCAACACTCACACTAATCCCCACCATGGTTTTAATCTGTGATTTTAATTGGTTTGCAAGCTGCGTCGCCAATTGAGGACTGCTATCTTGACGCATTTCAGTGCGAATATGCAATGTATCCAAGTGACCTTGCTTACAAATATGAATCTGATAATTGGCAATTAATTGTGGAATTTGCAAAATTTGCTCTTCAATTTGCGATGGGAACACATTCACACCACGAATAATCATCATGTCATCACTGCGACCTACAATTTTATCCATACGACGCATGGTACGTGATGTGCCTGGCAGTAAACGTGTCAAGTCACGGGTACGATAACGAATCACCGGCATGCCTTCTTTGGTAATTGTCGTGAATACCAATTCACCCAGCTCACCATCTTGCACCACTTCACCTGTTTCTGGATTAATAATTTCAGGATAGAAATGATCTTCCCAAATGGTTGGGCCATCTTTGGACTCTAAACATTCCATTGCCACCCCAGGACCCATGACCTCAGATAAGCCATAAATGTCTAAGGCATCAATACCTAAACGCGTTTCAATTTCTTTACGCATTTCATTGGTCCAAGGTTCAGCACCAAATACACCGGTTTTAATAGAACAGTCTTTGGCTGAACCAAACTTTTTCTCAAGGGCTTCAATGATATTCAAGCAATACGATGGTGTCACCATGAGTGCTGTTGGTTTAAAATCGTGAATTAACTGCGCTTGTTTGTCTGTTTGCCCGCCTGACATTGGAATGACAGTAGCACCCAAACGCTCTACGCCATAATGTGCACCTAAGCCACCGGTAAATAAACCATAACCATACGACACTTGAATGGTGTCTTTACTGCTTAGCCCTGCAGCACGCAGCGATCGTGCGACTACGTCCGACCAGATATTGATGTCATGTTCGGTATAGCCAACCACCGTCGGTTGACCTGTGGTTCCCGATGAAGCATGTACGCGCACAATTTGCTCTTGAGGCACCGCAAACATGCCAAATGGATAATTGTCACGTAAATCTTTTTTGGTGGTAAAAGGAAATTTTGCTAAGTCCTCAAGATGTTTAAAATCATCCGGATGTACACCTGCTTCATCAAACTTTTGCTTATACACCGTGCTGTTATGATAAGCATGATTGAGCGTCTTTTTTAAACGCTCAACTTGCAGTTGACGTAATTCATCTACAGATGCGGTTTCGATGTGTTCCATTGCATTTTTATTCATTGTCTTACTCCTTACGCAGTCATCGCGACAGCTTGTTTTATGTCAATCAATTACGTCCTGAATTGATATTTTCGAGTATTAAGGCAACACCTTGCCCAACGCCCACACACATGGTGCAAAGCGCATATTTCCCTTGTTGAATTTTGAGTTGATGCATTGCGGTAAGGACTAAACGTGTACCACTCATGCCAAGTGGATGGCCCAAAGCAATGGCACCACCATTTGGATTGATACGTGCATCATCATCCGCTAAACCCAGTTCACGAATCACAGCTAAAGCTTGTGCTGCAAAGGCTTCATTGAGTTCAATCACATCCATTTGCTCTAAAGTTAAGCCCGTTTGTGCTAAAACTTTACGCACTGCAGGTACAGGCCCAATACCCATATAACGCGCTTCTACACCAGCACTTGCAATCCCTAAAACTTTCACTTGGGGAGTTAAACCATGCTGCTCAGCAAAGGCATTATTACCTAAGAGTAAACATGCAGCACCATCATTGACACCTGATGCATTGCCTGCTGTGACCGAACCTCCTTCTTTACGAAATGGTGCTTTAAGTGCATTTAAAGCCTCTAGTGTGGTTTCTGCACGTGGATGTTCATCGAGAACAACATGCACTACACCTTTTTTGCTTTTAATCTCAACTGGTAGAATCTCACGCTCAAAGCGACCTTCAGCCTGTGCTTTTGCGACTTTTTGCTGACTGTTGTAGGCAAATTGGTCTTGATCGGCACGGCTGATATTGTATTTTTCTGCCACGTTCTCAGCGGTTTCTGGCATGCTGTCCACACCAAAATTGGCTTTAAATGCAGGATTGATAAAACGCCAACCAATCGTGGTATCAAAAATTTCAGGTGTACGGCTAAATGCACTCGTCGGTTTAGACTGAACAAATGGCGCACGAGACATGCTTTCCACACCACCTGCCAAGACAAACTGCGCTTCACCTGATTTAATAGCACGCGAAGCAAGACCAACTGCATCAAGACCTGAAGCACATAAACGGTTTACGGTAATAGCAGGTACACTGTCAGGTAAACCGGCAAGCAAGCTTGCCATCCGTGCCACGTTACGATTGTCTTCACCCGCTTGGTTGGCACAGCCGAGAATCACTTCATCGACCTCCGTCCAAGGCAAATTTGGATGTTGTTGCTTCAAATACTGAATCGGCAATGCAGCCAAATCATCGGTACGAATACTACTTAAACCACCGGCATAGCGCCCAATTGGGGTACGAATCCCATCAAAAATAAATACGTCTTGCATCATTTTATCCTTAACTGGCAGCGCGTAATGGCTGCTGCGTTGACACATGTCCTTGTGCCGCTTTTTTTAATAAATATAGATTAGGACGATAACGCTCTTCACCATAAATACGATACAGATTTTGCAAAGTCTGTAAAATAATGTTGTATCCTAATTCTTGTGCCCATTGGAATGGTCCTTTAGGATAATTCACAGCAAATTTCATGGCTGCATCAATGTCTTGTTCAGACGCAATTTGATGTAAAACGGCCTCGCATCCTTCATTGACCAACATGGCAATAGTGCGCAGTACATATAATCCTGGATGATCCTGTGACCAAATCGGAATAATATTTAGACCGATAAACAACTGTTCAATCGTTTTTTGATCTATCGCTGTACACGCTGGTGAAGCTGTAACTGCAATGGCTTTGGCTTGTGACCAATCGCCATGCCAATCCATCAGTACCACTTTTTGTGATGCATAATCAATTTCGGCAGATTGCCCCATTGATAAACGTAAAGACACATCACCGATGAGAATTTCAGCCGTAGGCGCCGCTTCAATACGCAGATGAATATGTGCAGATTGTTGCAATAGCTCGATCAAACCCTGTGAATGCGACCACTCACCTTTGACCACCACCTCAATTTTTTCAGGTGATTTACTGTAAATCACAGGGAGTTGATACATTTTTTTAGAATGTTCCGTTCGATAGTCATAAAAACCCTGTTGAGTTTTGCGACCGAAACAACCTGCATCAACTAATTCTTTTTGAATCAATGATGGACGGTAACGCGGTTCATCAAAAAAGGCATCATAGACACTCTGCGTGACAGAAAAATTAATATCTTGGCCAATTAAATCGGTCAGCTCACACGGCCCCATCGAAAAGCGTCCACATTCACGCATGATAAAATCAAGCTGCTCAGGTGTGGTGGCATTTTCCTGCAGGGCACGAAATCCTTCCGCATAATAAGGACGTGCAATACGATTGACGATAAACCCTGGGGTGGATTTGGCACGTACTGGCACTTTTTTCCATGCTGTCATCAAGCTGACTAAAGCATCAGAAATTGCTGGGTCTGTTTTTAAGCCTGCAATCACTTCCACTAACTTCATCACTGGTGCTGGGTTAAAGAAATGCAAACCAACCACGCGTTCTGGATGTGGAATATTGGCAGCAATCGCAGTAATCGAGATTGAAGATGTATTGGATGCAAAGATCGTCTCAGGCGAGCATATATCAGCAAGCTGTTGAAATAGCTTTTGTTTAACGTCTTTGTTTTCTACAATCGCTTCTACAATCAGTTGGCTGTCTGCTAATTCGTGTAAATCCGCTGCCACGTTTAAATTGGACAAGGTCAGTTGCAAGAGATCAGCCGCCATTTTTCCGGCATCTACACGTTTTTGTAATTGCTGTTTTAGTGCAGCAAAAGCACTTTCTACACGTTGTGGATCGACATCATACACATGGGTCGGATGGCCATGCATGGCCGCCAATTGTGCAATGCCGATGCCCATGGTACCGGCACCAATCACTGCCACAGGGGCATGCTGTAAGTGAAGTTCTGCCATGATTTAGCATCCTGTATATTGTGGTGTACGTTTTTGCATAAAGGCTTGTACGCCTTCACGATAGTCACTGCTACGCCCTGCTAAACGCTGTAAATCACGTTCTAAAATCAATTGCTCATCGAGGCTATTAGCTGCTGCAGCATGAATGGCTTTTTTAATCAATGACAAACCATAAGTGGGTTGTGTCGCTAAATGTTCTGCCAATTTGCTGGCTTCGGCTTTCAGTTTTTCGTCTTCAACCACTTGCCAAATCATGCCCAATTGTTGTGCTTGCTCAGCAGGAATCTTATCGCCAAGCATAGCCAAAGCCATTGCTTGTGCACGACCAACCAAACGTGGCAAAAACCATGTTCCACCCGAATCTGGAACTAAACCTAAACGACAAAAGGCTTGAATAAAGGATGCTGATTTTGCAGCCAGTACAATGTCACACGCCAAAGCAATGTTGGCACCTGCACCCGCTGCTACACCATTCACTGCACACAGCACTGGTTTCGGCATTTCAGTAATCAGTTTGATCAGTGGGTTATAATACATTTCAATCGAGCGGCCTAAATCAGGTGCATCGGCATTTGGATCAACCACGCGGTCACTTAAATCTTGTCCCGCACAAAAACCTCGACCTTCCGCAGAAATCACCACTGCACGAATCTCAGCATTTTTTGCCCATGCTTTGAGAACTCCTGAGACTTCTTTGTGCATAGTTTCATTAAAGCTATTAAGTTGCTTTGGACGGTTAAAGGTTAAATAACCGACTGCATTTTTTTCTTCGACAATAATTGTTTGGTAATCCATTACACACCTCTAAATGCGGGTTGTCTTTTTTCTAAGAAAGCTTGAATGCCTTCCTGACGATCTTGGGTTGCTGCCAACCACACAAAATGTTGACGCTCGAGTTTTAAACCCTGGCTTAGGGTCACTTCATGAATACTTTTTAGCGACTGTTTAATCACACGAATCGCTAAGGGTGCTTGCTTGGCAATTTTTTCTGCCAATTCAACGGCATATTGCACCGTTAAAGCTGTTGGGCAAATTTGACTGCTGATCCCGTGTTGCAATGCGGTCTGGGCGCTGATCATTTCACCTGTCATTGCCCAACGCATACACAGTTGCTGACCGACGAGACGTGCCAAACGCTGTGTTCCACCTGCCCCGGGCAACATGCCTAAACCAATTTCTGGTAAAGCAAATTGTGCATTTTCACCACTCAACACAATGTCACCATGCAATGCCAATTCAAAACCTGCACCTAAGGCATAACCGTTGACGGCCATAATTAAAGGCTTTGAAAACTCATCAATCCGCTTCCACAACTGTGGTCGTTGATCCTGTTGAATGCTGACCACATCAAGTTGGGCAAGCTCATTCAAATCCGCACCTGCAGCAAAGCATTGTGAATGACCTGTAATCACGACTGCACGCACTTCACGGTCTGTATCTAAGGTTGTTAGATAATCCGCGAGCTCTTGCAATGTGGCATTGTTTAAGGCATTGCGTTTTTCAGGACGATTCAGTTCAATGAGCACCACACCGGTTTTTGGAGAACTACTTTTTAGATATTGCATGTCCATACTTTCATTCCACACGGCGTTATTCATCAAAACTTAAGCGTACATTGGCAGTGGTTGGACGGGCTTGGCAGCTCAAGACATAACCTCTTGCAACTTCATCCTCTTCAAGACTGTAGTTGATGGCCATCTCGACTTCACCTTCAAGCACCTTACACTTACAGGTGGCACACACCCCACCTTTACAGGCATAAGGTAAATCTGCACCTGCACGTAATGCGGCATCGAGGATGCTGTCATCTTGTTTTGATACCTCAATGATCAACTCACGACCATCTAAAATAATGTTGACCTTTTCTTCACTACGTTGCGCAACTTGTTGTGCTGATGCTTTTGTAGTCGTACCTGTATTAAAACGTTCTGTATGAATCTTGCTGCGCTCAATCCCTAGCGTTGGCAAAATTTCCTCAACGGCCGTCATCATCTCTTCTGGACCACAGGCAAAGCAGTGATCAGTATCTGTACGAATCAAACCGGCTTTGGCCAACTGCTGGAGCTTTTCAGTATCAATACGACCGTTAAAGATCTCGCTGTCATTCAATTCACGTGAAAAAATATTCACCAATTGCAAACGCTGATGAAAGCGATCTTTAAGATCCATGATTTGTTCAGCAAACATGGTTTGTTTCCATGAACGATTGCCATAAACCAGTGTAAATGTGGCATCTTGCTGACGATTCAGCACTGATTTCACGATGGATAAAATTGGCGTAATTCCACTGCCTGCAGCAAAGCCTAAATAATGTTGTCCACCGACTTTTGCTGCTTTTTGGAAAAAAAAACCTTGAGGTGGCATCACCTCTAACACATCCCCTGCTTTGAGGTTTTCATTTGCCCATGTTGAAAATTGACCTTGATCAATTTTTTTAATGGCAATACTCATATCTTCTTGCACATCGCTACAAATCGAATAGCAACGACGAATTTCACCTTGCTCTGTGAGATGGCGAATAGTCAGGTGTTGACCTGGTTGATATTGAAACGCTGAGGTTTGTTCATCTTGCACAGCAAAAGAAATACAAATGGCATTTTCCGTTTGCGGCTGGATTGATTTAATGGTTAAGGGAATAAATTGACTCATTGTTAAAATCCTTCTTTTATTTTATTGCTGTGCTGTTCAGCGCACATCGATGTCCATTAGATTAAATACATTTAAAGTAATCAAAGGGTTCTAAGCAGTCTTGGCAGCGGTATAAGGCTTTACATGCAGTAGAACTAAACTCGCTTAACAGCTGTGTATGTGCACTGCCACAATGTGGGCAAGCCACGCCATCCGTCAGCGCCACATGCGTACCACACAGATGAGATGAACCTTGTGGTGGTGCAATACCATATGTACGTAGCTTTTCTTTACCTGATTCACTCATCCAATCCGTGGTCCATGCCTCAGATAAATCCACCACTACTTTGACAGGGTGAATGTCATGCGCCAACAACGCTGTTTTGATTTCGTCTTTGAGTAAATCAGTGGCAGGACAACCGCTATAAGTTGGGGTCAAACGCACCACAATCTCTTGGCTTGCATTGAGTTCTACACCACGAATCATGCCCAAATCCAAGACCGATAACACCGGAATTTCTGGGTCAGACACCTGTTGTAAAATCTCCCAACATTGCTGCTCAACGTGTTGAATTCGGTTCATGTCACTCACTCCCTGTGAACGCTGTGATTACCACACCATCTCTGGATAGCTGCGTTGTAAATATTGCAACTCGGCAAGGACATAACCTAAATGTTCAGTATGCAAACCTTGCTTGGCTCCGCTACGGTAGGCTCCCTCTTGTGGTAGTTGTAGCTCGAAACGCGTTAATTCCGATTGAATCAGTTCTAACCATTTCGCAGGTAATATTGTTAAGTCAGGAACAATGCCGGCTTCTACCAATTGTTTTTCATCGTTAGTCAGTGCAAATAGCTCTTCGGTGAAACGCCACAATTGATTTAAACCATGTTGCACCTTGTCATGTGCTTCTTGCGTACCCAGACTTAAGCGCTCCATCCAAGCTGTTGAAAAACGTTGGTGATATTTCACTTCTTTGAGAGACTTAATCGCAAAGGCAGACAGTTCGGCATTGTTGCTATTGCTTAACGCGGCAAATAACAAGGCATGATAATGATCCATTAACCATTGACGTACGATGGTCTGTGCAAAGTCGCCATTGGGTTGTTCACAGAGCAGTAAATTGCGATATTCACGCTCAGTTCGGAAGTACGCTAAACGATCTTCATCACGTCCTAAACCTTCAATACTCCCTGCCAGTGAAAGCGCAGTACGTGCCTGACCTAATAAGTCCAAGCCAATATTCGCAAGTGCGATATCAAGCTCAAGTTCAGGTGCATGCCCACACCACTCTGCTAAACGATGTGACAAAATCAGTTGGCTGTCACCAATGTGTAATAGAAATTCGGATAAAACTTTATTGGTCATGCTGTGATCCTCCAATTACATATGCTCAATGCCGTGTGGAATGTTGTAAAAGGTTGGATGACGGTAAACCTTATCCAAATGTGGTTCAAAAAACTCCGCTTTTTCATCTGGTTGTGAACAAGTAATTAACTCAGATTTGACCACCCAAATACTGATACCTTCGTTGCGACGGGTATACACGTCACGCGCATTTTGTAAGGCTATTTCATCATCCGGTGCGCGTAAGCTACCCACATGTCGATGGCTTAAACCTTGTTTGCTACGTACGAAGACTTCGTATAAAGACCAATTGTTTTTGTTATCCATGATTAAACTTCCTGTATGTCATTGATGACTTAAATGCTTATGCAATTTTGCGCGTATCATTGAATTGCTGTTGTTTTTTGGCATAGCTTGCTGCTGCATCACGAACCCATTTGCCGCCTTTCCATGCTTTACGACGTGCTTCAATACGTTCATGGTTGCATGGACCTTTACCTGCGATCACATTAAAGAATTCAGTCCAATTCACTTCACCAAACTCATAATGACCGGTCTCTTCATTCCACTTCAGGTCTGGATCTGGCACAGTTAAACCAAGCTGTAAAACTTGTGGCACGGTGTTATCCACGAATTTTTGACGTAAGGCATCATTACTAAACAGCTTAATTTTCCAATTCATGCTTTGTTCACTGTTCGGTGAATTGTCATCACTTGGACCAAACATCATGAGTGCAGGCCACCAAAAACGATTGACTGCATCTTGCGCCATTTGTTTTTGTTCAGGTGTGCCTTCTGCTAAACGCATCATGGCTTCAAAGCCTTGACGTTGATGGAAACTTTCTTCTTTACAAATACGCACCATGGCACGTGCATAAGGACCATACGAGGTACGGCATAAAGCAACCTGATTGACAATCGCCGCGCCATCGACCAACCAACCAATGGCTGCGACATCTGCCCAACTTAAGGTTGGATAATTAAAGATTGATGAATACTTCATGCGACCTGCAATCAGTTTATCCATCATATCGTCACGATCTGCGCCTAAGGTCTCAGCTGCGCTATAGAGATATAACGCGTGACCTGCTTCGTCTTGTACTTTGGCAAGTAATACCGCTTTACGTTTTAAGGTGGGCGCACGGGTAATCCAATTGCCTTCTGGCAACATACCAATCACTTCAGAATGTGCATGTTGTCCAATTTGGCGAATTAAAGTTTTACGATAAGCGTCTGGCATCCAATCCTTTGGCTCAATCGATACATTATTGACAATGTTGTCATCAAATCTTTGTTGTTGCGTGTTCATGTTGTCTCACTTATCCCAAGTGTCGTTAGATTTAAATTAATACGATACAAAAAATAATTCAATTGCTTTTTATTGGTATCATATAAATATTTTTAACATCTATTAATAAGATATTGTTTTTATTTAATTAATATTTTTTTCATACTAAAAAATAATTTTTTTAACAGGGAATTTGATTGACAATCTGTTTTTTTGAATGCAATTTATGAAACACATATTATAAATTTAATATTAACAACGTATCATAAATGGAGTTATATCGATGTTGGATCTTGAGCAAAATTCACAAGACAATACCATTTCAGTGGATGGTAAATATGAGCCATCGGAATCTTTACTGCGCTTAAGTTCATTGGTTCTTGGACAAGAACACGTTGCATCAGCAGACTTACGTACAGTATTTCACGCCATTTCAGGTCAAGCCATTTACCAAGTCAGTAGTCATGGCATTGACACTCAAGCCGTGGTGCAATATGCCAAAACGCATGGTTCAAGTGTTGCCAATTGGACCTTTCATCAACGTGCCAATGCATTAAAGCAAATTGCACAGTACTTATTGGAACGTAAAGAAGACTACTATGCGCTTGCCACAGCAACGGGCTGTACCCGTAAAGATGCATGGATTGATATCGAAGGCGGTATCGGCACATTATTTGCCTATTCAAGCTTAGTACGCCGCGAACTCAGCGATGAAAAAGTTTGGATTGAAGATGACTTCATTCAACTGTCTAAACATGGTTCATTTGGTGCTAAGCATTTACTGAGTCCCAAAGCTGGCGTGGCAGTGCATATCAATGCCTTTAACTTCCCGATTTGGGGCATGCTGGAAAAAATTGCACCGACTTTATTGGCGGGTGTGCCGTGTATTGTTAAACCTGCAACAGAAGGTGCTCAGTTGACCCATGCAGTGGTGAAGGCCATTCATGAAAGTGGTTTCTTACCTGAAGGTGCATTACAGCTGATCTGCGGTCAAACCTACGATCTCTTTGAGCATTTAAATGAACAGGACACTGTGACATTTACTGGTTCTGCCTCAACGGGACAAAAATTACGTGCACATCCGCATTTAAATGCCTATTCCATTCCATTTAGCATGGAAGCCGATTCAGTCAACAGTGCCATCCTGACAACCCAAGCCTCAGATGAAAGCATTAATTTGTTTGTCCGTGAAATTTTCCGTGAAATGACCACCAAAGCCGGACAAAAATGTACCGCGATTCGCCGAGCATTTGTCCCTACGGCTTTATTAGAGACGGTGCAACAGCGTTTGATTGAGAAGCTGAAAAAAGTCGTGTTGGGTGATCCAAGCCAAGAAGGTGTGACGATGGGTGCTTTGGCGAGCTATAAACAAAAGCTCGATGTTGCAGAAAAAGTCGAAATATTGGCACAAGATGCTGACATTATTTTTGGCAGTCATTTACGCCAAGATATCACTACAAATGGTTCATATTCTGAAAAATCAGCCTTATATCCACCTGCAGTTTTGCTTTGCCGTCAACCGCTTGATGCACAGTACGTCCATCAGGTTGAAGCGTTTGGCCCGGTGGTGACACTGATGCCGTATAGCACAGAAAGCGAGTTGGCAACCTTAGTCGCAAAAGGTGAAGGCAGTCTTGTGGCGTCCATTGTACGCAATGCGGATGAAAATATTGAAAGCTTAGTCGCAAAAATTGCACCATGGCACGGTCGCCTGCATATTCTAGATACCGAAAGTTCACGTGAAAGTACAGGTCATGGTTCACCCCTACCACTTTTAGTCCATGGTGGACCTGGGCGTGCGGGTGGTGGTGAAGAATTAGGAGGCTTACGTGCAGTCAAACATTATATGCAACGTACAGCATTACAAGGCTCACCAAATGTGTTAACCCAAATTGGTCATCGCTGGACAGCAGGTGCACAAGTCTTTGAAGATCGCGTGCATCCATTTAAAAAGTCATTTGATGAACTGCGTATTGGTGAGCGTTTACTAACAGCACGACGCACCATTACCGAAGCAGATATCGTTAATTTTGGTGGTTTGAGTGGCGACTATTTCTATGCACATATGGATAAAATTGCCGCTGCAGAATCATTATTTGGTGAACGCGTTGCGCATGGTTACTTTATTGTGTCTGCCGCAGCGGGTTTATTTGTAGATGCTGCAGCAGGCCCAGTCATTGCCAACTATGGTATGGATAATTTACGTTTTGTTGAGCCGGTCAAAATTGGTGACACCATTCAAGTGGAACTGACCTGCAAGCAAAAAACACCAAAAACCTTGCGTGATCCTGAACAAAAACCACACGGCGTGGTGGTTTGGGACATTAAAGTGAAAAACCAACGCGGTGAATTGGTGGCAACCTATGACATCTTAACGCTTGTCGAGCGTGATGTATAATTTCGACTCAACCAAAAAAGGAATCAATATGATTCCTTTTTTTTATTTCATAGATATATCTGTATCTTTTTTTTGTAAATAGCATTGACGAATAATGAATTTCAACCTAAATTCGATTAATGATACTTTTTAAAATTAAAATAAATAATAAATGTATCAAATATATTTCAATAATAGCTTTGCACAGGAAGTTGCAAAATGAATGACAAAACAATGGTTATAGAAACAGTTGGTTGCATCAAGCAACCTGCCATTTTAATCAAAGTAGGTAGTTATATGGACATGAATAAAAGGAATTTCGCATGAATAATTCGCAAATAGAAATGAATACACCAGAACTTGCACTGGATATCCCCGAACAATCGAGTACACAGAAAATTGCTTTAGCAACCATCATTGGTACCACCATCGAGTGGTATGATTATTTTATTTATGCTGCTGTTGCAGGTTTAGTTTTTAACCAACTTTTTTTTACACCTGCCGGACCTGCTTTCGGAACCCTATTAGTCTTCGCTTCGATTGGTATTAGTTTTATTTTCAGACCCTTTGGTGCCTTTATTGCAGGTTACTTTGGCGATAAATTAGGACGTAAAGCTGTACTCGCTATGACTTTGCTTTTGATGGGTGGGACGACGACCATGATTGGTTTACTTCCAACCTATGAGAATATTGGTATCGCAGCTCCGATCATTTTAATTTTATTGCGTATTTTACAAGGTATTTCTGCAGGTGGTGAATGGGGTGGAGCTGTATTAATGGCTGTTGAACACGCTCCTACCAAAAAACGTGGCTTATTTAGTTCATTTCCACAGTTAGGTGTACCACTAGGTTTGTTACTTGCATCCTTTGTTCTGGTGATTATGACCGCTTATGTTTCTCCTGGTGACGCATTTTTAGAATGGGGATGGCGCGTACCATTTTTACTCAGTATTATTTTATTTGGTTTAGGCTATTGGATTCGTCGCTCAGTTGAAGAAAGTCCAGTGTTCGAACAATTAAAAGAGCGTAAAAGCACAGCAAAAAAACCAATACGGGAACTATTTTCTGAGTATAAAAAACTTATTTTAACAGCTTCCCTTCTTACTGCTGGTACAACTTCACTTGGTTATATGACAGCAGGCGGTTTCATTCAAAGTTTTACTACTAATCCAAATGGCATGGCGTTAGATCGACCAACAATTTTGAGTTTAGTCTGTACTTCTGCAGTCATTTGGACATTCTTTACTTGGCTTTCAGCAGTCATGTCCGATAAATTTGGTCGAAAACCTATTTATATTTTAGGTTCAATCATCCAAATTTTAACTGCACTATTCTTATTCCCATTGGTTAGCACTGGTGAATATGTATACATTATGCTTGGTTTAGCAATACTCGCTATGGGAATTGGAATCACCTATGGTGTGCAAGCTGTTTATTATTCTGAACTCTTTCCTGCATCTATTCGATTCTCTGGTATTTCGATTACTTATGCACTGGGTTCAATCATTGGTGGTGCATTTGCTCCCCTGATTGCTGCAGCTTTAATCACTAAAGCTAACGGCATTTTCTTGGTAAGCACCTATCTGACGGTTATGGCTGTTATTGCTTTCATTGCAATCTGTGTACTTAAAGACCGCACAGGTATTACACTGGAACCAACCGATGAAGCTGAGAATGCACAAAAGAAATCGCCATTTGTTTGGAAATAATCTTAGCGTTTAGATTTTTAAAATGACTTGCACATGATGTCATTAAAAATAAGACTTGACTCGGACTTTTCAATCCGAGTTTTTTCTTGACTGATGCTTATAAATTTCTGCATATACTAACAGTCAAAAGAAGTATAGGCTGACTAACTAAAAATGAATTGTTTAAATTAATTATTTTATGAATTTTAATTCTTCTTTTATTAATTTTACGCTTATAAATCTCATACCCAAGATCTTATCTAGAGTGTTTCTTTGTTTTTAAGCAATCTTAGTCTTGCAAAATGGCTTCGGAAATATGTTAAATATTGAATATGAATCACATTTCAGTTCAAACTCCCACTTTTTTCAACTCGCTCAGGTTATAATGATCGTCTCCCAAAATACGATTGATCTAATATGAGCACCTCCAATGACCCTTTACACGGCAAAAAACTTGCTGACATCTTGGATGAATTATTGGATTACTACGGCGGTTTTGAGGGCTTAAGCCGTAAAATTGAAATTAGATGTTTTTGCATAGATCCAAGCGTTAAATCATCACTACGATTCTTACGTACTACACCTTGGGCACGTGAAAAAGTAGAAAGCTTATATTTGTATGTCTTACGCCAAAAAGCCAAACAGAAAGCATAACGATTAATACCTAAGCTCAAATAATCTTGTATAGCAGTTTGTGTTTTAAGATAAAATGAAACTGCTGAATCCTTCTAGCTATTCCTTGCACGCAGTATTTTCGCCTCAGATTTAATTCGATCCCTATTATGAGCAATCCTTTTTCCCAGCATCCTCAAATTGGTGTAGTTACTACATTTTCTGAATTGATTCACAGTCATTTCGAAGGTCAAATGAATGCGCTTTGCTGGCAACGTAGCTTACAAGGTGACTTTAAAGAAGTAGTCAAAAAACTCGAACTGATTGAAAATATTACTGAAGTTTCTATATATGATCTGATGGAATTAAAGCTTTCAGCGCAAGGTCATTTAGCTAGAGAAATCATTTTAAATGACATGCAACAATTAACAGCATTTGGTGCATCACCCTCGCTGAATTTGCTTAAATGTTATGAACGCGATGATGAATTCGATTTCATCTCAACCGATGTTTATTCTTTTCATGTTGATCGATCACCCATCGCTACCGATACCTTTTTATGTACGTATTATGGTGCTTCTAGTGATATTGTGCCAAATGATCAAGTCACACAAAAAATCTTAATTCCTGAAATACGAGAGCAACTCAAAGCTTTATACGATGGCCATGACTCAGAGTTTGATGACTTTTTAAAGGAATATTTTTTTGATTTACATTATCAACTCAAAGACAATGCTGTGCCTGTAAATTTAGGCAATGGTCATCTATGGCGTTTAGCGGTGGATCATCCTACACAGCCAGTTTTACCTTGTGTGCACCGCGCACCTGTTGAAAATGCAGGTGAATATCGGCTTATGCTGATTTGCTGATTTGCTGATTTGCTGATTTGCTGATTTGCTGATTTGCTGATTTTAAATATTGATAAATCCTGAGTCCATACGATCCATTCTGTCTAATGAATGAACCGTATGGGTTAATGCAATATCGTTTTAATTTTGATTGATTAGTCTAGTTTATTTAGATCGAGCTGTATTAAGCCAGCGGTAAAGCACAGGCAATAGCACCAAGGTCAGCAAGGTGGAAGAAAGAATACCGCCAATCACCACAGTCGCTAAAGGCCGTTGTACTTCGGCACCTGTACCTGTTGCTAAAGCCATTGGCACAAACCCTAAAGAGGCAACACAGGCGGTCATGAGTACTGGGCGTAATCGAAGTACAGCGCCCTGCCATACGGCTTCATGTAATGGATATTTTTCCCTCAGTTCTTTAATAAAGGTCAGCATGACTAGACCATTCAGCACAGCAACACCTGAGAGCGCAATAAAACCAATACCCGCCGACATCGAAAGTGGAATATCCCTAAACCAAAGAAGCAGTACACCGCCGGTTAAAGCAAAGGGTACGCCAGTAAAGACCAGCAGACTTTCTTTCACATTATGAAATACTGCCATTAATAAAATAAAGATGGTCAGCAGTGCTAAAGGAATGACAATTTGCATTCTTGCTTTGGCAGATGCAAGGTTCTCAAATTGACCGCCATATTCAATCCAATAACCGCTTGGTAATGCATATTGTTTCAGCTGAGCCTGCATATCCGCCACAAAAGAACCTAAATCACGGCCTTCAACATTGGCAGTTACTACAATACGGCGTTTACCATTCTCACGGCTGACTTGATTGATCCCATCTACATTAGACACTGTGGCAACATTTGAAAGTACAATACTGCCACCATTTGGCAACTTTAACGGGAGTTGTGAAATCGTGCTTACATTACGATCTTGATCATTTAAACGAATAACAAAATCAAAACGGCGATCGCCTTCTAAAATATCCCCTACACTTTGTCCACCGACACTGGCTGCCACAGTATCCTGTATAGATTTAACGCTTAAACCATATTGCGCAGCCAAAGCCTTATCTATTTCAATATTTAATAAAGGCAAACCTGAAGTTTGTTCAACTTTTACGGCGCTGCTCCCCGCAACTTGCTGCATAATTTTGGCAATTTTAGTGGCTTCTGTGTTAAGCACTTGCATATCATCGCCAAATATTTTAACGCCCACATCACTACGCACACCTGAGATCAGCTCATTAAAGCGCAGTTCAATAGGTTGGGAAAACTCACTGTTATTGCCAGGAATCGTAGCCACATAAGCCACCATACGGCCACGCAGTTCATCCACACTTTCTTTAGGGTTCGGCCATTCATTACGTGGTTTGAGCATAATATAACCATCGGAAATGTTCGGAGGCATTACATCGGTTGCCACTTCTGCTGTACCTGTACGAGCAAATACAGCCTGAATCTCTGGAAATTTTTTCAGCAGCAATTTCTCAGCGTTCTCCTGCATTTTTAATGATTCTTCTAGGCCTGTGCTTGGTGAGCGCATCAACTGAACTGCAAAATCACCCTCACTCAGCTGTGGTGCAAACTCACTGCCAATTTTGGTGCTTAAAAGCCCAGTAATGAGCAGTAAACACAGTGCAAAAGTCATCACTACAGCCTTGTAATGAAAGGCTTTATTTAAAATTTGAAGATACTGCTTTTTCAGCCAATTCATCCAACGGCTTTCTGTTTCTTTAATTTCACCTTTCACCCAAAGCGCTACAGCAGCAGGTACAAATGTAATAGACAGAATGATCGCCGCCACAAGTGCCAATACCACAGTTAATGCCATCGGATGGAACATTTTTGCTTCTACACCACTTAAAGCAAAAATTGGCAAATAGACCACTAAAATAATTAACTGACCGAATATCAGCGGACGGCGCGCCTGACGTGCAGCCAAAAAGACTTCTTTAAAACGTTCATTTTGCGTTAATGGACGCTTTAATGTTTGCTGTGCATGCGCCAAGCGGCGGATACAGTTTTCAACAATGACCACAGCACCATCAACAATAATCCCGAAATCCAGCGCACCTAAGCTCATCAAATTCGCGCTGATATTCTTTTGTGCCATGCCGGTTAAGGTAAACAGCATTGACAGCGGAATAACACAGGCCGTAATGAGTGCTGCACGGATATTGCCTAAAAAGATAAATAAAATGATGATGACTAGAATTGCGCCTTCAACCAAGTTCTTTTGAACGGTTTTAATCGCTTTCTCTACCAATGTGGTACGGTCATACACTGTTTCAATTTTTACCCCTTTGGGTAAGCTGGCTTGAATGTCTTTAATTTTGGAATCTACAGCTTTCGAGACAGTTCGGCTATTTTGTCCCATAGCCATCATGGCAATACCTAAAACCGTTTCTTCTCCGTTATAGGTTGCACCACCTGTGCGCAAATCATGCCCAATGGAGACTTGCGCAATATCACCCACCCGAATTGGACTGCCATTTGGGCTGTCAATCATGGTGTTTTCAATATCTGAAATGGTGTTTAAGGTTCCCGGCACTCGAACTGTTAACTGCTGACCATTTTCCTCAATAAATCCTGCACCACGGTTTTCATTATTTTCTGTAAGCGCTTGCTGTAATTGTTCTAATGACAGGTTCAGCTGTTGCATGCGGTTTAAATCAGGTGAAACCACGTAGGTTTTATTAAAACCACCAATACTGTTGACCTCGGCAACACCTTGTACACGCTGTAATTGCGGACGCACAATCCAATCTTGAATTTCACGCAAATCCATCGCGCTATATGCCGTGCCATCTGCTTTTTTTGCATTGGGTTCAGCTTTCAGCACCCACTGATAAATTTCGCCCAAACCTGTTGAAACGGGCGACATCGTTGGAGAAACTTGGGCAGGCAATGTCGACTGAACTTCTTGTACCCGCTGATTAATTTGCTGACGCGCCCAATAAATATCCGTACCGTCTTTAAAGACAATCGTGACTTGTGACAGGCCATAACGGGAAATAGAACGGGTCAATTCCAAATCTGGAATACCAGCCATCGCATTTTCAATCGGATAGGTAATCCGCTGTTCCACTTCAAGCGCTGTAAAGCCACTGGCCTGTGTATTAATTTGCACTTGGCTATTGGTAATATCAGGGACTGCATCAATCGGCAGTTTTTGATAACTGTAAATCCCGACGGCAATCCATGTGCAGACAAACAGCATCACCCAAATTGCATTTTGAATTGAAAACTGAATAATGCGTTCGAATAGACCTGCTGGCTTTGGCAAATTAATGTTCGTGTTCTCTGAATTAGTGTTCATGGCCAGCCTCATCTTTTTCCAGTTCAGATTTCAGTAAAAAACTGCCTTGGGAAATATACTTTTGCCCTGCCTCAAGACCCGAAATCACTTCTAGCCATTGCCCATCACTGGATGCTTGTCCAAGTTTTAGCGCTTGTGCTTTTAAATGCACTTGGCCTTTTAGCTCAGATTCAACAATAAAAATACTGTCTTTACTCTCTATGCTTTGTACGGCGGACTTTTGCACCCGTAATGCTTTTTTAGTACCTGAATCAGCCAATAGCACGTTGACCATCACATTCGGGCGAAGCTCAGCAGATTGTTGTTTTAATTTGGCACGTACCACCAAGCGTCCCGTTTGCACATCTGCCTTTGACGTCAGGCTTTGTACCTCTGCGCTATAGAGCTGATCTGAGCCATTGATTTTGAAAGAGACGTTTTGACCCGTTTGTAATTGTGCGGAATATTGATGAGTTAAGTTAAATTCTAGCCACAAATCTTTTAGCTGCTCAATGGTGAACAATTGATCTGCCAATTGCACATTTTCACCTACAACAATATCTTTTTGACTGATTACACCTGCAATAGGCGCACGAATGATAAATCGTCCGTTTTGACCGCTATTCGCGCCCAAAGCTTGCAAGCGCGATTGTGTCGACTGTACGCTAATTTGAGCCTGACGATAGGCATTTTCAGCACGCTGAAAGTCCTGTTTGGCAGAAATCCCTTGAGACCATAGCTTTTGCTCACGCTGATAATCTTGACGGGCTAAATCTAAATTGGCTTCTGCCATACGCAAATTAGCTTGCTGATCAATTAATTCAGGCACAGAAAGCACAGCTAGAGTTTGCCCTTTTTGTACGGTTTGACCGAGTGCCACACTGACTTGCTCGACATGTCCGCTAAAATTTGGGGAAATATGTGCCTGCTGATCTGTATTGACGGCCAATTTACCCGGCAATTGAATAATATTTTCGACCAGACCATTTTCCGCAGTCGCAATTTTAATTCCTTGTTCTATCATTTGCTGAGCACTAAGCTGCAGTTCACCTTCTTCTGCATGTTCTGCTTCAGTATCACTCTTTTTGGCTTCGCTATTTTCACCTTCCGACTCAGTTTTATCCGCATCGGATTTATTTGTACTTAACCAAATAGCAGTACACAGCATCAGCGTTAGGCCAATCAAAACTGCAATCATCAAAGGCTGTGAAATTTTTCCATCTTGTTTAATTTTCATGTGATTAACTGCCTTATTGTGCTGATGCGCTGTTGATGAGATTTTGGGATGCTTCAATGGCTTTTTTATTGAGTTGGCTATAAGCATCTGAACGACTGATTTCTTCATAACTAGTGCCAATACTTAAAGCTTCAGCACTGAGTGCGCTTTGCCAAGCCTGCGCCAAAATTTGCATTTGGCTAAGTCGAAGGTCTTGGAGTTGTTTTGTGGTTTGCTGTACGTCTGTAATGGCAAATTTCCCTGCCTGAAAACCTTGCAAAGTTCGGTTTTGAACCTTTTCAGCCAAACCAATCTGACTGCCTGTGGCATTAAACTGCGTACGCAGACCCTTTAGCTGGTGAATGCTGTTGGCAATGTCCAAAACTTGCTGTTTTAACTCTCGCTGTTGCTGATGATTTAATAAAATTTGCTGTTTTTGCGCCATTGGAATGGCATATTGCTGGCGGTTAAAAATATTCAGCGGAATATCCACACCAAGTACCAAGGCCGTATCATTGGCGTCAGTTGGAGACTTGGTACGTGACATGCCCATATTTAGGGTTGGGTTTGGACGTGCTTGTACTTTTAAATGTTCAATTTGCTGATTTGCCTGCTGAATATTCAAGGCATACAATTTTTGTAACCAGCCTTCCGATAAATTACGCTCAACTAAACTTTGGCTCTGTTCAGGCCACGGTGTAACACTGTTATTCAACGCGATTTGCGAGGTGGTTTCACCCCATAAATTAGAAAGCTGACGCGCCGCAGTTTGCTGTTTTAAAACTGCCTGTTGATATAGACGTTGTATTTCCAAAGCTTCAATTTGAGCACGCTCCACATCCACCAAAGCTATACTGCCTGCTTGATAACGTTTTTGTGCACTGTCCAAATTAGATTTGCTGAGTTTGAGCTGTGTAGCGTAAATCGATTGCTCATTTTGAGCGATGGCTAGCTGTGACCATGCAAACTTCACAATCAACTGACTTTGTGCATTCCAAATTTGCTGTTGCAACTGTATTTGCTGTGCAGAGGTACTTGCGAGTGCTTGATTGATTTTACGCTGACCGAATACATCCAGTGGTTGGCTGATTGCGATACTGAGTTCTTGATCTTGATTTTTACCAAAACCATTTTGTTCAATCGATAGGCTTGGGTTCTGCCAGAGCTTGCTTTGGCGCACATTAAAATCAGAGATTTGCTGTTGTTGTTGCCAAATATCTGTTTGTGCTTGGTAATTTTGTACTTTGGCAAATGCCAATTCAAAACTACTAACATTTTGCGCAAAAGTACTTTGTAAGACCGTCGAAATACCGACAGCTAAGCCTAGACCTATAAACGTCGTAAAATATAAAGACATGATTTTTCCCACTCATTTATTAAAAAAAGTGGCGGGAATGTTTTAGGCTACCCCGCCATTAGCGGGGCATAAACAGGAGGAGGTGTTTGCAGTAAGAGATCAGGTGCTTGATAAAGATTCTTCCAAACAAATTTTGGCGAATATTCAAAGGCCTGATGTGCAATAAAAAGAATCGATTGTTGATTTTGTACAATCAAATGCGTCATAGACGGCAAATGGTCTTGATGATCTTCACCAAGTTGCAGATCGTTAGCGATATTTTTGACTGGTTTGCTACTAGATTCATCAGATGCTTGATGCAACGAATGCTGTGGATTGGTTTCACTGCTGACGCATAAGGTATTTTGATGATGACCAAAATGATAGCTTTGAACAACTTGAGTTTGCTCTTCATGCACACAGAAAGCGGCTGCCACGTTCCAAAGGCTTTGGAACATGAACAATCCAACTAAGACTGTTATCCATGTCGCAGAACGCATATTCCATCAATCAAGAAAATTTTAATGATTATAAAGCTTGGAGTCGGTCGAAGGTCAAGTGAATCTTTGAATTTGTCTTAAAAATGGATTGCCATAGAGATATAACGTAAGGCATTCGCTTTAATCTCCTGACACGGCACATGCTAAAGACAATCCATTGGTTCATGATTACGATTTTTATCAGCGAAACTTTTTTAATTTAGTTCGGAATCATTCTTCAACTTAGCTTTTCTTGTCACCACTATGCCGCAGAGAACTACCAATGTCGTAACACCTAAAGATAATGAAGTCTCATAACTGTAGGCTGGAGATAAAAACATATAGATCAGCACACTTAAAATCACAATAATGACAGCCCATGTCAGCCATGGAAATAGCCACATTTTAAACGCAACCTCAGTTCCATTTTTTTCGATTTGTGTTCTCAATTTAAGCTGTGAAAATGCAATCACTAAATAAACCAATAAGGCAATTGAACCTGTTGTAGACAGTAAAAATCCAAATACTTGGCCTGGAAATAAATAATTGACTGCACAGCAAATTAAGCCCACTACAGACGATGCCAATACTGCAATTGCAGGCACACCAGAGGCATTAATAGATGTGACCCATTGAGGTGCTTCTTTGCGTGTCCCCAATGAAAATAACATCCTTGATGAACTATAAAGTGCAGCATTCATACAACTTGCAACCGCAATAAAGACCACACTATCAATAATCAATTTTGATTGAGGGACATTTAAACTGACCAAGACATATTGGAAGGTGCCTAATTGTTGTAATTGCGGTGAACGCCAATCGACCAATGCAACCGTTATAAAAATTGAAACCACAAAAAATAAGATGACCCGATACAACACTAAATTGGTTGCGCGTTTAATTTTTTGCTCAGGATCTTTTGATTCTGCTGCAGCGATCGATAAGATTTCAACACCAAAGAATGAAAATGCTGAAATCAATATTGCTGAAAGTACACCACCCAGGCCATTTGGCATAAATCCATAATTTTTAAACAGATTTTCTACACCACTTACATTTGGTGCTAAGGGCCAAAACCCCAATATGGCGGTGAGTCCAATGGCGATAAAAATTACAATAGCCAAGACTTTTATCAGAGAAAACCAAAATTCAAACTCACCAAAACTCCGAGTACTAAAAAAGTTCGCTAAACTGAGGAAAATAATAAAAATAGTTGCAAAGACAGCGCTGGATATTGATGGAAACCACGCATGCAAAATTTCTGCACCGGCAATTGCTTCAATAGGAATAACTAATACCCAAAACCACCAATATAACCATCCGATGGTAAAGCCAGCCCATGGCCCTATGGCTTTTCTCGCATAGGTTGAAAATGAGCCTGTGTCAGGTTGAGCTACTGCCATCTCCCCCAACATTCGCATGACTAAAAAAACCAATATACTGGTAATAATATAAGCAAGAACAGCGGCAGGCCCAGCTTTTGCAATCGCAGCAGATGATCCAACAAACAGTCCAGCACCAATTACACCACCGATACTGATCATCGTGATATGCCGATTAGATAGCCCTGCACCCAGTTTTGCAGTTGAATTATGTGTGGCTAAGCTATCATCATGCATCGATTAGATTCCCTGTCTGCACGTTCAGTCGTACAAATCATTATTTCCAAGATCATTAGGAATAAAAAAGGGAAAACGCTGTGTTCTCCCTTGTTTTGTAACAATTTAATCTAGAAAATGAGTTTTTCATAGTTCTAATCAAAACTTTAAGATGCAACTTAATGCCATTTTTTCATCTAATTCACTGTTATTACTTATATAATTTATATTTATTTAAAAACTTATTTGACCATTTTCTAGATACAAAATATGGGCTTTTAAATAATCTAACTCATCGCCATGATGCGTAACATATATCATCGGCAGCGCCAACTGTTCTTTCACCGTGTTTAAAAATGGCAATATTTGATCTTTCAGCCTGCGGTCCAGTCCTGTCAGCGGTTCATCTAACAGCAGTAAGTCAGGCTGTGACAGCAATGCGCGTCCTATGGAAACGCGCTGCGCCTCACCGCCTGAAAGTTCATGCGCCCGCCGTTTGAGCAGTGGCTGTAACTCAAGCAGATTAGTCACTTGCTCAAATTTAAATTTCGCATTTTCCTGAGCGCCTAAGTTCTCCGCATATTGCAGATTTTGCTGCACATTCATATGCGGAAAAAGCCATGCTTTTTGAAAAATCAGCGCAATACTGCGTTGATGCATCGGCACGTTAATCTTCTGCGCCGTATCGAACACTTCACGCGTATTCAGCGATATATAACCTTGCTGCGGCTGCAGCAAACCAACCAAATTTTTCAGCAGCGTAGACTTGCCGCTGCCTGATGGCCCCATAATGCCAAGCAGCTGTTCTTGCATCTGCAGCCGAGCCTGCAATTGAAAATCTGCATATTGAAACTGAAAATCACACTGAAGCATGACCGACTCCGAGTTTTCGCTGATAGCGCTGTAAAATATAATAATTGGCAATCAATGCGCCCAAAGCCGCCAGCAGTGAAAGGATCACTAAACGCATTGCGGATTCTTCGCCATTGGGCTGCTGTATCAGCGAATAGATAGCAATTGGAATGGTTCGGGTTTCATCAGGAATATTACCCACAAAGGTAATGGTTGCGCCAAATTCGCCTAAACTTCGGCTAAATCCTAAAATGCTCCCGATTAAAATGCCCGGCAATGCCAGCGGCAGGCTAATTGATGCAAATACCCGTAACGGATGCGCGCCTAGTGAGCCTGCAACCTGCTCCAGCTGCTGATTAATCATTTGAAAAGACAAACGGATCGGCTGCACAATCAGCGGAAATGACACAATCATGGATGCTAAAACGGCGCCTTTCCAATTAAAAGCCAGTTGAATGCCCCATTCATTGAGCAGCTTGCCGATCCAGCCATTTGAACCAAACAGCACCAATAGCAGATAACCTAAAACCACCGGCGGCAGCACCATCGGCATTTGTAACAGCGCTTCGACTAAAAATTTCAAATGAAACTCATAGCGCGCCAGCACCCAAGCCAGCCCAATAGCAAATGGCAAGCAAAATACAGTGGCGCAAACGGCAACCTTAGCCGACAGAAACAAGGCGCTCCACTCTTCTGGGCTGAGCATGCTTTAGCCTTTCACACCAAAGCCATAATGCTTAAAAAGCATTTTGCTTTGCGCATGGTCTTTAAGATAACGGTAAAACTTCACGGCCTCAGGTTTAGCTGCGCCTTGATGTGTTAAAGCCAATGGATAAATGATCGGTTGATGAGTATGATTTGGAAAAATCCCGGCTATTTTAACTTTAGAACTGATCAGCGCATCGGTACGGTAAACAATCCCCGCTTGGCACTCACCGCGTTCAACAAAAGCCAAAGCCGATCGTACATCATCTGTCCCGACAATCCTTCCATTCAAACTTGATAGCCAGCCCAACTTGGTTAGGCTTTGTTTGGCATATTTTCCAGCAGGTACAGACTCCATTTGCCCTGTACATAAGTGACCTTTGAATGCCTTGGCAAAATTAAACTGCGGCACGACCTTAAATTGCATATTCACCGCTTTAGGCATAATCAGCACCAAATCATTGCTTAGCATGTTGAATACTTGCTTTGCAGGTATTTTCTGTTTTTGCACCAAATAATTCATCCAGTCCACATCTGCTGAAAAATACAAATCACTTGGCGCACCGGCTTCAATCTGTTTGGCTAAAGCAGATGACGCGCCAAATACCGGTACAATTTTGATGTCTGGATTCTGTGCCTGATATTGCTTTGCAATATCGCTGATAGCATTGCTTAAACTGGCTGCAGCATAAATTTTGACTGTTTCCGCCTGAGATGCGCCAGCAATGAAGCTCAGTCCTACTGCTAAAATAAATTTGAATCGCATAGCAAACTCCTAATGCTGAATAAATACGCCTTGAAGAATTTGTCCTGCTTGCACAGACTGCCCTGCAGGAATCCGAACAATGCAATTGGCTTGCATTAAATTGCTCAACATATGCGACTGCTGTTTAGACAGGCTGGTTAGTTGAAGCTTGCCTTGCTTATCAAAGTGCGCCGACATTCTTAAAAACCGCTCACGTGCATCTGCTTTTAGGTCATGTGTCATGACTGCGCTGAACCAGTCCAGCGCAGGTGTTTGACCTTGTAGGGCTTTCAATAATCTATCTGTATAAATTTGCATGCCGACATAGACTGCAGCGGGGTTGCCCGGCAGTCCGAGTAAATAACAGGAACTGCTGTCAGGACGTCGATATTGTGCAAACAGCATCGGTTTGCCGGGTTTTTGTTTCACTTTCCAGAAAATTTGCTGAAAACCGATGTCCAAGGCTGCCGGCCGAACAAAATCATAATCACCGACAGATACGCCGCCAGTCGTTAAAATTAAATCAAAGCTGTCTTTTAAACGGTTGAATAAATCTAAAACCGCCTGTTTTTCATCTGCAATATGAATCACTTCAACTTGGACGTGCTGCGACTGAAACCATACTAAAATCAGCGGCGCATTGGCATCAAATATTTTACCAGCACGGTAATCTTCTATATTTTGCGCAACTTCATCACCTGTAATTACGACCGCAATTTTCGGATAGGCAAAAACTTCGCAGTGTGAAATACCAGCCATACTGAGCGCTGCAATTGATCCAACCGTCAGCTTTTGACCACGCGCTGCTAAACATTGTCCAAATGAAATTTCCTCACCTGCATCTCGAATATCTGCATGCGGGCTTAAGGCTGCAGTCAGTTCAATCTGCTGTCTATCCGCCTTCACTATTTCTTGCCGCGCCACAGTTGCCGTGCCTTCAGGAATCGGCGCGCCGGTAAATATCCGGACAGCTTGGCCTGCTTTTAAAATAGTTTCAGCTGTTTGCCCTGCACGGATTTCTCCAATGAGCTCAAATTGCGCGCCGGGTTTAATTTCACCCGCTGCGCAAATGGCATAACCATCCACTGCGCTTTGCGCAAATAAAGGCAGCTGAATTGGTGAATGCACATCTGCCGCCAAATAACGGCCTAAAGCGTGCTGAAGCGCCAAAGTTTCATGCGCTAAACTTTGCGTATGTGTCTGAATCAGCGTAAGCGCTTCGTCCACTGAAATCAGTCCAGCCTCGGCCCCGCAGCCTGCGTGCAATACGGCTTGGTTCATTGGTAGCCTCCTGCATGCGGAATATTCTTCTGCACATCAAATAGATGCACCAAGGCAGGTAAAATGGCAATCAATGATTCTTTTGCGCCTTGTCTGCTGCCCGGCAGTGTAATGACTAAACTGTCATCAATATAGCCGGCAACACCGCGGCTGAGGGCCGCATAAGGGGTGCGTTTCTGCCCAAAACTGCGGGATGCTTCCATCAGCCCTGGAATTTCCCGTTTTAACAGCGGCTGAATGGTTTCAACGGTTAAATCTTTCTGGCCTAGACCTGTACCGCCCACGGTCAAAATCAGCGGATATTGCGTCTTATGCTGTTCAATAAGAGTCAAAAGCTGTTCAGGACTGTCCGGTATCACTTGATAGCTGATGTTGCTGAAGTTTGCTTCTTCTAAAATTTCGAGGACATTTTGCCCTGCAGTATCTGATTTTTTACCGGCAGCAACCGTATCTGAAAGCACAATAATCGACGCCGATAAGCTTTCTTTCAATACACGGGTAAAATGTGATTTACCGCCTTTTTTCTTTTGCAGTTTCACCTGATCTAGGCATAAATCTTCAGGCTCACAGTGCGGTTTCAGCATGTCATACAGCGTTAAACCGGCAAGACTGACCGCAGTTAATGCTTCCATTTCCACACCCGTTGGGCCAATGGTTTCGACCACAGCACTGATTTCGACATGCGCCTCAAATAATTCATATTCGACATCTGCACGGTAGATCGGCAGCGGATGACACAGCGGAATGAGTTCATCCGTGCGTTTTGCGCCCAATATACCTGCAATCCGTGCGGTTTTCAGCGCATCGCCTTTTTCTGTATTGCCATTACGCAGCAGTTCAATGCAATGTGGCGGCGCATGCAGAATTCCAGTTGCAATGGCTGTACGGTAACTTTCCGCTTTCATGCCCACATTTTTCATTGCTTTGTCCTTATCTTATTCATTTGCATGTGCAGTATTAAATTTGGAGTTTTATAGGTGCCATTGGTAAATATTGGCGTTCAAATGCATGGTCTGATGGCTGTTTTGATGTGCATGTTCACATGACTCGCCATGAATATGAGCATGCTGCGCTGCATGACTTGTCGCCTTGGGCACATGATCTTTACGAATACAGCAGCCCTCTACATATTGGCTGCTGCCGTCCATATAAAACTCTTCTTTCCAGACCGGAACTTCATGCTTAACCCGCTCAACCGCTTCTTCGCAGGCAGCAAAAGCCTCACGTCGGTGCGGCGCATAGGCCATGGCGATAATGGCGGTATCACCGACCTGCAGCGCGCCAATACGGTGTACAACCCGTACATATGACACGCCGTATTTGGCTTGAACTTCCTGTTCAATTTGACGGATCATTTTTTCAGCCACAGGCGCATAAGCGGTATATTTCAAAGCTTTTACCGCTTTGCCTTCATGGTGATTACGCACCGCGCCTATAAATACACCTATACCGCCGCATTCAGGAAATGCCTTAATGCTGTCAAAATCGGCTTGGCTGAATACCGTGTCTTGTATGCGTGAAATATGCTTGAGCTCCATATTCAGCCTCCCGCCACAGGTGACAACAGCACAACGGTACTGTCCTGCATCAATGCGGTTTGCCTTGGCACAATGTCTTCTCCCATAGCGCAGGCGCAGCGTTCAAGCATGTCGAATGACTGCGGAAATTGATCTGCGACCTGCAGCAAAACCTCTGCGATTGACTGCTGTTCGAAGCAAGTCAGACTCAAATTCTCTGGCAGCAGGCGTTCAATAGCGCCAAAAGATTCTATTTTGATGGTGATCTGACTCATCATTAACCTCCAATCATATGCATGCTGATTTTTCTAGATGGGCTGGATTGGGCAGTTATGGCATGAAAGCCTTGCTCCTTCTGCCAAATATAACTGCCTAATTTTTGCTGCAAAGCCATTGCATCGAGCGGCATTAACTCTGTTGTTTTACTGCTTTTCAGCTGTTGAATTTCATGGCTGAGATTTAAACCTTTTCGGGCAAACAGGCAGTTAAAAAACTCGCCTTGCGCATTCAGTCTCAAACGGTCGCAGCTGCCGCAAAAAGAATTGCTGATGGTTGAAATAATGCCTATAGGCAAGCCGTTGATTAAGTATGATCTGGCTGGCGATGTGCCTTGACCGTGCAGTGTTTGCACTTCAAAAACAGTATTGAGTTTATCCAGTATGTTTTGTTCGGTAACGACCGCAGCTTTAGACCAGTTTTGATCGCCATCCAGCGGCATAAACTCGATAAACCGTAGTTCGAAACCTTTTTGCAGCGCCCATTTTGCTAATGGAATGATTTGCTGTTCATTCAAGCCTTTGATTAACACAGCATTGATTTTGATTTCAAAGCCCGCTTGCTGAGCTGCTTCAATCCCATCTAATACAGGCTGTAATTGTTTTTGTGTCAGCTGGAAAAATTGCGCTTCATCCAAACTGTCTAAGCTGATATTTATGCCATCTAGGCCAGCTTGTTTTAGGGCCTGTGCATATTGCTTCAGATAATGTCCATTGGTTGTCATGGAAATACGTTTAAGGCCTAGCTTTCTGAGGTGCTGCAGCTGTTCAATAAAATGTACAACGCCTTGACGCATAAGAGGTTCACCGCCGGTGATCCGGATTTGATCAATCCCGCGCAGCACCATAAACTCACAAAAATTGTAAAGTGATTCAAAACTAAGAAGATTATGTTTTTTCATCCATTCAGGATGTTCAGGCATACAATAGACACATTTAAAATTACAGCGGTCTGTCACTGAAATGCGCAACTTGCGTTTTTCACGGCCAAACTGATCCTTAAAAATGGTCGCTGGCTGTAATTGTGTCATGCTGTTCATGTTTATCTTCCATGGTGCTGTCATTTGCCCTGTCTTAGCTCAGTACAAATTTTGCGCCCTCTTTTCTTGCAGTAAAAATTGCAATAAGTGTTCCAACTTTGCGCTTTTTTGAATATTTATTTCAGAGGATTTGGTTTGTTTTTTTTGACACACAAAATCAATAACTTATAAATAACCAATAGCAATTAAAAATATAAATTGCCGTTAAGCCCATTATCTAAGGTATAAAAGCAGTCTGTTTTATCTCTAGATATCATGCTCAAAAGCTTCATATTGGCTGTAGATTTTCTCTCTGGGTTCAAAAACAGCACATTAGGCTCATTATTTGAAAGGAAAGCTCCGCAAAAGGTACAGCTTTTAGAGAAAATTCAGCTGACGGTGCTGCTGCAGCTCATCTAGAGAGTTAATGCTGTGAAAAAAGAGTGCATTATTTTGAAAACGTGCAACTTGCATGTGCATTTTACTAAAACACCCCTTCAAACTGCGCTGTTTTTGATCAAGATGCACCTGCAGCATTGTGAGACTGCTTCGTTTCAGCAAACAAAATGGATACAGCGCTTTGCCATTAATTTCCACTACAGCTACTTCACACAAGGGATCCCGCTGCATGGCCTGATGCAATCTCGAAAGCACTTTCTTCGGGATATAGGTCACATCGCACGGGACAAACAAAACATAATCAGACTCAACATGTGACCACGCGCTTTTCATCCCCATCAATGGCCCTAAAAATCCGGCTTCATCATCTTGATAAAAGCGGATCGAGGGAATGAGCCGTTTATAAATCGAATGATCGCGATGGCTGTTGATCCAGACATTTTCAGCCCGTGATTTCAACTGCTGATGGATCTTAATCAGCTGAATTTCATTATCAAATTTTTGCAGCACTTTATTCATGCCGTTCATTCTGCGGGCCTGACCGCCCGCCAAAATAACCAAGTCTGTTTCTGGATAGCCTATTGATTTGGTGATTTTCTTCATCATTCTGCGTACTCCGTCTGACAGGCTTTAATTAAGCCTCGAATTTCTGATAAGCACGAACCGCAATTGCCGCCAGCCTTTAAACATGCAGTAACTTGTTTTTCATGGGTAATATTCTTTTCTTTAATGGTTTCGATAATGGTATTTTTACCGACTTTAAAGCAGCTACACACCAGCGGACCTGCACTGTTGGTCATGTTCATCGGCTGACCTGCAAGCAGCGCTTTGCGGTGCATTGCGCTTAGTCGTTCACGCTTAAACATGCCAGCAATCCAATCACGGTCTGGCAGCATAGAGCGTTGCGCAATATATAGACTAGCAATTAAATGCCCATCTTGCAGCACCACGGTATGACTCAAATCGGCAGTTTGATCTTCCAAATTCAGCCATTCAAAGCTTTCATCGGTAAATGGCAGTAATGTTTTCAGCTGCTGAACTGTGTTTCTAAATTTTTTACGATCTGCCAACTCAAAACGTGTCGCTTTCGCTGTTTTAATTTTGGTCCACCACACCGTGTTTTGAATGGTGTTTTGCACCATTTGCTCAAAGCCGTCACGTACATACAGTACACCTTGCCACTGTGTATAAAACGGCTGTACAAATACAGGTGTATGTTTAAATTCAGGCTCACCAGATAGTGCATCGACCACAGGATTCACCACTTTGCCAATACGCGCATCCGATGCGACTTGGTCATTCCAATGAATTGGCGCAAAGATTTGACCGCGTCGAATTTTACTGCTGACCTGTGCACGTAAAATACATAAGCCCCAGTTAGATTTCACCTCAACCAGTTCACCATCTTTAACACCAAACTTCAGTGCATCTTGCGGGTGTATTTCACAAAATGGTTCGGCGATATGTGTACTCAAGTTTGCAGATAAACCCGTACGGCTCATGGTGTGCCATTGATCACGGATACGGCCAGTATTTAAAACCAGCGGATATTCGCCGCAAATCTTGTTCAAAGGGTCAATAGCGGTTATTGCTACAAACTTAGCTTTGGCATCGGCATGGCTGAATTGGCCTGCTGCAAACAAACGGCTGACTGCATCAGCGCTCTGATCTAACTGCCAAACTGGCCATTGCACGGGCTTTAATTCAGCATAATCTTGTGCAGATAACTTACTTAAACCCTGCAAGTTAAAGTAGCGAAAAGACTCAGTGGTATCACGTTGATCTAAAGGCGCATTTTGATAAGCAGATAATTTTGCATGTTCAATAAATATGTCATAGCTGCTGCTGTAGTCAAAACCGCTATAACCCATCTTTTTCGCAACTTGTGCAATAGACCACCAGTCTGCTCTGGCTTCACCCGGCGCATCTAAAAAAGCAGTTTGACGTGAAATACGGCGTTCAGAATTGGTAACGGTTCCGTCTTTTTCACCCCAGCCCAATGCAGGTAAAAGCACATCTGCATATATTGCTGTGTCTGTGTCTTTGCAAATATCCGACACCACTACAAACTCGCATTGCTCTAAGGCACGTTTGACTTGATCTGCATCTGGCAAGCTCACAACAGGATTAGTAGCCATAATCCAGATGACTTTTATTTTGCCGCTTTCAACCGCCTGAAACAGATCAACCGCTTTTAATCCCGCTTTATTGGCAATAAATGGACTTTGCCAAAACTCTTGTACTAATGCCTGATGCGCCGTGTTATCGACATCTAAGTGCGCAGCCAGCATATTGGCTAAGCCGCCAACCTCGCGGCCACCCATTGCATTGGGCTGACCTGTCATAGAAAAAGGCGCTGCACCTAATTTTCCGATTTTGCCAGTCAGCAAATGGCAGTTAATAATACTGTTGGCTTTGTCTACACCGCGCGAAGACTGATTAACCCCCATCGAAAATAGCGACATAACTTTGTCAGTTTGCGCAAATTTTTCAAAGAATAGCTGTAATTTTTCTAAAGAAATACCTGTACGCTCAGCAACTGCTGTCATAGAAGCTTCTGTTTTACTTTGCTCCAGCGCTTGCGCCAAACCTTGAGTATGTTTGGTGATAAAATCTACATCACTATGATTATTTTGTACTAAATACTGCAGCAAACCGTTGAACAGTGCGACATCTTGCCCCGGTAAAATTGGTAAATGCAAATCTGCAGCCTCACAGGTACTGGTAAAGCGCGGATCAATGACCACCACGAACAAATCACGTTCTTCTTTGGCTTTCATAATGCGCTGATACAGCACGGGATGGCACCATGCTGTATTGGATCCGACCAGCACCACCATATCTGTATGCTCAAAGTCTTCATAGCTTGCTGGTACAAGGTCTTCACCAAATGCACGCTTATGTGCCGCCACAGCCGATGACATGCAAAGCCGTGAATTGGTGTCAATATTTGCAGTACCTAAATAGCCTTTGACAAATTTGTTAACGGCATAGTAATCCTCCGTCAGCAGTTGGCCCGACACATAAAAAGCGATGCTTTCACGTCCGTAAAGATCTATACATTGCTGAAATTTTTCGGCAATCAGTGCTGTTGCTGTGTTCCAATCTGTAGCCTGACGAGTATGAAATGGTGATGTTTGACGCCCAAGCATCGGCTGTAAAACACGTGTTTCTAATCCAATCGTATCGGCTAAGTTACTGCCTTTAATGCACAGCTTGCCATAGTTTGATGGATGGTTCGCATCGCCAGTCACGCTCACTTTTTGCCCTAAAGCTGTCTGTTCAACTGTTGCGCTCACGCCGCAGCCGACACCGCAATATGGACAAGTGGTTTGCGTTGTTTTAATTTTATTTTCTGTGGAGCTATGCAGTTCCACTATCGGGATGCTATTCACTTCTGCTGGCTCCTTTTCCAAACTTTTTTAAACACTTAACACGCTCAAATCGGTGTCTTTTCATTTACGTTTATATTTAAAGGTCAACATTCGGTTCGACCTACTTTTCTTTCGGGAAAAGTAGGCAAAACCATTGTCATCCGCTGAACTCGTCCACTACCGGCTTCTAACAGATGTATTGCAAATACATGACTATTCATCTGCAATCCTGCCTTAAACAACAGCGGATGACGTTATCGCGTATCCAATGACGATTTAAATCTTGTATCTTTTTTTATCAGGGCGATTCCGTTACCCTGCTTTCTTTAATGCAAAATCCTTACCAAACAGCAATTTGTTTCGGATACTTGAAATTGGAGTTTGATCTGAAATCAATTCTGCATACCATGCCCCGTCTTCAGTATCGCCAAACAGCACAGCACCAATCACTCTATCTTTTTGAATAATAATGCGTTTATAGATTTGGCGTTTTTCATCATTCAAAATAATGTCTTCAAAATCATCCAACGGTTCAAAGTTGCCTGCAGAAAAAACATCACAGCCGCTGACTTTTAACTGCGTCGGAACCGTAGGCGCTTTGAAGGTTAAGCTGCCATGTTCGGCCAAATGCGATGCACAAATGAATGCCTGTCCCCAAAGCGGTTCAACTAAACCGAAAGTTTGGCTTCGGTGTTCAATACATTCACCCACCGCATAAATACTCGGATCAAAAGTTTGCATGGTGTCATTCACCATGACACCGCGGCCGCAGCGCAGTCCTGCACTTTGCGCCAATGCAATATTTGGGCGAATACCGACTGCAAAAACTACAAGATCTGCATCTAAAACAGTATCGTCCTGCAAACGCAGCTGCTTCACATGGCCATCTTCACCCATCAATTCTTGGGTATTTGCTACGGTCATGATTTTTATACCTTTTTGTTCAATCGCATGATTGAGCATTAAGCTGGCTTTTTCATCCAGCTGGCGGTCCATAATACGGTCCATCAAATGCAGTACTGTGACATTCATGCCACGCTGTTTCAGGCCATACGCAGCCTCTAGGCCAAGTAAACCGCCGCCAATCACCACTGCATTTTGCTTAGATTTACAGTAATCCAGCATGCGGTTTACATCATAAATATCACGGAAGCTGAGAACACCTTTTAAGTCAGTTCCCGGTATAGGCGGAATAAATGGCTTAGAACCTGTCGCTAAAATCAGACGGTCATAATCGATGACCAAGCCTTTTTCTGTGTATACCTGCTTGCGCGGACGGTCTATGCGTACCGCCGCATCACCTGCTACAAAACGGATATTTTTGTCTTTATACCAAGCATGTGAATGCAGCATGATATCTTCAATGGTTTTATCACCTGAAAGCACAGGTGAAAGCATAATTCGGTTGTAATTACCCCAAGGTTCTTCACCAATGACCGTAATTTCATAACGCTCTGGCGCCATATCCAGCAGATCTTCTAAGCAACGCATACCTGCTAAGCCATTGCCGACCAAAACAAGTTTCATCAACTCAGACGATGGCGCGTTATTGGTAATATAGGTTTTTTGAGCAGTTGGACTAATAAGCACACGGCCATTTTCAATTTTGCTTGGAAAAACCAAGAGTTTTTGGTCTTTATCTTCTAAGCAGCGTCCAGTAGCAAGGCTGAAATGCTGTTTATAAATGGGTGATGCCACAACACGCTCACCCTGCAAGTCACCAATAATACCGCGGGACATAACATAGGCTTGACTAAACGGATCTTGATTGCTCAGTGCATAAACCCGCTTTTCTTCACCGACACGGAATATCGCAATTTGCTGATTTTCAATCAGTGCGCCCACACCTGTATTTGGCGTAATATCATCTAATGCACAAACATCAAACCAGTCTAAATCATTCATTTCTTTTAAAATTGTCATATTCTTGATCCTTTTTAAACTTCTTTTAGATCACCATCTTTCGTTTCCGCTTTAACGAGAAACCGAATAAGGATGTAAATCAAATAAAAGAAGTTTTAAATTCGTTATTCTCTTAAGCTTCAACCACTGGAATGCGTGACGAATCGCGTTCAGCTTCTGTTTTGGGTCTGATTTGACCGCGAACGGATGCAAACTGAATATGCGGATCATTTTGCTGTTCTGCTTTTGCATTCACGAAAGTCACAAAGCGTTTACGTACTTCAGGATCTTCTACAGCAGTACGCCATTCATCTTGATACGTACCCACAACATGGCTCATACGGCGTTCAAGTTCACCCGCTACGCCAAGCGAATCATTCACAACGACATCTTTCAGGTAATCTAAACCGCCTTCCATGTTGTCGCGCCATACAGAAGTACGCTGCAAACGGTCTGCTGTTTGAATGTAGAACATAAAGAAACGGTCAATGTATTTGATCAATGTTTGCGTATCTAAGTCTGATGCCAAAAGCTCTGCGTGACGTGGCTTCATACCGCCATTGCCGCATACATAAAGGTTCCAGCCCTTTTCTGTCGCAATCACGCCCACATCTTTACTTTGCGCCTCAGCACATTCACGGGTACAGCCCGACACAGCCATTTTCAGTTTGTGCGGTGAGCGAAGGCCTTTGTAGCGGTTCTCTAAATAAATCGCCAAGCCGACTGAATCGTCCACGCCATAACGGCACCAAGTACTGCCGACACAAGATTTCACCGTACGCAGTGATTTGCCGTAGGCATGGCCAGACTCAAAACCAGCAGCAATCAATTTTTCCCAGATTTCAGGCAGTTGATGCACTTGTGCACCAAACATATCAACACGCTGACCGCCTGTAAGTTTGGTATATAGACCATATTCTTTGGCAATTTGACCCACGGCAATTAATCCGTCCGGAGTAACTTCACCGCCAGCCATACGCGGTACAACCGAATATGAACCGTCTTTTTGAATATTGCCGAGGTAGTAGTCATTACTGTCTTGCAAGCCCGCATGGCTTGGTTTAAGTACAAAGTCATTCCAGCATGACGCTAGGATATTGGCTGCCGTCGGTTTACAGATATCACAGCCTAAACCATGGCCATGCTGTTGAATCAGGTCATCAAAGGTTTTGATTTCGTTCACACGTACCAAGTGATAGAGCTCTTGGCGTGAATAAGCAAAGTGTTCACATAAATGGTTATTTACAGTTACACCTTGACGCTGAAGCTCCGATTTAAGTACTTGAGTGACTAATGGCGCACAGCCGCCGCAAGCTGTTGCAGCTTTAGTACATTTTTTCAATGCGCCTAAAGAGGTCGATCCGTCTGCAATGGCTGAACAAATATCTGCTTTAGAGACGTTGTTACATGAACAAATCGTTGCGCTGTCTGGCAGCAGATCGACACCGCTTCCGCCCGATTTACCTGCAGATTGTGCATAACCAGGCATGATTAGGCTTTCTGGGCTTTCTGGAACTTCTAAGCCATTCAGCATCATTTGCAGCAGGTCATTGTATTCTTTAGCACAGCCCACCAATACTGCACCTAGCAGCTTAGTTTTCTCTGCATTCACGACAATTTTTTTATAAACCTGAGCTGCTTCATCTGCATAGAAATAACTTAAAGAATTTGGTGTCATTGCATGCGCATCGCCAACAGATGCAACATCAACACCCATCAGTTTCAGCTTGGTGCTCATATCTGCACCAGCGAAAAGCGTGCAGTTTTGTTCCATCACATGCTTTGCTGCAATACGCGCCATGTCATAGCCCGGTGCAACTAAGCCATAAATTTTATTCTGCCAAAGCGCACATTCACCAATGGCATAAATGTCAGGGTTTGAAGTTTGGCAATAATCGTTAATCGCAATACCGCCACGTTCACCAATCGCTAGACCGCTTTGGCGCGCTAATTCATCGCGCGGGCGGATACCTGCAGAGAATAAGATGATATCGGTTTCCAGTTCAGAACCATCACCAAACTTCATCACGTGCTTCGCATTTGCACCATCTTCGATGCAAGATGTTGCTTTTTGCGTATGGACTTTAACACCTAGATTTTCAATTTTCGAGCGTAAAACTTTACCGCCTAGATCATCAATCTGAACTGCCATTAAGCGTGGTGCAAATTCAACAACATGGGTTTCTAAGTTTAAATCACGCAGCGCTTTTGCTGCTTCTAAACCCAATAAACCGCCGCCGATCACCACACCTGTTTTAGCATTGAAGCTTGCGGCACGGATGGCATCCAAGTCTTCAATGGTACGGTACACAAAGCAGTTTTCACGCTCATTTCCTGGAATTGGCGGCACAAATGCATATGAACCTGTTGCGAGCACCAGCTTGTCAAAAGAAAGAATATCACCGTGATTGGTCGTGACCGTTTTATTGCACTGATCAATTTCAACTGCTTTGGTGCTCAGGCGTAAATCTATACCGTATGCATCAGCAAAGTCGCTGCGGCACAGGGTTAAGTCTTTCGCTGACTTGCCGCTGAAGTATTCAGTTAAGTGCACACGGTCGTAAGCTAGACGCGGCTCTTCAGCTAAAATGGTTAATTCAACATCATCACCTGCGTGTTCCAGTACAGATTCGATAAACTTGTGGCCAACCATGCCATGTCCAATCATGATGATTTTCATATTCTTTCTCCGCAATATTTTCTTTTGCACAGCCTAAGCCTCTATACGCTTAGGCTGCTATTTGTATTAGTTTTGAACTTCAGCTAGATTTCTTTCATTCACAGCTTGTTCAAATAAGCGCTGTTCTTTTTCTTTATGCTCTACAGAGAAGCGGATCATCAGCACACAGCTTGCAGCAATCACCACCAAACCGCCAAGCACCATCAGCGTGGTTTGAATATCCAACATGCCTTTAAGCAAGAATCCTGCAGCTACCGCACCAACGTTACCGCCTGCGCCGATAATGCCTGCCACGCCGCCTAAAGCATCACGGTCAATGAATGGCACCAAGGCATAGGTTGCGCCGCACGCCATATGGGTGAAGAGCGCAAAGACTGTCATGGCAAGAATGGCGAAGATTGGCGTGCTCATTTGCGAGAACAGTATTAAAAACAGTCCTTCTAGCAGAATCATCGCAAACAGAACTTTGGTACGGCCATCCAAGCCTTTGGTAGTCGCGACTTTGTCTGAAACAATGCCGCCGAGCGCGCGGGCAAACAGTGCCAATAGACCGAAGATCCCTGCTGCCATACCCGCTTCTTTTAATCCAAATTGGAAGTTGTCGACGTAATACAGCGCAATAATGTTGTGAATAAAGATTTCAATGCCGAAGCAAGCTGCATAAGCGCCAAATAAAATCCATACGCGATAGTTACGTGCAGCGTGCATGAGAATGGCTACACCGCCTTTTTTATCTGAACCGACTGCAACGCCTTGTTCACGCAGTTCTTTAAAGTTGCCTTGCGGGCAGTCTTGGGTAAATTTCCAATACAGCGCGCCTACGATCAGCATCATTACACCCGGTACAATCAGCGCAATGCGCCAGCCCATCGCTTGCTCTACACCAAACATAACGAGTGCGCTAAGCAATAAAGGCATGAGGGCTTGAGTTGCACCGCCGCCTGCATTACCCCAGCCTGCGGTTGCCGCATTGGCTGTACCCACCACATTAGGCGCAAACATAATGCTAGTGTGGTATTGCGTGATGACAAAGCTTGCGCCGATCGCACCGATCAGCAAGCGGAAGAAAAGAAAAGATTCATAGCTATTCGCAGATGCAACCCCAAAGACTGGGATGCTGCCGACAATTAATAATGCTGTATATGTTTTACGCGGGCCGTATTTATCACATAAAGGCCCAACGATCAGACGAACTAAAATGGTGATTGCAACCGCAGCAATATTAATATTAGCGATTTGGTCTTTTGTTAGATTAAATTCACCTGCAATCACTGGCATCAACGGCGCACAGGCAAACCATGCAAAGAAGCAAACAAAGAATGCGAGCCAACTCATGTGGAAGGCCCGCATTGCTGCTGAAGAAAAATTAAATAGACTTATTTTTGTGGCTTTTTTGGCATTTAAATTTGAAGACATAACCTTCTCCTGACTGAACTGAACGCATGAATTACTCGGTTATGTCGCTAACACATAACAGAGTCGATCAGAACGGACGTCGTTGGCCGTCTAACAAATTTTTAGAGTCTTCATTGACTCAACAAGTATTAAGCACGAGCCATGCCAAGTTTTTATTTTCGACTTCAATTCATCTTTACATTGCGGCTTTGAACGCCGACTTGTCAGAAATTAAGCGAATTAAGGTAAATAGATAGTCAATGTGCCTATAGAGATGCAGCTAAATGTTCAAGCGTGGTTCAGCCCTGCACAAGATCAGTGCATGGAAATGGTTCAATTTAAAAATGCGCACATAACTATGCTCAAACATAGAAGCAGATTTATATTTTGTATTGCCTTTAGATTTGGCATTTAATTTGCTTAGCAAACTCAATACGTATCTGTTTGGCTCTGTCTGAGTGTTTGCATGCCAAAACTAAAAATAGCCCTGATTGATGATGATCAAGAACGCGCTGAATTTATTCAAGCCTCATTAATTCAGCATGACTTTGATGTGGTCGCCAGTTTTATAATTGATCATTTAAATATGTCATATCTGCAAAATATTCAGGCAGATGTGATTTTATTAGATATGGATCACCCGCATCGCGATGTCATTGAAAGCTGTGTCAGTCAATTTGACTTACCGACTGTTCTGTTCACTAAAAATTCGAGTCGAGAAATTATCCGAAGCGCGATTGATGCAGGTGTCACGGCTTATATTGTCGATGGCATTGACCCTGCACGTTTGAATAGCATTTTAGAAATTTCAATTGAACAATATAAAAAGCATAAAAAACTGCTGAATGATTTGGCTGAAACCAAGTGCAAATTGGCCGATCGAAAAGATATTGAAAAAGCCAAAGTGCTTTTAATACAAATGCATGGATTAACCGAAGATCAAGCATTCAATTTGCTGAGAAAAAATGCCATGAGTCACCGTATGACAATGGGTGAAATGGCGCGCCGACTGCTTGATGCGCAAGCACTGTTACAGTCTCAATTTAAGGAATAAACCATGCAAAAGCTTGAAAAAACAGATATTCAATTGGGGTATATTCCTTTACTCGACTGTGTTGCTTTGCTCTGGGCAGAACATCAAGGATATTTTGCTGAACAAGGGTTAAATGTCACACTGACTCAAGAACCATCTTGGGCAAGTTTACGCGACCGTCTAGCTTTTGGTTTTTTAGATGCTGCCCATTGCTTATCGGCCATGCTGCCTGCGTCTGTGACGGGCAAAGACCATCTCGGCATTCCCTTACAAACCTCTCTTACACTCAGTACTAATTGTGCTTATATTAGTTTGAGTCAAAAGCTGTGCTATGAATTAAATATCCATGCTTTGGATCTACCAAAAAATTCAGCAGAGAAAATCGTATCTGCGGTAAAACAGAATCAAACGATTCAGTTGGCGCATGTTTTTCAGCATTCGATTCATCATTATATTCTAAGAGAATGGCTGGCACTTGCAGACACAGAAATTGCTCAAACGCAAACGTTTTCAACTTTACCACCGCCTTATATGGTCGAAGCAATATCAACGCAACGAATTAATGGATTTTGTGTCGGAGAGCCGTGGAACACGCAAGCTGAAATACAAGGCTATAGTCGTATTATCGTCAATAGCCAAGATATTATTGATCATATTCCAGATAAAGTTTTGGCTTTTACCCATGATTGGGCAGAAAAACATCCTAATACCTTAAACGCAATCAATCTTGCCATCCAAAAAGCGCAAAACGATCTGCTTCAACAAACGTATTTCTCAGAAATATTTTCTTTGTTAAAGCAATATCACATCATCCGTTTTGATTGTTCTGAGCAGATTCACGTCGAGGCTTTTCATCGGATCAAAAGCATTATTCAGAATTTTGGCAAGACCCAAGCACCACAAACGTCAGACTTTGAATGGATGATTCAAAAAATGCAGCAATATGATCAATTGAATATTGAAGATGAAAAGGTTTTTGAAATAGCTCAGTCTTGTATTTATCAGGATGCTTTGGGCTGAAGTGATTGATATTCCATAAGACCCTATCATCTGAATAATGGATCTTGTGTTACATCGACCATGAAACCTTGACTTAGTTATGCATCTGCATCGATGGCGCGCAGATCGATATTTTCTTCAACAAAGACTTCACGAATGCAATCCAGTATCTTTGGAATGTAATTACTATGATCCATATTGCGCACCGACAAAGAGATTGGACTATAGGCTTCCAAATCTAAGATTGGGATATACATCAAATTTTTCATGCCAATATCACTGGCACTTTCAGGGATCAGAGAAATACCCTCTCCCGACGCCACCAAGCCCAAAGCCATATGAATTTCACGCACTTCGGTTAAATGTTTAGGCACAAGTCCTAATTCGGTAAAAATGGATTGGATGAGGGTGGAAAAATTCGGTTTAGGTGTCGTAGGGTAGGCAAAAATTGGTTCATCTAAAATTTGAGAAAGATAAATGCCTTTGTCTTTAAATTCAGCCAAATGATGATTTTTATGTATAGCTAAACGTAGCGCTTCTTTTCTTAATAAAATACGTTTAATAGACGGATCTGTTAATCGCAGTCGTCCAAAACCAATATCAATTCGACCGGTTTTTAAGGCTTCAATCTGATCGCGTGTACCACATTCTATGAGTTCAACATGAATATCTGGGTTACGTTGTCGAAATAAATAAATAATTTGTGGCAATAATGCGTATAAAAGCGAACTGACATAACCAATGCGGACAGTTTTATCGACGGCATTAATTCGCTGTGCCATGGTTGTGGCCTGGGCGGTATGCGTCAATATCTGTACAGCATGCTCATAAAAGAACATACCTGCTTCTGTGGTTTTCACGGGTCTAGAACCACGCTCAAACAAGGTAATCCCCAGTTCTTCTTCAAGTTTTTGAATTTGGCGGCTCAAAGGCGGCTGAGCAATACATAATTTTTCTGCTGCCTTGGTAATACTTTGCTCTTCAACCACGGTGACAAAGTAACGTAAGTGCCTTAATTCCATTTATATACCTTTTAAGTATCTAAAAATACCAAAATCGCTCTAGTTAAAGATATTACATTAAATTAGGGTATATAAATAGTTGGATAGATAAGAAATACGCAAGATGTATAAGTCGATTGAAACCCTGCTCGTGGAAATCCCAACAATCCGTCCGCACAAGATGGCTGTTGCAACCATGCAAACGCAAACCCTTGTTTTGATTAAAATCACCACCGAAGATGGTTATATCGGTTGGGGTGAAGCGACGACGATTGGCGGTCTAGGCTATGGTGAAGAAAGCCCTGAAAGCATTCGAATCAATATTGAAACTTATTTTAGTCCTTTACTGAAAACCCTCACTGGTTTGAATGTAGCTCAAACCATGCAAGCCATTAAACGTAATATTAACGGCAATCGCTTTGCTAAATGTGCCATTCAAACGGCGCTACTCGATATTTTGGCGCAGCGTTTAAATCTGCCTTTGAGTGAAGTATTGGGCGGTCGCTTACGTGACAGCTTACCAGTTCTTTGGGTACTTGCATCTGGCAATACGGAAAAAGACATTGCCGAAGCACAAAAAATGATTGCGGCAAAACGACATAATATTTTCAAACTTAAAATCGGTTCACGCCCCGTTGAAGCTGATGTTGAGCATGTATTAGCCATAAAAAAAGCGTTAGGTTCGGACATTTCTATTCGTGTGGATGTTAACCGTGCATGGTCTGAACTAGATGCCATTAAAGGCATTCAATTGTTACAAGATGGTGGTGTTGATCTGATTGAGCAGCCTTGCGCGATCGATAACATTGACGCGATGCGCCGTTTAACTCGTCGTTTTGATATAGCCATTATGGCAGATGAATCACTGATGGGCCCGCAAACGGCATATCAACTTGCGCGGCACAATTCTGCATCTGTTTTTGCAGTCAAAGTTGCGCAGTCTGGCGGTTTAATCGAAGGCTGTGAGGTTTCTAAAATCGCCAAACTTGCGGGTATCGATTTATATGGTGGAACTATGCTTGAAGGCCCTGTGGGCACTATTGCATCGGCACATGCATTTTCAACTTTTGACAATTTAGCTTATGGCACAGAGCTTTTTGGTCCATTGCTGCTAACTGAAGAAATTTTAAAAACCCCACTTCAATATCAAGATTTCGAACTCAAGATTCCGACCACAGCTGGTTTAGGGATTGAAATTGATGAAAACAAAATTGATGACTTACGTCGCAAATAACATTTAGCTAGGAGTGAGAAATGCTTTTCCAAGTACGCATGGATGTCAATATTCCATTAGATATGCCAGTCGAAAAAGCCAATGAAATTAAAGCTGTAGAAAAAGCTTATTCACAAGATCTACAACGTCAAGGCAAATGGCGTCATATCTGGCGCATCACTGGTCAATATTCAAATATCAGTATTTTTGATGTTGAAAGCAATGAAGAGCTACACAACATTTTACAAGGGTTGCCCCTTTACCCGTATATGAATATTGAAGTTATGGCTTTAAATCGTCATCCCTCTTCTGTTCGTAGTGATGATAGCTGATGCGATTGGATTCCAATTGTGTAGCACATGATTTGAGTCCATTGATCTGCATTTTTAAGTTTGTAAATATTTGAAATAAAAGATTATCTGCCTTACATGACTGAAGTGGTTAGTCAGGTAAATAGTTTTATCGTTCTTGATGAAGGATCGTAGCATGATTGATAAAAGTACCGCTTCCTTAACAGAAGCACTTTCTCAAATTAAGGATGGATCTACCATTATGATTGGCGGCTTCGGTACGGCTGGTCAGCCTGCTGAACTGATTGATGGACTGATTGAACTTGGCATCAAAGATCTCATCATCGTCAACAACAATGCAGGTAATGGTGACTATGGATTGGCTAAATTACTCAAAGCTGGTGCTGTCCGTAAGATGATTTGTTCTTTCCCTCGCCAATCCGACTCTTGGGTGTTCGATGAGCTATACCGTGCAGGAAAAATAGAACTTGAGCTTGTACCACAAGGTAATTTGGCTTGCCGTATTCAGGCGGCAGGCATGGGTTTGGGTCCAATTTATACACCAACTGGTTTCGGTACGTTGCTGGCAGAAGGCAAACCTACACTCAATTATGAAGGCAAAGATTTTGTTCTCGAAAATCCAATTAAAGCTGATTTTGCTTTAATCAAAGCACATCAGGGCGACCGCTGGGGCAACTTGGTTTACAACAAATCAGCGCGTAACTTTGGTCCCATTATGGCTATGGCGGCAGATGTGACAATTGCTCAAGTCTCAGAAGTGGTTGAACTTGGTGCATTGGACCCAGAGCACATTATTACCCCTGGCATTTTTGTACAACATGTTGTGGCTGTTCAACCTGCACAGCTTGAGCAATCTGCATAAATCACGTGAGGAAAGAACCATGAGCTATACCAAATTAACCCGTGATCAAATTGCAGAACGTGTTGCACAAGATATTCCAGATGGCGCTTATGTCAATTTAGGCATTGGCTTGCCCACTAAAATTTCAAATTATTTACCAACAGACAAAGATGTTTTTCTACATTCAGAAAATGGCCTTTTGGCTTTTGGTCCTCCTCCGGCTAAAGGCGAAGAAGACCCTGAATTAATTAATGCAGGAAAAGAGTTTGTCACTATGCAAACGGGCGGCTGCTTTTTTCACCATGGTGACTCTTTTGCCATGATGCGTGGCGGGCATTTAGATATTGCAGTATTAGGCGCTTTTCAGGTTGCCCAAAATGGTGATTTAGCAAATTGGCATACTGGTGCGCCAGATGCAATTCCTGCTGTAGGTGGTGCAATGGATTTGGCTGTTGGGGCGAAAAAAGTCTTTATTACTACAGACCATGTGACTAAAAAAGGTGAACCGAAAATTGTCGCTGAATTGTCATACCCTGCGACAGGCCTGCAATGTGTCGATCGTATTTACACAGATCTGTGCGTCATTGATGTGACGGTTGAAGGCATGAAAGTGATTGAAAAAGTTGAGGGCTTGAGCTTTGACGAATTACAGTCAATGACCGGTGCAAAGCTGATAGATACGACAGCATAAAGCAAAAAGTCCCTCCTTGATTAAAGGAGGGATTTTGGGAGGATTAATTTAAAAAATTAACTTCCTGTAAATCCCTCCCAACCTCCCGTTAAAAGGGAGGAGCTGAGTTTTTAGGATTTATAAAATGAAAAATGCCTATATTATTGATGCAATCCGCACCCCTTTCGGTCGCTATGCGGGCGGTTTAGCAGCAATGCGTACCGACGACCTAGGTGCTTTACCCATTAAGGCACTGATGCAGCGAAATCCAAGTATTGCTTGGGAGTCTGTTGATGACGTGATTTACGGCTGTGCGAATCAAGCCGGTGAAGATAACCGTAATGTTGCACGAATGTCGTCGCTACTCGCAGGTGTACCTTTTCAAGTTCCTGCTACAACTGTGAACCGACTTTGTGGTTCATCACTTGATGCAATTGCGATGGCAGCCCGTGCAATTAAGGCAAATGAAGCAGACTTAATTATTGCCGGCGGTGTTGAGAGTATGTCCCGTGCACCCTTTGTTATGGGTAAATCGGAAAGTGCTTATGGACGCAGCCAAAAGATTGAAGACACCACCATGGGCTGGCGTTTTATCAATCCAATCCTTAAGCAAATGTATGGCGTGGAAACCATGCCTCAAACCGCTGAAAATGTGGCAGAACAATTCAACATTAACCGTGAAGATCAAGATGCTTTTGCCTTAGAAAGTCAGCGCCGTACAGCCGCTGCACAAGCCAATGGTTTTTTTGAGAAAGAAATCATCCCTGTCGTCATTCCACAGCGTAAAGGCGACCCACTGATAGTTGATACAGATGAGCATCCACGCGGATCGACGACAGCAGAAGGTTTGGCAAAACTCAAACCTGTGGTGAAAGCAGATGGGACGGTAACAGCGGGCAATGCTTCAGGGATCAATGATGGTGCGGCTGCACTACTGATTGCTTCAGATGATGCTGTTAACAGATTTAAGTTAAAGCCACGAGCCAAAATTATTGCAGCAACGGTGGTGGGTGTTGAACCCAAAATCATGGGTTTTGGTCCTGCGCCTGCCATCAAAAAGCTGTTAGCTCAAACAGGTCTAAGCCTTGAACAAATGGATGTGATCGAGCTGAATGAAGCTTTTGCGGCTCAAGCCTTAGCGGTTACCCGTGAACTAGGTTTGGAAGATGGTGCTAAACATGTCAATCCAAACGGTGGCGCTATTGCTTTGGGGCATCCTTTAGGTGCATCTGGAGCCCGTTTAGTGACGACTGCGTTAAATCAACTTGAGGCAATTTCAGGTCAATATGCCCTCTGTTCGATGTGCATTGGTGTCGGTCAAGGCATCGCTTTGATTATTGAACGTGTTTAATCCTCAATAAAAGTCCTCCTTCTTATAGGGGGATTTAGGGGATTTATAAAATTAAGGATTCAAAATATGCCTACATTCATATCCAATGATGCAACGATTAATTACGCAACTTTTGGTGACCACACACAACCTGCGATTGTCTTTTCTAATTCTTTAGGCACAAAGTTCAGCATGTGGAAGCCTCAGATAGAGGCGCTGCAGCAGGATTATTTTGTCATTTGTTATGATACACGTGGTCATGGTGCATCTACTGCCCCTCAAGGGCCTTATAGCCTTGATAAATTGGGTACAGATGTCATCCATTTATTGGATCATTTAAATATTCAACAGGCTACATTTTGTGGAATATCGATGGGTGGTTTAACAGGCCAATGGCTTGCAATACATCATCCTAAACGCTTTAACCATGTCATTATATGCAATACCGCTGCAAAAATTGGGCAAGAATCAGCTTGGAATGAACGTGCGCAGTTAGTCCGTCAACAAGGTTTGAAACCAATTGCAGAAACGGCAGCATCACGATGGTTTACAGAACCCTTTATCCAAAGTAACACGGCAACTGTACAATCTTTGAGTAACGAACTCGGAGCTGGCAGCCCAGAAGGTTATGCAAGTTGTTGTGAAGCTTTGGCTAAAGCGGATTTACGCAATGAAATCTCGTCTATTCACATCCCAGTATTGATTATTGCAGGTCAACAAGACCCTGTAACTACAGTTGCAGATGGTCAATTCATGCAAGAACGCATTGCAAATAGCCAATTATTTGAAATTAATGCATCGCATATTTCAAACATCGAACAGCCAGATGCATTTAATCAGGCTTTGCAGAATTTTATACAGCAATAATAAGCAGCTGAACAAATTCAATGTAATGTTATTAAAATAGAGCCTTGCCATTGTGCAGGGCTTTATTTCGTTTGAAGGCTTATACTCTCATCAATGGAGGTGGTATCGATGATCTTGCTGTGCAATTAGTAGACTTGAAAAATAGGCATATAAATGCTTATTGCGTGCAGCATTGCGGAAATTGGTTTGTGTTTAATCCAGAATTTGAATGTTATAGCTTTAAGAAAAAATATCAAGGCGCAAAAGTATGGACATCTCTTTCATACAAAAAAATAAAGACCGTATTGCAGGCCCAAGCTTTGATGAATAATTATACTTTATCTAGAAAATTAACATTAAAAGCACTCCGTAAATGAATATTGATATTGAAAAAGACCGAAGTATTGGAGTCCTTCGGTCTAAAATTTTAACTTCACTTATTCCTCATATGTGTTTAAGACCAGATATTGAAGAATAGTTTGAAGAATAATCTCTGGGAATTTTAAGCTGCAGGATGATTGAGTTGATCAATGATGCCTTGTGCAGCCAATTCATTTAATTCAGCTTCAGTTTTAAATTGGGACAAAATTTCGATTGTGTGCTGCCCTAACTGCGGCGGTGCATGACGGTATTCTACAGGCGTATCAGATAATTTCATCGGTGATCCAATCACTTTAAAATCATGATTTAAAGCATGTGGAATATTCACCACCATTTGACGATGTTGAATTTGCGGTTCATTTAATGCGTCTTCTACAGAGTTGATTACACCCACAGGCACTTTTACCGCATGAATCGCATCGACCCAAACTTGAGCATCTTGAGTCAGAAAATAGGCACTCAATAATGGAATTAATTCCTCACGGTGCTTCACTCGATCTTGATTACTTAAATAGTTTGGTTGATCTAACAGTTCTGTATAGCCAATCGCAATACACAAGTCTTTAAATTGCTTATCATTACCACAGGCAATAATAAATTCCTTATCTTTGGCTTTAAAGGTTTGATACGGCACAATATTCGGGTGATTATTTCCCATGCGCTTGGGTGCTTTGCCCGAGGTCAAATAGTTCATACCTTGATTGGCCAAAGCCGCTACCTGTACATCGAGTAATGACATATCAATATATTGACCCCGTCCAGTATGTTGCCGTGCTAACAATGCCGCCTGAATTGCAATCGTTGAGTACAGTCCGGTCTGAATATCGACCACAGCGACCCCCACCTTTTGTGCGCCACCACCGATTACATCATCAGATTCACCAGTAATACTCATCAGACCTGACATGCCTTGAATAATAAAGTCATAGCCTGGTTCTTCCGCACGTGGACCATCCTGACCAAAACCTGTAATTGAGCAATATACGATATTGGGATTTAGTGCACTGAGCGATGCATAATCCAAACCATATTTTGCAAGTGAACCTGCTTTGTAGTTTTCAATCACGACATCTGCAGTTTGGGCAATTTCACGGACTAGGGCTTGCCCTTCTTCACTGGCAATATCAATGGCTACAGAATATTTATTGCGGTTCGCACATTGGTAATAGCCTGATTCTTTCGTCGCTTGACCTTGCTGATTTGGCATCCAAGGTGGTCCCCACATGCGGGTATCATCCCCGACTTTAGGACGCTCAATTTTGATTACCTCTGCACCTAAATCAGCCAATATTTGACCGCACCAAGGACCTGCCAAAACACGGCTTAAGTCCAATACACGAATTCCTTTTAATGCACCCATAGTTCACTCCAGATGTGCCATAGTATTGAGCTATGGCACAGATCTTTTAATTATTTTACTGTTGCAGTTTTTGCAGATGCTTTTTGTTCTGCATCATCAACATATGTATCTACACTTGCCAGTTTTTCTTTTTCCGCATCTGAAGAAAGTGATGCTTGCTGGGGATCATATTGACGTTCACGAATGAACAAGCCCGGAATAACACCTGCAATAAAGTACGCAGCACCCATTACAATAAAGGCCATGGTGAATGATCCGCCAGCGGCAATCATACCAATGGTTGCTGGTGCTATGGCTGCGCCTAAACGTCCCATATTGTAAGCACCGCCAATAGCCGTACCGCGTACATCCGTAGAGAAACTTTCTGCCATATACGTTGCATTTACACCGTATGGAATACCGTATAGGAAACCGAAAGTTACGAGTAAATAGGCGATGTTGGTTGGTGTGTTATAGAAAATGATGATCGGTAAGAATGCTGCCGTAGCTACCGTACCAAACACAAAGGTAATACGACGTCCGAACTTGTCAGCGGCATAGCCTGCTAAAATTTTACCCAGAATCATGGCGGTATATGCGCCTACCATATAGCCTGTCATGGCTTTAAAGTTCATGCTGAGTTCGGTTTCTAGATACGTTGGCATCCAGTTGTTGACACCGTAGTAACCGAATTGTAGAAATGCAGCGGTCGACATCCAAAAGAAGAACATTTTACGATGATTGGTATGCCCAAAAATACGTTTATAAATACTTTCAGAAGGTGCATTTTGATTGACTGCAGCATGTTGCTGTACAGGTTCAAGTTTTAATTCACGGCGTTTTAGCTGCTCAATTTTTGCTTCCTGCCAAGATTTTGGTTCAGGAACAAAACGCATAAAGATCAGGGCAAAAGCAGCAGGAATAATGGTGACATAAAATAGCATCCGCCAGCCGTGATCTGGAATAATGGCACCCGCCAGCAGCGTTGCAACGATATAACCCACGGTTTGACCGGTTTGCAAAGTCCCTAGTACCGTTGTGCGGTATTTGGTTGGTACATATTCTGCCATCAGCGTATTACACGCCATGTAAAGAGAACCCAGTCCAAAAGCGCCAATAAAACGTAAAATTAAAAATTGTTCATAGCTTTGTGTAAAGCCTAAGATACAGGTCATGATTGAGAAAAATACGACCGACCAAGCAATAGTTTTCACACGACCGAATTTATCGCACGCCCATCCACCCGAAATACCACCCAGCGCCATCCCTGCTAAAGAAGAACTACCGAGCATTCCGGCTTGAAATGTACTTAAACCAAATTCAGCCTTTAAACTGGTCAGGCTGAATGACAGCAACATGATGTCTACACCATCAATCACCAAGGAAATAAAGGCAAAAATAAAAGCCATTTTCCAAGTGTTGCTTGTAATACGATGCATCGTGCCCACGTTAGAAGGCAATTTGAGCGTTCCTGCTCCGTTTTGCATTTCGTTATTCATTTCCTTGTTCCTCATTTTCCCAAATGAGTCATCGGCATTCCTATGTCTGCACATTTGCCTTTTTTATTCTTTTTATTTCATCACTGCTCAGGCTATTGCACAGAGTTACAAGAGTGTTTCACGATGAATCCTTTATTGATTAAGTTTATTTTTGCATAAAAAGTCTCTAAGGCACTCTATGTAGAGCACCTTATCGATATATAATTCAATTAGTTACCAAAAGCCGCGATGCCTGTTTGCGCACGACCTAAGATCAGTGCATGTACATCATGCGTTCCTTCATACGTGTTGACGACTTCGAGATTGACCAGATGGCGGGCAACACCAAACTCATCAGAAATGCCGTTACCACCCATCATGTCACGCGCAACACGGGCAATATCTAAAGCCTTGCCACAGTTGTTACGTTTAATGAGTGATGTGCCTTCTACAGCAGCAATGCCTTCATCTTTCATACGTCCAAATCGAAGCGCAGCTTGTAAACCCAAGGCAATCTCAGTTTGCATATCTGCCAGTTTCTTTTGAATCAGCTGATTCGCTGCCAATGGTCGGCCAAACTGTTTACGGTCCATAGTATATTGGTGCGCTGTATGCCAGCAGAATTCTGCGGCGCCCATTGCGCCCCAAGCGATACCATAACGAGCACTATTTAGACAGGTAAATGGACCTTTTAAACCACGTACTTCTGGAAAAGCATTCTCTTCAGGGACAAAGACATTGTCCATCACAATTTCACCGGTAATCGATGCACGTAAGCCAACTTTACCGTGAATTGCAGGAGCGGATAGACCTTCCCAGCCTTTTTCTAAAATAAAACCACGAATGTCACCAACATTACCTTCAGGCGATACTTCTTTCGCCCAAACAACAAACACGTCGGCAATTGGGCTGTTGGTAATCCACATTTTTGCACCCGTGAGACGATAGCCACCTTCGACTTTTTTTGCACGAGTAATCATGCTACCTGGGTCAGAGCCATGATCTGGTTCAGTTAAACCAAAACAGCCAATGTATTCGCCTGTTGCCAGTTTTGGTAGGTATTTCTGTTTTTGCTCTTCAGAGCCAAATTCATTAATGGGCACCATCACCAAAGAACTTTGAACGCTGGCCATTGAGCGGTAGCCCGAATCAACATATTCAATTTCACGCGCAACGAGACCATAACTAACATAGTTTAGACCTGCTCCGCCGTATTGCTCTGGAATCGTTGGGCCAAGCAAGCCAAGTTCGCCCATTTCTCGGAAAATAGATGCATCGGTTTTTTCATGGCGGAATTGTTCGAGTACACGTGGCTGTAAACGCTCTTGACAGTATGCATGCGCAGTATCGCGAATCATGCGTTCTTCTTCAGTTAATTGCTGTTCCAAAAGAAACGGATCTTGCCAGTTAAATTGTACTTTTGGTTTTTTTACATTGACCATTTGATTCATAGCATCCTCTGCTTTTTCGGGCTTTCTTTGTTTTATTTGATGCTATGTGTGAAAAGTGATTCATTCAAACGATTAATTTGCATGTAGATATGCGCCTTTCGCATACCTGAGCTTTGTTCACAGCGTGTTAAGCACTTTAGCCACTGATTTAAGCGATGGATTGCTTTATTTATAGACTATAGTGGTATATGAAAATCATTCTTATATGCCATTTTGTGATACCTCTCGATAAAAAGGACTTTATCTATGCGGCGTAATATTCCATCATTGCAAAGCTTAATTTGCTTTGAATCTGCTGCAAAACACGCAAGTTATACGCATGCTTCTCAAGAGTTATTTATTACTCAAAGTGCTGTGTCACGCCAAATTCAACAGCTTGAAGAGTACTTAGGTGTAATGCTATTTAGCCGAACACGTCACGGTGTCGATCTCACAGAAGCAGGCAAACAATATGCAAAAAGTATTAAACCCTTTTTGCAAGGCATCGAAAAAAGCACCTCAGATATCATGACGCACAAAGGCTTAGGCGGTACTTTAAAGCTGGGCGTTGTGCCAACGTTTGCCACACGTTGGCTGTTGCCAAAATTAAATAAATTAAATGCACAGCATCCTGAAATTACCGTGCATTTGGAAACCAGTACCAAACCTTTTTTGTTTAATGAAAATGTCTTTGACGCAGCTATTTTTGCAGGAACGCAACAGCAAATTGAGCATTGGCCTGGCATTCAAGCGCATTATTTAATGGATGAAGAAGTGGTTCCCGTTTGTTCCCCCAAATTGATTGAAAACAATTCTCCCCATGCGGAAATGACGGATGATCATAGTTTTAATTTAAGTGATGAAGAATTGCTTCGATTACCCTTATTACAGCAAACAACCCGTCCAAGTATTTGGCAAGAATGGTTTCAAGCCCATCAAATTCAGCATCCCAAGCCTTTCGATGGGCAGAGGCATGAATTATTTTCTATGCTTTCTGTTGCAGCCAGTCATGGCATGGGAATGGCACTGATTCCACAAATGCTGATCGAAGCAGAACTGAGAAAAAAAGAATTGGTGATTGCATCAAATAAAAAACTGCACGGTAGCAGAAAGTATTATTTGGTCCACTCGAGTCAAGACAGCTCACCGCAAATACAAAAATTTGTCGATTGGGTGCTACAAGAATTGCATCAGCTGAGTTGAAGTAGTCGCTATATTTTGAGTACAGTAAATTCGCTGCATTATTCGTTCAATACATGTAACCGTACCTAATGGACGCATCAATTAAAATATAAGGCTATAATCTATGCAAAAAATTGTGGTGTTTTCAGGTGCCGGCATGAGCGCAGAAAGCGGCATCAATACCTTCCGTGACAGTAATGGTCTTTGGGAGCAGCATCGTATTGAAGATGTGGCCACACCTGAAGCTTGGGCACGTGACCCTGCTTTAGTACAGCGTTTTTATAATGAACGCCGTAAACATATTTTAGCCGCAGAGCCAAATGCAGCGCATAAATTGATTGCAGAACTCGATGATTTTTTTGATGTACAAGTCATCACACAAAATATTGATGATCTACATGAACGTGCAGGCAGTCAAAATGTACTGCATCTGCATGGCAATATTCGTTACGCAAAAAGCTCTGGCCCTCAGGCGCAATATACGCAAGAATTTTTCCCCATTGAAGGTGCAGATTTAAACTTAGACACCGACAAATGCCCTGAAGGATATCCTTTACGGCCACATGTAGTCTGGTTTGGCGAAGCAGTTCCTGCCTATGAAGATGCCAGTTTAAGTGTACAAACGGCAGATATTTTTATTGTGATTGGCACGAGTCTGGCTGTCTATCCTGTGGCTGGATTGATTCACGAAATCCCTGCCAACTGCCGTGCATTTTATATCGACCCGAAAGCAGATTATCAGCGTGTACCTGAGCAGTATCAATTGATTAAAGCGGGTGCGAGTGAAGGAATGAAAAAACTTTTTTTGCAATTGGTTGCGCCATAAAAGCACATTTTGGCATCAGTATCGATCAAAAAAACTAATATTGCCTGCTTCTTTTGCAGGCTTTTTGCTGTTTATAGCCTATCTAACTTTGCATAAGGCCAATAAAACACGGCATACAAGCGTTTGGCATTCAAATTGCTTAATAGTATTACGTTTTATTAAAAAAGTAATATTGGGGCTTGGTCAGTATGGGTTATGTCGCAAGAGAGCTCAGTCCGAGAAGCAAGCTATTGCTCGGCTTCGGATCATTTTTAATTCCTGTGCTTATTTGGTGTACAGTGAGTTATTTGCCATTTTTATGGCATCCACAGGTGCAAATTACGCAGTCAGGCAGTGTGTTGTATTTTCAGGTCGATAGCCGTGTAGACAAAGCGGTGTTTTATGCCGAAGCGCAATCTGCGGTCAATGCAGGTTTAGCACCACCTCAAGGTAAACTGGTCAATCCAATCTATTTACCTGCACCGCATGAAGTGGCAAAAGCGCTGGTTACAGCCTTTATTACCCCGCCTGCCCAACCTGATGCCCCTTGGTTTCATCAAAGCTTATGGCACAGTATTAAAATTGTGTTCAGCGCTTTTTTTATTGCCTCTCTCATCGGTATTCCGCTGGGTATTCTTTGCGGTTTTTCTCAAAAAATATCACAACTGACCGAACCCTTTGTTGAGTTTTTCCGCTACTTGCCCGCTCCTGCTTTTGGTGCATTAGCCGTTGCGATTTTAGGCATTAATGATGCACCTAAAATCGCCATTATTGTGATTGGTACGCTGTTTCAGCAAATTCTGATTATTGCGAATACCACACGGATGGTTGACCGAGGCCTGATCGAAGCAGGTTTTACGCTGGGCACCAATAAAATGAAAAGCTTATTTCATGTGGTGATTCCAGCGGCGCTTCCCGACATTTACCGCGACTTACGTGTATTGCTGGGCTGGGCTTGGACTTATCTGATCGTATCTGAACTGATTGGCACAACCTCTGGGATTACGTGGTTTATTACCCAACAAGCGCGTTATCAAAACTTTGACAATGTTTATGCCGCGATCCTCATCATTGGGGTGATTGGTTTGGTATGCGATGTGGCGCTCATGAAACTCGGTCAACGTCTATTTAAATGGAAAGCAGGAGCAAAATAATGAACAGCACAGAATTTAATGCCACCACTTATTTCGATGCAATTTATGCACGCCCTGTCATTTTAGAAGCAAAAAAAACTTACACAAAGTTTTAAGCACGGCAAAACTGAACGCACTATTTTAAATCAGTTGGATTTAAAGATTCATAAACGTGAATTTATCTGCGTGATTGGCCCATCGGGTTGCGGTAAATCGACCTTTAGCCGAATTGTGGCTGGGCTTGATCCTTACAGTAGCGGTGAATTGCTGGTCGATGGCCAAGTCATTGAAGGCCCAAGCCCTGAGCGTGGCATGGTTTTTCAAGGCTACACGCTTTTTCCATGGAAAACGGTCAAAGAAAATGTGATGTTTGGCCCTTTAATGAAAGGTGCCAGCAATGCCTCGGCTGAATCCAGCGCCCGCGAATGGATTGATATTATTGGTCTAGAAAAATACCAAGATCAGTACCCGCATCAGCTGTCTGGCGGAATGAAACAGCGCGTTGCTATTGCCCGCGCATTGGTCAATGAACCCAAAATATTATTGATGGATGAGCCGTTTGGCGCGCTTGACCCGCATACCCGCCAAAAAATGCAAAAACATTTAATGGATCTTTGGCAAAACATTGATATCACTATTATTTTTGTGACACATGATATGGATGAAGCCATTTTATTGGCGGATCGTATTGTGGCGCTCAAAGCCAATCCTGGTGAAATTAAAGAAATAATTGAGGTCGATTTACCCCGTCCTCGTAATCCTGAACTCATGCTGAGTCCTGAATTTAAACAACTGCGCGAACGGGTAGATTTCTTGGTGCATGCGCAGGAAGACGAGCTCGACCCAGCGATGGAAAACCTACCGAAAATTCCGCGTATGACCCAAGTCAGTACGCAAAAATAACTGGATTAATCCCTCTTCATCTTTAGGACGGCCTAAATGATGTACTACAGCGTTGGACGGCCAACATTATAGGAATTGAAGATGAATGAATCTTATGTTTTGCCACTTGTTGATATATCGAAAATACAAAGCACGCTACTGTCAGAACGCTTAGAAGTAGCCTCTGCATTGGATCAAGCCTGTAAAGATGTTGGTTTTCTTTATTTAAAAGGTGATCAGTTCAATTTTGATTTTGCGACATCACTGATTCAGGTTGCAAAGTGTTATTTTCAACAAGATACCGCCAGTAAAATGCAACACTATATTGGGCTGTCGAAAAATCATAGTGGCTATGTGCCAATTGGTGAAGAACAATTTGCAGGCAACAGCTACGACTTAAAAGAAGCCTATGACGTCAATTATGATTACCACGGTGAAACTACGGCATTTCCTTTGCTTGGCCCTACTTTATGGCCAAATAATGCCACATTTAAAAGTACCGTCAGTGATTATTACTGCCATTTACGCAGTATTAGTGAGCAGATTTTTCAGGCCTTTGCTTTAGCTTTGAATGTAGATGAGCATTTTTTTGATCGTAAAATTACCCATCCGACCAGCCAATTGCGTCTAATCCATTATCCGTATAACCCTGAAGTGAAAGATGCCGAAGGTATTGGCGCGCATACAGATTATGAGTGCTTTACACTGCTCTTACCGACTGCACCAGGTTTGCAGGTACTCAATAAACAAGGTGAATGGATGGATATTCCATTGATTGAAAATACCTTGGTGATGAATATTGGCGACATGATGGAAATTTTGTCGAATGGCAAATATTTGGCCACCAAACACCGTGTTAAAAAAGTCTCTGAAGAACGCTACTCTTTCCCTCTGTTCTGCGCCTGCAATTACGACACGATCATTGAGCCAGTACATTCAACTGAAGCACCTAAATATCAGCCCTTAATTGGTGGCGAACATTTATTTAATCAAACCGCGCAAACCTTTAGTTATCTCAAAAAACGTATCGCTTCAGGAGAGCTAAGTCTTAGAAATGCTGTGCCTTTGTCATCATTTGGTATGGATGAAAATACAGAAGTACAAGGAGCAAGCGCATGATTCTATTTCAGGCTTTAGCACAGCTTCCAGCAAGCCAAGAGGTTTCAGGCCCTATTCCAGACTATTTGTATGGTGCTTTTCGCCGTAAAACCATTAGTTTTTCGAATGGATTAACGGATGAAAAAACCATTGTGTATTGGTTTCAGTCACGTAGTTTTACCATCGATCTACGTTTAAAAAGCCAAGAAAATACGCCAGTGAATGAGCGTCAAGGCTGGATTGGAAATACTCTTTGGGATGCCGATCAGCAATTATTGTCTTGGGATGTTAAAGCACACTCAAATTATCAAAATCATGTGCAATGGCCAGAGCCTGCCAAGTTGCATGCGATTGGCAATTGTATTTTAGAATTCTCTCCAAGCAATGTGTATGTCGAAGACTGGCGTCAACAAGTGCATGAAGGGCTATTTTTAGGCCTGCGGTTGAAGTCAGCTTTAGATGTAGAAAGCCATCAGCCATTGCAGATGGATGGCGGTTTAATTATTTGTGATAAGCATGTGGCCTTTGCACTGAGTCGTTTACCTACAGATCAGCAAACTGTTGCCAGCATTGATATATCATCTGCACCTACTATGTATGAAACGGTGATTGAAAGCTTTGAAGTATCCATCGCTATAGATGGTCTGCATAAATACTATACAACGACCTCATCTCAACAAGATCAAGCACTTAATTTTGATGATTTTAAAGTTATTGATGAAACACATTTGATGCAAAACGTCATTATTAATGGTCAAGCAGTACAGCTGATGTACGAGGTGGATATTTATGTTCCACATTATGCATTTCAGCGTCGCACTGATACCACGACAGAAAGTACAGATTGGTTACGAAATGAAAAACAGCACCTCTTGCACCATGCAATAGAATGTTTATAGGAAATCAATGTCGTTTATATATTTGCTCATCGCAATCATTGCTGAAGTGATTGCTACATCCGCCTTAAAAGCCAGTAATGGCTTTACCGAACTAGTACCGATTATTTTTACCGTGTTGGGCTATGCCATTGCGCTCTTTTTTTTAGGTTTGACCTTTAAATCGATTCCCATGGGCTTAGCCTACGCCATGTGGTCCGCTGCAGGCATTGTGCTTATTTCATGTGTGGGCTGGGTTGTGTTTAAACAAAATTTAGACCTGTCTGCCATGATTGGTTTGGCCTTTATTTTATTAGGCATTGTGATTATCAATGTTTTTTCTAAAAGCACAGAGCTTTGAAATGTCAGTTTTGAAATGTAGTTTTTAAATAATATTTCTGAAATTTTAAAGACTTAAATTGCTATAGATAAAAATGCTCTAGCTAGCTGTTGCACACTAGAGCATACTTTTCGAATGAATTAACTGTGATCTGTCGGCTTCTATAAAATGCCTTTCACTAGAAAAAAACATCCAACAATACATAACAGCACAGCAAAACATTTTTTCAGTACTGCTGGTGAAAGCGCATGCGCAGTTTTTGCGCCATATTTAGCCGTAAAGAAACTCATCACACTAATGCCCAAAAAGGCATAAATATGAATAAAGCCAATGGTATTTGGAATTTCAACTTGCTGTTGCATACCAAAAAACATAAAGCCTAATGCACCAGCAATGGCAATAGGTAAACCGCAAGCGGCAGACGTCCCGACCGCTTTTTGCATCACCACGCCATTTGCCGTTAAATACGGCACTGTAATACTGCCACCACCAATACCGAAGATGGCAGATGCAACGCCAATACCCGAACCCGCCACAATTTGCTTGCCTGTAGATGGCAGTGTTTTGTTGGGATCGACTGGCTTTTTTGCACCCATAAACATGTTATAAGCCACCCAAAGTAAAAACACACCGACAATCATTTGCAGATGCAAACCTGACAGCCAGCCTGCAATGCCCGCGCCTGCAAAACAGCCAATCGCCATTGGCGGAGCTAAATTTTTAAATACAGGCCAAATCACAGCGCCATTTTTATTGTGCGCCATTAAGGAGCTGATCGATGTCACCACAATCGTAGCCAAAGATGTGCCGAGCGCCAAATGCATAATCACATCGGGACTATAACCCATTTGGCTAAAAACAATATAGAGCAATGGCACAATGATAGTACCGCCGCCAACGCCAAACAGCCCCGCAGCAAAACCTGCAAATGCGCCAATAATTAAGAAAGTAATGAGTTCCACGAAATAGATACTTTTAAAGTGATGTATTGAAGAAGTCTGACTGGTTTAAGCCAACTCCACTTGCCCCACAGCATGATAAGCACGGTTGAAATATACCAAGCTTTCTTCCTGCAGACTTTGCTTGATTGCAACCACACGGCACATAAACACACTGTGCGTACCCACTTCTTGAATCTGTTCAATCTGACAGTCAAAACTGACCAAAGCATCTTTTAATATTGGTGAACCTGTTTCTAATACAGTCCAAGAACCCAATTTAAAACGCTCTTCCGAATTAAATTTGCTTGAAGCAAAAGCATTGGAAATGTGTTCATGCTGTGCGCCTAAAACATTGACAGACAGAACTTTATTTTCAAGAAAATGCGCATGAGAACGAGATGATTGATTCATACAAACCAGCAAAGTTGGCGGTGTATCTGTCACACTGCATACGGCTGATGCTGTAAATCCATGCATGCCTGTTTCACCCTCAGTCGTAATCACGTTGACTGCAGTCGTCAATAAAGACATTGCATTTCTAAAATCAGTTGCTTCAATCATCTCTTCAATCTCAATGGTCTATATGGCTTATCTCTTTCTCAGGTTTGGGCAATAGCAAATTTAATTTCCTTATTGCCCTTACATGAAATTGAGTCAGCTCGAATTTATGCGGTCAATTCTTGGCGAATAATGGCAGCGCCTGCGCTTAGCGCATTTAGTTTGCCTTGCGCCACTTGGCGAGGTAAAGGTGCCATACCGCAGTTCGTTGAAGGATATAGCTTATCGGCATCTACAAACTGAAGCGCTTTGCGTAATGTATTGGCTACTTCTTCTGCTGTTTCAACCTGATTGGTTGCTACATCAATTGCGCCAACCATGACTTTTTTGCCGCGGATGAGTTCAATCAAATCCATAGGTACACGAGAGTTTTGGCATTCAAGCGAGATAATATCGAGCTTCGATTGCTGAAGTTTTGGGAATGATTCTTCGTATTGGCGCCATTCATTACCCAAAGTTTGTTTCCAATCGGTATTGGCTTTAATGCCATAACCATAGCAAATGTGAACTGCTGTTTCGCATTTCAAACCTTCAAGCGCACGCTCTAATGTCGCAATACCCCAGTCATTGACTTCATCAAAAAATACGTTAAACGCAGGCTCATCAAATTGAATAATGTCCACGCCTGCCGCTTCAAGCTCTAAAGCTTCTTGATTCAGGATTTTAGCAAATTCCCAAGCCAATTTTTCACGACTCTTGTAATGACCATCATACAAAGTATCAATCATCGTCATCGGGCCTGGCAAAGCCCATTTAATCGGCTGATTGGTTTGGCTGCGTAAGAATTTCGCATCATCAACAAACACTGCTTTCTTACGCGATACTTCACCCACCACAGACGGTACACTTGCATCGTAACGATTACGAATACGCATCGTTTCACGCTTTTCGAAATCTACACCTTCAAGATGTTCAATAAATGTGGTCACAAAATGCTGACGGGTTTGTTCACCATCACTGACAATATCAATGCCTGCATGGATTTGTTCATGCAAAGATAATTTCAACGCATCACGTTTTGCATCTAATAATTCTTCGCCTTCAAGTTTCCATGCTGACCACAATTTTTCAGGTTCAGCCAGCCAAGATGGTTTAGGTAAGCTGCCAGCAGTTGAAGTTGGGAGTAAAATAGCCATATTCGATCTTCTATCTCTATATTCTAAATTTTGCAAAAACCAAAAAGTTATCAATTGATTATTAAATTCATATTGAAAGTCCCTTCTCCCTATGGGATGAGGAGCATGCTCCGCAAGAGGATGAGGGAGCATTTCATATAAATCCTCTCCCTAACCCTCTCCTTAAAAGGAGAGGGAAATTTCTTTACGAAATAAATATTGATCACAAATTAACTGATGCATGAAACATATTCTTTAAAACAGCTGCTTTAAATCACAAGTGATTTAAAATTAAGCTGCGGCTGCATTTTCAATGCTAAAATTAGCAGCCCACTCATTCAGAATGTCTTTATATGGCTGAATAAAGTTCTCTTCCGTCCATTTGCCCTGTTTAACTGCCAACTGACCACGTTCAACACGGTCATACACAATACGGGTTAATGAGTAATCGCCAAAGCTTAAGCTTGGTTGATACACTAAACCTGCTGCCGCATTGGTATTGTAAATTTCAGGACGGTAGATTTTTTGGAAGCTTTCCATGGTGCTGATCGCGCTGATCAGTTCGAAATCTGTATAGTCGCTGAGCAAGTTATTTGCTGAATAGAATGCCAATGGTGCAGTCGCATTTTCAGGTTTAAAGTAACGAACGCTTAAGCCCATTTTTGCAAAATAGTCATCGGTACGTGAATAGTCATCATTAGTGTATTCCACACCTAAGATCGGATGCACATTTGCAGTACGGTAATAGGTTTTTGTCGTTGAAACACTTAAACAGATGACAGGTTGTTTCTTAAATTCAGCTTTAAATACCTCTGAATTGATCAAGTGTTGATATAGCTTGCCGTGTAAATCACCAAAATCTTCAGGTTTTTCATTGAACTTACAGCCGAGTGCTGGTAATACCACGCTGAAGTCATAGTCACGTACATACGATGAAAAACTGTTGCCGATCATGCCTTCAATGCGTTCATTGGTTTTATGGTCGATGATGGTGCTCTTTAAAGTTTCAATAAATGGGAAAGTTTGACCATTGCCTTCCACATCGAGTTCAGCCGAAATGATGTCAATTTCAAGTGAATAACGATCTGCATTTGGGTTGTCACAAGTAGCTAAACTATTGAAACGGTTATTAATCATTGCCAAAGTACGGCGCAGATTCTCTTCACGGTGTTCACCACGTGCCAAATTGGCAAAGTTCGTTGTTAGACGCGTATTGTCAGCTGGTTTATAGTTTTCATCAAAGCGGATACGTTTGATTGAACATGCAAATTTATGACTCATGGAGATTCACTACCCTAAAATTAAAAATAATCAAAATTTCTGTATGGAGTAATTTATACGTGAAACTTAAGATGAATAAAAATGATTTAACCTCAACTCAAAGTGAGATAAATTCATGTTTAAGATTTAAATACAATGAATTTTCTTCAACTATGCATCATTCAACTGGCGATAAAAAAACTGCCACTCAGGTAGCATTTAAATTTTGTTTAATATAAATAAGGGCTTAAAAAAAATTCAATGAAAATTTTTTCATTCAAACACACATCTGAAATGTGTCGAATCGTACAGATTGGCTCAATATCTCCACTCTCAAAATTCAGCGATTTATTCATTCGGGTGAATTTTTCTAACTTTAAAATGAAAAAAGATCAAATCACTAATTGTTTTAATATTGAATCTGTAACACTAATATACTTTTGTCCTGAGCTATAAAGTTCTTAATCCTTGCCATAAATAGATAAACCAAATATGAAATAAGCATATATTCATGTCGTTTCAGCTTTTTAGTCAATATACTGAATATGACTCAACTTATACTTAGAAAAAATCAGCATATTCGAACTTTGGTATGTTAAGGAATCGCTAAAATATTCGGTTTATACCTATACCTTCTTAAAATCATGTCTAATAAATTAGAACGTCAGACACTGACTCTCCCAGTAGGTCGTGACAAGCTTTTATTGCATTCTTGCTGTGCGCCCTGTTCTGGCGAAGTCATGGAAACTTTAATTGAATCTGGTATTGATTTTTCGATCTTTTTTTAAAATCCCAATATTCATCCAGTAAAAGAATATGAAATCCGTAAAGAGGAAAATATCCGCTTTGCAGAAAAACACAATATTCCGTTTATCGACTGTGATTACGACACAGACAACTGGTTTGAACGCGCCAAAGGCATGGAAAATGAGCCTGAAAAAGGTATCCGCTGTACCATGTGTTTTGATATGCGCTTTGAACGTACGGCATTATATGCAGCAGAACATGGCTTTAGCTTAATTAGTAGCTCACTGGGAATTTCACGCTGGAAAAATATAAAGCAGATTAATGACTGTGGTCATCGCTCCGCTTCACATTATGAAGGCATAAGTTATTGGGACATTAAATTGATATTGTTAGCCCTGAAGCATTTATACTATTCAGGGCTTATTTTTATTTACGTTTCAACTTATTTTAGTTCTTCAACCAAAGCTGGATAGATTGATCCATCGACATCCATTTCAGTTTTATAAATGCCATTAGCAACATTAAATTTATTTACGTGGTAGCTAGAACCATAAATCGAGTCAAAACCAGTTCCTTTTTTAAAGACTTGTTTGTTGGCAGCTAAATCCAGCAAATGTGTGCCTCCAATAAACTGTTCATACTGTGCAGGATCAACGCCGACACGAGTAGACATGATTTTCACTGCATCGGCATGCGTTGCAGGGTCATTGATGTATTTAACAGTTTTATCCCAAACCTGTATGATTTTTTTCCATTCTTCTTTGTTGGCAGATAAATGCGTCATATTGACGGTTAACGTGTCGTAAATCAGACCGGGTTTATCTTTCGATGTATAAATGATTTTAGAGCCAGCAACTGCTTTCAGCGCTTGATTTGCAACCGGTTGCCACACGGCAATCGCTGCAATATCAGGACTTGCAAATACTTGTGGTAGCTCATTAGTCATGGTGTTGACCAACTTTACTTCAGAGGCTTGAATTTTTGCATCATCCAACGCCGTCGTCAAAAGCAAATGATCAACCAAACCTTTTTCAGTCGCGACACTTTTTCCTTTTAAATCAGTTAAGCTATTGATGCCATCTTTAGCAATGATGACATCATTACCCGCAGAATAGTCCGTCGCCATAATCATGACGCCTTTTGTGCCGCCAGAACCTGTGACTAAGTTGTCACCATTGGTGACTAGAACAGCATCCAACTGATTAGCCGCAAATGCAGATAGTGAAGCTGAATAATCAAACCATTTAAAGTCTACATTGACGCCGGCTTCTTTCAACCAGCCTTTTTCAATAGCAACCTGCCATGCGACAAAACCAGGCCAGTCGCTATAGCCGATCGTAATGGCTTTTGTATTGACTGTGCCTTCTGCTTGCGCGTTTGGTTCAGGTGTTTTGGCCGTATTGTCACAGCCACTCAGTAAGATGGCAGTCACAACGGATGCAGATAAGCAGGCTTTTTTGATCATAGTGCGATTTCCCCGATGGCATTACAGTTAAATTTGGTATTGGTATACAAAAACGATGGTGTATTCGGCTTACTGACAGATTGAGTATTACGCTTTGCACGATTTGGTCTATGGTTGCCTGCATTGGCATGTGCTTGCTGTTTATCTGTGATTTGGTCTTTAAACTGACCTTGTGATCGATATAATTGGCCCATTTTAAAACTCCTTAATTCTTTGCATTTTGCGGAATTGGCGGCATTACAGCGTCCATCAACTCCAAATGTCCTTTAATCACACCTTTAAGTGCTGAAAAATGCTGACTAATAACTTTGAGCTCTGAACTGACGCCTTGCAGAATCATGACTTCTAAAATTTTGTGGTCATCGAGTTGAATATGCAGCGAGCTCACCACTTGTTCTAAAAACTGCTGCTGTAAATCTAAAAGCTGAATACGTAGTGCCGTACTACTTGCGTCATACAGTAAGGTAAATGTGCCGACCATTACTTCGTTACGCTGCTCCTGATCGGCAATCAGATGCTTATTGATCATGTCGACAATGGCCTGAGAACGGCTTTCATAATGCTGATCGACAATTTTTTGGTCCAATGCATCGACTGTTTTTTCAGGCACGGTAATACTGATACGCGCCAGCTTTTGTTTAGGCACTGTTTTTCCTTATTTTTTTGGATGAATATAGAAACCCGCGCGGGCGCTCAGTAGCTCAATAAAAAACTGCTTTAATTGATGCAGAAATGTTGCGGATTGATAGCGTTTCATATGCATCTCCTGTTTGAGTAATACAAAATATTTATTTCGTAATATCTATAGAAATGCAGAAACTGTGCCAAGTGAGGAATATGAAAAATGATCGATTATTTTCTTCTTTTAACTTTCTTATAGATTTTATTGTTCGTTATTTGTGCAATAAATGCACTCATCGAGACCCCTTTGCACTATTGCTGCGATGGGTGATTTTATGATGGACTATTTCTAAAACTTATTAGACTTATTAACCAAGAGCATTGACCGATATGCAACAAACTCGAAGTTCAACTTATTTCATCAACATTGAACATCATTTATACTGATTAAACTTTCTATTCATCACTCAACGCCTATGAAGTATTTCAGCTGCGCGGTCTGTTCTAACCAAATCTTTTTTGCCAATTCACACTGTGTCAATTGTCAGACTGCGCTGGGTTATATTGCCTCTGAAAAGCAAATGGGCTGTTTTGAGAAGCATAGCAGTACGTTATGGCTTGCGTTTAATCCTGAAATAAAGGGAAAACGCTTTAAACCTTGTCATAATTATCAACATCATCAGGTTTGCAACTGGATGGTACCTGCCGACAGTGAGGAAATTTATTGTGAATCTTGCTTGCTCACGCACATCATCCCCAACCTAGATAATCCAGACCATATTGTGTACTGGGCACGATTGGAACATGCCAAACGGCGTTTTTTGTATTTAATGCAGCAACTGAATACCATGCCGCGTCCTAAACGCAGTCAAGATGACCGTTTTGGGCTGCGTTTTGATTTTCTCATGCCAACAGAAAATACACCTGTCATGACCGGTCATGCCAATGGCATTATTACCTTAAATGCCAGTGAAGCAGATGTGATTTACCGCGAAACAACGCGTATAAAAATGGGTGAAAACTACCGTACACTTCTAGGTCATTTTAGACATGAAAGCGGTCATTATTATTTTGATTTGATCAAACATTTACACCCTGAACTGATTGAGGAATTTCGAGAACTGTTTGGTGATGAACGACAGGATTATAGTGAAGCTTTGAAACGTCATTATAATGACGGTGCGCCACAAAATTGGGCGGATTACTATGTCAGTTCATATGCCAGTACGCATCCTTGGGAAGATTGGGCGGAAACATGGGCGCATTATTTGCATATGATGGACACCCTAGAAACAGCCTACTATGCAGGATTAGTGGTCAAAACCAATAAGTCAGATTTGAATAATTTAGAACTGAAAGAAAACCCGATTGGCGCTCAGGATTTTGACCTATTGCTGCAACATTGGATGACCTTGACCTTTAATTTAAATGCGTTGAACCGCAGCATGGGCTTAGATGATGCATATCCATTTACATTGTCGAATCCAGTATTGGATAAATTGCGGTTTATTCACCACAAACTGCTCAACATGACCTTAAAAAACCAGCAGCACAATTAGATTAAATTTAATACGTGATATTGTTTGAACCTCAGATCAACTTTTCTGTATTACAGCATTCGTACATTAGCTTATAGAAAGGATGTATACGTAGTAATTTTCTTGGATTGAGCACTGTAACACCTGCCCTATTTTTACTATTTTATAAAGGTTAAAATAACAAAAAATAGATGCCTGTGACCTTTCCAATGATGCCTTTCACGCATTTACCCGCTCGTTTTATGTGTATCATCAGCCTGAGTTTGCTCAGTGGATGCCAATTGGTCAAATTACAAGAAAATCAACTCAGTGCGTCACTAAATAATAAAACAGATAGCATATTAACCCATCAGAAGCTCAGTACATTTAGCCATCAAATCCTGTTAATGGTGAATGAAAGCGACCAATCTTGTTTAAATGCGCTTGAAAGCTGTATTCACAAAATGCGTAATAATGAAACTTTAGATATTGCTCAAGTCTATGCAGCAGCAAGTGAGCTGTACATGGCACGTGCTTTAAGAGCCGATCAAAATCCACAATGCAAAAAAAGCTTAAAACAACACAGCGGAAAATTAGCTTCAAGCAAAATAAAAATGTGTATGGATCAACAGCTTGCAGACTTTGATTTCAGTCTGCGCTACAGCTATGTCTATCTATTTAAATCCGCTCAAGCCCCTGAAGAACGCTTATTTGATTTGCGTCAGGGACAAGTCCGTACCTTTTATAATGTGGCTTTATCACGTTTAATCACCTCATCATTCAGCCGTTTTGACTATCAGCAAATGCCTGAAAGTTTAATGTTGGGTTCATCGCTTTATCATTTTAACTATGAACATTATCCTGAAATCAAAAATGCGGACATTGATAAATTACTGTCGAGCTATAATTTTAATTTTTCAGGCTTAAAAACCATTAACCGTCAGGAAGGAATTGGTTCTGAATTTGTCTTAGTCAAAAAAGCCACGGATCTGTCTGCTGCGCAGCCTTTTGTACTAGACCCTGAACAATATTATTCAAATAAATCCAACCCCAATATCCATACAGCACGCTATTTATCTGTCAGTGCGATAGCAGAGCCTGCCAAGACCAATAGCAGCATTAGTGAAATTTTGTCGCCGCAATCAGACTTTAAGGTTGAATTATTTAATCCCTATCAATTTAAAAAGGCAAAAATTGAATCTCAGTCCTATACGCTAACAGCCAATTATTCTGTGCCTTATGGTCTTTGGTTAGCCGAAAATAAATTAGGACAATCTGGCTATTGGACACTCCTGAATAAGGAAGAACATTTGCGCATGCCACATGTGTTTATGTTAGAGCCGTATCAACCTAATAAAAAGATTATTGTCATGGTTCACGGATTAGCCAGCAGTCCTGAAACGTGGATTGGTTTGACCAATAACATCATGGGTGATCAAAAACTACGTGATCATTACCAAGTTTGGCAAGTGTTTTACTCAACCAATATGCCAATATTTGAGAGTCGTTTTCAAATCAATGCTTTACTCAAACAGGCATTTGCAACTGTTCAGCCCAATACGCCATCGGCTCAGGATGCTGTCATTATCGGGCATAGTATGGGCGGCATCATTAGTCGTTTATTGGTTAGTGATGCAGATATTTCCGCTCAAGCTATTCCACTCATGAACTATGAACAAAATACACAGTTACAACGTCATCCAATTATCCGCGATCGTTTTGTCTTTAAAGCATTGAAGCCAGTTAGTCGTGCAATTTTCATTGCCGCACCGCATCATGGTACTGACTATGCAGACCGCTGGTTTACCAATTTGGCGAAAAAAATCGTGGTATTGCCTTTAAGTTTTTTAAATGATGTCAATGTTGAAATCCCGAATGCAAAAAATTCAACGATGGGCCTGATTAAGTCTGGGCCAGCAGATTTAAGTCAAAAATCACGTTTTATGCTGTTGTCTGCTGACATCATGCCAAATAAAGATATTCCTTATCATTCTATTATTGGGAATCAGACGCAAAGTAATGAACCGAGCAAAATGTCGGATGGCATTGTTCCCTATACAAGTTCTCATCTAGATGGCGCGGTGTCTGAAAAGATATTCAATGGTGGACATTCCATCCATGAGTCTCCAGATGCCATTTTAGAGTTGCGACGCATTTTGAGAGAGCATTTGGATAATGAAGCGTTGAATCAATAACGATTAAATTGCTTTATGTATTTATAAATTATCTTTTAAAAGCAGTGTTTTATTGCTAAATTAGCTCTATATTTTGGGGGCTATATGACAGAAAAATTATATTATTGGGCAGAAAATTTAGAAAACTACACATCAGATAATGATAAAGAGACGAATAATTATGAAGTTATAGAAATAAAACGCTTAAATTTCTTTATTGGGAAAAATAATGCAGGCAAAAGTCGATTTTTAAGAAATCTTTTTCAAAATACTCAAGGTCAACAAATCTATAATTCTCTTCAATTTAGAAAATTACAAGCTTTTACAAACCATTTAATTCACAGTAACCAATATAATAATCACACCTACTTTACACATTTTATAAATACCGTAGAGCAAATTAAGCCATCAAATATAGGCTCTGCTAATTCTAATTTTTCAAATTCACTCAATTACTTATCAAGATTTGGTCAACTATCTAGTCTTTACACAAATAATAATAAATCACAAGCTGAAACTACTTTTAGTCAAGAAATTGAGCAAAACTTAAACCCTATATTTACTAATCCTAAATTTTATATCCCTATCTTACGTGGTATGCGCCCTGTAACCGATTTAGACGAAAAATATCCTTATATAGAGCGTGCACAAAAAGACTATTTCAAGAATCAGAATAAATTTAATCATGAAAATATAATTACAGGAGAACGCCTATATCATGAATTAAAAGTTCATTTATTAGGTAAACCGCAACAGCGCGAGCTAATAAAACAATATGAAGAAAAGTTAAGTCAGTATTTTTTTGATAATGAAACCGTCACTCTAATTCCATATATTGGTAAAGATGATAATGGTCATGACAACGATGTTGTACATATTAAAATTGGTGAGGATGATCAGTTTCCAATTCATAAATTAGGTGATGGCTTGCAACAAGCCATAATCTTAACTTATGAAGCTTATATAAAAAGTAAAGACAAAGAAGGAAATACAGAAACACATGCATTTTTTATAGAAGAGCCTGAATTGCACATGCATGCAGGTATGGTTCGTCAATTGATGAACTTTTATCTCAATGAAACACCACATTATTATTTTTTTACTACTCACTCAAATCACTTACTTGATATGGCAGATGAATCAGATCAAGTCATGATTCAAAAATTTGTAAAACAACCTAAAAAAGAAGATCGCAGGAAATTTGATTTCAAAATTTATCGCTGTGACCGGGATCGTGACTTACTTGCTTCATTAGGTGTGCGTCCGTCTTCTGTCTATTTGGCAAACTGTACGATTTGGGTGGAAGGCATTACAGATCGGCTTTATATCACCAAATATATGGAAAAATATTTGGATGAATTAAAAGTATCTGATCAGGAAGTTTATAAAAAATACCGTAGATTTATGCCGAACTATCACTATACATTCGTGGAATATGCTGGCAGTAATTTAGTACATTGGTCTTTTAGCGATGATTATACTGACCAATTAGAAGATAAGGGATTGAGCGCTAAAGCTGTTGCAAGTGAAATGTTACTCATTGCTGATGGTGATATTCAAAGTAAGGCTGATCGTGTTCAAGTCTTAAAAAGTGAATTAAAGAAAGGCAATTATCTGATTTTAGAGTGTAAAGAAACAGAGAATACTCTACCTAAGGATTCCATTATTAGAGTCGCGACTCAAAGATTCAAGCGTATGAAATCTAAAACTAAAGATAGCTATGATATTTCTTTAACTAACAATATAACGAGTGAAAATTACTTTGATCACAAAGAATATGGTATTGGTAAACTCCTAGATATTAAATTAAAAAAACCTTCATCAAAAACCACACAATCTTTGTTTGCCGATGGTCAAGGTGTCGGTACTATTAAATACAAATTAGATTTTTGCCGTGAAATTATTAAAGATTTTGATGAAAACTCTGGTTGGAAACTGACACCAAAAGCGAAAGCATTGTGTGAGCGGATTTATAAACATATCGAAAAATGTAATTCTTAAATTCCCCTAACCCCTCTTTAATAAAGAGGGGAAATTCCCTCCTTTTTCAAAGGAGGGTTAGGGAGGATTTTTTATGCCACAGGCGCTAACGTAAACAACACCTGCCCCGTTTTCACCGTCTGCCCTTTTTCAATGGTAATTTCAGAAACCTTCATACGTTCAGGTGCAATAATCGGGATCTCAATTTTCATCGCTTCAATTACAGCAAGCGTTGCACCTTCTTCCACAATATCACCTGACTTGCATTCAATTTTCCAAATACTGCCCGGCATGTGAGACTCTACCGCACAGCCACCTTCTGGAATTTGAATATCACTATCATCGGTTACAGCATCTAAACTTTCAGACACATATTCTGCAAGCCCTGCTTCATGCCAACGACGACGTTCTTCATCAAAATTGGCTTGTTGGACGGATTTAAATGCTGAAATAGATTCTGCATTTTCAGTCAGGAATTCGTTGTATTCTTTCAGGTTCAGTACACCTTCTTCTACACGCAGTTTTAAGCGACCCGCTTTGAAGTCCTCACGCATCTGCATCAGTTCAGCTTCTGAAACTTCATAAAACTTAATTTGGTCAAAGAACCGTAATAACCACGGCATACCTTGCTCAAAGTCAGGGTTTTTACGGTAACGAGACCACATTTGCGTAGTACGACCCACGAACTGATAGCCTCCCGGACCTTCCATACCGTACACGCACATATACGCGCCGCCAATACCGACAGCATTTTCAGGTGTCCATGTCCGTGCAGGGTTGTATTTGGTGGTCACTAAACGCTGACGTGGATCAAGTGGCGTTGCCACAGGTGCTCCAAGGTAAACATCGCCCAAGCCCATGACCAAATAACTCGCGTCATAAACCACATCTTTGACCGCTTGTTTGTCTTTTAAACCATTAATACGACGGATAAACTCAATATTGTCAGGACACCATGGTGCATCTGGACGTACCGTTTGCATATAACGCTCTGTCGCTAGCTGGGTTTGTGAATCCTCCCAAGCGAGTGGTAAATACACAGTCCGTGACGGTACTTGCATTTGGGTCACATCAGGCAGTTCAGCTTCAGCAACTTGTAATAAACGCAGTAAATCAATTTGATCAAGCTTGATCGAATCAAAATGGATTTGTAGCGAACGAATCCCCGGTGTCAGGTCAATAATCCCTGTGATATTTTGCTTTTGAACCCATTGCATGAGTGCATGAATACGGAAGCGTAAGTTTAGATCAAGCACCAACTCACCATATTCCACCAACATGTAGTTATTGCCCGCAGGACGATACACCACATCAGGCGCACCATCTTTACCTTTTAAGGTATCCAGAACTGCATTTTTTAAGGTTGCAAGCTCAGGATAGAAGGATTCATTAAATGCCACCGTTTGCGTATCTGATGCTTCTAATTGCGCATGATATTTTTCATTCAGCAGTTTGGCTTGGTGATAGCTCACAGGCACAAATCTAACTTTGTCTCCTGCTTTCAATTGACCTAGTTTCCAAAGCTCAGAATTAATCACCACGGCAGGACAAACAAAGCCTCCTAAACTTGGACCATCTGGACCCAAGATAATCGGCATATCACCAGTGAAATCAATCGCACCAATGGCATAAGCATTGTCATGAATATTTGATGGATGCAGACCTGCTTCACCACCATCCTCACGTGCCCATTCCGGTTTTGGACCAATGAGACGAATACCGGTACGGCTTGAGTTAAAGTGAATCTCAAAGGTATTGGAAAAGAAAGTATCAATATCATTTTTGGTGAAGAAATCAGGCGCACCATGTGGGCCGTACATCACCGCAATTTCCCACTCATGGCTAAATGACGGCACTTGTTCAGGTGCAAGCGCTGTGACTTGTTCAGATGTAAATGCCGTGATTGGTAACATATCGCCAATCAATAAGTTACGACCTGCATGACCACCAAACTGACCTAAGGTAAAGGTCGCTTGTGAGCCGAGATATTCAGGCACATTCAGACCGCCTTTAATCCCAATATACGTACGGCAACCTGTGGCGATTTTGCCACATTTGAGCACCTGACCTTTACGCACATTGACGGTCTGCCACATCGGAACTTGAGCGCCATCTAGTGTTGATGGCATATCACCACCCGCCAATACAATTTGGCTATCACAGTGGAATTTTAAGCTTGGTCCTTGCAAAGTACATTCAAGCCCTGCCGTGTTATATGCATTACCTAACAATTGATTCGCAACATTAAGTGACAGCGGATCAATCGCACCTGATGGTGGTACACCCACATCCCAATAGCCCAAACGACCTGTGACATCTTGCACAGAAGTTTGAATGCCTGATTGCAACACTTCAATTTTTTGGGTTTTCCAGTCAAAAGTATTGAGGAAACGTGTGGTTTGCGTACCGGCTTTAAATACATCACAGTCGATAATATTTTGTAGATATTCAAGGTTGGTTTCGATGCCTGCAACCGAAGTTTTGGCGAGTGTTTCGGTCATTGCAGCAATTGCAGAGTCACGATCATCAGCAGTTACAATGATTTTCGCAATCATCGGGTCATAGAATGACGATACATTTGAGCCTGTTTCTACCCATGTTTCATTGCGTGCATTGGCATCAAAATCAACGTGCGTTAAAAGCCCTGCACTCGGTTGGAAGTTTTTGATTGGGTCTTCAGCATATAAACGTACTTGAATCGAATGACCTCTCGATTCAAGTTGTGCTGTTGGTGCAATCCAATCACCGCTGCCTAAGGTCACCATCCATTCCACAAGGTCTACACCAAAAACTTGCTCTGTCACGCCGTGTTCAACTTGCAGACGTGTATTCACTTCCAAGAAATAGAATTCTTGCGTGTCGGTATCCATGACAAATTCAACTGTGCCTGCCGAACGGTAATTCACCGACTGCATCAGCCCAATCGCAACCGATTGAATATAGGCACGTTGCTCATCATTAATATGTGGTGCTGGGGTTTCTTCCACGACTTTTTGGTTACGGCGCTGCACAGAACAATCACGCTCACCGAGTGCTAAAACTAAGCCTTTACCATCACCAAAAATTTGTACTTCGATATGACGGGCATTCTGTACAAATTTCTCTAAATATAAGCCTGCATCTTTAAAGTTAGCTTGGGCAAGATATGAAACCGTAGAATAAGCATCTTTCAGCTCTTCTTCATTCCACACCAAACGCATGCCAATACCGCCACCGCCTGCGGTACTTTTCAGCATGACAGGATAACCAATACGATTGGCTTCAAGCAGTGCTTCGGCTTCATCTGCCAATAATTGACTACCCGGCAGTAAAGGTACATTGGCTTGAATCGCAAGTTCACGTGCCGTATGTTTTAAGCCAAAGGATTTCATTTGCGCCGAATTTGGCCCTAAAAATACAATGCCTTGCGCTTCACACAGATCACAAAATTCAGCATTTTCAGATAAGAAACCATAACCCGGATGAATCGCTTCTGCACCTGTTTGTTTTGCGACTTCTAAAATTTTATCGACATTTAAATAACTTTGGCTGGCAGGACTATCACCAATAAATACGGCTTCATCCGCCAAGGTCACATGCAATGAATCACGATCTGCTTCTGAATACACCGCAACAGATTGAATGCCTAATTTTTTGAGTGTACGGATCACACGACAAGCAATTGCACCACGGTTGGCAATGAGGACTTTATTAAACATGGTATTACTCCTCGCCTTCACGAATGATCAATTGAATTTTTGTTGGGTTATAGGCATTACATGGGTTATTCAGTTGTGGGCAGTTTGAGATCAATACGATCAAATCCATTTCGGCTTTAATCTCTACATATTTTCCCGGTGCAGAAATACCGTCATCAAATTTCAAATGTCCCTCAGCGGTCACAGGCACATTCATAAAGAAGTTAATATTTGGGCCGATATGGCGCACGTTTAAGCCATGTTTTTTTGCAATCGGATGTTGTGACAACGCTATCATGAAATTATTACGGCAACTGTGCATTGGAAATTTGTCATGTGCATAGCGAACAGTGTTGCTTTCACATGAACATGCACCGCCTAAGGTGTCATGACGGCCACAGTTATCGTCATGGATGGTGGCAATTTTGTTGCCAAAGTTAGTGTATAGCGCTGTGCCTTTTTCTAAATAAATCTGTTGGTTAATGGCTAAGGTATCCGTAGCGCTATAGCGTTCTTCAGGGTTTTGGCTCGAGATAAACAAGGTATCCACCGCTTGATTGCCTTCGAGGTCAACGATCCGGAAATATTGCTCTTTTTTCACTTCGCACATCCAAGCTTCGCCAGCCGGACATACCTGATCTAATACTGTTTTTTCTAATGTATGAAATACAGACATTTTAATTCTCCCCAAAATTAAAGTGCGCTAAGTGCGTAGTAACGATTGTTGTTTTGGAACGCACGCTGATTTTGCGGACATGAATCTCGGCAAATGTCGCTGTCGCCTAAAGATAGTGCTTTAAACAGTGAAAGCTGAACATCGGCAGGTGCATATTCAGTGCTGTTATCTAGAGCATGTGGTGCAGCAGATAAAAAGACCAAACAATCCATTTCAAAGCGAAGCTCAATGATTTGATTTGTCTTGTCCGTAGCAACATAGCTTAAGTTGCCGTTGTCATCAGGTTGAACTTTAGAGAATAAATTTAAGGTACTGCTCAGGTCAGTTGCAGATAAACCAAACTTGGTCATTTCAAGCAGTAAGCTATCCTTACCACTGCGGTACATATCGTTACGGGCATCTTGGAAAGTTTTTGAACCAAATTGTTGTTCGATTTGTTGTGCTGTACTTGGTGCACAAAATGCATCGTTCCAAGCGTGATCGTCTTTGACTATCGAGATCATGGCACGACCTAAATCCGATGCCAAAATATGACCTGTACTTAAATATGCTGTGTGTTGACCTTTGAGACTATCTGGCATGTTGTAGCGTTCAAGCTTATCTTCACTATTTACACAGTACAGCGCCACATTGGCATTTTTTCCAAGGGATTTAAGCTGTAATACTGCCCCACGCTGAATACGCGCTGACCAGTGGTGTCCGCCCGGTAAACGTTCAGTCCACAATGTTTGGTTGTTATGATATTCCGTTCTGTTTGAGCCCATTTTCTTCACCTCATGAAGGTTTAAAGACAATCTCCCGGGCTTTTATCCCTCCGTGTAGCTCTGTTTCTTGCAAAACTAAGCCGTGAACTCTCGGTCTCAGACATATGTGATATTTCACATATCGGAACCCTAGATCACTTTATGATGTATGTAGAAAAGCAAAGGCTATGCCAATTTGGTATTACGGTTTTAAAAAATAGTAATACCGATCTTTTGACTGTATAGCGCTGCATGTAAATTCTTGGGCTAACACTTTTTTGCTCTATTATTGAACCTATGTGCATTTGAACGATGCATCATCCTTGTGCATTAACTGAATATTTTTGGGCTGTTTCTAAAAATTTATCTTTCAAAAAAGTAAAAGCCCAATATGGGCATTGGGCTTTTGCTGATTATTCAGGACTTTTTATTGCATTAACTGACTGCTTTATAAAATGGTACCGAGCCATTCACAGTTGCACGATGCATAATGCGGTGCGCATCACCATAGTCAAACAGCGCTTTGTGCTGCGTGCAGCGGTTGTCCCAAATAGCGACATCACCTTCTTGCCATTTCCAGCGCAAGTGAAATTCTTCCTTCACTGCATGTTCAAACAAGAATGTCAGCAATGCATCGCTCTCTTGTGCATTTAATTCATTAATTTGTGTTGTAAATCCCTCATTCACAAACAATACTTCAGCACCAGTTTCGGGGTGTGTACGTACGACCGGATGCACTACTGGCGGATTTTTACGGAAACTATTTTCAAGCCTTTCGCGGTCTGCTGCTGTTGTGCCAAAGCGCTCTAATGGAAAAGACTTACGTATATCATGTGTCGCTGTCAAACCGCGTAGTCGCTGTTTTAAATCTTTACTGAGCGCATTAAAAGCAGCTGTACCGCTGGCCCAGAGCGTATCCCCACCAAACTCAGGGATTTTAATCGCTTGCAGCACACAGCCCAACGGTGGTGTTTGACTAAAAGTCACATCGGTATGCCAAAGATCATTATCTCTTAAATCTTGTCTGTGGCTATCCAGTACAATCACTTCTGGTGCATCATCCATCGCAGGGTAAATCGGATGAATATGCAAAGTACCAAAGGTTTTTGCCAACCTCACTTGCGACTGTGCGCTAAGCGCCTGCTTTCTAAAAAAGATCACTTGATGCTGCAATAGTGCCTGTTTTATTTCCAGCAGCAACGGTGTATCGGCATGGTTTAAATCGATACCTTCAATAACAGCGCCAATATTTGGATTAATTTGCTTTGCTTGCAATGACATAATCAAATCTTATTCAATCTCTAAATCTATTTACAGCTGTTGGCCATACCAAGGCGCCAACTGCTTTTGCAGCCAACGTAAAAATAGCTCAAAACTTACTGCGACAATCGCGATCACAATAATCCCAAGAATCACGGTATCAGTAATTAGGAACTGAGCAGCTGACTGCACCATAAAACCAATACCGCGATCAGCAGCAACCAGCTCTGCAGCCACCAGTGTTGACCAGCCCACACCCAAGCCAATACGCACACCCGTTAATATGTGCGGCAAAGCTGTTGGTAAAATCACATATTGCAAAACCTGCAAGCGCGTTGCGCCTAAAGATAATGCTGCACGTTCGCGGTTTTTTTGATGGCTGATCACGCCATGGGCACTGCTGATAATAATTGGTGCCAAAATCGAAAAGAAAATCAGCAGCACTTTGGTGGTTTCACCAATACCAAACCAAATCACCAAAAGCGGTAAATACGCAAGTGGTGGAATGGGACGAAGCAGCTCGACCAAAGGATCAAATACAGCACGTACCCATTTGTTGAGTCCCATCCATAAACCTAAAGGCACACCAATCACAATAGCAGCAATGAGTGCGCTAAACACACGGCCAATACTTTCAGCCAAATGCTGCCAAAGCGTGGCTTTCATAAAACCTTGCTGGCTAACTTCAATAAACTTCTGCCATACCGCTGCTGGACTTGGTAAAAAAAGCTCAGGAATAATTTTCAAAGTGGTTACGACAAACCAAAGTACTAAAATGCTCAGCACGCTGCCGATGCTTACAATAAGTGGTAAATTTTTTCTAAATATAGAAGTAGAGGAACTTCTGTTTAATGTTGCTGCTTCTGCACGATTTTCGCTTAGATGAGCCTTATTTAATTTTTGAATTTGCGTATTCATATTAAGACTCCATCACATGTAATTTTTGCGCTTTTAAGCGTTCAAACAACATTTCACGCAGCTGAATAAACTGCGGATCAGACTTAATCGCTCGTATAGATTCGCCTTTACGGTAGCGCTCAGCAAAATCCAGCTTGAGCGTTTCAACAATCGTCCCCGGGCGCGCTGTCATCAGCACCAATTGATTGCTTAATAAAAGCGCCTCTTCAATATCATGGGTAATGAGGAAGAAACCTTTTTTCTCTTTAATCCATAAATTCAGCACAAACTCCTGCATGCTTTCTCGGGTAAATGCATCGAGTGCGGCAAAAGGTTCATCCAGCAAAATAAACGGTGCATGACTAATCAAGGCACGTGCAATACCGACGCGCTGTTTCATACCGCCTGAAAGTTCCCAAATATTGGCATTTGCCACATGCGACAAGCCCACAGTCCCTAAAATTGATGTGACTTGTGACTTTATCTCTGCACTTTTTAAGCCTTTTAATTTCAAGGAAAATGCTACGTTATCTGACACGTTGAGCCAAGGCAGTAAGGCATGTTCTTGAAAGACTACAGCACGTCTAGCATCTGAGCCAGTTAAAACTTCATCATCAATTTTGACTTGGCCTGCGCTCACCTGCTGAAAACCCGCCAAAATATTTAAAAGCGTCGTTTTGCCGCAGCCAGACTCGCCAAGTACAACCGTTAAAGTCGATTCAGGCACGTCCAAATTGATATTTTTTAGTACAGCCACCTCTTTTTCTGGATAGGTCAGGCTAATATTTTCCGCTTTTAAGATACTCATTTTCACATCCTTAAGGCTGAACAAATAATGCTGTCACATTGCTCTTGTAATCGGCTTTGACTTTATCTACTTTGCCTTGGGCTTTTAAAAAGGTTGCTGTATCTAAAATATTCTTGGCAAAATCTGTGCTGAAACTTTGAGCTTGCTGCTGCTGGTTCAAATAAATATTGCCTGATAGCAGTAATGGAATATCTTTCGCATCAGAACCGGTTAATTGCGCAATGCTATTGATATAAGCTGTATTCGCTTCAAACGCTTTCGGATCTTGATTGTATTCATCTATTTTCTTTAAAGAAGTTTGAACAAAGGACTTTAAAAACTCAGGATTTTTCTCTGCAAAGTCTTTACGAACCACCCAAACATCAAATGTTGGTGCGCCCCATTCTGCAACTTGCTTAGAATCGGTCAGAACTTTACCTGTGGCACTCGCCTTGCTTAAAGCAGGTTCCCATACATAAGTCGCGTCAATATCGCCACGTTCCCACGCCGCAGAAATTTCAGGTGGGCGTAAGTTAATAATTTTGACGTTAGACTCTGACAGATTCCAATGCTTCAATGCAGAAAGCAGGCTGTAATGTGCTGTAGAAACAAAAGGGACAGCAATGGTTTTGCCCTTTAAGTCTTCAGGTTTTTCAATGCCTGATTTATTGCTCACCACTAAGGCTTCTGAAGCACCCAGTTTTGCTGCGATAAAAAACACTTCAATAGGTAAATCACGGCTGGCGGCAGCAGCTAAAGGACTGGTACCAATATTGCCAATACTGACATCACCTGATGCCAAAGCATTTACAACGTCTGCGCCCGTATCAAATTTTTTCCATTCTATGGGCTGTTGGCTGTCTTTTTCATAGTCGCCATTGGCCTGCGCCACTTTGCTCGGATCAACACCCGTTTGATAGGCAATGACTACCGCTTTCTGATCTTTTTGCGCAATTGCAGCCGTTGAAGTGTCAGGAGTAGATTTTTTAGCTTGGAAATATACGAAAGCAGCGATCGCCACAATGACGATCGCCGTAATAATTAAAGGTTTTGATTTGCCGCTCATATTTTTTTCATAAAAAGTGATAACTAATTCACATACTAATCAGTCAGCTTTATGATGAAAAATAAGTTAATTGACAATATTTATCACAAAATTGCATTTATCGATTAGTGGAATGCTTATGCTTTTATTCACTAAACGTCTCGCAATCAATTTTTCTACACGAGATCTTTTAATGGTATTTTTTACTTCACTAAGATTTCATGGAACATATGACGCAGCCATTGATGGCTGGTTTTATGATGACACGACATATGCCAATATTGCTTCACGCCATAGGTTGGAAATGCAATCGGCGCATCAAATATTTTTAAGTTACCACGTGAAAGCAATACTTCACTCAAGTAGTACGGCACAGTTGCAATCGCATCAGTGTCTTGCACAACCAAGCCCACACCTAAATAACTAGGTAACCGCATCAAAATATCACGTTTTAAATCAAGGTTAAGCAGCTCATTTTCAATATGGTAGTGCCCCATCCCTGCATCAATATCAATGTGCGACTCTGATAAATATTGCTCAGTTGTAATGGTGTCACCCGTTAATCGTGGATGATCCTTAGCTGCAATCACCACATAATATTGCTCAAACAGTTTTTGTTGATAAAAACCGCTTTCCAAATGTGGTAAAAACCCCAATGCTAAATCAATTTCACCATTCGCCATTTGATAACTGGTTTCAGTGGTAATCGGGCGTACATTCAGACGTATTTGTGGCGCGTGTTTTTTTAGATATTGGCTGATTTTAGGCAATAAAACCAAATGCGAAACATCGGTCATGGCCAAAGTAAATTGTTGATCTGAAATGGCTTGATCAAAATTAATCGTAAAATTATTAATGGCTTCGACTTTACTCAAGGCTTCGCTAACTAAAGGAAATAATTGACGCGATAACTCCGTAGGCACCATTTCATTGCCGATACGTAAAAATAAGGGGTCGTTATAATGCTGTCGTATTTTATTTAAAATATTACTGACTGTAGGCTGACTCATCTGCAAGTGTTCAGCAGCTTGTGACACATTTTTGTACTTATAAACATGAAAAAAAATGCTAAGAAGTTTACAGTCCAATTCAAACACGAAAGATTTAATCCCTAATTAAATATTGCAAGTTATGCTGTGCATCATCTGCTGAATTATACAAAAAGCCAATAACGAAATATTACTTTTATTGCAGATGAAACGCCAGTTTAGCCTGCTCAGTTGCATTTGGCTTTTCAACACTCCAATCCGTCCGCATAATAGACACAGCTCGAATTTGGATATCAACATGCTTCAAGGAAAAAAACTGGTTTGTTTTGATTTAGATGGCACACTTATCGACTCTGTTGGCGTGTGGAATCAGGTCGACGCAGATTTGATTCAACAGTTAACTGGACAAACCATCCAACTGGGTTTCATTCAACGTGAACGTGACATTCAGCTGCAATTATTTAAAAATACACCAGACCCTTACTTAATGTACTGTAACTATCTAAAAGATACTTATAAGATTGAACAACACACAGCAGATCAAATCAAACAGCAGCGATATGCCATTTCACAGCATTTTTTAGAACATATCATCTTGCTTAAACCACATGCAGCGTTATTTGTTCAACAGCTCATTCAGCAAGGCATTCAGGTGGCAATTACCACCACGACCAGCCTGCAAAATATTTATCGATATCAAAAAAATATTAACATCTATCCAATGCTGCATTTTGAAAATAGCTTTGATCTGATCCTGACCCGTGAAAGTGTCAAAAATATTAAGCCGCATCCTGAAGTCTATTTACAGGCGATTGAACATTTTGCAGTTCGACCTGAAGAATGTTTAATTTTTGAAGATTCACTCATTGGTGTAGAAGCTGCAAATGCAGCAGGCATTGAAGTGGTTGCCGTGTATGATGCATATTCAGAGCACGAAATTGAGCAAATCAAAAATAAAGCGGATTATTTTATCCATGATTTCTCTTCGGTTCTGAACTAAGTTAAAGTAAATAAGCGTTCGCTTAAAAGTTAAAAAGCAGCCCAACTTAGAGGCTGCTTTTGATATTTTTGCATCTATAGATAATTGATCTATTTTACTTTTTTATAAATTGATCCAGACCCGACTAAATTTCCAGTTTTTTCGTCAATCGCAAATTCAACAGCACCTGTACCAGAGTTTACAGCCAGTAACCCAGATTCAGCGACAGATGCAGGTACAGGATTTTTCTTTTCAGATTTACCAGTTTGTTTATCTTTTAAAGTATTGGTAATGAAATAGTTTTCACCATTTTTACTAATAATCAGCGCATTTTCAAGTTGCGGATCTACTGCGGTATTTTGCCATGTTCCTGCATAATCAGGCGCTGGACTTTCTTTACATGCAGTGAGGAAAACTGCGAACAACATCGCAGAAAATAATTGAATCTTTTTCAAAATACTGACCTTCTTTGTCAATGAGTTTTGCATTATAGAAAGCCTTGAAGAGAACTTAAGACCGTTCATGTTGTGCAAAAGTTGCAAACCAAGTCCTGCTGTTTTTCTTTTGTCATGTTTTGAAACATTTGTAGTCTTTCATAATAAATAAACCCACTTGATTGTGGGCTTATTTAAATATTTTCAATCTTTAGGTTTATACGATTTGACGCATTGAACCGGTTTCTTCAAATGTGGCATGCCAAGACAAAGCCTCTTTTAAAATATGCGGCGTTTGACCACCAAGCTCACATGCGCGTTCAAAGTAGCTCAACAATGCTGCGCGATAATCTGGATGTGCACAGATTTCAATGACTTTACGTGCACGCTCACGTGGTGAAAGACCACGTAAATCTGCCAAGCCCTGCTCTGTAACCACGATGTCAACGTCGTGGTCAGTATGGTCGGTATGACTCACCATTGGCACCACAGATGAAATCGCACCACCTTTTGCAATCGACTTGGTTACGAAAATGGCAATGTGCGCATGACGAGTAAAGTCTCCTGAACCGCCAATACCGTTCATCATTTTCGTACCCGTCACATGGGTCGAATTTACGTTTCCGTAAATATCAAACTCAAGCGCAGTATTAATCGCAATAATGCCTAAACGTCGAATGATTTCAGGGTTATTGGATAGCTCTTGTGGACGTAACACAATTTTGTCTTTGTACTGATCAAAATTGTTCATCACATGCTGTGCACAAGGCTCAGACAGCGTCATTGAACAGCCTGAGGCAAATTTCATTTTTCCAGAATCAATTAGCTGGAAAGTACAGTCTTGTAGTACTTCTGAATACATTTCCAAATCATGGAAATTAGAATGCTCAAAACCTGCGAATACAGCATTGGCAATCGAACCCACACCTGACTGTAGCGGGCCCAAATTTTCAGGCAAACGCCCTGCTGCCACTTCACCTTCAAAGAAATCAATCAGATGCTGAGCAATCGCTAGGGTTTCAGCATCAGGTTCATCCATTTTAAACTGGGTATCTGGCAGATCATTCAACACAATAGCTGAAATCTTATCGGGGCTGACATTTATCCCAATCGTACCAATACGTTCACCAACCTGAGTCAGTGGAATTGGCCCACGGTTTGGTCGCGCTTTAGGCACATAAATATCATGTACACCTTCGAGCACTGGGTTAATCGTATTATCAATTTCAATAATCACATGATCTGCCATTTCAATGAAATTGGCTGAGTTACCACATGAACCTGTCGGAATAACTTGACCATCTTCTGTAATTGCAGTCGCTGCAATAACGGCCACATTAATGCGCGGCAAATTATGATGACGAATATTATCGGCCATTTCAGACAAGTGTTGGTCGATATACATGACCTCGCCAGCGTTGATGGCTTTACGTAAACCTGGATCTGCCTGATACGGATAACGACGTTCTATCGCATGCGCCGCATTGAGGCGACCATCGATACTATTTCCTAAACTAGCACCCGTTGCCAAAGTGATACGAAGAGGATGTGAAATTGCATGATCTGCAAGTGCCAATGGAACCGTCTTTGCCTCACCTGCACCACCAAAACCACTTAAACCAACCACTGAACCATCTTGAATTAACTCAATCGCTTTTTCAGCAGACATTACTTTGTCGCGAAGGGAGAGTAAGCGAATGCGATCTAAACCATTCATAATTAAATCTCAAAAAATAAATATCTCAAAATAAACATCTTTTTTCGCCATCCCAGCGAACTGAGATAGCGTTTGTTATTGCTTATCTAAAAACGTACTTATCTAAAAGCTTACTTATATAAATTGAGGCAAATTAAATCAGTTCAACCGCAATTGCAGTTGCTTCACCGCCACCAATACACAGTGCTGCGACACCTTTTTTACCGCCAGTGCGTTTTAAGGCATGAATCAGCGTCACAATAATACGTGAACCTGATGAACCTAGTGGGTGACCAAGTGAGCAAGCACCACCATGAATGTTCACTTTTGCTTCATCTAAGTTAAATCCATCAATCGCCAGCATTGTAACCATGGCAAATGCTTCATTGACTTCCCACAGGTCAACTTCTTGTGCATCCCAACCGGCTTGTGCAAGTACTTTCTCAATAGCACCGACTGGAGCAATCGTGAACTCTGACGGATGCTGTGAATTTGTAGCATAAGCAACGACTTTTGCCAGTGGTGTTAAACCACGTGCTTGGGCCGTTTCTTCTGATGTAACCACCAAAGCAGATGCACCGTCAGAAATTGAGCTGGCATTGGCAGCTGTGATCGTGCCGTCTTTTTTGAATGCAGGACGCAGTGTAGGGATTTTTTCAGGCTTAGCACTTAAAGGCTGTTCATCTGTGTCAACAACGACGTCACCTTTACGGCTTTTAACGGTAACCGGCACGATTTCATTTTTAAAGAAACCACCTTGAATCGCTGCAACGGCTTTATTGAGTGAGTTGATGGCAAAAGCATCTTGCTGTTCACGGGTATAGCCTTTTTTATCTGCCATATCTTGTGCAAGGATGCCCATCGACAAACCTGTCTCAGCATCTTCTAGGCCTTCTTGAAACATGTGGTCTGTGGTTTTACCATGACCCATACGATAGCCTGAACGCGCTTTTTCAAGTAAATATGGCGCATTTGACATCGACTCCATACCACCAGCAACCACAATATTGGCCGAACCGGCTTTAATCGCATCAGCTGCTTGCATCACTGCCTTCATGCCTGAACCACAAATTTTATTAATCGTGGTGGCACCCGTTGTATCTGGTAAGCCTGCTTGACGCATCGCTTGGCGTGCAGGACCTTGTTTAAGACCAGCCGGTAATACACAGCCAAAAATAACTTCGTCAATATCTGTAGGTTCTAAACCTGCACGTGCAACAACAGCCTGAATCGCTGCAGCACCTAAGTCTGGGGCTGTACAAGATGAAAGTGAACCCTGAAAACCACCCATCGCTGTACGTACGCCATCTACAATTACAATCATTTCTTATTTCATCCTGTTTTAAATCTTTTAACCCCAAGGAACCATGACTGGTTCCTCAGATTTTCCATCTTAATGTTTTTCACAGTGGTTTCGATGAAACTTTAAGATTGAGCGGTGAAGTATTCTTCAGATAGCTGCATGATAAGTTCAGAACCTGCTTTAATGCGTTGAGCACGGGCAGCAAGGTCAGGTAGAACTTTCTCAACATAGAAATCTGCGAGTACCAGTTTGTTTTGGAAGAAGCTCTCTGGTTTTGCAGCCGCAGCTTTGCTAATACGTGCAAACATATAAACAAAGCTGAGTAAACCAACTGCATGCAGATAATCGACTGCAACCGAACTGCTAAAGTCTGGTGTAGTTTTAGATTGTTCAATAATGAATTGCGTTAATGCTTCAACTTCGTCAGAAACTTGCAATGCTGCAGATTTAACTTTTGAATCTGCCATGGTTGCAGCAAAATCACGAATTTCAGTAATGTATTCGGCAATAAATGCACCATTACATTTCGTGGTTTTACGTCCAATTAAATCAATCGCTTGTACGCCATTTGTGCCTTCGTAAATCTGTGAAATACGTAAGTCACGAATGCATTGCTCCATACCCCATTCACGGATATAGCCATGACCACCAAAGCACATTTGCGCTTCTAAAGTAGCTTGTAGGGCTGTATCTGTTAGGTAGGCTTTTGCAATAGGTGTCAATAAAGCCACGCGGTCATTGGCTTTTTTCACAGCAGCTTCGTCAGTTGAATATTTTGTAATATCCAGTTGCTGGCCAACATACACAGCAAATGCACGAGATGCTTCGTTGTTGGCGCGTACATTCAACAACATACGACGTACATCACCATGTACTAAAATAGAGTCTGCTGGTTTTTCAGGAGATTTTACACCTGTCGCAGAACGACCTTGTAGACGATCAGTCGCATACTGTGCAGCATTTTGGTAAGCAAATTCTGCTGCGCCAATCCCTTGGATACCCATCGATAAACGTTCGTAGTTCATCATGACAAACATCGCCGCAAGACCTTCGTTTTCTTTACCAACGATATAACCTTTGGCACCATCAAAGTTCATAACACACGTTGCAGAACCTTTAATACCCATCTTGTGTTCAATTGAACCCGCTGATACGGCATTACGTTCACCGACTGAGCCATCGGCATTGACATGGAATTTTGGAACGATAAACAATGAAATACCACGTGAACCCGCAGGTGCATTTGGCGTTTTTGCTAACACAAGATGGATGATGTTTTCACACAGATCATGTTCACCACTGGTGATGAAAATTTTCGTGCCTGTAATGTTAAATGAACCATCTTCATTCGGCTCTGCTTTGGTTTTAATGATCCCCAAATCAGTCCCTGAATGTGGTTCAGTTAAACACATAGTGCCTGACCATTCACCCGTATAAAATTTTGGAAGATAGGTTTCTTTTTGCTCTTGCGAAGCACGGTCATTAATCGCCATACCTGCACCCACAGTCAGTAGTGGATACAACATAAATGATGGATTGGTACTCCAAATCATTTCGTCAGCAAGTACCGTCAACATTTTCGGCATGTTTTGGCCGCCCCATTCTTCAGAAGCGCCTAAACCAACCCAACCACCTTCAGCGAATTGTTTAAAAGCGTCTTTAAACCCTGTAGGCGTAGTAACAACACCATTACTAAACTGCGCACCACCTTCTTCATCTGCAGTACGGTTCAAGTCTAGAATAACGTTTTTAGAAAACTTAGCCATTTCTTCTAAAATGGCATTTGCAGTCGCCATATCAATATGAGCTAAGTTTTCATTTGACTGCCAGAACTCATCTGCATTGAATACATCATTTAAGATGAAGTCCATGTCCTTTAACGGCGCATTGTATATTGGCATTGTACTTTCCTTTTCTACAGGCTTTGTCAGCGTCTTTGACAAAGTACTTTTTTAAAGTTGCACGCTCCCGCACAAAATCATCAAATCAATTTTGTGTGGATTTTTTAAAGATCTGTTTTTTCAGATAGATATCTAAAATGGATATAGATAATGTGTTTTTACCGACAAGTGGAAAATAACCACCTGATATTTTGAGCAGCATTATTTTATTACAATTAAATAAATTTATTGAATTGAATAAATTTATAATTGGTAATTGATTAAAACCAAACATAATAGTACCTATAATCATGTTTAATTTAGGGTGTATTAATAACATAACAACCAAGACCGTTTTGTTAAATGCTGCTTTTGTTGTAAAAGCGAAAAGACAATAAATTAAAAAAAATAAAAATGGAATTTTATTTCAAAAAAATGACCTCAAGGGTTCAGTTTTATTGACATTAATTTTATGCTATGAATTCTATATGTTTTACGCACTCTACTAATGTGTTTATTTTTAAACCAATTTATGTAATATTTGAGACCATAGTGGAATGTAAGATTCACAAGATTTAGCTTAAGCTAGGCTTGTTCACCCTCAAGATGTTTATGGAACAGTTATCATGAGTTCAGTACGCCAACAAAATTTTATCCTTCGCAAGGAAAAAATTTTAGCCATGGCAGAAACCCTGCTATTAGATAATAATCAAGACATCACCTTAAGTGAGTTAGCTTGTGAACTAGATATTGCCAAAGGCACGATTTATAAACATTTTAAAAGTAAAAACCAATTATATTTAGAACTGATTATCTTAAATGAAAAACGATTATTAGAAATTTCAAAAAAATATAATCATGATATTAAAACTTATGTTTCACAATATATGCTTTATAATATGTTGAATTCTAATAGAACTATATTATTACATGTCATTGAAGAACGCTTAACGAATAATGAACGTAAATTAAAAGAGTTATTTGAAGAGCTCTATCGTGTTCGTGAAGAACGTATTATTGAAATTAAGGATATGACCAGTGATTATCTAAAATCACTTGAAAGCGCAATGTCGATACGTGATTATTTATCTTATATTTGGACGGTCACTTATGGTGCATCCCTACTCCTCAATTCAACGCATTATCAAAAATCAATCGGTTCACGTGAACGCTTAATCAAGCTATATATTAATCAGGCGCTGATGACGCCAGATAAAATTTCAGCCGTATAGAATTGATTTATAAATAAAAAAGCCGAACAATTGTTCGGCTTTTTTTTCATTAAACAATATCTAGGTTATGCAATCACAGGTGGGAAGCCATCTTCGGTTAAAGCGCTAATCAATTGCTCTGCACTGGCACTAGATTCAACGTCAACTAATTTTGTAGCTACATCAATAGTGACCGTTGCATTTTCGTCTAAGTCTTTAATCGTTGCTGTTACGCTACGGGCACAACCACCGCATGTCATATTATCAATACGAAATTTCATGATATTCATCCTTCTTTTCTAATAACAACACTATAAACCTTGCCACGATTGTAAGGTCAAGCGGATTTAAATCTTTGCTGTATGGCAGCACTCAGCCATGCCCGTTTCGATTTGATTTAAAATCGTACAATCGGCTTGATCATTACCGGCACAGCCATCTACAGATTGTTGCAAGATCTCAACCATGGCCTGTAAGTCTGCGATTTTTTGATTTAAGGTCTGGATATGTTTTAACGCCAATGCTTTAACTTCTACACTTTGCCGACTTTGATTTTTCCAAAGCTCAAGTAAATCTTTCATTTGTTCAGAAGAAAAACCTAAATCACGCGCATGTCTTAAGAAACTCAAGGTTTTAATATCGGCTTCCGAGTAAACTCGATAGCCGGCATCGGTGCGCTGCGCATTATTTAACAGCCCAATCGATTCATAATAGCGGATCATTTTTGCAGAAATGCCCGATGCTTTCGCTGCTTGTCCAATATTCATCTCAAGACTCCTGAAAAACTGGCCCTTTAAATGCTTTTAAACGCAAGGCATTTGACACAACAAACACCGATGAAAGTGCCATTGCACCTGCGGCGAACATAGGTGAAAGCAATATGCCAAAGAATGGATATAACACACCTGCAGCGACGGGAATCAATGCTGCATTGTAAATAAATGCCCAAAATAGATTTTGGCGAATATTATTCATCGTCGCAGTACTCAGTGCGATTGCTGTCGGTACCATTTGTAAATTACCCGACATAAGCACAACGTCCGCAGCCTCTATCGCCACATCTGTCCCTGTACCAATCGCCATGCCCACATCTGCTTGCGCAAGTGCAGGCGCATCATTAATGCCATCGCCGACAAAACAAACAACACCATGTTCTTTTTGCAATTGTTGTACAGATTGCACTTTTTGGTCTGGCATTACTTCAGCGATTACATGATCAATCTTCAACTGTCGTGCTATCGCAGTGGCAGTGTGTCGGTTGTCACCTGTAATCATGGCCACTTTCAGTCCTAAATCATGCAAAGCTTGAATGGCTGTAAAGGTTGTGGCTTTGATCGGGTCGGCTACAGCAACAATGGCAGCAAGCTGTTGATCGATCGATACATAGAGCGGGGTTTTCCCTTCATTGCCCATGCGTTCCGCCAGTGATGAAAAGATTTGTGTATCTAAACCAAGTTTATGCATCAAATGATCTGCACCGATAAAAATGCTTTGTCCTTCAACAACGGCCTGAATCCCAGCACCAGTCACGGAATCAAAATGCTCAACCTCTAAAAGTTGCACTTGCATCTCTTTTGCAGCTTGAACAATGGCATATGCAATCGGATGCTCAGATTTCTGCTCTACAGAGACCAATAACTGAAATACGCGATCTTTATCAAAAGCTTCAGTGACTTCAAAATCTGTCAGTTTCGGTTTACCTTCCGTCAATGTCCCTGTTTTATCGACTGCAACCACTTGAGTATTTTTGAGTTGTTGTAAGGCTTCACCTTTACGGAACAATACTCCAAGCTCTGCACCTCGCCCTGTACCGACCATAATAGACGTTGGTGTTGCCAAACCCATTGCACATGGACATGCGATGATCAGTACTGCTACAGCATTGACTAAGGCATAGGTTAAACTCGGTTCAGGTCCTACAACATACCAAACTAAAAAGGTGATCAAGGCCAACGCCATCACCACCGGTACAAACAATAACGTGACTTTATCCACCAAAGCTTGAATCGGTAATTTTGAACCCTGAGCCTGTTCAACCATATGGATAATTTGTGCCAAAACAGTATCTTGACCTACCGCAGTGGCTTGTATTTTCAAGGCCCCATTTTGGTTAATCGTTCCACCGACAACTTGATCACCGGCTTTTTTCTCGACAGGAATTGGCTCGCCACTGATCATGGATTCATCAATATAACTGTTCCCAGACACTACAGCACCATCGACTGGGCAACGTTCACCAGGCCGAATTTCAATCAACATACCTGTTTTAACATCACTAATCGGCAAATCTATAAAGGTACCAGATTGCTCTACACGTGCTGTTTTGGGTTGCATGCCGACTAAGTATTGAATAGCTTGCGATGTTTTACCTTTGGCTTTCGCCTCCATAAAACGACCCAAAAGAATCAACGCCACAATTACTGCGGCTGCTTCAAAGTACACATGAACCGTACCTTGCGGTAATAATTGCGGAGCAAATGTTGCAACACAAGAAAAACTATAAGCAGATAAAGTCCCGACTGCGACCAAAGAATTCATATCTGGGGCAAGTCGCGCAAGTGCTGGTATGCCGTGCTGATAAAAGCGTCTTCCGGGTAGGATTAACACCAAAGTGGTTAATATAAACTGAATATACCAACTATTTTGTGTCCCTAAATTATGTGCAATAAAATGATGAAAAGCTGGAATCATATGTGATCCCATCTCCAAGATAAAAACAGGAACAGCGAGTACCAATGCGATGATTAAATCACGTTTGAGTAACCGAGCTTCATCGGCTTTTTTTTCTGCCATTGTCGGTTGTAGTTGTGTAGCAACGGTCGCACTGTATCCCGCTTTTTTAACTGCCGCGATCAATTCTTGTGTTTTTGAAGCGGGAGCCTGAACAAAGGCTTTTTCACTGGCTAAATTTACCGTTGCTTTATTGACACCGTCTACAGCGTTTAAGGCTTTTTCAACCCGTGCCACACATGAAGCACAGGTCATTCCATCAATATTTAATTCAATATTGGGCTGTGCAATATGAAAACCTGCTTTTTCTACAGACTTCGCCAATGCAGAATTTTCAACAGATGCCAATGCCGTAATCGTGGCTTTTTCAGTTGCCAAATTCACTTTTGCATCGATGACTTCTGGAACTGTCTTTAATGCTTTTTCAACACGTGCAACACACGATGCGCAAGTCATCCCTTCAATTTCAAGCTCAATCTGCTTCTGTGCAACACCAAAACCTGCCTTTTCAACGGCCTGAATTACAGCAGAATAATCCACATTTTTATCACTCTGAACATGTGCTGTTTCAGTGGCTAAATTCACTTGAGCATCAGTGATGCCATCGACTTTTTTTAAGGCTTTTTCCACCCGTGCCACACAAGAAGCACAGGTCATCCCTTCAATAGCAAGTGTGCCGTCAAAAAGTTTGCGTTCTGTCGAATCTGTCATGGCAACATCCCAATCATATGTGCTTGTTTTAGGCTATAGCTTAAACTTTACCATAATGGGAAGGTCAAGTTTTTCTGACTCACAGCAAGGCTTTTCTTTAAGGTATAAAGAATTGCGAAGATTTAAAAACATAATCAATAATATTGAATAATGATTATTCAATTAGTTTATTTTTCTGATATTAAAACTACACCTTTCCTCATTATTCAGTAAGATAGAGATTCGTGACCACCAAACGAATTACTCTCTTTCGCATGTACAAACTGTCGAACATTTGCTTTAACTGCGCATATTTGTGTGCTTTTTTATTTTTAATTTTAAGTTGGAGTCTAGATCATATTGATGTTTGGCTCACTCAAGTGGTTATCCCTGCTGTCACGATATGCATACTCTTAGGCTTCCTGTTTAAATACATCGCTCGAAAGTTAGGACATGAACCACCTAAACGAAAAATTAAAAAACAAAATCCCAAAAACGATGATCAAGACGCTTCTTAAGACACGTACAAATAGCAAAATCATCAATAAAAAAGCCCATTCAAATGAATGGGCTTTTTTTCATGTCAGAATTATTAGTCAGCACTAATATCTTCAAATAAAACTGAAGAAAGGTAACGTTCACCACCATCCGGTAAAATGACCACAATGGTTTTGCCTGCATTCTCAGGACGTGCAGCAAGTTTTGCCGCAGCTGCCATTGCCGCGCCACTAGAGATACCCACTAAAATACCGTCATGAGTAGCCGTTTTACGCGCCCACTCAATTGCTTCAGCACTTTCAATACCGATCACTTCATCAACAAGGTCTAGATCTAAGTTACCCGGAATAAAGTTAGCTCCAATCCCCTGAATTTTATGCGGCCCAGGAGTCAGTGTTTCGCCTTTTTTCGCTTGGGCGATAATCGGAGATTCAGCCGGTTCTACCGCAACAGAATAAAGCGGCTGATTTTTCACTTTTTCAAAATAACTTGAAATGCCAGAAATCGTACCACCTGTACCTACACCCGATACTAAAATATCCACTTTACCACCGGTCGCTTCCCAAATTTCTGGGCCAGTGGTCAATTCATGAATTTTAGGGTTTGCAGGGTTTTCAAACTGTTGTGGTAAATAATACGTTTCAGGATGTTCGGCAACGAGGCGCTGTGCTTCTTCGACCGCACCTTTCATGCCTTTAGCAGGTTCAGTCAATACGAGATTTGCACCAAAAGACTTCAACACCTTACGGCGTTCTATACTCATACTTGCTGGCATGGTTAATGTAATTGCATAACCTTTCGCTGCTGCAACAAATGCCAAAGCAATCCCTGTATTACCACTCGTTGGTTCTACAATATGCATACCCGGTTTTAATAAACCTTTTTCTTCTGCATCTGCAATGAGAGCTGCGCCCACACGACATTTCACAGAAAATGCTGGGTTACGGCTTTCAACTTTAGCCAAGACCGTTGCATCTGACTGAATCGCACGATTAATACGAACTAAAGGTGTATTACCAATCGCTTCAGCATTATTACTATATACCGCGATACCTAAATTACTCGTTGCTGGAAAAGCTGAATCTGTTGTCATGACTATTTATCCCTTGTGTATTTATTGAATACGATCTTTAGATGATACAATTATTTTCAAAGTGTGCATGATTTTTTAAGCTAATGTCTTATATTTATGTGCATTTTGTGAAAGCTTGCACTAAAATCAAGCAATAAATTTAACTGATTAACTAAATTTAAACTTATAAAAATTAATGATATTTGATTTCATAAAAAACCATAGAAATTGTCTTATTTATTCAATGTATTAAGCCGTGATATCCGTATACTTGAGCTGTTGTTAATCGTATGGACATATCCAATGAATACCGATCTGGAAATCACTACTATGCGTGATTCTGCCGAATTAGTCGTGGGCGTTTTAAAGTCGCTGGCAAATACGGATCGTCTACTAATTTTATGTCATCTAGCACAGCAAGAATTGAATGTGTCTCAGATTGAAGAAATCACTGATATTAAACAGCCAACCCTCTCACAACAACTGATGATGTTACGCAAAAGTGATGTTGTGACCACGCGTCGTGATGGAAAGCAAATTTATTATTCAATTAAAGATGCAAATTTAGTTCAAGTTCTCAATACTCTTTACCAATTGTATTGCAACCAATCTTATAAATAACATTCAGTTATTTTAAAATTTCAAGCCAGACATGCTGTTCTTGCACCACTATAGATGAATCATCGCAATGGACAGCAATTCAATACCTTAATTTACCCTCCAAACTTCTTCAAAATATCTATATTTATATCGAATATCCAAAGCTTTAAATCAGCTCATACTTTTCATTAATTCATTTAAAATGATGGCTTCTTAAATATCCCCTTAAATTTCCTGCAATATTGTAAGGTCAAAATTTATTGAACAAGACTTCTTAGCATTTTTTATGCATAATATATATGAAATTGTGATTTAGATAAGTTTATGTCAGATTTAAAACCTCATTTCTTACAGAAATTTCCTGCTTGGCAGTGGTTACAGCACTACAGCACTGTGAAATTTAAATCTGATGTACTTGCTTCGCTGATCGTGATTGCCATGTTAGTCCCTCAAGGTATGGCGTATTCCATGCTGGCAGGTTTACCCCCAATCATGGGTTTATATGCCAGTATTTTACCGATGATTGTCTACGCACTCATTGGTGGAAGCTCAACCTTATCGATTGGCCCTGTGGCAATCATTTCGATGATGACTTTCGCCACGCTCAATCCGCTATTTGAAGTTGGTTCGCCTGTTTATATTGAAGCCGCTACACTTTTGGCCTTAATGGTCGGCCTGATTTCTCTGATGCTAGGTGTACTACGTTTTGGTTTTTTAATTCAGCTGATCAGTCATCCTGTCATTAAAAGCTTCATTATTGCTTCGGCTCTGCTCATTGCACTAGGTCAGTTTAAGTTTCTCGTCGATGTCCCGCTAAAAGCCAACAACATCCCTGAGTTTGTTTTAAGTCTGTGGGAATACCTGAGTTTAACTCACTTTGCTTCACTCATCTTTGGTGTGCTGGCCATACTGTTTTTAATCTATGTACCAAAAATGTTGGCCACTCAATCAATTCAATCTCGATTCGGCTCTACTGCCTTTCTAAGTAAAGCACTTCCATTGATACTAGTGGTGATCTCAATTGCATCGGTGATGTTATTTGACCTGCAAAATGTCGGCATTAAAACCGTCGGTGAAATTCCTTCAGGATTTCCACCCTTAAGCTTTCCACATTGGAACTGGGAACTGGTACAAACCTTACTGCCCGGTGCAACAATGATTGCCATGATCAGTTTTGTTGAGTCACTGTCTATTGCCCAAGCCACTGCCTTACAACAACGAAGCCAACTCAACAGTAACCAAGAGTTGGTCGCTCTAGGTTTAGCCAATCTAAGCGCTGGGGTTAGCTCTGCCTTTCCAGTGACGGGTAGCTTATCTCGTACAGTGGTTAATGCAGATGCAGGTGCAAAAACCCCGATGGCAGGTGTGTTGTCGTCATTGCTGATTATCGTTGTCAGTCTCTACTTCACTGGTTTTTTCCAAGACTTACCTTTAGTGATCTTGGCGGCCACAATTATTGTTTCCATTTGGAAATTAGTCGACTTTAAACCTTTTGTGGATACATGGCGTTATTCAAAAGCTGATGGTATAGCGATGTGGGTGACCTTTTTCGGTGTGGTGTGTATCGATATTTCTACAGGTCTCATTATTGGTATTATTTCTACCTTTATTCTGTTGTTATGGCGCATTAGTCGTCCACATATTGCGGTGATCGGCTTGGTTGAGGGCACACAGCACTTCCGCAATGTACAGCGCCATCATGTCTATACCGCACCACATATACTCTCGCTCCGTATAGATGAAAATATCTCGTTTTTAAATGCCAATACGCTTAAAGGTTTCTTGATCAATGAAGTCAGTGAAAATATTGATCTAGAGCATGTTGTTATCAACTGCTCAAGCGTCAGTTCAATTGACCTCAGTGCCTTAGAAATGTTGGAAGATTTAAATGCTGAATTATCAAAATTAGATATTCGACTGCATTTTTCCGAGGTCAAAGGTCCTGTCATGGACAAATTGCAGCACTCAAAATTACTCACGCATTTGAGTGGTCAAATTTTTCTCACCCACTATCAAGCCGTTACAGAGCTTGCGACAGCCAGTTCTGAGTACCAAATTTAAAGGCCTATTAGCTCACTGTTTAATCAATGCGAATTTGATAAACAGTGAGTTTTGAAGGGTTTACATTTTAATACACAAAAATAGATTATAAAAAACAAAGGTTTATTTTTAAATTAAATTATTTTTTAAGCATGCGACATTTTCGTATAAAATACAGGGCTAATTTTCATCATTTTGTCATTGTAATTCTGACAAGGCTCTCCTATGTTTTCAGCATTTACACGCTTGAGTTTAGTAACCCGAATTATTATCGCCATTATTTTAGGTGTATTGGTTGCTGTTGTTGCTCCAGGCGTTGCACCCTATTTAAGTTTGCTTGGTGATTTATTCATTAAGGCATTGAAATCCGTAGCACCGATACTGGTCTTTGTACTTGTGCTGTCATCCATTGCAAATTTCAAAGTGGGTAGCAGTAATGCATATATTAAACCAATTATATTGATGTACGCTATTGGTATGTTCCTTGCTGCTTTAAGTTCAGTAGTAGCAAGCCTTTTATTCCCTAGTACATTAATTCTTGATGTTGCTGCAGAAAACCTTGTGCCGCCAGGCAGTCTTGCTGAAATATTGAAAAACTTATTATTAAGTTTTGTCGCAAACCCTGTTACAGCAATTTCTGAAGCAAATTTCATTGGTATTTTGGCTTGGGCTGTTGCCTTAGGTATTGCATTTCGTCATGCATCAGAGAACACCAAAGTCTTTTTATCTGACGCTGCTGATGCAGTGAATAAAGTGATCCGTTTAGTGATTAACTTTGCACCTATTGGTATCTTCGGTTTGGTTGCTGTTACATTTGCCGACTCAGGTCTAAAAACGCTTGTTAGTTATGCGCACTTACTTGCGGTATTACTCGGTACCATGTTCTTTGTAGCTTTGGTCATTAACCCACTAATGGTGGCATTTATGACTCGCTCAAACCCGTTCCCATTGGTTTTCCAATGTCTACGTGAAAGTGGTATCACTGCATTCTTTACACGTAGTTCCGCTGCAAACATTCCAGTTAACTTAGACCTTGCAAAGCGTCTTGGTGTACCAGAGTCAACTGCAAGCGTAGCGATTCCTTTAGGTGCAACTGTCAATATGGCAGGTGCATCGGTCACAATTACAGTCCTCACACTAGCAGCAGTTCATACTTTGGGCATTTCTGTTGATTTCAGCACAATGTTGATTTTATCAGTCGTTGCTACCGTTTCTGCATGTGGTGCTTCAGGTGTTGCTGGTGGTTCATTGCTGCTTATTCCAGTGGCTTGTGGCCTGTTTGGTATTTCAAGTGATATCGCGATGCAAGTTGTAGCCATTGGTATGGTTATTAGCGTACTCCAAGATTCAACTGAAACCGCTTTAAACTCTTCGACTGACGTATTATTTACAGCTGCAGTAGACCGTGGTTTAAGATAATATCCTGATATTGGATGCTTTTTAAGGCGAGGCCATGCCTTTACAGACTTTACCGCTTTGGATACAACTGGGTGCTTTTTTCCTCGCAGTGAATGCAGGAATGATTAATGTACTTGGACTGGTGACCATCTTGCACCAGTCAGTATCTCACATGACCGGTAATGTCAGTATGTTAGCCATGGCCTTCATTGCATGGCAGCCAAATACGATTATTTATTTGATTTTAGTCTTACTCTGTTATGTGATTGGCTCATTTTATAGTGGGCTTATTCTTGGAAATAGTCACTTTAGCTTAACCAGACGTTATGGCGTCCCATTAAGCTTGGTGGCTTTTTTTATTGTCCTGTGTTGGCTACTATTGCCCTATTTTCCACGTTACGCTTTGCTTTGGGCATGTGTGGCTATGGGTGTACAAAATGCAATGGTTAGCCACTATAAAGGTACCATTATTCGTACCACACACCTTTCTGGTGTTTTGACGGACTTAGGTTTGGCTTTGGGTTATAAAGCCCGTGGACTTCCGGTTGAGTCTAAACGTGTGGTCTTACATTTATTAATTTTGGCGGGATTTATCGTTGGTGGCATACTTGCCAGTTGGCTTTATCCTTATTTAAAATTAAACGCATTCCTGATTCCTGCCGCACTCAGTTTAGTCATGAGCGCAGTATATTGGATCATCTATTTTCATTATCGACATATACACGATTAGTTGGAACGTATTATGGTTAAAAATGCATTACAGGCGCAACTGCTTAAAGCAGGTCTGGTCGATAATAAAAAGGCAAAAAAATTGTCTAAACAAGCCATACATGAAAAACGTACTGGTGAAAGTAAAGATGCTGAAATCAAGGCGAAAATTGAGCAAGATCAGCAGCAGAAAATGGCCAAAGATCATGCTTTAGAGCAAGATCGTAAAGCAGTTTTGCAAGAAAAAGAATTAAAAGCTGCCATCATGCAAATGATTAATCAGCATAAAATTCGTGATACCGATGGCGAATCGACCTATCAATTTATCGATGATGCCAAGATCAAAAAGCTTTATATCAATCAGCAAATTTATAATGCCCTCGTTGCCGGCAGTCTTGTTATTGCACGTGAAAATAGCAACTATGCTTTTTTACCAAAAGAATTAGCCGACCGTATTAATGCGAAAATGGAAGGCTTTATTATTGTGAATAATTCTGAAGTGAATGAGCAAACCACGGATGAAGAAGATCCATATGCAGCTTATGTAATTCCTGATGATTTAATGTGGTAAGCATTTCATATCACTAATGAAGCTCCCAATTAGGGAGCTTTTTTTAGCTCAACATTTATTTATTTTAGTTCATCAATTAGGTTATACCTTCAAAAAATCATTTTTAGCACAAAATAAGTAACATTATGGACTATACATGTCGTAACTCCGTAAAGTTTACGAGTATAAAATTGCTTATATAATCATCATAATTACAATAGTTTGATCATTAAGCCTTTCATTTACTTCAATAAGAGTAGGATAATTTTGGAAAAATTTCAGTTCATTAAAAATATTCAAGATTGGTCAGATCAATACCCTTGGTTAGAAATGCTGACATCGCTCAGTCTCATTATTGTTTTTGCCATTATTGCAAATTTTATCGCCAAGCAAATTGTGGTACGTGGTATTCGAAAGCTCGTATCTAAAATGGCCTTTAGCCATAGTCAAATTTTGTCAGAACATAGTGTGATTAAACGCTTTGCTAACATTGTTCCAGCAATTGTGATCTTAAATGGCATAACTACAGTCCCACATTTATCTGTGAAATTTACTTCAATCGTGCAGATGGCTTGTCAGGCTTTTATCTTCTTGACCATTGCTTTGGCAATTTCTGAATTACTGAATATTTTTAATCTGATTTACCAACGTAATCCAAAATCTAGAAACAAACCAATTAAAGGTTATTTGCAACTGGTCAAATTGATCATTTTTTTGGTGTGTGGCCTGATGATTTTAGGTACCTTCCTGAAAAAAGATGTATTTACATTACTCGCAGGCTTTGGTGCTATGGCGGCCGTGCTCATGTTGGTTTTTCAGAACACCATTTTGTCACTGGTTGCTTCGGTACAAATTTCTTCTTATGACATGGTGCGAATTGGTGACTGGATTGAGATGCCTTCGCTCAATGCGGATGGCGATGTCATTGATATGTCATTACATACCATTACCGTGCAGAACTTTGATAAGACCTTTACCACGATTCCAACCAATAAATTGGTGACTGATACCTTTAAAAACTGGCGTGGTATGGCTCAGTCAGGTGTTCGTCGTATCAAACGCTCACTTTATATTGATCAAAGCTCTATTCATTTCATGACACAGGATGAGCAAAACAAACTCAAAGAATTTTTATTATTAGATCAATATCTTGATCATAAGCATGAAGAGCTTGCTCAGTTTAATCAGCAACTTTCAAATCAATCGAAATATAATCAGCGCCGTTTAACCAATCTTGGGACCTTTCGTGCCTATGTAGAATTCTACTTACAACAGCATTCAGGCATTGCCCAACACCAAACGATTTTGGTGCGTCAGTTACAGCCCACGAGTGAAGGCATACCTTTAGAGATTTATGCTTTTAGTAAAACAATTGCATGGAAAGATTATGAAGCGATTCAATCGGATATCTTTGACCATCTGATTGCAATCACACCTGAGTTTGGTCTTAAAATCTATCAAGCTCCTTCTAGTGCCGATTTTAAAGACCTCGTTCAACCAAATGTCGATAAAAGTTAAGAGCTAAACTTTCCTCTCCCCATGTATATTCAAAGAAGAAATTCTGCAAATTAAAAAAGTCACAATGGCTTTTGAATATACATGGGGCTATCGCTTACCCCCCTCTACTTCCGCAATTACTTTAGATCATGCGATATAAGGAATAAAAGCGAATCAGATAAATGCGCTAATCGCTCGATTCCTTAAAAATATAATTCATCCGAAACAACTAAATATAATTAAAAAATCAGAACAAATACTATACAAATGTAGACATTTTTAGATACTATTTGTTAACAGTTGCATAAAAACGCTTCTAAAATAGGAACTTGATCATGGAAGGCCCCAATCAACCTTCTCGGAAATCAGTTAAAAACGAATCACAATTACTCATAGAATCGATGAATCGCACTTCTGCCCAACATACGCTCATACAGGCAGAAGCATGTGACCTAGAGAATCGTGTCCGTATTGAGCGTGCTTTATCCGACCCGATTGCACGTATCCCGGCACAGTTTAAAAATGCTTATTACAAGTTTTTGTACTATAACCAGAAAGATTATTTAAAACAGGTCAACTATTTCGCTCAATTGGCATTTTTAATCTATTTTTGGGCAGATCGCTATGTGCTGCCAGACGTAGAAATGCTTTCAGGTGTGATTCGTATCATTGCCATTATTGGTGCATTTAGCCTGAACTATGTTCTGTTTAAATATATCAAACAGATTAAATTGCTCGATTTGATTTTGCCACTCGCCACTTGCCTTTCAGCGATTCTCTGGTTTGAGATATTACTTCAGTCGCAAAATGAACTGGTTCATAGCTATCAATATGCCGCCATTATTTTGATTGTATTGGGTAATTTAAGTATTCATGTGCATTTTCGCCCTTCGATCATGACCTCTGCCATGATCTCGGCAGCGATACTTTTTGGCGCATGGCGCATTAATGATTTTGGTGATTTTACAATATTTTTATTGGTGTACGTTCCTGTGCTGCTGTTCAGTATGTATATCTGCTGGAACTCTACGCTCAACTCTCGTAAAACGTTTCTAAGAGCGCTGCTAGATGACTGGAACTTTCATACCCTGCGCAAAATTGCCCATACGGATGAATTAACCCAGTTAAGCAATCGTCGCCAATTTGTACATGCTGCAAATAAAAAAATCCAAGAAACCCCAATGACGGTCTGTACCAGTCTTTTGATTTTTGATGTCGATCATTTTAAAGCGATTAATGATCAATACGGACATGATGTCGGCGATCAAGTGTTATGCCAAATTGCTGAAATTGCACGGAAAGAAATGCGTTTTTACGATATATTGGCGCGTTTCGGGGGTGAAGAATTTATTGTACTTTTGCCTTATACCGTCCCAGAAGATGCATTAAAAATTGCTGAACGGTTAAGACATAAAATGGAACAATACCAGTTTTATATAGATGGTCAATTGCTGAAATTTTCGATCTCCATTGGTGTTTCCAAAATTGACCCTGACCACGCCAAACTTGATCAGTTAATTAAACAGGCCGATATTGCTCTATACGAAGCAAAACGCCAAGGTCGTAATCGGGTTGTACATTTTAATTCTATAAACTTTTGCAGCCAAGCTTTTAAGTAAATAAACAAATCAAAATGGAGAAAAACCAGCGAATCCATTACACTCAGAGCTGAAGAAAGAAAGATTAATTACAGCAAAATTCTCAGGTTATCTGCATGCTTAAATGGTTTGAAAATTTAGTTGACGCTTATCCTGAACAGGACTTGAATAAACCATTGCCGACAAAATTTTTCCCCTTTGTATGGCAAGCTGCGACGGGTGTAAAAAAATACCTATTGTTATTGGTACTCTGTACAGCAGGTGTAGCGAGTTTTGAAGCACTGCTTTATTCCAAAATTGGCGAATTAGTTAATTGGATCAGTAAGTCTCAACCTGAAACCTTTTTACAGCAGCACCAGACCAATCTGACCATTTTGAGCTTTATTTTATTGGCAAATATCTTCTTTTCTTGCCTTCAAACCATTATTAAACATCAGATTCTATATAGCACCTTTCCAATGCGCCTACGTTGGAGATTTCATAACTTATTACTGAAACAAAGTTTAGATTTCTTCCACAACGACTTTGCAGGTCGTTTATCTGCCAAAGTCATGCAAACTTCACTGGCTGTACGTGAGTTTTGGATTATTCTTGGTGACATGTTGGCCTATGTCTTCATTTACCTGATTTCGATCACCGTGATTTTAGGTGCTATATCGCCACTGTTGATTGTTCCATTATTACTTTGGCTGGCTTTATTTATTGGTTCTGCATGCTATTTCATCCCAAAATTGAGCAAAATTTCGAATGAGCAAGCCAATGCACGCGCAGTAATGACTGGTCGTGTCACCGATGCCTACACCAATATTCAAACGGTGAAATTGTTTGCCCATGCAGGCCGTGAAAGCCAATATGCCAAAGCCTCAATGAAAGAATTTATGGTGACGGTGTATAAGCAAATGCGACTTGCTGCAAAATACAACATCGCGACGAATTTGCTGATCATTGTTTTATATGGTGGCGTACTTGGAACAGCCGTTTGGCTCTGGATGGATGGTCAAGCTGAGCTTGGGGTCATTGCAGCAGCGACCGCCATGATTTTAAAACTCAGTAGTATTTCCGAGTTTATGATGTGGCAAACATCTGCCCTATTTGAAAATGTCGGGACCATTCAAGATGGGATGAAAACCATGGGCCGCCCAATTCATATTCAAGATAAAGCTGATGCAACCGACTTAAAAGTACAGCAAGGCGAAATTAAATTTGAAGATGTCAGTTTTGCTTATAATGATAAAAAGGTCATCAATCAATTTAATTTAACCATTCGACCAGGTGAAAAAATCGGTATAGTCGGGCGTTCAGGTGCCGGAAAATCGACATTAATTCAACTTTTACTCCACTTTTACGATATCAACCATGGTCGTATTTCGATTGATGGCCAAAATATAGAAGATATTACCCAAGATAGCTTAAGAAAAAATATTGCTTTGGTGACCCAAGACACCTCGTTATTGCATCGCACGGTTGAAGAAAATATTAAATATGGCCGCCCGAATGCAACAGATGAAGAAATGTATGATGCAGTGCGTAAAGCGAAAGCTGATGAATTCATTCCTCAATTGATCGATTTACGTGGTCAACGTGGCTATGACGCATTTGTCGGTGAACGTGGCGTAAAATTATCAGGTGGTCAGCGTCAACGTATTGCGATTGCTCGGGTATTTTTAAAAGACGCACCGATTTTAATTTTAGATGAAGCCACAAGTGCGCTCGATTCAGAAGTCGAAGCTGCGATTCAATCGAGTTTAGATGATTTGATGCAAGGCAAAACTGTGATTGCCATTGCGCATCGACTGTCAACAATTGCGCAAATGGATCGATTGATTGTCTTGGATCAAGGACGTATTGCTGAGCAAGGCACCCATGAAGAGCTTGTCGCTTTGAATGGTATTTATGCACACTTGTGGCAGCGTCAAACCGGTGGCTTTTTAATAGAACAACATAAAGTAGAATCAAAGGAAGATGAAAATGCTGTATCTGGAAGACCTTAAAGTTGGTGATCACTTTAGCAGTCGTGAATATGAAATGACTGTTGAAGAAATCAAGCAATTCGCCAACGCTTTTGATCCTCAGGAATTTCATATAGATGAAGTCAAAGCCCAACAGCACCCGATCTTTCAAGGGCTAGCGGCAAGTGGTTGGCATACTGCTGCTGTAACAATGCGCTTATGGACTGAATGTTTCCCTGTGGCTTATGGCTTAATTGGCTCTGAATCAAGTCTGCGTTGGCCGCGCCCAACGCGTCCGGGGGATAAAATTCGTGTAGAAGTTGAAATATCAGCAATTACTCCATCGAAAAGTAAGACAGACCGCGGCATTGTGACCTATGTTACGCAAGCGCTCAATCAGCACAATGACGTTCTGTATATGTCTACGACCAAAATTGTGGTCTTTTCCAAAGATTTTAAACCGAATTAATCCTTAACGGCCTACTTTACAACGCTAAGGTAGGCCGCTATAAATAGTTGAGCCTAGTCAGTTTGTCCAACAATTTTTGTGGGATACAACACAGAATCATGCCAATATAAGCTTGAACAGAAGAAAAACCCGCATTGCAACGGAACGCTATGAAAACAATTAATTCCCGTCAGGATCAGGGTATTCCCGGAGTATATGGATTGCTCCTTTTAGATGTGGTCTCTCGATGGGGCTACACTGCAGAGACATTATTTAGTCCCTTCGGATTAAACAGCGAACAATTGGCTGAACCAGATTTCCGTATTCCAACACCCATCGCCAATCAATTGGTAGAGCACGCACTACGTTTAACTGGTGAGCCAACATTAGGTTTTCATTTAGGCAACCAAATGCGCATCTCGATTCATGGTTTTATTGGCTATGCCATCATGACGGCGAAGGACATAACCGATGCCTTAGTCTTGGCAAACCGTTTTATTCAGTTACGCATGCCCTTTTTACAGCTTTTTTTCTCGACATTTGGAACCAAAGCTACTGTTCAACTACAAACCGACGTTACGATTGAGCCTTTACGTACCGAAATTTCAATTGCCTTAATTTTTGGCATGATCAGCATGGGCAAAGCAATTACCGGTGTGGATTATTCTGCTGGTGAAATTGATTTTGATTTTCCTCAACCTGAAGGTTTTGAGCGGTTTATTGCCAAATATCCAAGGCACCAATTTAGATTTGATCAGCCACATCTCTTACTTAGTTTTGATAAGCAATATTTAACCAATAAATTGGTCCATGCAGACCCGATTGCTAGTCAAATTGCGATTAACCAATGTGAAGCTGAACTCTCAGCTTTGGGCGAACGTCACCGTATTGCCATGCGCGTTCGTGACATTTTAACCAACTCCGAACAGCACTATTTAAGTATCGAAAGTGTTGCTGAACGGCTACACATGTCCGATCGAACCCTTAAACGCCAACTTGCTGCCGAAGGGACTTCATTTTCAACATTGGTCGACGAAGTTCGCTACCGTCATGCTACTTCGCTCCTGTCACGAACTGATTTTACCTTAGAGCAAATTGCTGATGAATTGGGCTATAGCGATGTCGCCAATTTTAGCCGTGCTTTTAAGCGTTGGAGTGGTCGTAGCCCAAGCAATTGGCGTAAAGATCCGTACTTATAAGTCTTTTGTTTTAAGTAAAAAGCATGTATAACTCATGCCAAAAATGAATTTAATGGATTTAAGGAGTTATCAATGAATCATCCTTCAGATTTAAAGTACGCAAGTACACATGAATGGGTGCGAATTGAAGGTGACCTTGTTGTTACAGGCATTTCTGATCATGCACAAGACGCATTGGGTGATTTAGTTTATGTTGAAGCACCAGATGTTGGTCAACATATCACTGCTGGCGAACAAGCGGGTGTGGTTGAGTCGGTAAAAACCGCTTCTGATATTCATGCACCGGTTTCTGGTGTGGTTGTTGAAGTCAATCCAGACCTTGAAGATGATCCAGATTTTGTAAACGATGCGCCTTATAGCAAAGGTTGGATTTATAAAATTAAACCAGACAATATGGCTGATGTAGATGCTTTATTGACCAGCGAACAATATGAAGCTGGTCTGTAAATATTTCTAATATCTAAAAAAATCAGCCCTGAGGCTGATTTTTTATTTCAATATGATGGCTGAATTGGCTTATATACTATTTGCATGAATATGCAGCTTATATTTCTTCAGAAGCTTCGGTACTTTCAGGTTCTTCTTTCTTTTCTTCAACCATACTAAACGATTGCGCAGCCGATGAAGTACCATTTGCACGTGAACTTTTCAGTTTAATTTGCAAACGTAATTCATTGGTTGAATCGGCATTTCTTAAGGCCTCTTCATAAGAAATTGCGCCGTCATTATATAAATCAAATAAAGCTTGGTCGAAAGTTTGCATCCCAAGTTCACGAGATTTAGCCATGATCGCTTTTAATTCATGAAACTCACCTTTCAAAATCAAATCTGAAATAAGCGGCGTGTTTAACATGATTTCAACGGCTGCACGGCGTCCTTTACCATCTTTAGTCTGGATTAAACGCTGCGAAACAATCGCTTTCATATTGCTCGATAAATCTATAAGCAATTGATTTCTTCGTTCCTCTGGGAAGAAGTTAATGATCCGATCTAGGGTTTGATTGGCGTTATTTGAATGTAGCGTACCTAAACATAAATGCCCAGTTTCAGCAAAGGCAATCGCATGTTCCATCGTCTCGGTGTCTCGAATTTCACCGATTAAAATCACATCTGGTGCTTGTCGCAGGGTATTTTTTAAGGCGTTATGCCACGAATGACTATCTACACCAACTTCACGATGCGTAATCATGGATTTTTTATGTTTATGAACATATTCCACTGGGTCTTCAACAGTGATGATATGGCCTGCACTATTTTCATTTCGATAATCAATCAGCGCCGCTAAAGAGGTTGATTTCCCTGAACCTGTACCACCAACCACTAAAACCAAACCACGTTTTTCCATAATCACGTGCTTAAGCGAAGCCGGTAATTTAAGCTTTTCAAAATTTGGAATTTCTGCGGTAATGGTACGAATGACCATACCTACATGTAACTGTTGCTGAAATACATTAACACGAAAACGCGAAACGTTTGGCACACTAATCGCAAAGTTACATTCTAATTCTGTTTCAAACTCTTTGCGCTGCTTCTCATTCATCAGACTATAGGCGAAAAGCTTTGTTTTCTCAGCATCAAGCTCTTGCTGCCCAAAGGGTTTCATCATGCCTTGATGTTTAATACTTGGTGGAAAATCTGCCGTAATAAATAAATCAGAACCACCATATTCAACCACTTTGGTTAACATGTGGAACATAAAACGGCGTGCTTCTTCCAGCAATTCAGCAGTGTACATCAACTTCCCCAATATAAAATTTCAAACACCCAAGCACAGATTGTCATTATTTCAGGCGCTGTATTGGGCTTAGACATTATTGTGCATAAAAAATTTGATTCACTCAAACATAAAATACTGAATTATCAGTATATATTTTAAAATATAGGCCATATTTCAATTTTTATATTGAAGTAAGCAACAAAGGATTTTTCAAAATAAAAGCCTTAGAACAATCAATATTCTAAGGCTTTGGGCTACATTAATTCAGACTGAGTATGCTCTGGATTGTTAAGCACTACGTTTGATTTGTGATGCACGAAGTTCATTCGCAACCTGTTGAATCAAATCAATGGTTTTGTCCCAACCTAAGCATCCATCTGTTACAGATTGACCATAAGTCATTTCACAACTAATTTTTTGATTACCATCCACTAAATGACTTTCTAACATCACACCACGCACTTGGGTATGCTCACGCTCCGCAACAATTGTGCGTAATACTTCAGGTTGCTTCATTGGGTCTTTATGGCTATTGCCATGACTACAATCGATGACTAAAGCCGGTAAATCGCCTTTTACTTTGCTGCGAATTTTGTCTATTTCAGCCAAACTATAATTTGGACCTGTATTAGAACCACGTAAAATCAAATGTGCTTGCAGGTTGCCAACGGATTCTAAAATACACGGTAAGCCGGCTTGGCTCATACCTAAGAACTGGTGTGGATGCGAAGCAGATTGAATGGCATCTAGTGCAATTTGGATTGATCCATCTGTTCCATTTTTGAAACCGATGCTGTATGGCATATGACTTGAGATTTCACGATGAATTTGTGATTCGCTGGTACGCGCACCGATTGCACCCCAAGCCAAAAGGTCATCAAAATAACCCGTCGCCATTGGGCTTAAAATTTCAGAGGCAATTGGCAAACCCATTTCAATAATTTGTAAGTACAGCTCACGTGATTTTTCTAAGCCCAACTGCATATTAGATGAACCATCTAAACTTGGGTCATACATATAGCCTTTCCAGCCCACTGTAGTACGTGGTTTCTCAATGTATGCACGCATCACAAGAAAAATTTGATCTGAAACCTGTGCCTGTAATTGTTTTAATTTTTCAGCATATTCCAACGCAGCAATCGGATCATGGATTGAACATGGACCTGTAATAATCATTAGACGCGGGTCTTGACCCGTCAAAATATTTTGAATAGTTGCACGATGTGCAGCAATTTGTTCTGCAGCATGAACTGATAAAGGTAATTGTTGTTTCAGTTGATGTGGCAAGCTCAAAAGCGTTTCTTTTGGCCGTGTAGATTTCTGAATTTCTGAATTTTGAGTTTTTTGTAAAGCTGTATTTAGCGCATTCATTGGTTCTATTCCTTTGGACTGTACGTATAAACAGTCCGATCTTTTATCTGAGCGTTATGGGACTTTGGGACTTCAAGGCTTTAGACATAGAATGACTAAAGTAAAACCAATAACCGTTGCTAAAATATGAATTATTTACTGTAAACATGAGATTTCTCCAAAAATATTATAAAAATCAAGACATAAAAAAACCTGATCAGGGTTGCCGATCAGGTATAAACTTGGTGGGCAACCTTTTTCATGCCCGAACGCGTTCAGGCAATTATCTAAACTGCCAGAAGTAATAATATGCGTTTGAGATTAAGGGTTGCTTTAACATCTTGATTTCATCAAAAAGTATCTGTCTGAAAATTAAAATACGCTGTATTCATCGGTTTGACAATAGTTTTTTGCTATTTTGTTGTATTAAATAACGCTGCTGTCAATTATTGCGACCTATTTTTAAAATTTGATGTATTGATTAATAAATAAACATTTATTAGACTGCACAACATTAGGCTGTCTAAAGCTTTTTCCATTTATTTTTAATTCGAGTATTTGCCAATGAAGTAAGCCCTGTTTTTTTCATCATCAAATCCATTTTTTGATGTGCAAACACATGGCTAATGACTTCGACTGCATTTTCTCAAATATTGTCTTTTTTATAGAATAAAATTAGTTATTTGTATTGCGCATCTTTGCTATCGCAAGGTGCATCTATGACTCAAACGGCTTGTACAATTTCCAAATTTAGCTTGGAATTTCCATCCAAAACACTTTTTAAAAACCTGAAATTTAACCTCAATCAACAACAACTTTCGGCATGTGTTGGTCGCAATGGTTTAGGAAAATCCTGCATCCTTAAAATCTTACATGCGCAAAATCTGAAAGATCTCCCCTATGAAGGTGAAATTTCATGGAATGTACCACATGCCTATTTATCACAATTTTCTCGACTAGAAGCTGACACGATTGCTTCTGCACTAGGTGTGGAAGATTTATATGACGCATTTCAACGTATCGAAATAGGCAATGCCAGTTTTGAAGACTTTGAACTGACTGAAAACCAGTGGCACCGTCCTACACTTTGGCCGCAACAACTTAAGCAGGCGTCACTTCCGACAGATTTAAATTTCCCAGTCGCTCAGCTGAGTGAAGGTCAAAAAACCAAATTGGCTTTGTGTGCATTATTTTTAAAAACCGACCATTATTTACTTTTGGATGAACCAAGTAACCATTTAGATGCATCCTCACGCTTATGGCTCATCGATCGCTTAAAAAACCATCCTGCGGGTGCATTCGTCGTCAGTCATGATCGAGAATTGCTGCAACATGTAGAGCATATCTATGCTTTAAATGAGTTTGGACTCAGTCATGTTACTGGAAGCTATGAAGACTACGTTCAACAAAATGATCTGCAAAATAAAGCCTTACAGCGTAATGCTTTACAGCAGCAGCGTGAGTTAAAACAACTCAAATTACAACAACACGAAACACAGATGAAAGCGCAAAAACGAGAACAACAAGGGCGTGTCCTACGCAAGTCAAGCACCCAAGCCAAAGTGTTACTCGATTTTAAAAAGGAACAAGCCGGTCAAAGCCTCGCTTCAGTTCAAACGCAACAGCAGAAGCAATTGGAAGAAAAGAGATCTCAACTGATTCAGTCACAGCAACAACTTGAGCATGTCAAAGAGCAGCTATTCGTTTTTCAACATCACGCTGAAAAAACAGGAGAAATCTTAAGAGTTAAACATTTTCATCGCAAAACATCTCAGCACCAGCCTTTCGACTTGGCCTTACAGGCAGGTGAAAAAATTCATTTAAAAGGAAAAAATGGTATTGGTAAATCTACATTTCTAAAGTATTTGAGTCAGACCACATCACAGTCTAGCCATGAAACGTTTTTGTCTGTGCATACCCTGTATTTAGACCAAAACTTGAGTGATTTATCACCAGAACTGAGTGTTTTGGACAATTTGGCAAAGTTTAATCCTGAGGTTTCGTCAACGGAATGGCGTAATCAACTCGGTCAACTTAGAATCCGTGGTCAAAAAGCGGAACTGCCATTTCACTGTTTAAGTGGTGGTGAGCGTTTAAAAGTGACCTTGTTGGGCTTAAATTATTTAACACCGAATATTGAGCTTTTATTGTTAGATGAACCTGAAAATCACTTAGATATAGAGTCTAGAATGTTATTGGCTCAAGCTATTCAGCATTATACAGGTGCGGTGATCCTCGTTTCACATGATGCATATTTTGTAGAATCTTGTGGCATTCAGAATAGCGTGCAATTAGTTGAATAACTCTTGCTCGCTAGATATGTCTAAAAAGCCAAAGTAGATGAACGCTACTTTGGCGAATTTACAGCTTTAAAAATCATCCATTCGATACTGTGTTTTAATGCCCGATTTTCTTTATGATTTTTTGTTTTAGGCGCTGCTGAAGTGATGCTGAGCGTTCCTTGAGCTCGGCTCTCCAGTCATTTGGCACTGAACATTTCGCGAGTCGAACCCAAACGCTGGCAAACTGTTTGATAAAACTGGCTTCGTTGTAGTGAATACCATATTCCTCACAGAGTGCTTTAATTTTAGGTGCGGCTTCTGCATAGCGGTTTGCAGGCATATCTGGGAATAAATGGTGTTCAATTTGGTGACTCAAATTACCACTGAGTATATGCAACCATTGTGTTCCACTAAAATTACTTGAGCCACGAATTTGACGGAGATACCACTCTGCTCGAGTTTCATTTTCAGTATTGTCCATCTCGAAGTTTTCCGCATCTTCAGTAAAATGACCATTAAAGATGACAGCGGAAGCCCATAAACTACGAATCACGTTGGCTACCGCATTTCCTGCAAATACCGGAATCGCATTGGGGACCTGCAATAAGCGGGAAAAATACATAATCTTTAATCACTTGGCGCTTAATTTTCTGACGTACATCGGCCGCTTCATGCCATACATCTTTCCAATTTTTGGTTTTATACGCAATAACATCTTCTAAATGTAAACGTTGAATGCCGACATACCACTCAAAGAAAACCATGAGTTGGGCAGCCAGTGGAATATTAAAAAGGAAACGTGGCTCCCACTTTTGCGATTCACTTACACGGATTAAGCCATAGCCGACATCATGGTCCATACCGACAATATTGGTATAGGTATGATGCACATAGTTATGGGTATATTTCCAGTCTTGACCTGTGGCAATGGTATCCCAATCATAATTAGCACCATTTAAACTCGGGTCATTTAACCAATCAAACTGACCATGCATCACATTATGACCGAGTTCCATGTTCTCTACGATTTTAGAAATACCCAATAAACCCGTACCCATTAACCAAACTGGTGGAATCCAACCTACAAACATCAACATGCCACGAGATGCGATCTCGCTATAACGGACAAAATTGCGAATTTTATAAATATACGCTGCATCTTTTTCACCTACACTCTGCATGATTTCACGGCGAATTTGCTCAACTTTTTCGCCAAATTCAGCAGTTTGTTCTGGAGATAAATAACGTGACTTACTATTCGGACGAATATATATCGATTGATTCATGTTAATGCCCCTGATTTGTTTTTATGCGGCTTGGGTTAGAGTTGAATACGTACAGGTGAAATTGCCTGAGAGACACATAATTTGATTTGTGTGTTATTCGCATGATCGATTTCGCCAGTAAGTAAGTTTTTCACTGAACCCTGCAATTTCGTACACGAACAAGTATTACAAATACCCATCCGACAACCATGCGCAGGTTTTAAACCGGCTTTTTCAGCACTTTCAAGTAAGTTACCTTCTGCTAAAAAATCTTGTTGGGCTAAACTAAAAGTGACAGGTTGAGCACGCACTGAATCATCAGCAATCATCTGAAAATATTCAGTATTTAAATATTCTGAAAGCTTAAACTCACGATACAGTTGCTCAATGCTTTGCATCGTTGGCGCTGCACCACAGGCATAGCAATCTCGCTGCTTAAAATCGGGGACCATGTGGTTTAGCACCTCTGGTGAGATATGTAATTTAGTTTTCAGCGTATTAATCGCATGTAAGTGTGCATGGTTTGATTGCTTCGCTAGTTGAATCAATTCATCCAAATACGCATCATCTCGATTGAAATAAATCAGGTCAACCACACGTTCAAGCTTAATCGCTTGTTTAAACAAAGCCATGATTGAGGTAATGCCACTACCTGAAGCAAGCAGTAAAATTGGTCGATCCGAATTTAGCTTTAGGCCAAACTCACCTTGCGGTTGCGATAATTCAACAACATCACCTGTTTTTAATTGCGTCAGGCAATTGGACACGTTGCCTTGCTGTTTAACTGCAATCACCACATGACCTGATGTATTGATTTCGACGATGCTATAGCTACGTTGATGACGTACACCATCTTTGACCACTGTCACCAGAACACATTGGCCTGGTCGATAGTTTGCTACTTTAAAGTTGTGATTCGCTAAAAAACTCAGTTCATAAAACCCGATTCCCACACAACGTGATTTAACCAATTGTGCTTTTACACGTTTGTAGGCCCAAATTGCATCAAATTTTTCTGCAATAAAATCAATAAAATCTTCCCGAATCCACTCAGGCTTGTAACTTGTAGTTGTCATTTTTTGCCTCGGATAATGCATTAATATACATTTGTTTTTAAATTATGCTTACCTTATGTTTAGTGCTAATTTCCCACCATGTGAATTCGGGACAAAATCTATCATTTGGCATTTTTTATCATTTTATGTCTAACAATCTGTCACTTTTTGCAAATCCTAATTTGAAGTTTTGATTTGTTATAACGACACAAAAAAAAACTAGGCCAAAGCCTAGTTTTAAAACAGTGAAAATTAACGTATTAATATTTACATCAATGCTTAATCTTCAAAATGTACAACAGAGCGAATTGATTTACCTTCATGCATTAAATCAAAAGCTTCATTGATTTTATCTAGCCCCATGGTGTGGGTCACGAATGGTTCAAGTTTAATCTCGCCTGACATGGCTTCTTCTACCATACCCGGTAATTGTGAACGACCTTTAACACCACCGAAAGCAGTGCCTTTCCAAGTACGACCAGTAACCAATTGGAATGGACGGGTTGAAATTTCTTGACCTGCACCTGCCACACCAATAATCACAGATTGACCCCAACCACGGTGAGCACATTCCAAAGCAGAGCGCATCACATTGGTATTGCCAATACATTCAAATGAATGGTCGACGCCCCAACCCGTCATTTCTACAATCACTTCTTGAACTGGACGATCATAATCTTTTGGATTAACAAAATCTGTAGCGCCAAATTCTTCAGCCAATTTGAATTTGTCAGGATTGGTATCTACCGCAATGATACGACCTGCTTTAGCTTTTTTAGCACCTTGTACCACAGCCAAACCAATTCCACCTAAACCAAAGACTGCAACTGAATCACCTTCCTGAACTTTAGCGGTATTTTTAACTGCACCAAGGCCTGTTGTTACGCCGCACCCCAACAAACACACATGCTCATGGTTCGCTTCAGGGTTAATTTTTGCCAAAGACACTTCTGCAACCACAGTATATTCAGAGAATGTTGAACAGCCCATATAGTGATAAATCGGCTGACCATTATAAGAAAAACGTGTTGTACCATCCGGCATTAAACCTTTCCCTTGTGTTGCTCGTACAGATACACAAAGATTCGTTTTACCCGATTTACAGAATAAACATTCACCACATTCTGCGGTATAAAGTGGAATAACATGATCACCTGGTTGCACTGAAGTCACACCTTCACCGACTTCTACCACAACACCTGCACCTTCATGCCCTAAAATTGCTGGAAATACGCCTTCAGGATCATCACCCGACAATGTAAATGCATCTGTATGACACACACCTGTATGGCTAATTTTGACTAAAACCTCACCTGCTTTAGGTGGTGCCACATCAATTTCAACAATTTCTAAAGGCTGACCCGGTCCAAAAGCAACGGCTGCACGTGATTTCATGTCTAAAAACATCCTGTATGGCTTATATTAACAGATGAGTTACAGTAACCTCTTTTTAAGCCTAGATACAACCTTAAAACATGATGTTATGATGAATTTTTCAAGGAATGATTAATGCTATTCGAATGATACAATTACGTGAAATAAGTTGTACTGTCGGTTTAACTGTTTCCATCAGCCTATTAACTGGATGCAGCTTACCTAGCAATCAGTCAAAAAAAGATGTCCCTATACAATCACATGCAGAAAAATGGATTACGTCTGCTATGGATTTAGAAAAATTAGAACAAAAACAAACGGCTTATTTAGCATTAGATGATGCCTTCTTAAGCATTGCTTCTCGCCTACATTTGATTCGAAATGCAAAATACACCATCGATTTGCAATATTATATTTGGGAAAATGATGCTATTGGGCATCTGATGTTTCAAGAATTACTGCATGCCGCTGACCGTGGGGTAAAAGTCAGGCTACTAATTGATGATCAAAACGGGACGAAACTCGATCCGACCTTACAATCCCTTTCAGCTCATCCCAACATTTCAATCAAACTGTTTAATCCCTATAAATTCAGAAAATTACGTGTCATTGATTATGCATTTCGCTTAAAGCATATTAACCATCGTATGCATAATAAATTAATTGTTGCCGATGGTTTTATAGGCGTAACTGGTGGTCGTAACATCAGTAATGAATATTTTGATGCCAGTGAAAGTTTTCAATTTACAGATTTGGATATCCTTTTCTATGGGGAAGCCATTCAACAAGCCAAGCAAGTGTTTTTGAACTTTTGGAATGATGATTTAAGTTATTCTGTTCAGCAATGGATTGGTGCAGGTACAAAAGAAGACTTAAATCAATTAAGACAAACGTACCAAGAAAACTCTACAACGTTGACTAAAGATCAACAGCGCATTAACTATGCACAGCAACAACTGGCGGCTCAGCTTAAACTAAGACCGGTGAATTGGGCCGAAGCACATTTCATTGCGGATAGTCCGAATAAAATTCGTGGTGAGGCTAAAGAGCAAGAATTAATTTATAACCAATTTTCGACCTTGATGGGACAGCCCAAGGAACGCATGGAATTGGTTTCAGCTTATTTTGTTCCCACGCAACAAGGAACTGACTTTCTAACGGGTCTTGCAGGTAAAAATGTAGAAGTCCGTGTGTTAACCAATTCATTTTTAGCCAATGACGTCGCTGTCGTTCATGCGTTTTATCAAAAATATCGCAAAGACTTACTCGAAAATGGCGTGAAACTATATGAATTTAAACCTTATATAGAGCGTTCAAAACGCACATGGTATGAGGTCATAACTGGAAATATCATCCCTGCAAAAGGCAAAAATGCCTCTAGTTTGCATGCAAAATTTTTCGATATCGACGGAATGGTGTTTATTGGATCATTTAACTTTGATCCACGTTCCGCAAATTTAAATTCGGAAGTTGGCCTTGTCGTTAAATCTGATCGATTACAAAACGATATTTCGGCGGCATTAAACCAGTATTTACCGCAAATTGCATATGAATTAAAACTAGATGAAAAAGGCGAAATCATTTGGTTAGAGCAACAAAAAAATGGAAAAATCAAAACCTATACCCATGAACCTGAAACAACTCGATTCCAACGATTTAGTATAAAAGCAGTGTCATACCTCCCCATTGAATGGATGATGTAATGACAATGTACTGCTAATTGGTTAAGTTTTTCTCATCGATAAGATCTAATAGGAACGATTTAAGCAGTTTCAAGCAACTCAATAATGCTCTTGGTCAGTCTCGTTCATATGAGTGCTGGCTTTTGAAAACAACCAAACCATTGACTTCACCAAGACATTCCACTTGACCATAATTAGCTGCTTTAAGCGCGGGTAAATGTTCCTCAACTGACATATACAACTCATGATTTTGCTGCGCATGTGGTGCATATAAATGATCACATACAAAATACACGCCTTGTGTATTTAACAACGTTTTTACAGTCCGATGAAACTCTGCTGCATACGCCTTATGTCTCAATTCATGTAAGGCCTGATGAATAATAATCACATCAAAGCAGCTGTTCTGATTGAAATAAATAGATTCTTCCCAATTAGATTGTTTGAAATCCTCTTTTATAAAATTACATTTTAAGCGTTGCGCTGCACTTAGTTTTCCTTTTGCCAAGTCATGCATAGCTTCGGAAAAATCAAATGCTGTGTAATCTATATTTGGACAATGATTGATTAAAAACTCAGCCAAATAGTCTGGGTCTAAACCCAGTTCAAGTACTCAGGCAATCGTGTTGAAAGCCAAAATAGAGTCAACATACATTTGAAAGATGTCATAACGCCACGGACGTTTAAGATTGACTTCAGCAGCCCATTGTTTAGCTTCGATTGGATCTTTTAAGTCTATGGGGCTGTGCACATCATTTATGTGAACATTATTTTCGCAATTCATTTTCTTAGACTTAATTTAGATAGATTGAATGCTATTTATACATAAAATATCTCAATAAAAGCAAAGGTTTTACTCACACTTGATGATGCTTTAACATCCACCTCTTATTTTGTTTTATCTCCTCCTAAAGTTTTCTAATGCAATTTTTTGATTTAAGCCGCCAATTTAATTTAAGTGATATTTTAACGCCTTTTACGACACTTCCTGAACTTGGACATCAAGAATGGTTTTTGTCGAAAGTTCGGGTTGAGCATGACTGCTTATCTGACAATGACATGATTGAAGGCCAAGCTGTGCTTAAATCTAATCACAATATCCAAATTGAGTTGGAATGGTTAATCCAAGATACAGGTCATGAATTACAGCTTTTATTTAAAGGCATTGAAACTGCTGCTAGCGAAGAAACTTTGGTGATCGTGAAAGGCGCGCAAATTGTAGATGATGCAAACAAAAAAGTTTCGTCCCAAACACTGAGTTTATGGATCGATGGCACTTTACTGCCTATGCTGCCAAATATTCGCAAAGAAATTAAAGCGCGATTAAACCTTTGGGATTATGTTGAATATGATGGCTAAGGAGTTGATGTTTATCCATTATTAAGATGCCACGTTTTAATCATTGAATGTTTGCCTGTTTAAATAAGAAATTTTATTCAAGGCATTTCATAAATTCGAAAACTTACTTAAAGGAAGCCTATATCTTTAAATAAGCTTTGGTAGGCTTCGGCTTTTTTTTCCAATGCTAGTGGATAAGCTCTAGATGATGACGGCATACGGTATAAAGTCAAATCTCTGCCTGCAAATTCGGTACGAACAGCATGCCCAATGTGTGGTTTTTCAGTATTTTCTGGCATCGAGAGCATCAAAGTATCAGTCGCCTTGTCTCCCGTCGTCATAATACTGTGGCAATTCGGCATCTGTGTAAGCAGCTTCGCAATGTCGGTTGGCTGATAGATCTGTAAAAACTTGTCTGATGCATTGCCTTTCAAACGAATCACTTGATAGGCCGTATCAAAAATGCCTATACCCTTTTCATTTAAAAAATCTCGAATGCGCTGTTCTTTAAAAGTCTTGCTATCAAGATTGAGAAAATGATTTTTATCCTGAAAAAAACATAAGCCAAAGATTTTCCACATGTCATTTTGGAAATTTGGATAATAAAAATCCATCTTCCAGCGTGTTTTAGGTGGCGGAAAACTCCCTAGCATCAAGAGTTTCCCATTTGCTGGCAAAAATGGCGCTAAAGGATGCGTTTCGATTTGCGGATTCACGTCTGAAATATCTTTACTCATATAGATGTAACTTCACCAAGTGATTGAATCATATATTATCTATGAAAATTGTTCAGTGATATGTTTCGCTATTTTTTCAGCCCATAACTGATAAATTTCTTTACTCGGGTGAAAGCCATCTTGTGCCATTTGTAAATTTTTCTCACGATACTCGTGTAAATCGTATTCAATTAATCGCATATTCGCTTGAGTATTAACATAAATTTTTAACAGCGCATTCATCTGCTGTGAATATTGTCCAAACAGCCATGACAATGGAAACGGTAAAGCTGGAAACGCATCCATTGGTGGCACACCTGAAATGATCAATAGCTGTGGTTGAAACTTTTCCTCGACAGCTTGATATAAGCGCTGCTGGAGCTTCAACCACTGGTCTGGTTGTTTTAATGCTGTGACATCATTGACACCAACAGAGCTGATCACGACATCAAAGTTCTGCGTTGTGACATTGTCCAAAGCATTGATGATTTGCTGGCTGTTATGTCCCGTTGTGGCTTCAAGGCAAAAGTGAACTTGATAATCAGGCGATAAAATTTTAAGCAATTGTCCCAATAACGCATCCGACTGATGCTCGACGCCGACACCTGCTGCCGCTGAGTCACCAAGGATCAATACCGATAATGGCCGATTACCCTGACCAATCATTCCACAGCACTCTCCCACCGGTTCTGCTAAACGTGGGGTATTTTTTTTCACACGGTAACCTTGGATAATAATGCAGGTAACAGCAGCAGTGTTGATACTTTGAGTAGCATAATATTTAGCAATGATTGAGAGCTTGTCGACTGCATTATTTTAATTATTTTTAAAAAACAAAGCATTGACTCTATTGTTATTTTTCTACATTTTCTTTTTTAAAAGCACCATTCTGCGGCATATTGCTAGTTTTTCATATTAATAATGATTATCATTTATCTGATTTCATTCTACCTATTTTATTATTTCAATGAAAAAACTTTCCCTACTTTTTTTGGCTTGTTCTATGAGCTTTGCTGTTTCTTCTGCTTTTGCCCAAACTCAAAACTTACCCGCTTTAACCGATACAACAGAAAAAAAACATTTCCCTTATGCTGCTGCATGTGAAGATGTCAAAGCGCAAAGCCAAATATTATTAAACCTACAACATCAGTTAAATCAAAATCCAAAACAACATGCTCAAATTCTTGAAGATTTTTGGAAGCGTGTAGAGCTTATAGGTACACCAATCATTGAAAACTATGATGAAAAACATGACCGTATAATTTTTTTATGGAAAGGTGCGCAGCATAATGTACGTCTTATTGGTGGCCCGAGTAATGACCATGAATGGTTAACACGCCTACCAAATACCGATATTTGGTTTAAAGAATCGATTATTGATCATCGTTATATTGGCAGTTATAGCTTTGCTGTCGACTTACCGAACTTAGAAGGTTATCTGTCAAATTATTGTCCGCATCTGAATCCTAAACTTAAAGAATCAAGAACGCAGCGTCGTGCTGTGATACAAGTACAACGCATTGATCCTTTCAACAAAAACGCTTATCTCGCAAGTGATGACACATCAGGCTTGCGTAATGAAAATTTAGTGGCGCTTAAAGATGCCCCGCCTTTTATTGATCCAAAACAATATCCAAATGTGAAACAGCCCCAATTACAAGAGTTTGTTCTAGACAGCAAAATTTTGAATAACTCACGTAAAATCCAAATTTACCAATCTAAAGCTAAGAAAAATCAAAGCTATATCACCTCTATATTTTTTGATGGTCAGCAATACAACGAGTTGCTGAATGTGCCAAAGGCATTAGATATATTAGTTGAGCAAAGTCAGTTACCGCCAATTCAAGCCATATTTGTTTCTCCACCGAACGATCAGGAACGACCTAAAGAATTAACACCAAATGCAAAATTTTCAGCATTTTTTAGTGATGAACTGATACCTTGGATTCAAAAAAATGCACCTGCAAAAGTCGATTCGAAAAAAACGGTATTACTCGGGTCAAGCCTTGGCGGTTTAAGTTCAGCTTATTTAGCCTTAGAAAATCCAAATCAAATTAGTCACGTCGTACCGTTATCTGGATCATTTTGGTGGCAAAATGAAGCGACAGACCTCCCAAATGGCATGAGTAAAATCATTCGTGATAAAACCTCGCAACCTAAACAGCATTGGTTTATTACTGCCAATAGTTATGAAAGCTCTCGAAATAATAATGAACTGAGTATTTTAGAGACTTCACCTATTGTTGCAGCCGATTTAAAAAATAAAGGTCATGATGTGCATTACCAATCATATATCGGCGGACATTCCTACGCGGTATGGCAAGTTGCCTTGCAAGATGCGCTCAAGCATTTTTTTGCACACAAGTAATTTATAAACGTTTAGATCATAAAAAAGCCCTCAATTGAGGGCTTTTTTTGAAGCTATTACTGATTTAATTCCAGCGATTTATGCGTTTAAAGGTTCCAAAATCATTGAAACGTACACCAACCTCACGCATGACTTGGTGTGCAGTTTTTGCGGTTAGATGACGAATATAAAACGGCTCTTTGACCACAAAATGGTGGATGGCATGGGTCGAACCAAAGTTAAAGCAAAATAATTGCATTGGGAACAACCACCACGGATTTAACACCTGAGTTTGTTTAATGACATCGCGTGGGTCAATATCACCATAATAATGCATATTTGAGCTGATAAATTGTAAGCAGAAAGAACGTATAAAGTTCGGAATAATCCAAATCACAGCTAAAAAATTAATCGTTGGAATTAATTTCACTAAATTGACTGACCAACTAATACTTTGCCCTAACATCGGAGCAATTCCATTCACCACATGATAAATGACAAATACATACCAAATGCCGTAATAAACAAAACTTAAAGGAAAAAAACCAGTCAGCTGAGAGAAGAATGCAGTTTTACGTTCTTTTTCAGGCTGTTTTTCAATGAATGTCCTAATCATCTTGAACATTTGAAATGGGCGCAAATAAACCGTCATCAATTGATCGCTAATGACCAATAGACGACGTAAACCCCACGGCATGCCATTACTAATGCCCCGTTCTTCCAAATCGTATTCTGAACCTGAATATTTATGGTGGTTGAGATGCAAACGACGACGTGCCCAAGGACTAATGGTATTGGGACGTGCTAACCACACCAAAGCCAACATGAGATGGTGAGCCCACGGCGTCTTTTTAAAGTACATATAATGAATCAGGTCATGTTCTAATTCATGTGTCAGTGAAGCAAACATCGCCACCAAAATCACACAAGCCCATGCCGGTAAAATGCCAACAGCAAACGCCCAAGCTGAACCCAACATTCCTAGTAGCGCAAAAATAAGGATGGCTGCGCCTATAAAGTTTTGATGTTTTAAAATGGGATATTGCTGACGTAAGTCTTCACCAGCTTTCGTTACGACAGTTCTGACTTTGTTAATTCGCTGTTGATCTGTCATATCGGAAGACATAGACATAGTACAAACCTAAAAATTAATGAACAGTTGTACATTAAAGCAAATTAAAAAAAAGGAAATCGCTATTTTGAGAACAAATCATCGTCTGTTCAAATATTCAACATTTTATTTATTTTCAATATCTTATTTATAAATAATCTGAGTATTTACTCCATTTTTTCTTTGCAAAATCGGCTGCTTTTTATGTCTTTTCATCACAGGTTTTATGTATTCCTTTTTAACCTACAGAGGATGACGAATATCATTTGAGAATAATAAAGCCCCAAAATTGGAGCTTTATTATTGCATAAAGGTTTAACCCAATTTATTCACGATCTTCAACGGCAATACTTTCATCGCAAGACCTAAAGGCAACCACGGCCATTGTGGTACATAAGCTTTAACTGGTGCTTTCTCAATGGCTTTTGCTAAAAGATGTGAACCAGTTTTTTCATCGACTTCAAATGGTAGTTTTTTCGCACCTTCATTGATCTCCGTACGAATATAACCAGGGAAAATAGTCGTCACTTTAATTGGGGTATCAATCAGCTCTGCACGAATACCTTCAGCTAGAGCAGCAACACCTGCTTTACTTGCACCATAAGCCGTTAAATGTTTAGGCATACCACGCATAGCACTCATCGACGAAATCACCACCAAATGCCCTGCATTTTGGCTACGGAAAATTTCAACCGCAGCTTCGCATTGCGCCAAAGCAGAGATAAAGTTGGTTTCAACTGTGGCACGGTTAATTTCAAAATTACCTTTACCAATACGACGGCCTTCGCCAACACCTGCATTAACAATAACACGGTCAATACTGCCAAAATCTGCTTTAAAGGCACGGAACACTTCAAACACTTGATCGTAATTTGTGACATCGAGGGTTTTCGCAATCACTTTGATGCCATATTGGCTTTCCAGTTCATTTTTTAGCGTTTCTAGACGCTCTAAACGACGTGCACAAATGGCTAAGTTGTAGCCTTTTTGTGCAAACTCGCGTGCCATTCCTGCACCAATCCCTGAGCTTGCACCTGTAATTAAAATTGTTTTAGCCATGATAATTCCTTTGTTTATCTTAGATCCAAGTCAATAAATTTGGATCAACTGCTTTTATAAAATGGTGTTCATTTAAACTGAGTAATTGCGGTTCATTTCCAACCAAACGCAGTGTTGTCATACTGGTATTGGCAATGGCCCAATTAAGTGCAAATGTTTTTTCAGGACTCAGCCCTAAAATTTTACCGACTGCAACGGAGATCACTCCACCTGAACTAAACACAACGGCATAACGCGGTTTGGTTTCAGCCAGTTGAGTGCATAACTTTTCTAGCGCTGTTTCGACTCGACTTTTAAAATGTGGCCAAGATTCATCATATTCATGATGAAATTCTCCGCCTGTCCAACGTTCAATGGCACCTTCAAAAATTTTAGATAAATAAGCACGCGGGTTTTCATGCTTCGATACATCTTCTTTTAATAAATGCGGCTGGTTAAATCGAGGTTCATATTGAGCAAAAACTTGCTGATGATTAAATTCATTCCACGCGTTATCTGTATCAACTTGTGCTTCTGGAAAGCATTCAGCCAATGCAAGATTGGCTGTTTGTTGATGACGTTGCATTGAGCCCGCAACCACATAAGGACTTTCTTTTAAAATACGGTCGAAATACTGTCCCAGCACCTTAGCCTGTAGCTCACCATTGGGAGAAAGCTTGTCATAGCTTTCTGCACCAAAAGAAGCCTGACCGTGCCGAATTAAATATATCGTGGTCATTTCCCTAAAATATCCTTCATTTTTTCAATATATTTTTGTGCCACATCATTGGCTTCAAGTTTTTGCAAACCGATAAGTTTTAAGGCACGAATATGTAAAGCATGGATCACAATCCAAAAATCTTTAAATGCCGGATTATTGGTTTGTTTGTGGTAAAAGCGATAATAAATTTGCTGTGCAATTACCGCTAAACGGAAAATACCGAACACTTCATAAAAGGTCCAATTGTCCGTTTGAAGACCAGTTTTTTCTAAGTAATATTCAACGACTTCTTTACGGCTAAACATTCCTTTCAAGTTGGTCGGCTGACGGCGTGTGGCTTTAAAAATTGCGTTATCGCCACTTTCAACCCAATACGCCAAAGCTGAGCCTAAGTCCATCAATGGATCACCAAGCGTTGCCATTTCCCAATCCAATACGCCAATCACTTGGGTAGGATCATTTGGATCTAATATCACGTTATCAAAACGCCAATCGTTATGAATTACACAGGTTTTAGAGTCAGCAGGAATATTGTCTTTGAGCCAATTACGGACATATTTAAAAGAAGGAACATTTAAGGTTTTGGCTTTTTCATAACGCGCGTCCCAACCTTCCACTTGACGACGACAGTATCCGTCGCCCTTACCTATTTTTTCTAAAGCGGTGCCTTCATAAGGCACTTGATGCAGTTCAATTAACTTATCGATGACGTTGGTACACAACGCTCGAACTTGAGTTTCATCAAAATTAATTTCTTTGGGTAAGTTTGCACGTGGAATGATACCTTCTACGCGTTTCATTACATAGAAATCACAGCCAATCACTGATTCGTCCTGACATAGTGCCACCATCTCAGGGAGTACAGGATAAAATTCAGATAATGCCTTCTGAACGTTATACTCACGTGCCATATCATGTGCAGACTTGGCTTTGGTGCCTTTCGGTGGACGACGTAAGATTAAATCAGCATTGTCGTATTTTAAGCGATAAGTCCAATTTGATGCGCCACCTGAATATTGAGTGACTTCTACAGGCCCTTCTATTTCAACGCCATGTTCAATCAACCAATTTCCTACAGCACGTACATCCAGTTCTTCACCCTCACGAACTGAACCGCCTACATCGATCACTGACATGCTTTTCTTCCTAAACTTGAATCTATCATGATGATAAAAATATAATTTTCTATAGTTTTATAGCATGGACAATTCGGGGTTGCCATGCCAAATATGTGACTACAACTTGTTTATTTTTTACGGCGACTGCTGTAACCGCGCTTAGCCAACTCTAATTTGGCAATCATGCCTTTATGCACTTCATCAGGGCCATCAGCTAGACGCAGTGAACGTGCTTGCGCAAAGAAACCTGTGAGCGGTGTATCTCGAGAAACTCCAGCACCGCCGTGAATTTGAATCGCCATATCGACAACTTTTTCTAAGACACTCGGCGCGACCACTTTAATTGCAGAAATCTCGGTTAATGCAGCCATATTCCCTAGAGTATCCATTTTATATGCTGCATAAAGGGTCAGTAAACGTGCTTGATCGATTGCAACACGCGCTTCTGCTACGCGTTCTAAATTGCCACCGAGTTTTAAAATTTCTTTACCAAACGCAGTGCGGCTCATACCGCGGTCAATCATCAATTCTAGCGATTTCTCAGCAGCACCAATACAACGCATACAGTGATGAATACGGCCTGGGCCTAAACGACCTTGTGCAATTTCAAAACCTTGACCTGCTCCGCCAATGAAATTTGCAACAGGAACACGAACATTTGTGAAGCTAATTTCACCATGTCCATGTGGTGCATCGTAGTCGCCAAAGACCGGAAGCATACGTTCGATTTTGACTCCATCCGTATCTACTGGAACTAAAACCATAGAATGCTGATGATGACGATCTTTACTTTCATCTGGTGTATGCGCCATAAAAATAATGATTTTGGCATTTGGATCACCTAAACCTGAAGACCACCATTTACGTCCATTCAACACAATTTCATCGCCTTCAACGACAGCTGTAGCTTCCATATTGGTTGCATCACTTGAAGCAACAGCAGGTTCTGTCATACAAAATACTGAACGGATTTTGCCGTCCAGTAATGGTGTTAACCATTGCTGCTTTTGTTCTTCAGTACCATAGCGCCAAATCACTTCCATATTGCCGCTGTCAGGTGCATTACAATTGAATACCGTAGGTACAAGTAGGCTACGGCCTGAAAGTTCTGCGATGTGTGCATATTCTTGTACAGATAAGCCTTGCCCAAGTTCAGAACAAGGTAAGAACATATTCCATAAGCCCGCAGCTTTGGCTTTATCTTTTAAGACCTCTAACTGTGCCGGCCATTGCCATTTGGTCCAATCGCCACCTTGGTTCAGCTCATGAACTTCTGCCCAAAACTCAGTTTCTACAGGCTCAATTTCATCTTTAATAAATTTTTTTGTTCTTTCAATATAATCTTGTGCACGTGCTGAAAGTTCAAACATGACAACATCCTTTAAATATTATGTTCTTTACGCTTTACAACACCATAACCGGAAATCTAATATGAACAAAATGATTTAATTCAATAGATGAACATGAATAGTATTCATAAAAACACCGTCATCGATATGGGTGTGTTTCACCGTATGGATATCAATTTATATCCGCTGTATATCGCAATTTATGAACAAAAAAGCATTTCAAAAGCTGCAAAAATTTTGTGTATTACTCAGTCTGCAGCGAGTCATGCACTTCAACGGTTAAGACAACATTTACAAGATGACTTATTTGTACGTGCTGGAGCAAAAATGCTTCCGACGCCATTTGCCGAGCAGATTTATCCTGTAATTAAAAATGCGCTTATTGCGATTCAAAGTATTTCTATCCAAAAACAACAATTTACTCCTTCAATGGTACAGAGCTTGAAAATTGCGGTACATGATGAAATTGAACCGATCATTTTTCCCAAGTTAGTTGAACACTTTCATCAGCAGCAGTTTCAGATTCAATTTTCCAGTATCAAATTAGACCGCAAAACCATTGTGGCTGACCTTGCTGCACAGCAAATTGATTTTGCGATTGACCTTGAGCAAAACTTTGGTGAAAAGATTAATTTTCAAACCTTAGTTGAAGACCAATTCGTGGTTTGTAGTCAACATCCCAAAATGGATGAACATATTTATCTTTCGGCTCCTCATATTGGGGTTTCTTCCCGACGTGCAGGTGTATTAGTTGAAGATATTTATTTAAATCGTAAAAAACACTCTAGAGAGATTTTTTTACGCTGTCAGCATTACTCTACTGCGCTACAAATTTTGGCACAGCAGCCCAAGGCGATATTGACGATTCCGCAAAATATTTTGACGCATTTACAGGTTGCTCCCGAACTGAATATTTTTGATGTACCTGTAGACTTGCCGAAAATTAAATTAGGGATGTATTGGCATAATGATTTGGAATTAAATTCACGGCATGTCTTTTTGCGAAGCGAAATTTCTAAAATATTTGCTTAGGCTATTTAAATGGGTTTAGATTGAATTCTGCGTGATGAAACTTGCTGTATATTTATAGATCAAATGCTGATTATTTAAGGTATTTTTAACTGATCGCCGGTTTATTCGACAGCCATAAATCATGAGTTCTTATAAAATCTAAACTCCTGTTTTTATGCGATATGACTTCGTTCATATCATTATGTATGCTTTCAAATCTCTCCGCGAATTGGCTCATGGCGTTAGGTGCAGTACTGTGCTTGATCACAGTCTATGTTCTCTATAAAGTCACCATTTTCTTAAAGGATTTTTTTCAACCCTTTAAGAAAGGAAAATCTTACCTCTGCCGTGTATCCGATATTAGTGATGGCGATACCCTCACCTGCTATCGGATGAATCTGAGACGTTCTAAAACCAAACTTCGCTTTGCTTATGTGGATGCGCCAGAATCGACACAAGCCTACGGTAAAGAGTCTGCACGCCTGATCAAATCTATGGTTTACAAGAAATTTGTTCGTGTAAAAATCACTGATGTAGACCGTTATGGCCGCTGCGTTGGGGTCATTTATCGCTATCGTAAATGCATGAATGAAGAAATGGTAAAACGTGGTGCTGCGTGGGTGTACGAAGAATACATCCGTGACCAAAAGCATTTGCACTATATGATGAATTTACAAAGTAAAGCACGTAAACAAAAGAAAGGTTTGTGGAAAGCCAGTCGTCCAATGCGCCCTAAAGAGTATCGTAAATTACATAAATAACAGACCACATTACAGCATGGCTAAGGAATATTTGATGACTTAGCCATGTCTAATATTTGACCTTTTTTTACTTCGCTATACAATAAAGCTGCCCTTTGGGGCATAGAAAATAAATTAGATAATTAAAATTGGAATAATAATGACTGAACTTACTTCAAGCGAATTGAATCCGTTTCAACAAGATCAAAATATTCAGCCTCAAATTCAAAAAGCCGATCATCCACTGTCTCCTGAAGGACGTTTTGGCCGCCTGTCCTATTTAGCGTGGTTATTTATCATTAGTATGATTTATACCTGCCTATTGGGCATCAGCGTCGCGCTAGGTGTTTTTGCATTTTTCAATTCAGCAGAACGTAGTATTGAAGCACTTTTTAATTCATTCTTAGGACTCAGTGCAATCGCACTGATTGTCGTTTCCATCGTTGCAATGTTTGTCGCAATGATCTGCATTACGATTCGTCGTTTACATGATCTAAATAAAAGCGGTTGGCTCTGTTTAATTTTTCTCATCCCTCTCGTCGGTACCATCTTTAGCATTTATGTGATGGCTGCAAAAGGCACTGAAGGTGAAAATAAATATGGTATTAAGCGTCCAACGGAACAAACAGAGAAAGTTATTGGGTCATTGTATCTAATCCTGATGATTGTTTATTTATTGGTCATGATCCCATTGATGTTCAATATGCAAAGTATGATGAGCAATTTAGAACAAGCGCAATTACAAGAACAAGCAATGATGTCTGAAGGTGAACCTGAAGAATTAACAGATGAACAACTTGCGGCTTATTTAGAGCAAGCTGAATCAGAAGGTGAAGAACTTGCTTATGCAGATGGTGAAAGTGTAGAAATTTCAGAAAATGCAGACAGCTCAGCGGAAGATGCAGCAATTGCAGCTGCAGAAGCTTCTGTAGAATAAACACGTATTGTTTAAGGTATCAATTCATCGATATGCATTGAACGATAAGCTTTAAATGAAATGTTATGCAAGAAAACCTGTGCGCACACAGGTTTTTTTTATACCTGATTTTTATGCTTTGAGTTGTTCACTTGAATTGAAAATAAATTAGGCGTAAAGTTGCGATAATTTAGTTACCCTAGTTAACTATCATGAATTCCACATTAGGTTTCCGCTCTTCACTTCTGCGCTGTGCGCGTCTGATGAGTGATGAAATCAACACGATTTTATTGCCCTATCATTTGAACTATTCACTTTGGCAAGTCATGTTTGTCATCCGTGAAAAAACTGCTTGTACATCTATTGAAATGGCTGAATATTTAAACGTATCCAAGCCATCCATCACAAAGCGAGTCAAAATTCTTGTACAGATGGATATTTTGAGTCATGTGCAAACGGACGATAAACGTCAAAAGAAAATGATGCTCAGCGAGACTGGACGTGAGTTATTTCAGCAATGTGCAAAAGACATAGATGCCTTTGAGCAGCGCCTGATCGCGCGATTAGCAAGCCAAGATATCCAACACTCCATTCAAATTTTACACCGTGTCATGCAAGAACTTGAACAAAGCACTGTAGGTGATGATCATGCAAGATAAAGCACCACTTTGGACTCGAAATTTTATTTTAGTCAGCGCCATTAACTTCCAATTGGTTTTAACCTTTTATCTCTTGGTTGTGGTGATCGTGGGCTATGCGGTGGCTGAATTGGGTGCGACAACTGCTCAAGCCGGTCTAGTTTCAGGCTTGTTCATTGTCGGCACCTTGGTCGGGCGTTTATTGGTGGGTAAGTTCCTAGAGCGTTTTGGTCGTAAAACAACACTGATCGTTGGTTTAATTGGCTTTTTAGTCTTTTCTGGTTTTTACTTCATTCAGTTTGGCGTCGGCATGTTGCTTTTCATCCGCTTTATGCATGGCTTTATGATGGGTATGGCATCAACAGTGCTGGGTACCTTAATTGCCCAAATCTTACCAGCGACACGTCGCGGTGAAGGCATTGGCTACTACAGCATGAGTAGTACGTTAGGTACGGCTATTGGGCCATTTCTTGCCATTTGGATGATGTTACATATTGGTTATCATGCGATTTTTATCGTTTCTACGATTATCGCATTGAGCTGCCTATTGGTTGCCTTGCTGATTCAAGTGCCCGATTTACCCAAAATCAATAAACCCCTCGATACTGTTGAAGCCGTCAAAAAACCAAGTTGGATTGCTCAATTTGTAGAGCCTAAAGCATTACCGATATCATTCATCATGCTTTTCGCTTCAATCTGCTATTCAGGCGTTTTGTCTTTCATTAACTTTTATGCCAAAGAAATCGATTTGGTTGAAACAGCCTCGTTTTTCTTTTTGATGTATGCCATTGCGATTTTAATTTCTCGCCCATTTACTGGCCCTTTGATGGATCGTAAAGGTGAAAATATTGTGATCTACCCTGCTTTTGTGATTATGGGCGTAGCATTGGTACTGCTCAGCATCACTCAGAGTTCATGGATGCTTTTACTTTGTGCCGGCTTACTTGGACTCGGTTATGGCAATATTCAGTCGGTCTGCCAAACAGTTGCCGTGAAAAGTGCACCGCTTGAACGTATGGGCTTTGCCACTTCGACTTTCTTTATATTTTTGGATGCAGGCTTAGGCTTTGGACCATACTTTATCGGTAAATTGCTCGACCATATTGGTTACTCACAATTGTATTTGTATAGCGCATTTGCTGCCTTTGCATGTATTGGTGCTTACTACATTTTACATGGTCGTTATACCGTTCGAACGGCTTAAACTATAACTAAACATCAAATCGTCGGCTGAAACGTCGACGATATTCTAAGGGGCTCAGCCCCGTTTTTTTTTGAAATAACCGTCGAAATGAGCTTGGGTCACTATAGCCAACATCTCGCATAATCAGATCTAAAGCATGTCCCGTTTCTTCTAAACGCTTTCGTGCAGCTTCAATCCGTATCGATTGTAAGTACTGATTCGGTGGAATATCCAAAGCTGCTTTAAAATGTCGAATCAATGTCCTCGTTGTCACATTAAACTGCGCCGCAAGTTCATCTAAGACAATATTTTCATGATAATGCTGTTCTAACCAATCTTGAACTTTTTGCACCAAACCATCCTGATGCGGTTTAGATATTTTCAATAATGAATAGGACAACTGACTATCACGACGATAATCCAATACAAATGATTTTGCCGTATGGATTGCCGTTTCAAAACCATAAAAACGTTCTATTAGGTGTAGTCCCAAATCAAACCATGCTAAGCCGCCGCCTGCACAATAGATATTTTGGTCATGGCTAATGAGCTGATCTGCATTCAGTTTGACCAAAGGATAGCGTTCACGAAACATTTGCTGAAAGCCCCAATGCGTCGTTGCCTGCTTACCATCTAAAAGCCCTGATTCTGCCAGAAAAAAATTACCCGTACAATTTCCTGCGATCAGTCCGCTCTGCAATTGCCGAGTTTTTAATAACTCGATTAGTGCTGAATTTTGCGCTAAAACATCTAAGATCGGCGCGCCTATCGTTGGAACAATGATGATATCTGCATCTGTTATTTCAGAAAATGCTAAATCTGCATAAAGCTTGATGCCATTGATACATTGCACTGCTTGACCATGTTGTGAGGCAATTTTGACCTGAAATAGCCGCTGCACATTTTGTTTTTGAATCCGGTTCCAACTGACTCCCGCCATTGCAAATAGATCAACAACCCCAGTAATCGCGGAAGCCAAAGCACCATCAAATGCTAAAATTATGATTTTCTTCATTTAAAGTTCAAATTATCAAAATGTCATTTTTAACTTATTGAGTGTCATTATTGACAATTCTATATCCAAAAATCAACTGCTAGGCTTAAGGCATAAAATTCAACCCGATTAGAGATTGAGCAATGGCGCAGTTAATCAATGACAAAGATTTAAATTTTTTGCTATTTGACGTGTTTAAAGCACAAGACTTAACGCATTACCCACGTTTTGCTGAGCATGATGCTGAAACCTTCAAAAGCATCCTAGAAACTGCACAAGGTATTGCTCAAGACTTTTTTGCACCCCATAACGCAACTGCCGATCAAAACGAACCTACGTTTGATGGTCAACAGGTTAAAACCATTGCTGAAGTCAAAACGGCATGGAAACAATTTGCTGATGCCGGCTTGCTTTGTGCGCAGCATGATTATGATGCAGGCGGTATGCAACTTCCGACTTTGATCAACATGGCTGCAAATGCCTATTTCATGTCGGCAAATCCTTCATCAGTGGCTTATTCATTTCTAACCGCTGCGGCTGCAAATGTGATTCAGGCTTTTGGTACGACCGAACAAAAAGATAGGTTTGTACCGCATATGTTTAGTGGTCGTTTTGCAGGAACGATGGCCATGACTGAACCTGATGTGGGTTCATCTTTGGGTGATTTGACCACAAAAGCCATACAGCAAGCCGATGGTACCTACCTCATCAAAGGCCAAAAGATGTTTATTTCAGGGGGTGACCAAGACATCACTGAAAATATCGTGCATTTGGTCCTTGCTCGCATCCAAGATGCACCTCAGGGCGTGAAAGGTATATCGCTGTTTATTGTTCCGAAGTTTAAAACCCTGAGCAATGGTTCACTTGCAGGCGCCAATGACGTTCAACTGGCCGGCTTATTACATAAAATGGGCTACCGAGGTACAACATCGACTGTGCTGAGCTTTGGTGAAAAAGACCAATGTACAGGCTATCTAATTGGTGAAGCAGGTGCTGGTCTTAAATATATGTTTAAGATGATGAATGAAGCACGAGTCGGTGTCGGCTTAGGTGCAGCCATGATTGGATACCGTGGCTATTTAGAGTCACTCGAATATGCCAAAAACCGTCCACAAGGCCGCTTAGTTTCAGATAAAAATCCTGCTGCGAAACCTGTCAATATCATTCAACATACAGATGTTAAACGGATGCTTTTGGCGCAAAAATCCTATGTAGAAGGCGCACTTGCGTTATGTTTATTTGCTGCACGTTTAATTGATGAACATCAAGCCGCTAACAATGATGACAGTGCACTGTTATTAGATTTGATTATCCCTGTCGTCAAATCATTCCCTTCCGCCTATGGACCAAAAGCCAATGATTTAGCCATTCAAGTTTTAGGTGGCGCTGGCTATACCCGTGAATATCCGCTTGAACAATGCTATCGCGACAATCGCTTAAATCCGATCCATGAAGGTACATTTGGGATTCAATCTTTGGATTTGTTGGGTCGTAAGCTTTGGCAGCACAACAGCATAGGTTTGATGCTGTTATTACAACGTATGCAAAATACGATTGATCAAGCTCAACATCCAAAAACGCAAGCGCTTGCAGCGATTTTTTCAGGGCATTTAAACACCGTGAAGAAAACCACACAAAGTTTGGGACAAGTCCTCGCACAAGGTCGTGTCGATCAGGCGCTGGGTAATTCTGCCTTGTATCTAGACATGATGGGCAAAGTCATCATTTCATGGTTATGGCTTGAAATGGCTAATCAAGCCCTAGTGAAATTTGAACATTCAGATTTAGCTGAAGATCAACAATTCTTAGCCGGTAAATTACAAGCCGCGCAATATTATATCCGCTGGGAGTTACCTGAAATAGAACATCAAGCCAAGTTATTGCTAGAACTTGATGATACTTGCCTCAACATGCAAGAAAGTTGGTTCTAGCCACCCGTTTAGCTCAGTCCTCAATGGGCTAATCTGGACAAGGTTTTCACGGATGAAAATCTTGTCCAACCCTATCTATCTCAATAAAACTGCAATAAAAAAAGGAACTTATTTTTCGTTCCTTTTTTATCGAAATTGTGTGTTATACACTGCAATTATTGAAAGACTTTAAAACGAGCTGCATCATCCATATAGCCTTTTTCTTTCGCTTCACCTTCCACTGAACCAAAAACTAATTGAGCACGAAGTTTCCAATGCGCAGGAATGTCCCATTCAGCATGCACTTGTTCATCCACAATTGGGTTGTAATGCTGTAGTGATGCACCTAAACCTTCGGTGTGCAACGCTGTCCAAGTCGCAAATTGGGCAATGGCAGTTGAGTGTTCTGCCCAAATCGGAAAGTTTTCTGCATAAGACGGAAATTGTGCTTGTAGCCCACTGACCACATCTAAATCTTCAAAGAACAGAACCGTACCCAAACCTGCTGCAAAACTTGCCATTTTAGCCGTGGTCTTCGCAGCACTTGCTTCATCTTTTGCATAAGATTTTAATTTGTCAGCGACTAAGCCCCAAAATTTTTCGCTTTCACCGTTAAATAAAATAACAGCACGAGAAGATTGTGAATTAAATGAAGACGGGCTTTGTTTAATCGCTGTTTGGATCAAATCAGTTAAATATTCTGTGCTTTGGCTTACATTGTCCCCAATAGCATAAATAGTGCGACGTTTGCTTATCAGGTCAATAAACTGATTTGACATATAAAATGGTCCTTTAAAATAAAATGTGCAGATGAGTCAGAAACATTTGGAATGATAAGTATCGCAACTTTCCAAATGTTGGAATGCTTCTCCTGCTTGATGGGTCACTATGAAACAGTCACTTGTCGAAGTAAATCTGAAGTTCTGCTGTACATATAAAAAATCCTCCTAAGCGGAGGATTTTTCGACTAACTTTTTGACGTTTAGAATTTTGCTTCTAGTACATTCGCTGACACTTGGTTTTTCCAAAGCTCACGTAACGTCGGTAGATAGAATTTTTCACCTAGCTCGACCAACTCAGCATCAATCAAACCATGAACTTCGTGCATGAATAGATAATCTAGTTCAACAGTTTGTAATTTTGACTGTGCTTTTTTATATTCTTTACGCTTTTGCTGAGCTTTTTTTACCAAGTTATCTGCATAAGCACGGTCTTTATATTGAGCAATAGCATTCAAACGTAGTTCAATTACGCCCCAACCACTGAGTAGCAATTTAAATTTTTCAAAATCTGTCGTTGTCGATTCCCAGCTCATTTCTTCTAGATTTTCATTTTCAGGCAAAACTGGTAGCAAAAGCTCCATAACACTTGGGAAAATCTTTTTAAAATTCAAAACAAATTTAACAGGATGCTCGCCCGGATAGTCTTTAAATTGAACGTTCTTTTGGACATCTGTCAAATAGATGGTGAGCATTGGGGGAAATCCTTAAATAAAACACTGTCTTGCAAATATTTATTCAAACAAATGTCAAATAGCAACGAAAACAGAAAAAGAAAGGCATTTTAACAAGTGTGCCAATGAATTCAAAGCCCAATCCAATGAATTACTCGCTTCATCATCAGGCCTTTCTTCATTTTGTTCGTTCCCCTATTTTTAATAAATCGTCTGGTTTCTATACATACATTTCAAGATGAATATGAATCCAAAGAATCTGTGTTAGGCAATAACTAGTTGAAAAATAATTCAATCATATATCCAATAAAAAGAGAGGCTAAGTATGAGTCAGCCTCTCAAATTATTTTCAAACACTCTAATTGAATGATCTCAAAACTATTTATTTGGTATTGGGTGAAACCATTTGCTCAGGACGAACCACTTCATCAAATTGCTCTGCAGTGACTAAACCGAGTTCTACCGCAACTTGCTTTAGAGTTTTACCTTCTTTATATGCAGTTTTAGCAACTTTCGCAGCATTTTCATAACCAATTACAGGATTGAGTGCCGTAACTAACATTAATGAATCATGTAAGAAATGATCGATTTTTTCACGGTTTGGCTCAATGCCTACTGCACAGTGGTCATTAAAGCTATTACATGCATCACCGAGGAGTTGAATAGATTGCAATAAGTTAAAGGCAATAACCGGCATAAACACGTTTAATTCAAAGTTACCCGATGCCCCAGCAACATTAATGGTTGTGTCATTTCCAAGTACTTGAGCAACCACCATCGTCATAGCTTCACTTTGAGTTGGATTAACCTTACCTGGCATGATGCTTGAACCTGGTTCATTTTCTGGAATGCGTAGCTCACCAAAACCACAGCGTGGGCCACTGGCTAACCAGCGCACGTCATTGGCGATTTTATTTAAACTTACAGCAAGTGTTTTTAACGCCCCCGATGCAAATACAGCAGCATCACGTCCTGCAAGTGCTTCAAATTTGTTGGGTGCAGTTACAAATGGCAGACCCGTTTGTTTCGCAAGTTCTGCTGCTGCTTTTACAGCATATTCAGGATGTGCATTCAGACCTGTGCCGACCGCTGTACCACCTAGTGGTAATTCATACAGTCCTTCTAAAGCTTGATTTAAACGCTTCAAACCATGATCGAGCTGTGAAACATAGCCGCTAAACTCTTGGCCTAATGTTAAAGGCGTTGCATCCTGTAAATGTGTACGGCCAATTTTAACAATATCTTTAAAATCGTTAGATTTAGCTTCTAAGGTATTACGCAGTTTTGTTACTGCAGGAATTAAAAGCTCATTGATTTGTAGACTTGCAGCCACATGAATTGCGGTTGGGAATGAATCGTTGGTCGATTGCGCACGATTGACATGATCATTTGGATGGACAGGTTTTTGTGAGCCCAACGGATTACCCAGTTTTTGATTGGCAATATTGGCAATTACCTCATTACAGTTCATGTTACTTTGCGTACCTGAACCCGTTTGCCAAACTACCAGTGGAAATTGTGCATCCCACTGCCCTGAGATCACTTCTTCGGCTGCATTGACGATATAACCAGAAAGTTCCTGAGGGATTTGACCCAATGCTGCGTTCGTAATCGCAGCTGATTTTTTCACGAGACCCATTGCACGAATCATTGGACGTGGTAAACGTTCACCACCAATTTTAAAGTTTTGCAAACTACGCTGTGTTTGTGCACCCCACATCGCATCGCTAGGTACTTCAACATCGCCCATTGTGTCATGTTCAATACGTGTTTGCATAAATGACCTCATATCCTTATCTATAAAACTTGAACGTCTGTGCAGAATCAAATTCTGCTGATAAATACAGTTTAGGTAACTTGCTTAGGCTTGTAAATAATAACCATTATCAATTATAAATGGATTATTTGATAATCTTTATCGTGATTTTATAAGGAAAATCATACTCAATGATGATTTTTTTCCAATACAAGACGAGTTAATTACCTCTTAATGTTTGTTGATAGAAACGCCATTCATCTTCAAGCATTTTCTTTAAATCTTGTTCAGGCTGCCAATCAAAAGTACTTTTCGCTTTCTGTGTACTTGCCCCAAGCTGGTCATATTCATGGCTTGGGTAAAAACTAGATTCGACCGTCTTAATCTCCGCCTGTGTCACTTCTGAAAGCGTATCCAACAGTTGCTGTATCGAAACCAACTCACCTGAAATATTAAAGGCCTCACAGGCAAACTGTTGCTGTGACAACCATTGCAAACATTGCCACACCGCCTTACAGCAGTCGAGTACATGCAAGAAACTCCGTTCCACAGTACCATCTTCAGTTTTGGCTTGTTTGCGAAGTTCGATAAAGTCTCGTTGTAAAGCCCCGACTTGCATCGCAAGCGGCACAATATTTTTTGGCAATGGCGCAACAAACTCACCTAAAACTGCATGTTCGAATGCACCTGCGACGTTTCCTAAACGCAAAATCGCAATTTTCCACTCATTATCAGTACGTGCTGTATCCCGTATAATTTCTTCCACCATTTGTTGAGATTTCACATAGGGATTTGGATAGGTAAAATTGATTTCTGTGTCTTCTGTTAATTCTGCCGACGACTGTCCATATACCGCTAAACTTGATAAATGGATCAGTGTTCGTACACCTGTTCGCTGCATAGCACGCAGCAAACTCATGATACAACTGACATTATCATTATAATATTCAAGTGGTTTAAGGACGGATTCTTCCAATGACTTAAAGCCTGCCGTATGAATGACAGCATCGACGTTATATTGTTCAAATACTTTATTGAGTGCGGGAGTATTGCGAATATCGAGTTTGACAAAAGGCACATACATGCCTGAAATAAATTCTAGTCGTTCAAGTGTTTGTAAATTTGCATTGGATAAATTATCCACAATAATGACTTCTTGACCTTGAGCCATTAAACTCAAGGCTATATGTGAGCCTATAAAGCCTAAACCACCAGTCACTAAAATCATTGTTTAGATACTCCTTATAGTTATCAAGCTTTTACAAATCTTTGGCATCATCTTGGTGTCGTCACCAACTTATCTACAGATCTAAATTTTGAAACTTCGCCTCAGCATTTTTCATGAGCCGAATAATCTGCAAGAGCATTCTAGTTTTATCTTACTGCTTTAGAATTTTGACTGTGTTGCAGTTATGGATATTAACTGTATTTGATTTACGACAAATGACCTAGCTAACGATCAATTTTGAAGACATTACAAGTTTTCGTGGCATTTGAGTTGAAGGCTTTTTGAAGAAGATATTTAATAATAGTCGTACAACAAAGCATATTTCGCAGCAAAAAAAGTATTAGAAGTAATCTACTCTAATGAGCAAATGGAATTGAGCAGTCTGACTATTTTTGAGATGGAGAAGCAGGATGTGAACGCCAGATGAATCATCAGAAATATTCATCTGGCAGGATGTTGGCAATGTAACTATAGCAGCAGCAAAAGTTTGTAATCGCAAATATCTAGCAAACTTAATTTAGCGGATATAGCCTTTTTTAATCATGGCTGAGAATAGGAACTCGTAAACTTTTAAGATCATGCTCACCAAATAAGACCCATATTTTCGCCATAAAGACAGTCCAACAAAATTAAGCAAAACAGCAATGATCAACGCGCCTGCCATATCCATTGGATAATGCACACCCAAATAGACTCTCGACCACGCCACAAGAAAAGCGAAAGCTAGAAATACATAGCCGACAGCTTTTTGCTTTGAAAAAATATAAGAAAATGCAATCGTACTAAAAAACAGCATGTGATCACTCGGGAATGATCCATTTGGTGAATGTTCTATAATCGTGCGTCCAACGTCCAAGACAAAGGGTCTAGGATAGTAAAAGAAACTTGAAATCACTTGGCTGATTAAAAATGCGACAATTGTAAAAACAGTGGCTTTAACGATTTGTTTTTTGGTGTCAAAACTGCCTTTAAACCAAGCCAAAAACATCAAAAGAATCACGATATAAAATAGATCATTGGCTATAAATATGGCAAAAGAAATAGTGAAATCTAAAGCATTGTCCGATGCATTGATTGAATTAAATAAACTTAAATTAAATTTCTCTATATTCATGAGATGGTTTAAAAAATGAAAAGATCATAGCACTCTGTAAAATCAAAAATTGCGTTTTATTCATATAAAGATTTTTCAGTATGTAACCGCACAGTTTATTTATGAAAAGTGATGGCTTGAGGCTGAATCCCAAATAAGCCAGAAGTTATACCAATCGTTCTATTTGAAGAAAAATTTGCAATGGCAGTGCTGCCTAAATAAGCAAAACTTTGCAAATGTTCAGATCATTGAGTAAATCATTGTATACTAGCTTTTTCTTCTGAACTCAGAACAAACTGTCGATCTAGACCGTTTATTCATTTAGTGAATTTCGATGAGTACTCTATTACTAATTACCTCCTCACCCACTTCGATATTGGCTTGGCATGCTTTGGGTCTTGCCCAAGCGCTGAAGCAGAAAGGCGAAAACTTTCGGGTTTTTTTCTATCAAGATGGTGTAAATGTGGCAAATGCTCTGCAATGGGTGCCAGATGATCAGCGCAAACTCAGTAGTGAATGGCAAAAACTCGGCATTCGTTTACCTGTTTGCGTAAGTGCAGCGCTCGCACGTGGGATCACAGATCAGGAAAATGCACAGCGTCACAATATTCAGCAACATAATCTAGCTGAGCAATTTGAACTTGTAGGCCTAGGCGAACTTGCTGATGCCGTACAAGCTGCTGACCGTTTATTGCAATTCTAAGTATTTTGATTGCCGCGCATTTGTAGCATTGAAAAGGAAAATTACGTGAAATCTGTACTGGTTGTTTTAACCCATGCAAATCTTGCAAGCTTACAAGTACATGAAAGTCTTTCTGCGACCATGGTGCTTGCAACCTTCGGTTGTGACGTAAAAGTGTTGCTCAAAGATGCTGCGCTGAGCTTACTTCAAGCAGAACAAGAGTTTAGTCAGCTCAAGCATGCATTTAAACTCGCATCCAACATGGTTGATAGCTTTGAATTTTATGATCTCACCCCGATTTATATTGAACAAAAAAATTCACAGCATCCATTTGTGATCAACAGTGAACAAGAACTAGAGTTTGTTCAATTCAATACTGAATTAATTCAACAATTTGATCATGTGTTGTATTGGTAAAAGAGGAATGATGATGTCAAATTCTACGCTGTATTTAGTCCAAGCCAGCTATGCCAATACCCTACAGCACATCCAGCAGTTAGCCAGTTTAATCAATCCTGAAGATGCAATTATCTTGATGGGTGAAGCAGTCTTACATATTGCAGATGAACGAATTCAGCAATTTGGCACATGTTATGTACTTGAAAATGATGCTGAAATTTTAGGTAAAACTATGAATTATAGTCATATGAAAGTGATTGACTATGCCGCTTTTGCTGATCTATGCCTTAGATTTAAAAGATGTATTTCACTCAAATAATTTGAATAAAAGCGATCCATTTCTACAATCTTCTCTTTTGGAATGAATATGAATCTTGAATTAGACCAAGATGGTCATTTGGTGGATTACACTATTTGGAATGAAACTGTTGCCCAAGAACTGGCTAAAAGTTTAGAACTTGAGTTAAGCCCTTGGCATTTTGAAGTTTTACAAGCTGTGCGACAGTTTTATCAACAGTTTGGTCACTCGCCGGCAACTCGCCCACTCATTAAATTTTTAATGAAAACGGTGAGCGCTGATATTAATAATGCAGTGTTACAGGACAAATTTAATACGGGCTTGGTCGCTCGACATTTAAGTCGTTTAGCGGGCATCCCTAAACCTGCAAATTGTTTGTAATTTTAAATCAATCTAAATACCGCTTAGGCTATTTTGGCTAAATGGATGCAAATCAGCATCTTGAAGAAAGCCATAAAACAGCTTAGGCAGGTTTTAATTGATTTAGAGCAATGTAATAGGCTTGGGTAAATATAGGTTTGACCTGTTTGGCTTGAATCGGTTCAGCACAACATGAGCACACTAAAATCGGTTTAAATTTTTGCCCACATACCTGATGCACATATTCAACAGGTGATCCTAAGCCCTGATCCATATATTGATCAGCCCAATGGGTCATAGCTAGAAGGATTGGATACAAGTCTAAGCCTTTTTGAGTCAGCCGATATTCAAAACGTTCCTGACGCTCGACATAAGCAACTTTGGTTAAAATACCTTCTTCAACCAAACGCTTTAATCGGTCGGATAACACATGACGCGTCACACCGAGATTTTGTTGAAAGTCATCAAAACGTCGAATGCCCATAAATGCATTACGGATAATCAACATGGTCCAACGGTCCCCTAGCACTGAAAGTGCACGAGCGATTGAACACGGTTGTTGACCTATATCATCCCATTTCATTTTATGAACCATTAAAAATAACGACCGACACCCAATTTAATTCATGCCTGTTAATTTTGCAAAATCCTTTTCAATAATCTTTGTTGTACAAATCATAAATCCATCTTCATTTCCAATCATTTATTTCATCGGCTTGATCTGCATATGAACTAAAAATGTATTTTGTCTTTATTGTCCTCAATTATTTCTAGCCATGCACGCGTTGCGGGACTCATGGCAACAGTGGTATTCCAGGCCATACTGAGTTTCCAGTCTAGGTTTGGATTTTCTAATTCAGCCATATGGTATTTTGCCGCATCAAGTTGTTCACAATAAATTTTAGGCAGGAGTGCAATCCCGACATTTGAATCTACCATTTTGGCGATGAAGTCCCACTGGCTACTTTTACACACTACATTGGGCTCAAATCCGACGTAATTTGCCGCCTGTATAATGATGTCATTGAGTGTGAAGGTATCGTCATACAATAAAAAAGATTCTTCTTTTAATTCAATCAACGAAACAGTTTTTCGCTTACGCCACTGTGAGTTTTTTTTGGACAATAGACACAAAGGTGACTCCATCACTGGAATACCACTTAACACCGGTTTCAAGTGACCCAAAATAATTCCCACATCGACCTGTTTTTTTAAAATGGCATTTTCAATACCTGTTGCCCCTACCTCAAAAAAGCTCAATTCAATATTAGGGTATTTTTTATGAAACAGCGCGATTAACTGACTAAACATCACCGATGCCAATGGCGGTAAACCTAGAGTCAATTTACCTTGTTTTAAGGCACGAACTTGGGTGACTGTATCAAGCATCCGTTGTTGTTCATTCAATATCACTAAAGCATGCTGATAAATCTGCTCTCCCATATAGGTGAGCTGCGCTTCCCTTTTACGCCCTGCTTCACCTTTATGAAATAAAGGCACGCCGATCTCATCTTCTAACTGACGAATTAATTTACTAATGGTCGGCTGAGTGACAAAAAGCGCTTCTGCTGCATGACTGAAACTCTGTTTTTGTACGATGGTCACAAAAACTTTTAAGCTTTTAATGTCCATTATTATTCCATATAGGCATAATTAATAATTAATTATTCATAATTATACAGGGTATGCACTTTTAAAATAGCGTCATCTCCTATTCTGCTGTTGTCTCATGGATACGTTTCCACAATCTACTTCCAAATTTACCCAGTTTCTCAAGACCTTAGCGCAGCTAAGTTTATTGATATTTATCTGGTGGATTGGCTTTTGCATTCAATCTTGGTTTAACTTGCCGATCTCTGCTGGCGTGATTGGTTTATTGCTGCTATTAGCTGCATTGTTGAGTGGTTTATTTAAAATGCAGTGGGTCAAACAAGGCTCAGATTTTATTTTGGCTGAACTGGTTCTATTCTTTATCCCCTGTGTGGTTGGGTTAATTAAATATCAAGATTTATTACTCAGCTCTGGCTGGCAGTTAATTTTAGCCGTGGTACTGGGTACCGTCTGTGTCATGGTGTTTACAGCATTTACGGTTTATTGGGGCTTTAAACTCGAGGCAAAAATTAAAGCGAAACACCAAACTGCGACAGATCATGATGTCAACACAGCAGGAAAAACCTTATGAACGATTTTGGGTTGAACAGCATCTCTGTATTGTTTTTCGTCCTGACCTTTGTCGGTTATATTTTGGCGAAAAAGCTACATCGTAAGTTACCGTATATGGTTCTTTCCCCTGCACTATTCGTCCCATTTGTGCTGATTATACTCATGCTTTGCTTTCATATTTCATATGACACCTATATGCAAGAAAGCCAATGGATTGTATGGATGCTCGGCCCTGCCACTGTGGCCTTTGCTATTCCCATCTATGAATATCGACAAATTATCCGTCAGCATGCGCTGAGCATTAGTTTGGGCATCGTGATTGGTACGTTAGCAGGGATTATTAGTGCTTTTTATTTGGCACAGTTGTTTCAGTTTGATCAAGAAACGTCTTATAGCTTAATGGCACGTTCCATTTCTACACCCTTTGCCATGGAACTTACCTCGAATATTGGAGGTTCAGTAGAATTGGTGATTCTATTTACCATGATTACTGGGATTGCCGGCGTGGCTATGGCTGACCTAGTTTTGGCTGGGCTTAAATTGCATTCACGCTTTGCACAAGGTGCGGCTCTTGGCAATGCTGCACACGGATTTGGTACAAGTAAAGCATTATCACGTCATAAAGAAGAAGGTGTTGCAGCCTGCTTGAGCATGGTACTTGCTGGAGTATTTATGGTATTGCTTGGGCCATCGCTTATTCATTTAGTCATTTATCTATTGGGATAAATAAAAAGCCCAGTGCAGTCTCTGGGCTTTTTAAATGATGATTTAAACTGTTTCATCTGTAAAACTATACAGCTAAATAATGTATTGCTATGACAAACGCTAAAAGACTCGACACTTCTGTGATTTCAATCGCGGCACCAATTGTATCTCCTGTCACACCACCTATACGCTGAATAAATTTCCATCGCAAATACAATAAAGTACAAATAAATGTAAGAATACTGACCACTCCAGTCCAGCTAAAATACAAACATGCACTTAGGCAGAGTATAAAGACTAGGTATGCCGACTTTCGTGGAATAGTTTCTGCTATCGATGAGCCTAAGCCTTTTTCGCGAACATACTGAGTTGTTAAAAACAAAAATAAAGGGGCTAAACGTCCCAAGACTGGAAATACAATTAATGCCAAATACATTTGCTGTTGTAGCAAAACATAAAGTGCCGACCATTTGAGTAAGCAAATCACGACGAGGCTCAAAACACCGATCGGCCCACATGCAGGGTCTTTCATGATTTTTAGTGTACGCTCGGCATCACCAAAGCCACCGACCCACGCATCTGCCGTATCAGCTAAACCATCTAGATGTAATCCACCTGTGAGCCAAATCCAGACTACAAGCAAAATACTAGTGAGTAAGACGATCGGCAGGCTGTGAAATATAAAAGCAAGCAAGGCGAGAATGCCACCGATCAGCAATCCCACCGCAGGATAAAACAGTAAAGACTGTCCATTTTGCTGTTTCGATGGCATCGCTTTAAGTTGAATCGGAAAAGTCGTGAGAAACTGTAGAGCAATCCAAAAAGGTGTCATTCACTTTGCTCCAAAAGACGAATATTTGTACGATTTTGCACAATGAATGAATTTAATTGTCCCAATTCGGCAGTCATTTTTAATAAATCATCTAAGTGACTTTGCTGTGCCATACATTTTAATAATTTAATCACGCCGCCATGGGAAACAAATAAAACGCGGTGCCAATGATGCTGTTGAGCCTGCAAGACTAACTCATCTAGACCGCTTAATATCCGATGTTGAAATTGCTGAAGACTTTCTGCATTCGGTGGCGTAAATGTGCTGGGACTTTGCCAAAACTGTGCGAGTAACTCTGGAGTGTTTTCATAGATATGCTTGGTTGATACCGCTTCCCAGTCGCCAAAATGCATTTCTTGAAACTTCGCATTTTCAAACATTGGACATTTAAGTTGTTGAGACAAATCTAAAGCAAATAAACGGCAGCGCTGTAAGTCAGAAGTGATGATGACATCCCAGCTCGCTAAACCGTGTGTATGTATGACGTTCAATACATCATCTATGGTCTGCTGCATCTGCTGCCAACCTTTTTGCGTCAAAGCATCATCTGTAGAGCCACGTAAGGTATGGCTTAGTTCAGTCTCACCATGACGCAATATATCTAAACGGAAATGTTCCATTTAAACTTTTTCACCAATCACAGCAGCTTGTGCGAAAGTTGCCATGTTGTTATGTAAGCGACATGCCAAACGAATTAAACCCAATGCCGCACCGGCACCGCTACCTTCACCTAAACGTAAATTCAATTTCAAAAGTGGTTCAGCTTCAAGGGCTTGGAGTAAACGTTGGTGCCCATATTCAGCCGATTGATGACCAAAAAGCATCCACTCACGTACAGCAGGATTTAAACGAACAGCGACCAAGGCAGAAACCGTACTAATAAATCCATCCACGACCATTGCCAGACCCAATTGTGCACAGCGAATGTATGCTCCAACCATCGCGGCAATTTCCAAACCACCTACGGCACATAGGGCTTTAAAGACATCTTGGCCGACATAGTCCTGATGTAAAGCCAAGGCCTGATCAATCACTTGTTTCTTATGTGCCAATTGTTCAGCACGAATACCCGTACCAACACCTGTCAATTTTTCGGCCGGCTCATTAAATAAAAAACATGCAACAGCAGAAGCAGAACAGGTATTGCCAATGCCCATTTCCCCTGCGACATAAATTGACGCACCTGCAGCGATAGCATCTTCAACACTTTTACGACCAAGATTCATCGCTTCAATACATTGTGATTCGGTCATCGCAACAGTTTTAGCAAAATTTGCTGTACCCGCTGCAATACAGTAACGCTCTACCCCTGCATATTCATAAGCGTCACCTACCGAACCACAGTCAATCACTTGTAGTTTGGCTTGATACTCACGTGCAATGACACTAATACATGCACCACCGGTCGTGAAGTTTTGTAGCATTTGGCGTGTGACAACTTGTGGGTAGGCCGAAATATTTTCTTCCATCACGCCATGATCACCTGCAAAGATGGTAATCCATGGGAAATCGATATTGGGCTGATCTGTGTTTTGTAATGATGCAAGTTGCACCGCTACATTTTCAAGTTCTGAAAGCGAGCCCGTAGGTTTAGTTAGCTGTAACTGGTGATTTACCGCCTGTTGCTTTGCTTCGATACTCGGATTTTGACAGGGTTCTTGCCACCAGTTCATGCTTTATCTCCTTTTAAGATTATTGGAAAACCTGCAACACAAAACACCACATGGTCAGCAATTTGACCAATTTGTTGATGTAAGCGCCCAGATTCATCGACGAATTTTCGACTGATTTGTCCCATGGGAACAACGCCTAGTCCAGTTTCGTTACTGACTAAAATAATGTCTGACTTTAATGTCGGTAGCACCGTAAGTAATTTTTGGCATTGTTGCTGTTGAAAGTCTGCTTGTTCATGCATCAATAAATTACTCATCCACAGTGTTAAACAATCGATAAGAATGGTTTGATGCGCTTGGTCTATTTCAACTAAGCGATCGGCTAAATACAAAGGCTCTTCAATCAGCCTCCAATGCTCTGGGCGGTCGGCTTGATGATGCTGAATTCGCTCCTGCATTTCCTCATCATAGGCTTGTGCTGTAGCCACATAGATGACGGCTTGAGCACTTTCTTTGGCTTTTTGTTCTGCAAGTCGGCTCTTACCTGAACGTGCCCCACCCAAAATGAAATGAATCATGACTGTGCCATCTCTATATTTTGTCTAAACTGATGTTGATAATAAGGACTTAATGCCCCTTGTAGTACTTGAGCCTGATAATGACCAAAAGTCAGTTGCTCGCTTTCAAAATCAAAGCTGTGCTGTTCAATTTGTTGGATTCTTTCAAAAATATCATCGCTATTCCATGCCTGTTTATACAAGCCTAATGTGATATGCGGACAATATTCGATTGGTGCAATTTCATTCGAAGTTAAATTCAAAGCTTGACGGAGATGCTCTAACTTATGTTCTACATCCACAATTTCAATAAACAGCGCGCTTTGAAAGCTATTGATCTGACCGGTACATAACCGAATATTAGATAGCGATAACTGTCGAAGTTGTTGTTGGTGCAGTGCCAATTCATCTGCTGAGAAATTATCATTCCATCGTTGTTCAACATGATCGATTAATTGGGTTTTATTCAGCTCTTGAAAAAAACCACAAATAAACACGGTAATATGAAATTGGCGCGTATTCGGCGTGTATAAAAGATCTGAAAACTGCGCTCGAAGTGCTGTGAGATATGCCAATAATTCAGGATCCTGTATTTCTATATACCACAAAGCATAGTGCTGACGACCTTGATGCCAATCGGGATAATCCTGATTGAGCGTAGGTACGACTTGCGTTGAAGGTTTTAGAAACACAGATAAATCACTTTAAATTTAATCCGCTTTATTAAAGCATGAATCAAAACAGACTTTGCCCAATTTTGATTTAGTAATATTCATTTAAAGCTGAAATTCATTCATCTAAAGCATCTTTGTAAGAAAAAAATGCCGAGTCATACTCAGCATTTTGATTCAATATATATTGCGCACAGATAAGCATTATATTTTAGGCAAATTTCGCAGTATCTTTCTGATCTTGCGTTACAGCATGGTTTTTCCAAGATGTAAACTGCTCTGTGGACTGTTCAGCATATTGCTGCAACTGTACCATTACATTGGCCTCAATCTGTTCGATCCGTTGCAGTTGTTCAAGCTCGTTTGTCTTTTTCAGTTCTGAAAATTGCAACTGGATAAAGTTGATAGCCTGATCCATCGAACATTGATTAACACTCACGGCATACATCAAACCATAGACAATACCTTGCTGTAGGTGCGTTGTCTCCAGTCCATATTTCACATTGGTCACCAACGAGCCCAACACTCGTTCATTAATTGCAAGTTTACGTAAAGGATCTCGTGCCACACGCGCACATGGATCTTTATACGCATGTTCACAAGAGTTTATAAAGCTTTCTGCCAGTCGTGTTAAATCAAAAGCACGATTTGGTAAGCGCAGTGCTAAACCAGCCTTCACCTCGTCAATGAGTTCATGCATAAATTGATCAACACGATGATCTGCAAGTGCCACACCTATGGTTTGATGATTGAACAGTGCAGATTGCCAAGCCAACATGGCATGTACGCCATTCCATAAGCGATTTTTGATTAGCTGAATATCTTCAATATGATCGACCAAAATCATTTGACGCATTTTTTCTAACAAAGGACTGTTATTTTCTACATAGATCGGCATGTCAGATTCTGCGTTAAATAAAATTAAATCCATGCTTTGCAGTATATGACTTGGGTGGAAATTTCGGCGCATATCCTCAACATATAAAGTGGCTTGACGTTCCTGATCAGGATTTAATTTCGTCGCATCTTCTAAGTCTAATTGAGCATCCACTTCAACTTCATCTAATTGAAATTGTTTAAAAATATTATATTTTATACGGAGCTGACGATATAAGTTTTGGTCACTTAACTTAGATACCATGCGGTTGACCACGGTATCGCAAAAATAGTGTTGTTGCATGATTTTCTCTGCAACGACCGCCCCTGCAAGCTCAGTTAAAGCCTGTTTTAAATGTGTCATTAATAAATGTTTTGCCCCAACTTTGTTCAAAATGATGAGCATCGTTAGGGGTTCGATGGCTTTTTCATCATGTGCAATATGTCGTGCATACAGGCCTTGTGCAATGGTTTTGGCCTCTTCTGCAATCGCTTTTTCAGGCAAACAGATGGCAACCAAACTCGACTCTGTGTACATCTCTTGCATCTGCTGAATATTTTCAGCATCAATGACTGCCATGTTTTCAATGCGTTCGTCATAAGACAATTGACCATAGCGAATACAATATGTACCAAATGCATTGACTGCAGAGCGATATAAAGGGTTACGTGTCGAAGCATAAATTTTTTTCGGGCGAGTATAACCATCCCAATGCGACAAAATTTGTGCTAAATAACCACCACCAATCGCCCCAAAACCATGAATACCAACAGTGAGCTGATTAAGGGTTTGTGGAAAAGCCTCTTGCACATGCGGCATCTCTAAATGCGCAGTGAACGGGTCAAGTTCCGTCAAACAGTCATACATACATTCATAATAATATTTGGCTTTGGACAGCATGTTTTGATTGGGCGATTTAATATCTTTAAACAGTACGGTAATACCGCCAGCGTCAAAGGCCGAAGTCACACCATTTTCCGAGTCTTCAAACATCAAACAATCAGCAGGATTTAAATTCAGCTTTGCGGCAGCACGCATAAATATTTCAGGATGTGGCTTACCATTTTCAACTTCATCACCGCAAACCAAGACATCAAAAAACTTATACACATTGGCATTGATGAGATATTCTTCTGCGATTGCACGGCGACTCGATGTTGCCACGGCCATCCTCAGTCCTGACTTGCGTAAGCGTTCTAATACTTGAACCAAACCTTTTTTGATCGGTACACCAAACTGACGAACATGCTCCAACTCTAATTCATCTGCGCGTTTGCGAATATCTGCGTATGGAATGTTTTCATCATATTCGGCTTGGGCCAATCGATGCGCGCTTTGTGCACTTAGCCCCAAACAATTCATCAGATATGATTCGGAAAACTCAACACCGGTCAATTCAAGAGATGCCTGTTTCAATGTTTGAAACCGTAAACGTTCAGTATCAAACATTGTTCCATCCATATCAAAAATGGCGCCCAGAACCAAATCATTATTAAATTTAAGCATTTAACCTCCGTTATTTTTTATGTGAAAAGAATAACGGAGAAAACTATTGATTCAGTACTTTGAGAATTAATGAAACAATTGTGATTATTTTTTAATCAAAGTGCTTGCTTTAAACATCTATTTTGTAAGATCAATCACCGATCAAGTAACATCATGTAATCAAAGCCCACTATTGTCAGGATAGTCCTATCTTCACACCGACCTATTGAAGTAAGTATACAAGTCTCTGCATATTTCACTCAGTTACTCGCTTCACGGTTTGAGTTTTGATTTGAAATAAAAAGAATACGATTAAACCAAGCATCACTAAAAATAAAAAATAATACGGAAATTCTTTGTGCCATTGATATAAACCCGTACTAATCAGTGGCCCAACAACAAAGCTCAAAGCCTGAGTGGCTGTACACCAACTTGCCACCTTGGTCTGTAACGCACTGGGCGCCGTTTGCGCTGCACCCGTTGTAAATGCAGGGATTAAACACGCAACCGATATACCATATAACAGGTACGTGGCTTGAAATATCCGTAATTCATTGGTGAAAACCGAAATCAGCAAGGCTACTGCCATGCTAAACAGCCCAACCCACAGTAAGCGATATACGGACCAATTTAAATATTTAGAAATCAGCGTTTGCATAACCACCAAAGCGATACCCACGACGAGAGAACACTCTGCAAAATGCACTGCACCCTCTGCAGCAGTCATATTAAAGCGGTCTTGAATATAAAACCCTGCCGTTAAATTAACGGTCACGATGGCAAGATAGAGACTGAATCCCAACATTAACCATGGATAGCATTGCTGAATGCTCAAATCCGTAGATGGTGACTCATGCTTTTCAGTTACTGACTTTTCAACGCTATGCTGTTCTGTATGTCGGTCAAAGCTGAATACCAAGACCACAGAAATCAACGCTAAAATAATAATTGCTGCCCACAGTGGCGTCATAATTCCACCAAAGCCCAACAGTAAGGTTGTTAGAAATGGCCCTATGATTACGCCTGCACTGTTTAATGCACCAAATTTTGACATCGCTTGTGAACGCTGCTGCTCATTGCTAAAACGGGTCATCACATAAGTTTGCAAGGCAATCTGTGGCATCGCCATAAATACCCCAGTCGCTGCGCGTGACAACATTAATAAACTAAATAGCAGCAACATCCCTATATGAACAGTAAGGCCATACATCAACACGGCTGTAAATAACCCCCATGTCACAGCCATGCCCACAAAACCGATACTCAACAGTTGATATATCGAAAACTTGGATTGATTTTTTGAAATGTAAATGGCACCGATGGCCATCAGCAGCGCACCGACGGAAACCATCGCGCCACCTTGTAGCTCAGTAAGTTTTAACTCACGAACCAATGGCGCCAACAGCGGCAATATCATCGAGAAACTTGCACCATTGGCAAGACTGGCGGCAATAAACAGTTTGTTATTTCGATCCATTATTTTTGTTATCCATTTTTAATGGCTACGTTATAAACAATAGAGGTGACTTAAGCCACCTCTATTTTGTAAGTCACGATACCGTGCTTTAAACCTGATTCAGGCTTTAAATCAGTATTTCACCGTATAACTTAAACCGTAGGTGCGACCTTGAGCCGCTAGGCTAGAAATTGGGCCATAGACAGTTTCAACCGACTGACTGTATACCGACTTATAATCCGTATTCCACACGTTGTAGACACCAAAGCCCACATTACCCGGTCCTACTTTTGCATTGGCAATCACGTCCATCGTTGCAAAGCCTTTAATTGACGCTGCTGGAGCAGATCCATATTTCACAGCGTCTTTTTGGGCTTTGTCTGTACCGCCAATCGCTAAAGCTTGAACACGTAGGCTCATGTCATTATCAAATTGCCACTCTGAAAATGCTGTACCTTTTAAAGGTGCTACACGAATGGCATCCAATTCTTGCCAGTCACCTTGGGTATTTTTAAATTGGCCCGTGGTATATGCAACTGTGCCGCCAACCGTCCAATTCGGTTGAACTTCATAACTGGCATTGGCTTCGACACCATAGATACGTTCATCGGTATCAATAACATCAATGGTGTAATTCGGCGCACCGAATTTCAGGCTCTTGTCTGAGTCATTATAAAAAGCCGTCACACCGGCATTTAAACCACCGGCATTTTGTACACGCCAACCGAGCTCATAGTTATTGACTTTAATCGGGTCAATGGTTTGGCTATTAATCACAGAATTTGCTGGCACATCACGCAGCATACGTTGCACATCGGGCAAGTTTGAACCTTGTGAGAAATTGGCAAACACTTGCTGTGCATCTGTTAAGTGATACACCGCGCCAACATTAAACAGCGTTGCATCATGTTTTACTTTGCCGCCATTCAGTGTTTTCGCCACATAGCCTGGGGTTAAATCTGCAGTAATGGCTTCCATATAAGGCACAGATGAATCGACATCACTCTCTACCCGCTCATGGCGAATGCCGGCTTGTAAGCCAAGACGGTCGGTTAATTCATATTGCGCTTGGGCAAATACGCCAAGTTTTTCTGTTTCAACATCTGGGCCAAAGGCATAGTAGTTAAACGGCTGATAACTCAGACCATTACTTTGAATAAATGTAGCACTGTCATACATTTGGATATTTTGTTGATCTTTTTCATTTTCATAGTCCACACCATAGGTTAGCCCCAGTTCACGACCATTTAAGTTAAGATCTTTTTGTAGTGCAACACGTGCGCCTAACACATCAATATCGGTTTCTGACTGATACACCAAGAAGAGTTCAGGGGCCATTTGACGTGCAGATGGGAACCAACGTGCCTTTTCATTTCGATAATACGTTTCAGCGTTTAGACGATGCCCTAAAATATCCTGATTTTCATATTGTGCATTGATGCTATAACGTTCAGTTTGTGGTTGTTCAGCAAGTTGTAAACCTTTTGCCGCATTTAATGACAACGGCAGCTTGCCACCCACGGGCTGTGAGCGCAGCGCATTTAAATTTGGACCATAGTCAGGGCCATAGTCACTATCTTGCTCATCATTATAATATTGCGCACCGAAACTCAGCGTTTGACCATCGGCAATTTTCCAACTGACACGACCATTTAAATCTAAAGTATCGGTATCTTGACGGTCAGTTTGCGCAATTTCAGGCCCAATACGGTTGCCATGACTATCTTGTATTTCACCACGTTTGGTATAGCTTGCACCTAAAGTTCCGCGTAAATTGCCTTGATTAAAATTCATGGTTTGTGCAGCTTCATAAGCCAGCGCATCAGACTTAAAGTTATTACCAGAAGTGACACCGACTTTTGTTTCAAAACTCAGCGGTTCCGATCCACCACGTTTGGTGATGATATTGATAATACCGCCTGTTGCACCTGAACCATAAATACTACTTGCACCTGAGACCACTTCAATTCGTTCAATCATCGACGGGCTAATACTCGCCAGTTGTCGAGATCCATCTCGATATCCCGTTTGCGGCACACCATCAATCATGTATTGCACCACACGTCCACGCATGGTCATCCCATAGTTAGACGTTGTACCACTTGATGGAGTCAGTGATGGCACCAATAAACCGACAATATCAGCTGTGCTTTTACCTGCATTGGCTTGTTTTTCAATTTCTTCTTTAGGAATGCTGTACACCGTACCCGCAATATCGGCAATGCTTTTCGCAGAACGGGTTGCCGTCACGACAATCGGGGCCATTTTAGTGGCTTCTGCAGTTTGCGTTTCGACCGCAGTATTTTGTGCAGTGTCTGTCGTAACGTCTTGTGCATAAAGCTGAGTGCAAATTGCAAGGCTGAGACACGTCAGTTGCATTGGTAGAGCTAAACGTTTCATATTCTTTTCCATTTCTTAGAGTTCCGATTGAGTCGGAAGAGTTTGAGTTTTTAAATTTTGTGTTTTTAAAACAATGCGTTGACTAAGTAAGACACTGATTACTGAGCCGATTGCCAATACCAAGTAAAAATGTCCATAGCCTAATGATTTTGCGAGAAAGCCTGAAAATGCGCCGCCAATGAAGTAAACGAGCAATTCAAAGCACACTAATATAGTGAAATCGGTACCCGCCTGTTCTTTAGAACTGGTCTGCATGAAATAGGCATAAAGTGATGTCATGGCGATATAACGAATGGCTAGCATCAGCACGACAAATAGACCTAAAAGCAGATGCCATTGATTCAACCACCCCAATACAACGGCTGCCCCAATGACGGCATATAGCAATGTACGTAACCATCCTGCCCAGACCAACAATTGCGTTGCTTTGATTTTTTTCAGCAATACAGCTGCACTAACGGCTGCAATCAGACCGACACCGGCCCCCACCACAGACATCAACACCCCAATCTGAGACAGTGACCATTTTTGATCGATCAACATGGGATTGAGCATCGCCATTGCGGGTGCTTCAACCACGCGATAACAAACAATGAGTAGCAAGGCCCAACGAATCTCTGGTCGTTTAAACGCTTGTCGTAGGCTTGGTTTGGCTTTGGCAAGTTGAGTTTCTGGTTCTTCTTGAATAAAAAACACAGCAAACATGGTTAAAAATGTCAGCAGCGCTAAAGTTGTGAGCGCTGACTGCCAACCCCAATATTGGTAAATCCATAAAGTCGCAGCGCCACCGAGCATACTACCGACGGCCACCCCAATACTTTGTGCCATACTGCCCAGACGGTAATTGCCTTCGGTAAATTTCTCTACGGTATAACCATCAATCGCAATATCTTGCGTTGCCGCAAACGTTGAAATCCATAAACCAACGATGACAAATAAAGTCAGCCCATAAGAAAACTGCGTAAAGGCTAAAACCAGTACCCCCAGTACCAATGCGATTTGCGTAAACAACAGCCATGTTTTACGTTTACCGAGTTTTTTGACATAGAGCTGATCGATCCAAGGCGCCCAAAAAAACTTGAATGCCCATGGAATGTAAAGCAGCGATAACATGCCAATCCAGCGTAAATCTACCCCTTGATGTCGTAAAATGGCAGGCAAAGCCACATTGTAAAAATACAAAGGCAATGCATGTGCTAAGTACAAAATGATCACGACGCTCAAACTCAGGACTGAAATTTGAGATGGTGAAATTGCATGATTTAATTTTCTTGAGTGTTGTTGCATATCCACCTCTGCACTGCCCATTGCAGCGCATCAGACTGTTCTAATGAAACGTAATAAGGCACACGCCACGCTGCATGCAGGGCGGGTGTGTTTAAACGTTTGAAGTCATCTGGATCTTGCGCAATACGCACCAGACCCAAACAATATTGAAAAAAGAGATGTTTAAACTTCTTGTACCAAACGGCCTGTATTTGCCGATATTCTTCAGGAAAAGTTGTTCCCTCAGCCGTTTGCATAACCAAAACAAAGGGCTGACTTTTCAGAAAAAAGCGCTCAACTTGAGTCAACCATTGTTCAAACTCTTCCACTGAAACATGCGCTGAAAAGCGCATGTCCAGTATGTGCATGTGGGTGCAGCGATAACTCATGACACCGCCTTAGCTAATTGCTGATGCTGAAATGCCTTGGAGTCGTTTAAGTAATGACCAAATTTTGCATAAAAAGTTTCTCTAAAGCAGTAATACAACATGGCGGTCTTTTCAGGCATTGGGATTAGGCGCTGTGCTTCATAGCACATGTCTTCAACCACAACGGCATAAGGTTTCACACTATGATCAGGTTCTCCCACAATCTTGGCTGATGCGGCATTTTCAAAGATATAAAAGCTCAATAAACGCATGACAGGACGTAAATAGCCTTTACCAAAAACGGACTTTTCACCAAATAACAAATGCCAACCTAGATCTAGCTCGTCACCGTCGTAGTACAAACCTAATCGATCCCGTTTTCCCTCGTAAATCTCTGTGTAGCCCACATCTTTACCGTTTACCCCTACGATCAAAATTCGGTGATGATCATCTGCCAGCATTTTTTCGTAATACACTTTTAGTTCAGTTTCTGACTTATTGAGTTGCCACTGTGGAATCACATGCGGTTCATGCATCCATTTATGAACCAAAGCCATATCTTGTGGATATTGCATTTGTCGTAAGTAGTATTGCGTCTCATTCTCATAGTATTCATAAAAATCAGGTAGTTGTCGTGATAACGTTGTCATGATCTCGTCCTTTAAGTTTGTTTAATATTTTCTGTTCTTAGCTCAAAAATCTGCTTATGACGCAATACGGTTGGTTGTCATTTTCTGCTTAGCAATATGCAGTTGTTTCGCCCACTGATTTAAAGTTTTTGGACTTACAGGGTTTGCAATTGGATCTAAAAATACAGGTACTGGTCGTTCTGCTTCGTCGTTATAACTGGTGGTAAACAGTCGTACTCGGTTCAGACAAATTTTCTCGAAACGTGGACGGAACATACTGAATTTTTCAATACGATCTGCCAAATCAGGATGCGCCTGATGAAATTCATCGATCACGCTGGAGATGGTCTGCCAAAATTCAAGTTCTGTATGCTCTGGATAATCTTCAAGGAAGACATTACAGATATAGCGGTAATGCACTATGAATAAACCTGTAAAGATAAAGTGACTAAGTTCTTCAGCAGGATGGCGCAGTAAAATTTGCCCTTCAGGTGGTAAATTTTCGAGTTCAGGAAAATCTTCATCAACTAAATTGACATCATCAATAAAGTCCTTCAGCACCATTTTTTTCGGTAAGCCATTTTCATGGATCAACATGGTGTTTTCACCGTGCGGAGAAAAAGCTAAACCATATTTGTATAAGCAAATTAGTAGCGGTGTTACACAAACTTCGGCAAATCGTTTCAGCCATTGCAAAGGCGTCAAACCTGAAGCCTGAATCAACACGGATAAAATAGATTGACCGTTTATGTCTCGATGTAACAATGCGGCTTGGGAAAGTGCCATCTCATGTTCACCAATACATGGCTCTACACTTTCACGCCATAAGCAACCAAACAATTCTTTAAATTGATAAGGCGCACCCTCTATCTGATCAAAACACGGCTGCTGTAAAGTGAGACTTGCGACTTCACCCAAAAATGCTACCTGTGTTTTTTGCAGGTCTGCATCATGACGTTGTAAGTCCTTCAGCCAAGCGGTCACCGCAGGTGCAGCCAAATTTCGTTTTGAAGGCAAACCTCGATAGACCGCCGTATTAAAGATACTGACGGGTAACTTCACATAATGCCGTTCAGGATGACTGGTATTGCATAAGGTACGAATTGATTGCATTGGCACATAATCATCTTGTCCAATGTCCAGCTCTACAATGCGCTGATCGACGATTTCATTGGCATAGGTCGGGATTAACCACTGATGCCACTGCCATGCATGTACAGGAATAAAGTAATACTCAGCAGCATCTAAGGCTTTGTCCGCCAATTGCTGTTGAAAATCGTGTAATTGTCCTGAGTCTAATTCATGGCGATATAAGCTTTGCGCATCCCAAGCCTCGGTAGAACGAAACTTAGCTAAATCACGATGAACAGCTAACCACAGAACTTTAACCGTTGGAGAAATCTCTGGTGCTGAGCTTAAATAATCATCATAGCCAAAGCCCATACGGCCTTTACTCATAATGAGCCAAGGGTGTCCACGCAACATGCCTTCAATTTGATAGTGTGGCGCTGACAAGACAGCCTGACTCAGTAATCTTTGCTCATCGAAAACATGTGCTTCAGCCAACCATGTATTGTTCATCTCTTTAATCAAATAGGCCTTGGTAAAAGGTTTCACTTCAGCTTGATTTGAAAATGCACGGATAAATTCATGCAGATTCCATGCAGGCTCTGTTGTCGATTCACTTAAATCTCGAACGCTCCCTTCAACAATACGCCAGTGCCCAAGCAGAAACTGAGTCGCTTCAAATTGATACGTTTTGTCATCTAGTTTAAGTTGCCAAGTGTTATTTTCCACTTGCTGAATCTGAATAATTTCTTCATATAAAAATTCAGCAATCGCCATTTCAATCAGTCTTTGTCCTGCACGGCGCCACTGCGTTTGATTTATCTGTAATTTTGCAAATGTCATTATAATTTCTCGAGTTTAACCGCATTCTGTTCTTGCTTATTCGGCATAGTCGTATTGCGGTTCATTGCATAGTTGGCAATGGTTTTTTTTACGGATAAAGATCTTTGGATATTGGTTGGCGCTGATTTCTTCACAATGCCCATACTGTGCATTTCAGTATTTTCACTGGGTGAAAAATGTTGGAAACTTTGTGCTTGATCGCCTAAATCGTATAAGTCAAAACCCAATAATTGATTGGCAATGACCGCTGCACGGTGAGCACCCAGCCCTAAATCTGGTGTTCCTACGCCGTGGCTGTGCATTTCCTGATTTTGAACAAAAATTTCACCGACAGCGTCATGCTGTACGCGGTAGTCCTGACTAATTTTCCAGCGACCGAATTCATCACATTGAATCAGTGGTTTTAGATATTTGAGATATTGCCACTCTGGACTGTGATATCCCGTTGAAGCCACGACAAAGTCCGCATCTAGATAGAATTGTTCTGCCGTGACTTTATGCTGAAACTGCAAACGGATGCCCGCACCATGAGGCTCGGCATCGACCAAACCCACCTGAGCATGTAAATGCGTCTGTTGAATATTTTGACCAATACTCCGGTGATACAGTTTTTGGTAAATATCACGGATGGTTTTTGCACTGATGCCCTTATATAACAAACTTTGTTGCTTCAATAGTTCGGCTTTATTTTCAGGACTTAGTTGATAAAAATGCGTAGTATAATCCGGACTAAAATGCTCTAAACCAAGCGGCGCATATTCCATCGGGAAAAACCCATTAGAACGGGTCAGCCAATGCAATTTAAACTGCGCTGTTGTCGTCTGATCCTGCAAATATTGACGATCAAACAGATCCATAAAAACTTCGGCCGAAGACTGGCCTGATCCCAGTACAACTACATTACCTTTCAAGTGATTTAACGCTGCATTGCAATAATTTGCAGAATGTAAGCAGCGCTCCGGATATTGCTGTTGTATGTCTTTTAGACACTGTGGTAAATGCGGAACATTCCCCGAACCAATGACCAAATTTCGGCATTGATAACGTCTAAAACGTCCATCTTGCTCAACCATGACTTCAAAGCCTTGCTCTTGGGCATAAATGGCTTTTACGGTTGATTGATATTGAATATGCTCTAGTTGGTCTGCAACCCACTGACAATAATGATTATATTCACGTCTAGGAATCTGAGCTTGTTCTAAAAAATAGAATTTATATAAACGCTGCTGTGCCTTTAAATAGTTTAAAAAACTAAAAGGACTGGTTGGATCAACCATGGAAACCAGATCGGCCATGAACGGCACTTGCAATACTGTATTGGGCAATTGCATACCCGCATGCCAGTCGAACTGTGGTTTCTTTTCAAAAAATTGATATTGCAAATGATTTTGCTTATGTAGCAAACTCGCCAAACTAAGGTTAAATGGCCCTAAGCCTATCCCAATAAAATCAAGCATATTGCACATCCTTCTGTTCCACACATAAAGGATTTGGCAACTGTACATAAATCGATTGCTGATCGACTGGGGCAATCAATTCATCCAGCTCATACAAGCGTGTCAACAGATTGCCCTTATACGGCAAGGTTGGCTGATACAGTAATGAATGAATCAATGAACTCTCTGGATAAGCCTGATATAAGTCCAACAGTTCATTTTGCAATATCGATATCAACACTTGCTCTGTGACATATCCAGTTGCACCAATTGCATTGATAATGCCGAATAAAGTATTACCAAAGAAATAATAGCTAAAGCGCTCATCGACAAAGGCTTTTGAACCCACGGCATGCGCTTTTTCTTCCAACTCTGGAAACGCTGTTAAGACTTCACCTGCAAGTTCTTCAATATAGTAAAAGCCTTGATTGTCACGCAGCCATAGATATTTAGGCATTGCATGTTCAAGCTCAAGTAAGACATTTTGCTGATGTGATTCAAAGGCCATTCCGTATTGATGGTACAAATACATTAATGGTTTTAGACTGATAGCTAAGAATTGTTTAAACCAATTGATCGCAATGGCGCTTTGATCAAGTTCAGGTTGTTGTTTTTCGATTTGTTCAAATAAGGCATTAAAACGGCTTTTCGGCTGTGCAGGATGCTCTTGGCACAATGACGCAATACAACTTACCTGCTGCTTTTCACTGAAAGGCTGATCACGGAAGATGCAAATAGTTTCATCGACTATTTCATCATCTATGCTCAATGCCATCCACGCAGGATCATTCACCGCTTTGAGCGTTGGGCATTGTTGTAAAATACGTTCACCGAGACTTGAATGCCAAAGTCGATGGGTCATTTCACCACGGTGGCATTCTTTGGCAAGGTTGACTCGGATTGAATTGGTGATCATTACGGAAAGTGATGGTTTTAACATCCACGGCGCTGCAAAACTTGCCATAGTCCGTACCGAAGTTGTTGGTGAAAATGCCCAACCTTTCTCGCCAAAATCGATAATTTTTAATTTGGTTTTTAAGCTCTTAAACCATGCTTTTGACTGTAAATAACGTGCTTGCCAAGGATGCAAAGGCAATAACTTATAATGTGAATAGGCATTCAGTAGTGCTTGATCAGTTTCTGATAAATGCCATTGCAATTCGCTTTTCAATTGCGCTGATATAGCTTGATCTAGGGCAGAACCTTCTTGAATATATTCTGGAGCCACCAACCAATAATGCAGTTGGCTGAGACCTTTGGCTTCTGGCGAATACCTTTCCCAATCTTCATGCACAAAACCGACCCGACTTTTCGGTGCAGGATGCATGCTGTGCCCTAAAATTAAAGCTTGTTCCGATTCAATGAAACTTTGTTCAGCTTGGACCAAAGCCTCAAAATCATGTTCACGCAGTGTCAAAAATTGAGTTAGCGCTTCACGACTTTCGATCCAACGCTCTAATAATGATGAAGCATCCAGTGTATGACCTGACTCTTGTACGAGCTGTTCAAGTAATAAACTCGCTATCGCGGTGATACTAAATGACTGTTTCTGTCCTTTATTAAAAACGTATGGGAGATCTGCAAGACGATGTCTACCAACAAGGCTGACATAAGATAGTGGTACAAATAACTGTGATTGTATGCAATCTAAGGGGATGCATAACAACGTCAAGCCTTGGCTAAACGTCAATTGTGATGAATTCTGTTGATACTTTTCCAGCAAAATACCTTTACCGGTTTCTTGTGAGTATGCATTGACAAGATGCTGCATCGCCAAGCGATTTGCAAGCTCTTTCATCTGACCATATCCTCTATTTTTAAGCTTTTCCAAGCTTTGTCATGTAATTGTGTTTCTTTAACTGTGCAAGTAATGCTTAGTACGCTGGCCAGCGTGAAACTATGTTAATGATAATCATTATTATTAATAATTGCATTTTTGTGAAGATTTGCTACAGGATTGCAAATTTGGTCTTATCTCTATGTATTTAAAAATTAATTTTTTTAATATGAACTTTTCTGTTTTTATTTATACAATTTTCTGAAATGGAACTAAATGATAATTTTCTCATTTAGCATTGAACAAATAAATCATATTGCTTATTTTTTAGCCGAATTATCACATTGTGCAACTTAAACTAAAAACCCATGTCTTTTACATGGGTTTTTATATTCTGCTTTTAACCAAGCTTTTATTTAAATCAAGGAACGAAATGTGCAGTTAAATTTTAATCATTGAAGACTTTAACTAACACCATACTGGCCATACATCCTTATTGCCAATTAGCATGTATTTCATAACAAACACCTACTGATTTCTGATCAATATCTTCTATTCAGACTGGTTATACAGCATGAATTATGTACTCCAATGATTTGGTTGAAATCAATCAATTGATTTAACAACCCAATCCAAAAACTTGTGCTTATCAAAAAAGTCTGGCGCAGCATTCGCAAATATACTTTTTTCTCTGTTGTTAAAGATTCCTTTGTAATAAAAAGACCTATCTGCGGTAAATTTTGAGTCATCCCCTTCATGCAATTCTCTAAAGAAGATCGATAACTGCATAAATCGACTTTTAGATGCTAAACTGTGTTTTTCTAATACAAAATTATAGATTTGCTCAATAATCGCTTTCGAATTTGAATAAGGCATTTTGTTGTCTCTTAATTTGATCACACTTTCAAATTACAGCTTTTAAATTAAAATACAACTGTTTTAGTCGGATTTTAAATACCTATTTTTTATAAGTATTTTTATAATTAAACACCTTTAAGTGCTATTAATGAATCAACCTCTAAACATGAAGTTTTACTAAATTCTACTTCTGCAACTTCATGCATTTTCGTTATTCAAAGCTAAAGAAACAACAAAAGTGTAGTCTTAGCTAGAACTTCCAAATTAAAAATAATCAGTTGGAGTGAATTGATCAGTATTAATATGCACAAAATACGTATTAACCAAGATTAAAATGTTAAAAGTTTTAGCTGAACAAGGACTTCACCTAGATGTATATCAAAATTTTAAAGTTTATAAGTATTCTCATTTTTAGCAGTATTTTAACAACAGGATGTAAATCTTCACCGTCTCCTCAGCAAGAATTAGATGTACAGGCAAATTTTTTCCCGTCTATGTTGAGAATTGATGGAAATCTCTTTGCCCTTGCTAATCAAACACCTCCTAATGATTTAACTATAGAATTATTTAAATCAACACTACTCAAAGCAACTTTGTTAAGAAAATACGAAGCTGAGGCAAAAAACAATTTTAGTTTAGAAAAAAATAGAAATCCAATTGAGCTGAATTCAATGTGTTTGATGACTAAATTTCTTCTAAATAAATCATATATTCAAAAAGCTAATCTCAATCCTGAATTTTATGAAGATATTTACGGCTGGATTAAAACAAAGAATAGTTCTTGGGAAAACTTACTTAAAGAGACTAAACCCGGAGAGTTCGAATATTCATGTGTGATTTCTCCTTCAAATATCCCCAATTAAGATGTGACATCGAACCAAAAAGCCGCTTAATGCGGCTTTTGTTATTTTATAGATTGTGAAGTGGAAGGTATTCCCTCTAAATTCACTTAAATTTAAGTAGTCAAACCGCACTTAAACATCTATCACATCAGCAAAGTTTGCACCCAAAACTTTTGCTAAATCTTCGGGTTTTAAACCAATATCCAAACCACGCTTACCACCACTCACATAGATTTTAACTAAGTTCTGTGCAGAAGCATCGATCACAGTTTTTAAGCGTTTTTTCTGTCCAACTGGACTAATACCACCAACCAAATAACCGGTTAAACGCTCTGCATCTTTTGGGTCAGCCATTTTGAGTTTTTTACAGCCAAATGCTGTGGCTACTTTTTTCAAATTTAGCTGATATTCAACTGGCAATACGGCAACAAAGTAATTTTTATCGTCCGTAACCATCAAGGTTTTAAAGACTTCTTCGACCGTTAAACCAAGTTTTTCCGCAGCTTCTAAACCAAAACTTTTTGCTTCTGGGTCATGGTCATATTCATGAATTGTAAAGTCGATTTTATTAGATTTTAAGAGTTTACATGCAGGTGTCATTGCTTTTTCGTCATTCCATTCGGACAACTAGGAAAACTCGATTATAAGCCTATTCTAGAAAGACCGGCGAACACTTTTATATTTTTCATTAACATGACTTGTGCAATAAGTTTGAGTTGAATACATTTAAATAAAGCAAAAATTTCAAAAAAATATGACAACGCTGACTCAAGACCTCATCCAATTATTATCTGTAGTGCCCAAAGATCAGTGCTACTTTTTGGTACAGAGCAAACCTCTGTTTGGTGACCATATTTTTGGTGGGCAATTACTTGCTCAGAGCATAGTCAGTGCATCCTTTACCTGCACACTCCCACTCCACTCTTTACATGCCAACTTTATTTCTGCGGGTCTTGCAAATCATCCCGTATTATTTAAAGTCGAAAATTTACGTGATAGCCATAGTTTTTCTACACGACAAGTGACCGCCATACAGCATGGCAAACCAATATATATGGTGATGTTGTCCTATATGAAAAACGAAACGGGTATGGAGTATCAAATACCCGAACCAGATCTGATCCAACAGTTTCCACCAAGTATGCTCAAAGAGGAGCAATTCTATAAATCGCAAATCCAATCATCTATTTCACCTGAATATCTGGCCACATTTTTACAGCCTTTTCAGCTTATATCTAAACCGATTGAATACGTGCTGACAGATTTTCCACCGTCCGGTCAAGCTTCTGTCTTAAATCAAAATCAATATGCAGAATATTTAAAACTCCATGATGCCTTGGATGCACAATTTGACCAACTTCATATACATCAGGCCATTGCAGCATATTATTCAGACTATAATTTATATTCTGCGGCGCTCAAAACACATGGTTTAAATTATCTGTCTCCTGAAATCATCGCAACCAGCCTTGATCATTCGATGTATTTTCATCATACCTTTCGGGTGGATGATTGGGTTTTCTATGACATGAATACCACCCGAACCTCCCAATCACGTGGGCTTAGTCATGGGCAAATGTGGCAAGATGGAAAATTAGTCGCAAGTACTACACAAGAAAATTTAATGCGTTATACAGGCGAATCGTGAGGCCTGTGACAATCTTTAACATTCAAATTCTTGTTAAGTTAAGCATCAAGCGTATAAAATTCATGCAAATCATACCGCTATAACAATAATATGCCTTCGATCTACCAACTTAAACCTGCATTTCAAAACCTACTTCGACCTTTGGTTAAATCACTTCAGCATCTTGGTATTACAGCAAATCAAGTAACACTACTAGCAATGTTCATTTCGCTAGCTGTGGCATTTTTTATGTATATCTATTTCTCTCACAACGGTATTGGCATTTTACTGTTGATTTTCCCCGTGTGGATGCTTATTCGAATGGGCTTCAATGCCATAGATGGCATGCTGGCACGTGAGTTCAACCAACAATCCAAACTCGGTGCTTTTTATAATGAATTATGTGATGTGATTTCTGACTCAGCACTCTATTTTAGTTTAATTTGCTTTGCTTTTATTCAAGCTGAATTACTTATTTTAACCTGTTTTCTCGCCATACTTGCTGAATATACAGGTGTGATGGCGCCATTAGTGGGTCAAGAACGTCGCTACGATGGTCCAATGGGAAAAAGTGACCGTGCTTTTGTATTTAGTATCATCTGTATAGTGATCGTGACTTCTTCTATATTTAACTTCGGTTTAAATACATTGTCTCTTATTTGCAATAGTATTTTGATTATTATCATCTTTTTATTATTTATCACGATTTATAACCGCATTAAAAATAGCATTATCAACCCACAATAAATTTCAGTTTAGATCGTCAGTCGATTCATTATTTTGAGAACAACACAATGTATAACAATACTCAGCATACCTTTACGAGCCATGATGGAACATCCTTGTTTTATCAACATTGGGAAAATAGCAGTTTAAAAAGCAACCGTAAGAAAAAAGCGGTGATCTTATTTCATCGTGGCCATGAACATTCGGGACGAATGGCGCATTTGGTCAATGAATTGAATTTGCCTGATTTTGATTTTTTCGCTTGGGATGCGCGAGGCCATGGCAATACTCCTGGTGAACGAGGAGATGCACCGAGCTTTTCTGCATGCGTTCAAGACATTCAATATTTTGTTCAGCATATAGAACAAAATTACCAAATTCGATCAGAAAATATAGCAATTGTAGCTCAAAGCGTTGGCGCTGTTTTAGCCGCGACATGGGTGCATGATTATGCCCCTAGAATCCGTGCTTTATGCCTTGCGTCGCCTGCATTTGACATCAAACTCTATGTGCCTTTTGCAAAACCTGGCTTAACACTTCTCAATAAATTCGCTGGCAACTTTTTTATTAATAGTTATGTCAAAGCCAAAATGTTGACACACGATACTGCACGTGCGCAAAGTTATGATACTGACCCAAAAATCGCTCGGGCCATTTCAGTCCGGATGCTGCTGGGGCTATACGCAGCTTCAGATCGAATCGTTAAAGATGCACAAAATATTTTTGTTCCTACTCAAGTCTTATGTTCAGGATCTGACTTCGTGGTGCATCAAAAACCGCAATTGGCGTTTTATCAAAAACTCCCACATCCAATGAAGGAATTTCACGTCTTAGACGGTTTTTATCATGATACTTTGGGTGAAAAACATCGAAAAATCGCCACAGATAAAATCCATCGCTTTATTCAACAATGTTTTAAACAACCCTATTCCGCACCTAAACTTTTAGATGCAGATAAAATTGGCCCAAGCTGTGCCGTTGCAGAAACATTAAGTTCAACGCTTCCAAAACACTCTTTAAAACATGCATTTTGGAGCTTAACCAAACAAAATCTTAAAATTGGTAGTCTCTTTTCTAAAGGTTTAAAAATTGGTGAAGAGACAGGATATGACTCTGGCAGCACCTTAGATTTTGTCTATCGTGATCAATCAGAAAACCAAAATGCACTGGGTAAAATCATCGATCGACAATATTTAAATGCGATTGGTTGGCGTGGTATTCGCGTTAGAAAACAAAATATTGAAGCGCTATTAACGAAATATGCTTCTAAGTTAAATGATGCCCAACACGCGGTACGGATTATGGATATTGCTGCAGGCCATGGCCGATATATTTTAGATGCTGTACAAAAACTGCCTCAACAGCCTGAATCCATCCTGCTTAGAGACTATAGCTCGATCAATGTACAAGCGGGTCAAGCAATGATTGAGCAAAGAGGTTTAAGCCAGATTGCCAAATTTGTAGAAGCGGATGCATTTGATACCACTTCTTTAGCCAGTGTTGAACCTAAACCCACTCTAGCCGTGGTCTCAGGTTTATACGAATTATTTAGTGATAATGATTTACTTAGACAGTCCTTATCAGGCTTGAGTCAGGCCATTGAGAAAGATGGTTATCTCATCTACACAGGTCAAATTTGGCATCCGCAACAAGAGTTTATCGCCCGTGCCCTGACCTCACATCGCCAAGGAGATGCATGGGTCATGCGTTTGCGCTCACAAGCAGAAATGGATGCCTTGGTTGAGCAAGCCGGTTTCAAGAAAGTCGATCAAGTCATTGATGAGTTTGGTATTTTCACAGTTTCCGTTGCACAAAAAATTTAAGCTTGGATGGTCAATCTTATGCATAAACTGGATACGGATACAGGAACTTGGAAATACGGCCTACTGTGTTTGGCATTTCTGGCACCTTTTTTCTTCTTAAGTTATGGATTTGCCAACCAATACGCTGCGGGTTTAGCGTCTGTACCTGTTATCGTCTTTGAATGGGAAAAATATATTCCACTTTGGCCATGGAGTATTGTGCCTTATTGGTCGATTGATCTGTTCTATGGTTTGTCTTTATTACTTTGTTGGAATAAGTTTGAATTAAAACAACATGTATTGCGACTATTCTCAGCACAAATCATTTCAATCAGCTGCTTTTTACTTTTCCCATTACGCTTTAGCTTTGAACGCCCCGAACTCACAGGTTTTTTCGGGTTGTGGTTTGATGTCTTGATGGGTTTTGATAAACCGTTCAATCAAGCACCCTCTCTGCACATTGTACTACTGGTGATACTTTGGGATTTTTACCGTCGGCATAGCACAGGCAAGCTAAAATATCTGGTAGATGGTTGGTCCTTTTTGATCGGTCTCTCGGTTCTAACCACTTGGCAGCACCATTTTATAGATATCCCAACGGGTTTATTGGTCGGTGCCTTATGTTTATGGCTATTCCCAATGTCTGGCTCTGCGCCATGGGCTAAAAATATACAGAGTCGTCTAAGCTTAAAGCACATTAAAATCGGCATCCTTTATCTGTTTGCTGCCTTATTGTGTAGCGCAATCGCACATGCAAAAGGTTGGTGGCTTTGGCTGCTCTATCCTGCAAGCAGTCTGCTTTTAGTTTCGTTTGCATATTTATTCAATCGACCGCATTTTTTTCAAAAACTCAGTCATGGTGATATGACCATTGCTGCAAAAATGCTATTCGCGCCCTACTTTGTATTTGCTTGGATCAATAGCCGAATCTGGACCTATCGCCATCCTGAAGATTCTAAAATCATCAAAATCAATCAGAGTTATATTTATTTAGGTCGCTATCCGTCCAAACAGGTCATGCAACAATATGATGCTTTACTCGATTGTTGCGCAGAATTGCCCACTTATCCAAAGTGCTCTTATGCCCAAAACTTGAGTTTAGACCTAATTCCTTTACAGGCCAATCAGCTACATAATGCTGTAGAGTCTTTAGAACTATTCTTGAAATCTAATAACAATGATGAAGCACAAAACATCTTGGTCTTCTGTGCTTTGGGATATTCACGAAGTAGTGCTGTAGTTGCCGCATTATTATTGAAACAACATCCTGAATATTCAGTCGAAGATGTTTTACGAATTATTCGCCATAACCGTCCTTGGGTTGTGCTTAAAACACCGCAAATAAAACATTTAAATACTTATCGTTTAAAACTTAAAGGACTTGCACCATGAATTTACAACTTGTGGTGCTATCAAAGTTGTTACAATCCACCACTGGATTGCTCATTTCAGCTTATGTAGCAGCGATCCTCACGCTCTCGCTCATCATCCAGTTTGGCAATGTGATGCTATTCGATTTGCTATATATATTAATTTGTCTAGTTTTGCTCGGAATACAACATTATTTAAGCCTGAGAATCAAATTTGATTCGGCACTTTTAGCCACTGTCGCTGAATACAGCCAAACTCAAAACCTTGAACAAACCACCAAGGAGCTGGACTTAAGTTTAATCAACTTAAAATTAATGCCTGCAAATAAATGTGGTCGCGCATGGGAGCTGCGTGAATTAGGTTGTCTGGCTTTATTTAAATGGCAGATCTTTGTGCTTTGCTTGCAATACATCGCATTCATCTGCATATTTTTACTGTATAAATAATTCACAATAATTTAAAGCCATGCCAAATCCAATAGACACTTCAGGGAATGCTCACTCACCAATGAAAGGTAATTTTTTAAGCCGTTCAATTGCTCGCTATATTGCCTTTCTCACTCGTCGTGGTGCGCGGCTGCTCACGGGCGCGCGGAGTCTCTGGGTCGGGTGCAAACCGGTTATGAAACAGCGTATTTATTATGCAAATCATAATAGCCATATCGATTTTATTTTGCTTTGGTCATCACTGCCGACAGATCTCAGACGAAAGACGCGTCCTGTAGCTGCTTCGGATTATTGGTTAAAAGATGGCTTTCGACGTTTTCTCATTCAAGACACGTTTACTGGCGTCACTATTCAGCGAAATCGAGAGCAAAATCAAGATCCCTTAGAACCGATCAAAACCGTTTTAGCGCAAGGTGACTCAATTATTTTCTTTCCTGAGGGTACTCGAAATTTAAATGATGACGTTGAATTATTAGAGTTTAAAAGCGGCTTATTTCATCTCAAAAATCAATTTCCTGATGTTGAAATCGTGCCTGTGTGGATCTCTAATTTAAAACGTGTCATGCCTAAAGGCGCGCTTATACCATTGCCATTATTATCTACCGTTATTTTTGGCAAACCTTTAGAAGCCCATAATGAACAGAGTAAAACTGAGTTTTTAAACTACGCTCAGGAAGAATTACTCAAATTAAAAGCATGGGAGTATCAATAATGGAATTCACCAATGCGCAAATGACCTATGTATTGTTCGGTATCTTTGCAGTTATTTTGATTATTGCCTCAACCATTGGCTCAATACTAAAATTTAAAGCGGGTTATGCACCAGCACCGGTCATCGACAATTTAAATGCGCGGATCAATGCATGGTGGGTCATGTTGTTGGTACTTGGTGTAGCAATTTCATTAGGCAAAATTGCCTTTGTGATCCTGTTTGCGTTGATTTCACTCTTTGCTTTACGTGAATTTATCAGTTTACTCCCAACCCGTCGCGGTGATTATCTTCCGTTGCTGATCGCTTTTTATTTTGTCATCCCTTACCAGTATTACTTGGTGTATATCGACTGGTACGGGCTATATTCTATTTTTATTCCGCTGTATGTATTTCTTCTTATCCCTATCGCTACACTCAAAGCCGAAGATACCACGCGATTTTTGGAACGTAGCTCAAAAATTCAATGGGGTCTGATGATCAGCGTATTCTGTATTTCGCATGTGCCTGCGCTATTAAATCTTAAACTTCCCGGATTTGAAGGTGAAAAAATTTGGCTAGCGATCTGGCTGATCATGGTGGTACAAGCCTCCGATGTCTTACAATATGTCTGTGGCAAGCTATTTGGAAAACATAAAGTCGCACCGATACTTTCACCATCTAAGACCGTTGAGGGTTTAATCGGAGGCATTGCTTTAGCCACTGCACTAGGTATTGCTATGTCATGGCTTACACCCTTTAGCTATCTACAGGCTGCATGTATTGGTTTTATTGTTTGTATATTCGGTTTCTTTGGTGGTCTTGTCATGTCAGCCATTAAACGCGATCGTGGTGTAAAAGATTGGGGACAACTCATCCAAGGCCATGGTGGCATGCTCGACCGAATTGATTCCATCTGCTTTTCTGCACCGATTTTTTTCCATATTTTGCGCTATTGGTGGTCTTAAAAAGTGACTAAGTTTCAAATAGAAAATTTGGGATTTTAATTGATGTTACGTATGTAGAATTAATTTCACATTTTAAAAATGATTTTTAAGTTTATGCGACGGTGTCTTACATCTAAAGATTGAATAAAGGTATTAGCCTTCGGCTGGAGATACTCTTACGAAACGTTGTTTCTCATTCGGCAAAATGAGAAGCGAAGCTTCGCAAGGAAACCATCTTGCGGTGCAATGCACCTCACCGACAAAACGCGTTTACTAGCGTCAAATTATTCAAAGTATCGCAGAAACATTTTTGATTACAATAAGTCTTGTCTCAAACAATTGCGGATGACGTTACCGTGTATCGTTCTTTTATTTGAATCAACGTGCGCTTCTGATGTTACTGCGTAGCATCGGTTAATAATACACACAATAAAAAAATCCCAAGCAAACAAGCTTGGGATTCTTCTCATCAGGTATTCGACTTAAACAACTGAAATTGCAAACTTTTTAAAAATACTTGCACGACGTTTAGGATGAATATTGGCTTTAGTTAAATCACCTTGATAGTGATCATAGACCCGTTTATCCATCATCTTAAACCAAATAGAGGGGACTAAAGCAGGAATTAGCATAGTGGCATAGCCGCTAGGCAACTCTGGCGCTTCGTCAAAATGTCTTAAAGCCTGAAATGGACGAGTCGGATATGCATGATGGTCTGAATGTCGCTGTAATTGATACAAAAATAGATTGGTCACAATATTATTGTTATTCCAACTATGTTCAGGCATGGTTCGCACATAACTTCCATCCGGTTTTTGCTCACGCTTCAGGCCATAATGTTCAATATAATTAATAATTTCAAAAAGGCTGATTCCATAAAAGGCCTGTGTAACTAAATACGGTGTCACGCCTTTACCAAACATTTTCAGCATCGAGGCATGAAAACCTGCACTCATCGTCCAACCATGAAACAGTTCATTCTCCTTCGAAAAGAAACTTAAACCTTTACGTTTTAAGCGTTGTTTTTCAATCTGCACCGCCGATTTAATTCCACCAAATACAGTGCGTGGCCAAAACTCATAAAAAGTTTCGCCCATTTTTGAAGATGCAGGATCTTCAGGAGTTGCCGCACGTTTATGGTGCCCATAAGGATGTTCAATGCGGAAATGGCTATAACCCAAAGGCGCGAGAGTCGCATGTGCCCAATAATGGTCTTTTTTATGTGGTCGATGGCAGAGTTCATGTGCTGTATTTACACCGACGCCATTAATTGCACCCATCGAAATCCCAAGTAGAACTTGATCTAGTATTGAAACATCTTTACGGGTAACCACATAGCCAGCAAAAGCATTCGCTGCCATTTGCAGTGGAATAAATAATTTGACGATACGATCATAATAAGGATCATTCACTAAAACTTTAATGTCATCATCTGTCGGGTTATTGGCATCATCACCGATCAGTGCATCCAGTGCAGGAATAATGACATGCAGTAGAAGCGGCCCTCCCATGGCAAATAGTTTTTTTGTCGGTTTGGGACCAAAATGATAACCCGCCAAGATCCCCATACCAATGACTGGTAAACCTGGACTCAATAGCCAACCATAACGTTTTTTATCTAAAACACTACCGATTTTGCTTTCTAACTGAGCGAGCTGCTGTTCATTTAATTTTACTGGTGCATTCATGCGCTAGACTTCCCTAATTACTTCTTCTGTGTTTATATTCGTAAAATATGGGCAGCCAGAACAGTTTTAAGCGTCCAAAAAAACTATGTGATCGTCTTTGGCATTTAAGGATAAATGTTGACCTTTAAGCACATAGTGACCATCTATAAATACAAAATTAATATGAGTAAATATTTGAAATATGGATGCTTTAAGTAAAATTTTTGATGATATTCATCTCCACCGATCTGAATATATTTATTTGAGATCAAAGCATCCTTGGGCTTTTCATTTTCAAGATCACAATGCCATGGTTGCGTATGTGGTGATTCAAGGTCAGTGTGTTGTGCATATAGATCAAGAGCAGGTTTTGCTTGAGACTGGCGATCTTTGCCTTATTCCTTCCGGGCAAAACCACTACTGCAAATCTATACAGCCTGATGTCTTGGTCGAATCAATAAACATCACGCCACTATTTCAAGAGCAGCGAAATAAAACCATTGAATTAAATTCTGCCGAATCTCATGAAGCAGAGGAATTGTTTGTACTCGCGATCCGTGGGCATGTCGACAGCATTATGGCAAAGCCCTTAGTGAATGCACTCCCCACGCTGTTACATACACCACATATCATGAGCAGTACCGCACCTGAATGGTTGCAAATTGGCTTACATTTTCTGGCAATTGAAGCGCATCAGATCCGTCCAGGCCGCGACAAAATTTTGGATCATTTGGTGAGTATTTTATTTATCGAATGTGTGCGTGATTATATTGCAGCCTTGTCAGATTCAAGCAGTTGGTTGCATGCCTTGAGTCATCCTGAATTATCCAACGCTTTGGCCGCGATTCATGAACAACCACAGCATGCTTGGACCGTCGAAAGTTTGGCAGAACAATGTTGTATGTCGCGTTCTAAATTTGCCAGTTTATTCACCCAAATGCTCGGTGAATCTCCACTCGCCTATTTGCAGCAACATCGTTTGCGACTGGCGACACAGCACTTACAAATGGGGCAACTGACTATTCAGCAAATTGCCCATCGTATCGGTTACTCATCTGAAACGGCATTTAGCCAAACTTTTAAAAAGTTTTATGATCTCACACCGAGCCAGTATCGACAGCAGCATCAACTCGCAAAAACTGAGTCACCTTAAAGGTTTAATCTAAAAGCTTTAAAATCGCTTCCACAGGGTTTTCACTGTTGCCTGAAAGCAGTTGTTTATGCATGGTGATGTGCTGCATCACTTGAATTTGCGATTTTTCAACATCCATCAAGCTTTCAATTTCTGCTGCTAATTTTTCAGGCGTTGCATCATGTTGGATGAGTTCCTGAATCACCTTTTTGCCCGCAATAATATTTGGCAATGAATAATACGGAATTTTGATCAGCAATTTCACCACATGATAGGTCAACCAATTTAACTTATAAAAGGTCACCATTGGACGGTGTAAAAGCATCGCTTCTAAAGTCGCTGTACCCGAAGCCAATGCGACAATATTCGATGCGTTCATCACCTGACGGCCAATTTTAGATTCGGTATCGGTGTTTTCCATCAAGCGAACTTTGGCTTGTAATGCTTCAGGGTACTGCTTGAGCAACAATTCGATTTGCTGTTTACGTGCATCATTAATTGCAGGAATCAGGAACACATAGTCTGGATGCTGCTCCGTCAAAATCTGTGCGGCGGACAGTACCAAAGGCCCCAAACGCTCAATTTCACCGCGACGGCTGCCCGGAAGTAATGCAATGTGTTTTTGATGCTCATCTAAGCCTAACTCGTGTTTAGCCGCAACGAGTGGATTATCTAAAGGCAACTGACTTGCCAATGGGTGTCCGACAAATGCAGCCGGAACTTGCCATTTTTGAAAAAATGCTTTTTCGAAAGGAAATAAACAAAGGACTAAATCGATACTCGCCTTGATGCCATGCACACGGCCTTGTCGCCATGCCCACACTGAAGGGCTGACATATTGCACTGTTTTAATTGGTAGCTGTTTTTGCTTCATGCTCTTAGATAAACGCAAATTAAAATCCGGTGCATCTATCCCTACAAAAACATCGACAGGGTTTTCAGTCCATTTTTCAACAAGACCATCACGTACAGCAAAGAGTTTTTTAATATCTTTTAAGACTTCAACGATCCCCATCACCGATAAAATATCCATCGGATAATAGCTGTTAAAGCCTTCTGCAATCATTTGCGGACCACCGATGCCTTCAAATTCCGCATCGATCCCTTGCTCTCGAAAACTACGGATAAGCTTGGCGCCTAATGTATCCCCGGATACTTCCCCAACCACGATGCCAATTTTAAGTTTCCGATTTTGCAAAAGTCTGTCCTTTTAACTCAATTTTCTTTAGCTATAGATTCTATACGAGTCCTTCACAAAGTTAATAGATTTCCTGAAAAAAGCTGCACAGCTTTAATTCACCATTTTAGAAATATTCCTCACTGTGCTTAGCTACTAACTAAAAATTTTTATACCAATGGTTCTGATTTCTACCGTATTTACTCTTAAACAATTTACGAAATAGTACTGCGGTTTTAAAACCCGTGCTTTCCGCAAGTTTATCAACTGAATAATCTGTCAATTCGAGCAATTCAGCCCCACATCGCAGTCTTTCATTATTTGACCATGTGACAATAGGTAGTTCTGACGCATGTTTAAAATGTCTAGTTAGTGTCCTTCTACTCATATTCGAATAATGGCGAAACCTTATCTTTTTAAGGAGTATAGATTTTGCAGGAATGGACTTTAAGTTCACAGTCGCATATATCGATAAATAACTAATTAAAGACTAGGAAAATAAACCTACGGTGCGTTTTTTGGTATTAGATATGCATTTCAGATAGTCATCACCTTATATTCTAAATACATGATTTCACTGCAGCATAATCTCCATTTGAACTATTAACTACTTGAGAAAACCATAATCAATAACTTAGTTTAGATAAAATTCATTTATTCCAAAATTAAAAACATTCTTTATCTATTTTTTTCACAAGCAAATCACTAATCGAGACAACGACTTATATCAATTAGTCATAAGATATGCACGTTTTTTGATATTTGGCATTCAGCGATGGTCGGTCCTTTAGAGTTCATTCTGGCAGGTGTAATTGTAGGTTTCTGCGTAGGTATTACCGGTGTTGGCGGTGGTTCATTGATGACCCCGATCCTGATTAGCCTATATAAAATTGAACCCCACATTGCGATCGGTACAGACCTACTGTATGCCGCAATTTCAAAATTTTGTGGTTCTTTAGTCCATGCCCGTAAAATGAATATCGTTTGGACCATTGTCATTTGGCTTGCAGTCGGCAGTATCCCTGCGTCATTTGCGACCCATTGGGTACTTGAAAACTATTTAAGCCAATCGACACATTACAAAACCGTGTTAACCATGTTTTTGGGTTTTATGCTGACGATTACAGGGATCTCAATTATTTTCCGTGGTCATATCGAAAAATTCTTTAATAAATTTCGAAAAACTGATCAGTTGGATGATATGAGTGCGGATCTTGAACGTATCAATTTCCAAGCTAAAAATAAGCGTGCATATATCATCATCATGGGCATTATTTTAGGCGTATTCGTTACCCTATCGTCTGTTGGTGCAGGTGCTTTCGGTATTATGGCATTGGTACTCATGTTCCCTAATTTACCAATGATTCGAATTATTGGTTCAGACGTCGTACATGCCGTGCTTCTTACACTGGTTGCTGGCTTGGGTCATATGAGCTCAGGTAATGTCGATTTTCATTTATTGGGTTGGTTATTGGTGGGTTCTATTCCCGCGATTGTGGTCGGAACTTTGATCAGCTCACGTTTACCTGAAAAAGTCATTCGTAAAGTCTTAGGCATTACCTTGTTTGTTTTAGGCATGAATTTCATCATTAATCCAGTAAAATCAAAACCTGTCGAAAAACCAACAACTGCAATGTTGATCGCACCGACGGTGAATAGTCAGCAGGTTTAAATTAACTGCCCGATTCATCACTTTTTTTTCAGAGACTTATTGATCTTTTTTATAACATTTGAATGCTATATTCATGTTATATTCGGCTCACGAAACAACCTTTTGTATAATCAAACCAGTGACGGCAATGAATACTTTACAGTCAAATTCTATTACCCAAAACGACATTGATGACGTGAATGTAAAAAGCATTCAGCCTCTTGTTACTCCTGCAGAACTAAAAAAAGAGCTACCTCTGACTGAAACTGCCTATCAAACAGTCCTTAAGGGCCGTGAAACTGTACGTAATATTTTAGATGGAAATGACAAACGTCTTTTTGTTGTCATTGGTCCATGTTCAATTCACGACACAGTCGCTGCACATGATTATGCTGACCGTTTAAAAGTTTTAAGTGACAAAATCCAAGATACGATTTATGTCGTGATGCGTGTGTATTTTGAAAAACCACGTACCACTGTGGGTTGGAAAGGTCTGATTAATGACCCTGACATGAACGACTCATTCAACATCGAAAAAGGCTTACGTATTGGTCGTAAACTTTTACTTGAATTGAATGAAAAAGGTTTGCCTTGTGCAACTGAAGCGCTCGATCCAAACTCACCACAGTACTACCAAGATCTTATCTCTTGGTCAGCGATTGGTGCGCGTACCACTGAAAGCCAAACACATCGTGAAATGTCTTCTGGCCTTTCTTCACCTGTGGGCTTTAAAAATGGTACAGATGGCGGTTTAACCGTTGCGACCAATGCCATGCAATCTGTTAAACATGGTCATAGCTTCTTGGGCTTAAGCGACCAAGGTCAAGTTTCTGTTATTCGTACCAGTGGTAACCCATATGCACACGTTGTACTTCGTGGCGGTAACGGTAAACCAAACTACGACGCAGGTTCAGTTGCAGATGCCGAAGCGGCATTAGCCAAAGCAAAAGTTAGTGGCAAAATCATGATTGATACCAGTCATGCAAACTCAAACAAAGACCCGTACCTACAACCCCTTGTTCTGAAAAATATTACTGAACAAATCCTTGACGGAAACAAGTCAATCGTGGGTATTATGGTAGAAAGTCACTTAAAAGGTGGTCGTCAGGATATTCCTGCCAACCTATGTGACCTCGAATATGGTAAATCAGTGACTGATGGCTGTATCGATTGGGATACGACTGAAAAAGTCTTGTTAGAGATGCATGAAGCACTTAAAGACGTGTTACCGACACGCTAAGTGAATGAAAAACGCCATCTTCAAGATGGCGTTTTACTTTGAAGGATTATTTGTCAGATGAATGAAATCGAAAATGCGTTAAGTCACATTGAAAACTTCCAATATATACATGAACACTTATTAACGTCCGGTCAACCATCTCCTTCTGAGCTTCAAACGATCAAAGAATATGGTGTTTCAACGGTTATTAATTTAGCACTGACTGATGCATCCAATCATATCGAGCATGAAGACCGCATTTGCCTAGATCTAGGCCTGAACTACATCCAAGTTCCAATCTCTTGGGATACCCCTTCAGATGATCAATGCCTTTTAGTACTCGATATGATTGACCATTTGGTTCAAGGTCAAACGGTTTGGCTGCACTGTGCAAAAAACTTCCGTGTCAGCAGTTTGATGTATTTATATCGTCAATACTATATGGATGTTGATATGCCAAAGGCTCAAGATTTGATGCATCAAATTTGGGAACCCAATGAAACATGGACAGGTTTAATCCATGCGGTTGCCTTACAACTTCAAGGCCGTAAGGCAACTCAAGATTTACAACATGCACTGATCCATCCAGATCATTTTGCGTGAGAAATCAGTACAGTTGCTGTAGAAAGAATACCTTCTTGGCGACCGGTAAACCCTAATTTTTCGGTGGTGGTCGCTTTGATGCTAATTTGTGTGACTTCAACATCCATAACATTTGCGATACTTTGACGCATTTCTAAATTATGTTTTGCTAGTTTAGGGCGCTCACAAGCCACGGTAATATCAGCATTATTAAGTACATATCCACGATCTAAAATCATTTGGTAGACGTGTTTTAAAAGTACTCGACTATCGGCACCTTTAAATTTTGGATCTGTATCTGGAAAATGCTGACCAATATCTCCAAGTGCCAAAGCACCTAACAATGCATCACAAAGCGCATGCAATACCACATCACCATCTGAATGTGCTTTGAGTCCATGTGTATGTGGAATTTGAACACCAGCAAGCGTTACAAAGTCACCTTCTTCAAATGCATGTACGTCCATGCCCTGACCGATACGAATTTGAGCTATCATGCTTGAGTTCCTTGAGAAAATAATGATTGAAATCTTGTATTCACGCTTTCTATTTCGCTATAGTGTGGGCAAGCGCAACATAGTGAAAGTATAAGCGATCATGCTGTTGAAAACTGAAATAAATATCATCAAAAAATTCGGACTGGTTCTGCTAATAGGTTCTGGCCTAGCGACGTTTACGCATGCAGAAAAGATAGACTGTGATCATGCCAATACTCAGGCAAAAAAAAATTACTGTTCTAACGGTTTTGAAGAACAACGTGAAAAGCTAGATGGGCTTTTTTTAACAGCGCAGTTGATTACCGATGCCCCAATACGCTTACTGATAGATACGCAAAAATTATGGTATAGCCGAGTTCAGCAATGCAAAAACTTGGAGTGTTTTAAACAACAATTTGAGCTTCGCCATGAAGATTTGAATATTTATACCTCAATGAACCAAAGTTTAACGCAGCATTATCTGAAATTTGAAAATGGTCATTTTGCGACATCACCTGTACATTTAAAGGTACATCAACTAGGCAAAGACAGCATCAAAATAGAAGGCATTGCCTATCGTAATCCGAACAATCGAGTTGAAACACAAACCATTCCATTTTTAGCTTACACAACACCCGAACAAAAAAATCAAATCACCGATAATGAACACGACTGCAAATATCAGTTCAATTACAGTAAAGCCTTACTCTCAGTAAAAACCGAACAAAAAGGCTGTGAACGTTTTGCAGGGATTTATCGCTTATATGATTAAGATCAAATTCGAATGACTTAGAAAAATACAAAAAAGCCTCAACATTGAGGCTTTTTTGATGTCTAAAATATGTCAGTTAAATCGGATGTGTTTGCTGCACTTGCTGGCTGATCATTGCAGCTGTTGCCGCAGATAAAGTCCATCCAAGGTGACCATGCCCTGTATTATAGAAAATATGATCTCGCTTACCTGCATGCACTACTGGCATCATATTGGGCATCATTGGTCGTAAACCCGCCCACGGTACTACATGTTCTGTTGATAGGTTAAAGTTACGATTTGACCAATCAATTAAGGGCTGAATGCGATCTGCACGAATGTCTCGGTTATAGCCATTAAACTCTGCCGTACCTGCAACACGGAGTCGATTTGCACCTAAGCGTGAAGTCACAATTTTGGCACTTTCATCTAACAGACTTACCCAAGGCGCATTGCCCTGACTTTGTTCATCATTTAAATTAATGGTGATTGAATATCCTTTTACTGGATACACATTTACGCGATCACCGAGTTTGTGCGCAAGTTCATAACTACCTACGCCACCACAGACCACCACAGCATCTGCTTCAAGTATGGTATCAGCATCAGGATGTTCCATATTTTCATCACTGGCTTTTAACTGAACATTGACACCTTTTGCATGGTGTTCAAAGTCAGTCACCTCAAAACCCCACATATATTTCACATCAAAGCGTTCTGTTGCTTTAGCAAGCTGCGTTGTAAATTTGTGGATATCTCCAGTGGCATCCCCCGGACAATAAAAACCACCATAGTATTCACCTCTCAGACTAGGCTCAATATCACGGATTTCAGCTAATGTCACAGGATGACGCTCTAAGCCACCCTCACAGAGCATATTATTAACTTGAGTCGCTACCTCATAATCATGTTGATTATGAAAGAAATGTAAAATGCCGCGTTTTTCTAAATCAAACTGTAAGTTTTCATGCTCAGCTATTTCAAATAAACGCTGACGTGCCATCAATGCGAGACGTACAGTCTCGTGAGTATTTTCACGATAATCTTTAATATGTCCCATAAACTCAAAGAGCCATGAATATTTGTGTAGATTAAAACTTGGATTTAATAATAATGGCGCGGTTTTTTGTGACATCCATTTGATGCCTTTCACCACCGTTGCTTTTTGGTTCCAGACTTCAGCATTACACGCTGATAATTGACCACCATTGGCAAACGACGTTTCCATTGCAGGATAAAGATGTTTATCCACCACAGTGACACGATAGCCGAGTAATCCGAGTTCGTAAGCTGTCGTTACCCCAGTAATACCTGCACCAATCACAACAATATGACACATATAGGCTCCTTGGAAATTATATTTCCTATGTTCGCCCCATCTGTCATTGGTACCTGAGAGCTTTGGTTCCTTGCGAAGCAATGTGAACTTTCCCCTTCGGTGAGTAGATCTGGCCTACTTCTCTCCAGATTTTTTATATGATTACAGTCCTTTTGCCTGAGAGTTTCCTGGGGGAACTTGCTCCTTCGGCGAGCACAATCTGTGCTTCTCTCCTGCAATCATCCTTTCGTTTTTTATTTCGCATTCTTATTGATATTGCCTTAGTTAGATATGAGCAATATTTGTACCAAATCTCAAGTCCTATTTGGGTCAATATTGTTAAATATTATTTTTATATCGATTTAAGTTGTTAGGTTATAAATTTAAAATCATTTTTCCTACACCTAAATACTTCATCTTTAAAATAAAGGTTTAAAATATTAAATGAAATTTATAACTAGAAAGATTGAAGTTTTATGTCGGATTCTACGCTTTTCTCTCGCTACGCATCTGTGATCAAAACACATGCTATTGAAGAATTAACCCAAAGTGATTTACTCCTTCTTAAGACTCTGGGGCCTGTTCAAAGTTTTTATGCACCATTCGAGGCCATAAATCATGATGCAAAAGTGGTTATCGTCGGCATCTGCCCAGGCCAGCAACAATGGCGTAATGCATTAATCGCAGCAAAGGACGGCTTAGAACAGCAAGTATCTGAGGAAAACATTCTTAAACTTGCCAAGAATAGTGGCGCTTTTAGCGGCCCTATTCGTAAAAATTTAACTCAACTGCTAGATCATATTGGATTACACAATCAATTAGGCGTACAGACCACTGCTGAGCTATTTAGCAATCATCAAGATAAGGTGCAAATGTGCTCGGTTTTACAGCAATGCATTTTGGTCAATGGAAAAAATTATGCTGGCTCAACGCCCCCAATGCTGAAAAATGAATTATTAAAACAACATATTGATGATTATTTTATTCCTATGGTTCAACAGCTTCCGAACGCAATTTATATCCCGCTAGGCAAAGGTGTAGATGAGGTTTTAAATTATGTAAGCAGCTTAGGCTATTTTAATGATCAACAGATTCTAGCTGGACTTCCCCATCCATCAGGTGCAAATGCTGAACGGATCAAATATTTTTTAGGTGAAAAACCACGTGACCAATTATCTCGACAAACCAATCCCGAGCAGATAGATAGCGCAAAATCACAGATCCTGCTTAAATTATCCAATCTTCTATGAAGTTCGCTTAACATCATTGAAAAATATTATTTATTTTAATATCCACTACTTATATCAAAGCAGTGCTCGAACAAAACTAGAAAAGTGTGATGTATTTTTGTTTTTTCTGTGTGAATATGCGCCAAAATAAATATTGCTCATAAAAATAACGCTAACATGGAAATACGCATGAAAAATTATTTAGTTCTAGGATTTACACTCCTACTATTCACGGGTTGTATTACCGTACCTAAAAATAAACCTGAAACAAGAACCTTGAAGCTAAAAGGTGTGAATACCGTTGAAAACAGCAAAGTGATCCAACGAACCATTACTCGGGGTCAGTTACTATGTGAAGCTGGGCAAAAATGTCCTGAACTTGCAATTGATTGGCAAAAAAACAAAGGTGAGTATGCACTTTCACTGCATTCTTATGATCAACAGCAGCTTGATATGAGTGAAATATCTTTTGTGATTGACGGCAAAGTTTTGTCTTATCCTGCAATTGGTCAAACAAATTATCGTCGCTTAGATAATTCAAATGTGATTGATTCTTCTAATACCGTGATGATCCCAGATGCTGTGCTTAAACAATTTCGGGACGCAAAAAATATTGCTGTGATAATGAATACCAACCAAGGTGAAATCGCACACTATATGTTAAAAAACCAAAAATCTTTAGATGCCTACCGACTATTTTTACGTGCTTATTCTTAAGCTCAAACAGTCTAAAATAAAAATCCCAAAAGTTAGTGTATGTTTTCTTTTGGGATTTTTTATTCATCTCGCTTTATAAATTGATCAAATACATCATATGATCTTTATTTTATTCGTTTAATTAATTGTTTAATTGTAAGTTCACAAATCGGTTGACCTACCTCTAGATGAAGAGGATAGGCTTGATTTTCATTTGTTAGCTTATAGCCACGTCGTTGATAATATTTTATTAATTCTAAACGCTGATCAATCACATACATGACAAATTCTTCAACATTGGGTTCAATCAACATCGCTTGTTGTTCTGCAAATTGCAATAATTTTTTTCCTAATCCCTGAGCTTGCTCATCTGGGTGAATTGCAAAATGACCAATTTCACAGCTCATTCCCTGCATTTGAATACCAATACACCCCTTGATCTGTGTATTTTCCGACTCAATCACATATAGATGAAAATCCTTTTTTTGTAAGAGTTGACTGAGTTGAGAGACATTTATTCGATTTCCTCGAACAATATGATGTTCTGTGGTCCAACTCTTGGGATGATTCTCCCGATAGGCTATATTCATTAAGCTTTCGAGCTGCTGAATATCACCAAGTAAAGCATGTCTTATATTCATATTTTTTAGCTATTTATTTTCATAGGCCTATTTTACTGAAATAAAAAAACCAGACAATTGTCTGGTTTTTTTAAAGCAATGTGCTCATCAGTGTGACTTGCTAACGCTATTCACCAACAGCATCGGAACAAAAAGCAGTGCTTTGTTATTTATCCTCTGTGACTCGCTAACGTTACTCACCAAATCGCGTTCGGAACAAAGCAGCGCTTTGTTATTTATCCACTGTGACTTGCTAACGCTACTCACCAACCGCGTTCGGAACAAAGCAGCGCTTTGTTATTTATCCACTGTGACTCGCTAACGCTACTCACCAACCGCGTTCGAAACAAAGCAGCGCTTTGTTTCCTCACTTGGGTTCAATTGGAGCAAATGGAGCGACAACATCCGCATTTTGTGCACGGTTACGCATGAAGTGATCCATGAGCACAATTGCCAACATCGCCTCTGCAATTGGTGTTGCACGAACACCGACACAAGGATCATGACGACCTTTGGTCAACACATCAGTATCTTCACGATTAATCGTAATGGTTTTACCCGGCGTAGTAATGGAAGCTGTTGGTTTCAAAGCAATCGCAACACGAATGTCCTGACCACTCGAAATACCGCCCAAAATGCCGCCAGCATGGTTTGCCAAGAAACCATCCGTAGTTAACTCATCACGGGTTTCATGACCAAACTGCTCGGCAACACCAAAGCCATCACCAATTTCCACACCTTTTACGGCATTGATGGACATCATGGCATGTGCAATATCTGCATCTAAACGATCAAATACAGGCTCGCCCCAACCTACTGGCACTTGCGTCGCAATAATTTCCAGTTTTGCGCCACAGCTCGTTCCTTGTGCACGAAGTGAAGTTACGAGAGCTTCAAAACGTGGGACAGCATCTGCATCACCACAGAAAAATGGGTTATTTGGAACTTCATTCCAGTCCAATTTCTCTGCTTTTTCGGTACCAATTTGGGTTACATGACCACGAATTTCTATGCCGAATTTCTCAAACAAGAATTTTTTAGCAATCGCACCCGCAGCAACACGCATCGCAGTTTCACGAGCACTCGAACGGCCACCACCACGATAATCACGGAAACCATACTTATGTGTATACGTATAGTCTGCATGACCCGGACGGAAGGTTTGCGCAATGTTGCCATAATCTTTTGATTTTTGATCTGTGTTACGGATCAAAAGACCAATCGATGTACCGGTTGTTTTGCCTTCAAATACGCCTGAAATAATTTCAACTTCATCGGGTTCTTTACGCTGAGTCGCAAACTTAGATGTGCCCGGCTTACGACGATCCAGATCCTTTTGCAAATCGGCTTCAGTCAGTTCAATACCCGGTGGAACCCCATCCACAATGGCCATCAGACCAACGCCATGAGATTCACCACAAGTCGTTACACGGAAGAGTTGCCCTATACTATTACCGGCCATGTCAAACGACTCCTTATGCTTGAACAGATTGAATGAATAAATCTCGGTATTCGCGGCATTGAGCAGCAGTCAATGCAAAGATACCTGTACCGCCTTTTTGGAACTGTAACCAGTAAAAATCAACGGTATTGAAGTTTTGACGCATTGCCCATTCTGAGTTACCCACTTCGATCACAATTAAGCCATCTTCAGTCAGGTAATCTGCAGCTTGTGCCAACATTTTACGCACAAGATCCAAACCATCTTGACCCGCAGCAAGCGCCATTTCAGGTTCATGGTGGAATTCTTCTGGTAAATCTGCCATGTCTTCAGCATCCACATATGGCGGATTCGACACGATCAAATCATATTGATTTTCTGCTGGAATTTTGGCGAATAAATCAGACTCGAGTAAAGCCACTTGATATTGTTTATTGTGGTGTTCACAGTTAATTTGCGCCACTTCAAGTGCATCTTTAGATAAATCTGTTGCATCAACTTCAGCATCTGGGAATGCATAAGCTAAAGCAATCGCGATACAACCTGAACCCGTACACATATCTAAAATGCGCTGAGGAGTTTTTGGATTGGCATTTTCAGGTAGATTATTAACCGCAGCACCCATTTCGCCATTTTCACCTAAGCAATATGGCGCAAAACGGTTTTCAATTAACTCTGCAATTGGAGAACGTGGAATCAGTACACGTTCATCGACATAAAATGGCTTACCAAAGAAATATGACAAGTTTAGTAAATAAGACGTCGGAACTTTTTCATTAATACGACGTTCTAACAATGCTAAAAATTCTGCAACTTCACTTGGCAATAATTTCGCATCTAAGATTTCCGCATCTGCATTCCAATCTAGAGATAACGTTTGTAAAACCAATGCTGAGCTTTCAGCAAAATAGTCTTCTGTACCTTGTCCTAAGTGGGCATCATATTGACGTAAAGCTGTTACCCCAAAGCGGATATAATCACGAATTGTAGATAGGTTTTCAGCTGCTTCCTGTAAATGTTCAGGGCTAATAGTCGGTCGATCCACTTAAGGCGTCTCCAGTTCATAATTTTTTAAACGCCCTATGATACCTTGTTTTGATGCTATTTATAATAAAAATACGGCATTATTCACCGCTTGAAAGTATTTCATAACCGTATATATGAGGTCTGATACATTCGCTGAAATGAAATGTGTAATTTAAGTCTTTCTTCAGCATTTTATAAAACCAAATAGATGAAAATTACGAATAAAAACCAATTCAAGCTCAATTGTTTAGCAATTTGTACTTGATCCTAAGCTTTATTTTCTTAAAATCATCCCCATACAAACAGTTAAATTTTAAATGCGGAGCTCCAATGAGCTATAAGCACAATAACCTCATGGCTATGCGTCAAAGCTATTGGGAAGACACTCAGTCTTTAAACGTGCAAAATGAAAAGGCATTTTTTCAGCAACTGCTGATCGAACATCAAGTTTTCCCTGATCCGAGTTTAGAAAACGCTCGTACCCTATTTTTTAGCTTACCGAGCATTATTATTGTCAAAGGTTATGCTGCCGGATTTAAAGACGAATCTGTCCAACACCTTATTCATCAACATATTGAAGAACATAAAGCGGCATTGATGCAAAACGATACGGTAAAAATCAAATATCGTTTATAGTTTTATTTCCAATGTGCCTGTCTACGTGGCATCTTGCTTAAGTTTGCAAATGCTTACTGCTTATTCAGTAAGTTGAACTATTTTAATACGTTAAGAAACGTTAAAATTAGCTACAATGTATTTTTCTGCGAATTGCTGATTAAAGGATTTAATTTACATGTCAGATCAGAACGATAAGCTCAAACACTTGAAAACGTCTTCTATGGATCGACGCTTATCTATCGCAAAGGCATCGCTACTTGCGGGAACTCGTTGGGCAGCATCAAACGCCACTTCTATTTTTTCGAGTGAGGAAGAAAAAGAGAAAAAGCGTAAAAAAGCCATGAAAGATCAGGCTGAATATCTCGTCGCAGAAATTGGTAAATTAAAAGGTTCGATTGTAAAAATCGGGCAAATGATGGCGTTGTATGGTGAACATTTTCTACCTGAAGAAATCACCCAAGCCCTCAATACCCTTAACAATCAAACAGTCGCATTGGCATGGCCAGCCATCAAAGTCCAATTACAAAATCAACTTGGCTCAAAGCTTGATGATCTCGTGATTGATCATGAGCCACTTGGCACTGCGTCTTTGGCACAAGTTCACCGTGCAAAACGTAAATCTGATGGTTTAGAACTGGTTTTAAAAATCCAGTATCCGGGTGTGGCAGATGCAATCGATTCAGATATGAATCTATTCAAAAACATGCTCAAACTGACACGAATGGTTCCTCAAACCCGTGAATTTGATCAGTGGTTTGATGAAGTTCGTGAAATGATGCATCGTGAAGTAAATTATAAAATCGAAGCAGATACCACTCGCCGTTTTGCAGCACGCTTAAAAGAAGACCCACGCTATATCGTGCCGCAAATCATTGAAGGTTATTCAACACCTCAAGTGCTGTGTATGACCTTTGAACGTGGTGTGCCGATTAATAGCCCTGTAATGCTGTCACTTCCTCAAGAGCGCCGTAATGCCTTAGGTGAAGCATCACTTGAAATTGCCGTACGCGAAATTTTTGAATGGGGTGAAATGCAAACCGACCCTAACTTCGGAAACTATTTGGTCCGTTTAGGCAATGGTGCGGATGTTCCAGATAAAATTGTTCTCCTCGACTTTGGTGCGATCCGTCAGTTCGATGAGCATCTATTAGGCGTTGCGCGTAATTTGATTACCGCGGGTTATCACCATAGCTCTGAGCAAATGGTCAAAGCGATGACAGGTTATGAGTTCTTTGATGGTATTCCACAAAGTATTAAACCCGATATGGCCAAAGTCTTTCTGTTAGCAACAGAGGCATTTAGTAGCACTGAAAATAACCCAGACATCCCTGCTGGTGTTATGGACGAACAACAACGCTATAACTGGAAAAAAAGCCAATTACATAGCCGTGTAATGCAACAAGCTTCAAAATCGATGGCATCTCGCTACTTCTCAGTTCCACCTAAAGAGTTTATGTTTATCAGCCGTAAATTTATCGGTGCATATACCTTTATGACCGTCATTGAAGCGAAAACCAATGTTCGTCGTATGATTCAAAAATATCAATAATCACTCAATGCACACTTCAAGACTTGGCTGACTCAAATGTCAGCCAAGTCAATTTTAAAATAAAAATCCTTTTAAGCCTTTTTACTTTTCTATTCTTAATTAATCATTTAGCTATCAAAAATCGCCTAAGTGCTCCGTTTATCTTTGACAATCACGCATGTCATTTATGACATGGTTTTTCTATCTTTGGCATGTCAGCATTAAATAAGAACAACGCAAATGGAAAACAACAATGACCAATATGGTAAACAAGGCACAAGGATTTGGACTCTCACTTTTAACTAAAATTGCCGGAAGTGATGTACTCGATCAGTTTAAACTGCGAAAATTTGTTGAAAAATCTTTGTATCAGAGCTCAAAAGCTGGTTTTAAAACCCTGAGCCAGACGCAAAAAGTATTTCAGACCAACAAAGATGTGCATAAGCAACGTTTGCCTAATCAACAAAAATCATTATTTGATTTAAACCTGACTGAAGAACAACAAATGACTGCTGATGCGATGCAGCAGTTTGCCACAGAAGTCTTGTATCCACTTGCTCATCAAGCCGATCAAGAGGAAAGATTTCCTGAAGCGTTATGGCAACATATCCAAGATCTAGGTCTAAATTATTATGCCTTACCTGAAGATTTAGGTGGCGTCGCGGCAGAAAAAAATATCATTAGCAATATCTTAATTGCTGAACAATTGGCTGAAGGTGACTTTAGTTTAACAGCAGGTTTACTGTCGACATTTAGCTGTATCAATGCCATCACCCAATGGGGTTCAGAATCTGTTCAAGCAACCTACTTAGCGGCATTTGCAGATGATTCAGCCCTACGTGCAAGCTTTGCGGTTCAAGAGGCAACAGCGGCATTTAATCCCTATCAACTTAAAACTCACGCGATTGCTGATGGCCAGCAGTATAAAATCAGTGGGGAGAAAACCTTAGTCCTTTTAGGTGAGCAGGCAGATGTGCTCTTGGTGAGTGCCATGCTCAATGGGCAGCCTGAAGTTTTTATTGTGCAACGTGACCAGAGTATTAGCGCAAAAAAAACACCTGCTATGGGTTTGAAAGCCACTGAAACGGTAACGTTAAAATTTGATCAGACCCCTGCCCAACGCTTAGGCGATCAAGATTTCAACTACACATCATTTATCGATCTTGGCAATTTAATGTGGTGTGCCATGGCTGTTGGTACCGCAACTGCAGTCAAGAAATATTGCATTCAATATGCAAACGAACGTACAGCTTTTGGGGAGCCAATTTCGCACCGTCAAAGTGTGGCATTTATGATTGCAGATATGGCAATCGAAATTGATGCCATGCATATGCTCATCCTCAATGCAGCAAGTCTAGCCGAAGCTGGCAAGCCCTTTCATCGTGAAGCCTATTTAGCCCGCGTGCTATGTGCTGAAAAGTCAATGAAAATTGGGACCGATGGTGTGCAAATATTAGGTGGTCATGGCTTTACCAAAGAACATCCCGTAGAACGTTGGTATCGAGACTTACGTGCCACAGCGATTCTTCAATCTGGCTTACATGCGTAATTCAGCAAAATAAAAAACAAGGAAATGTCCATGAACTTACAAAATCCGAAAAAATTTAAATTGCTGATCGACCAAGCCCATGAAGTTGCTTTAAATGTTCTACGTCCTATTTCACGTAAATATGACAAAGCCGAACATGCCTATCCGAAAGAGTTAGACATGTTGTCTTCCCTCGTCGACGGTATGAATGATGGCGGTGATGGCATGAATGCAGGTGCTGCCGTCAATAAACGTGGCGACACAGATACTGGAAATAAAAACGGTGTCAATATGTCGACTGCTCTCAGTATCATCGAGATGTGCTATGGAGATACAGGTCTGTTGCTCAGTATGCCTCGCCAAGGGCTTGGCAACTCAGCTATTGCAGCAGTAGTAGCTAATGATGAACAACTACAACGCTTAAAAGGAACTTGGGCAGCTATGGCCATTACAGAACCCAATTGCGGCTCTGATTCAGCTGCTATTAGGACAACAGCGACGAAAGATGGCGATGAATACATTCTCAATGGGGAAAAAATCTTTGTCACCTCGGGCGAACGTGCTGATTCAGTGGTGGTTTGGGCAACACTAGATAAAAAATTAGGTCGAGCAGCGATTAAATCCTTTGTTGTTGAAAAAGGTACATCAGGCATGACTGTAGAACGCCTAGAACATAAATTGGGTATTAAAGCTTCTGATACTGCTGCCATTAGTTTTGTTGATTGTCGTGTCCCTGCTGCAAACTTATTAGGCAATGCTGAAATTGATGTAGCAAAGGGTTTTGCTGGGGTTATGGAAACTTTTGATAACACTCGCCCACTCGTTGCTGCGATGGCTATTGGCTGTGCAAAGGCATCTTTAGAGCGAATTAAAGAAATCTTTGAAGGTGAATTAGATGAGCAGTATTCAACACCGATCTTACAAAGCTCGAATATTGCTGCACAAATCTACCGTATGGAAGCAGACTGGGAAGCAGCACGTCTCCTCATGCTCAAAGCCGCATGGATGGCCGACAACAAAAAACCTAACTCACGTGAAGCATCCATCGCTAAAGCAAAAGCAGGCCGTGTAGGTAATGAAATCACATTAAAATGTGTAGAGCTCGCAGCTGCAGTTGGTTATAACGAAGATGAATTATTGGAAAAATGGGCACGTGATTCAAAAATCCTTGATATATTTGAAGGAACACAGCAAATTCAACAATTAATCGTTGCACGACGTGAACTGGGTAAAAGTTCAAGCGAATTAAAGTAATTATTTGCTTGAGTAATTTTAAACTTAGAGATGGATTTTTATATAGGATCAGTCTATAAACAATCCATCTTTTTGTTTTTCGATGATTATGTTTCAGATCCGACCACTTCAACTTGAAGACAATGCAAGCATTGCCAATGTCATTCGCACAGTTTCCAAAGAATTTGGATTAGCACCTGAATCAGGATTTGCCGTTGCAGATCCAATTTTAGATGATTTATATCACGTTTATGCACAAGCAAATGCACAATATTGGGTTATTGAAAATCAACACGGTACAATTTTAGGTGGTGGCGGCCTTTCTCCTTTAGCTGGAGATTCAAGCATTTTAGAAATCCAAAAAATGTATTTTTTGCCTGAATTACGTGGTCATGGTTTAGCCAAAGATATTTTAGAACTTTGTTTTCAATTTGCCAAAGATCATAATTTTAAAGCGTGTTATTTAGAAACCACACATACACTTGGGCAAGCGGTGAAACTCTATGAAAAAGTAGGATTTCAACACTTACAAGCTCCTAAGGGCAATACAGGTCATAGCCAAGCATGCGAAATTTGGATGCTTAAAACACTTTAAATTATACTTAGATTCCATTCATACCTCTGAAAAAAGTTATAGCTTTTTCAAATAGGGATATTTCATGAGTGGATATTCTAGTTTTTTATAACTAAAGTTCTCGGGATTTGAATATCCCCACAATCTTAATAAGTACCATGTCAAGAGAGAAATACTGACACAAGTAATGCTATCTGTTTTTCTCTCTTCAGTTAGACAATCATGTAATTTGAGTACATTTCCATCAATTTTTACAATTACACTGTATAGAGCAACTTAAGAAAATATTGACCTCTAAGTCTCCAATTCATACTATCGCTTAAAGAAATTACACTTAGCCATGATTATTTTAAAGTGAACATAAATGCAGAATGTACTGAATAAAACTCGCCTTTCAACTCGTCTTACTTCGCTCCTGAGCGCTCACAGCTTAAAGTTTTCAACTGTTATTATATCTGTAACCCTGATTTCTGGATGTTCATCACTTGGTGGTGGCTCTGTAGAAAAACGTGCCATTAAACTTTCATCAGGGATACAAAAGGCCTATTCAGTCAATCCTGAAACTGCAAATCGAGTGTCCCCCTACATTGTGCAAACTGCTGATCAATACAACTTAGATCCTTTACTACTGGCTGCTGTTATTCGCCAAGAATCAACTTTCCGCCCTTATGTCAGTTCACCTGCAGGTGCAGTCGGTTTAACTCAGGTGATGCCACGTTATTGGCAAGCAACATGCCCTGGGGATTTATATGACGAATTCACCAATATTAATTGTGGGTCATTTATTTTAACTAAATATAAAAATGCCGCTGGCAGCATGCCAAAAGCTTTAGCCTACTATAATGTCGGACCTACCGCTTATAACACCAATCAAAAAATGAAAAAACAAGGCAAACGTTATGCAAAACAAGTGAAACAACATCGAAATAATTTAAAAAGTGCATTATAAGAAGTAAAGTTCAATCCTATTACCCCAGGATTGAACTTTTAACATATATCACAAATAATTAAATTTAATAGACTTAAATCACAAATATTAATCTAGAAATAATATTATATAATATATTTTAATGATCAGAAAATAAACAAACAGCACAGATATTTAATACTTATTTCATCTTATACAATCGTTTTTGCATATTAAATTAATGAAATAATACATTAAATCTATTAATAAAAAAACTCTTATAAAACAACAACCTTAATTGAATTTCATATACAACAATTCTATAAAAGGTTTAAATATTCTACACAATCCTACAACTATTAACAGCCAAGAATCGTTTAAAAACCATTTTTACTTTATTTATTATTAACAATAATCAACCAGCTGATTTTTTTAGCATTGTTTATTCATTATTTTTAGCTAATATCATATAGGTCAGTAAAACTATATTACTGATTAACATATAATTTATTGGGGTTAATAATGGCCAAATTATCTTTAAACGCTTTAACAGACATTGACGGTTTTATTGCTGCAGCTTTGGTTGACAGCGAAAGTGGCCTTGCTATGGCAACACAAGGCAATAACGACATCGATTTAGAATTAGCTGCTGCTGGTAATACTGAAGTTGTACGCTCAAAGCGTAAAGTTGCCAAAGCGTTGAATTTAAATGACTCTATTGAAGACATTCTAATTACTCTGGGTAAACAATATCACTTAATCCGCCCACTCGACTCAAATGAAGCATTATTTCTTTACCTCGTCTTAGACCGTAGTAAATCAAACCTTGCTATGGCTCGCCATGAACTTAAACATTTCGAAAAAGAATTAGATTTTTCTTAATTTAAAGTTGGGTTATTTCACAAGAAATAACCCAGTTTTTCTGGACCATTTCGTGAATAGCACATTATATATTTCTATCTTTGGCTTAAATCTAAATGTTATCAATGACATTAAATCTATTATTTCAAATAAGCTATCTGAAACTTTTACTATTCATTGGACAAACATTGCAGATTCGAAACTCCAAGTCCTATTAATCAATGATGACTTTATCGACCTGCCGAATATAAATAAAATAAGGCACGAAGCTTTAATCATACTTAAACTTAAAAAAAATGAATTGAAAGCAAATCAAATCGAACACGATACCCTGTTTTTACCCCTAACAAATACCAATCAATTTGAGCATTGGTTAGAGCATTCAGTTGCGTTAAGGTTCCGAGACATTAATCCTGTAAATGTGTCCAATCCTATTGTTGTTCAAGACACAAAACCTAAATTAAATGCACTCCAGATCTCACAGGCTTTTAAAGATTTAAATAAACATCAACGTCAACTATTGCTTTTAGATCAAAAACCAATCGCACTCATTGATAACTTAAGCAATGAGTTTTGGATAGAACAAAATATACAAATCACACAAAATTCTGAAATCACACTCATTTCAGCAGATACAAATACAGTTGTCACTTTTAAATATGGGTTGGAATCAATAAATTTACAGCATGGATTATGGCAATTTGTTTGGGATTACGTAGATGATACTCCCCCCAATTACACAAGCCACTATAAACTTTTGCATTGGCCACAGCCTATACATTGTGCTGAGCGACAATCACTATTGAAAATATCCGCTTTTTTTATGGAAGGTAGTTCTACTCAATATATCGCTGAACAAATACATTTGAGCCATAACATTATCAATCGCTATTTATTTGCATGCCACATAGCTCAAATCATAGAAGAGATACCGGCCATGGCGAGTGTATATCATAGCCAAAAAACAGCTCAAGAATCTTCAAATCCACTACAGAGTTTTTTCCGTAGTCTTCGAAAAAAATTAGGAATCTAAAATTTCATTATGATTTTACAGCAATACAAAATCGTATTTGCCGGAACGATGGGTGCCGGAAAAACCACTGCTATTCAAAGTATTTCTGATATTCCTGTACTGAGTACAGAAGCGCTGAATACGGATCAAAATGCGCATCAGAAAATGTTGACTACCGTTGGAATTGATTATGGTGAACTTACTCTAGCCGATGGTACTAAACTTGGTTTATATGGTACGCCGGGCCAAGAAAGATTTAACTTTATATGGAATACCATTTGCAACGGCGCAATTGGTACAATTATTTTGATTGATCATACACATGACCATCCAATTCAGCAGCTGAATGATTATTTAAATTATTTTTCTGAAAATAATGAAAACATCATCATCGCGATTACACATTTAGACAGTACGCAGTATAAATCCACCAAACTTTATAAAGAATGGCAGGATTCACAACAGATACATCACCCGATTTTTTATATCGATGCTAGAAATAAAAAAGACATTCTTTTTATTCTAGAAGCACTTATTGCAAAAGCCGAAGTTCAACTTTCAATCTAATGAAGATATTATGAATACAGCAATTCGTACAACACGTTCAGCACCACTACAGCTTATTGAACATGCACATAAACTCATGAAGGAGTTAATTTCTGATGTGTCCGGTGTTGAATATATGATGTTATGTTCAACTGATGGTTTTGAATTAAAATCTATAGAAAAGAAAAATATTGAAAATTCTGGAAAACTTGCAGCTGTAAGCAGTTCGATCTTAGCAATGGTTCAAGCTTTTACTAACGAGATTAATTTAATTGGTTGTCAAACCATTACATTAGATGCTGAAAATGGTAAAGCATTACTCACAGCGATCTCTCACCCTCAGCACCCCATGATATTAGTTGTCTTGACATCAAAAAATGTATTATTAGGGCAATTATTATATTCTTTAAAAAGAGTGAGTAATGAACTAAGCGAATATCAACTGTCAAATACATTCGCCTAGTCCGATTCAAATTATTTCATCGATTCACGCATTTTATCTTCATCAAAATATTGTGCAAATGATGAAATACGTTTTTCAACAAATGAATTTTTCATCAGGTTCTCAGCTGCACGATTCCCCAATAGTTCAAATGCTTTACCCAAAGCATTTGTTCCTTCATTTTCTGTAACAGCTTTGATTTCAGCATTACAACGTTTAGTAAATAAATCTTGAAATAAATTTGCCATATTTTTATCTATTTTTTGCATCTCAGCGGACGTCACTTTACTATATTTAGAAATTTCTGGATGTGCTGAAAATGCCAAATAAATCCAAGCCGTTAAGTTCTGACTCTCTTCTGCTGAAATTTTATTTACCAAACATTCACTTAGTTTATCCTGATACACACCAGCTGTAGTATTTAAAGAAACAAATGCAAATAAAACTATAGTTAATAATTTTTTTAAAAACATCTTAAATACCCTATATATTATTAATGAAATAAACGATTTTATTATATTGATTTATTACACATTTTCATTAGCAAAAGATTTTAAAATGATATAGATGGATTGAGCATTTTAGTTTTATTTTCTTTAAATATCTCTCGTTTTCTTATTTTTTTGAATTTGCTTCTCTTATTATTTTCTATTTTGATAACTTTCCCTTTTTCTTCGTGCATAAAAAAACACCCCCTGGACTAGTCAGGGGGTGTTTCGAATAATGAGCTGGCGATGACTTACTCTCACATGGGTAACCCCACACTACCATCAGCGCTAAGAGGTTTCACTTCTGAGTTCGGGAAGGGATCAGGTGGTTCACTCTTGCTATTGTCGCCAGCACAACTGTTATGGATACTTGCTTAGTCTAATCTCAGAGCAGTGCTCTTCGT